>JAZNJY010000026.1:0-8972 GCA_045578285.1 Candidatus Nanosyncoccus sp. | reverse complement strand
GCGGCTTCGGATATTTTGCCGTTGCTCGAAAAATGTGCACAGGCGGGGAAGAAAGATTTGGTGATTGTGGCTGAAGAAGTGGAGGGCGAAGCTTTGTCGCTTCTGGTCCTCAATAAACTAAAGGGCGTGTTTAATTCGCTGGTTTTGAAAGCGCCGTCCTTTGGCGAGAGACGCAAGGAAATCATGGAGGATATTGCAATTCTAACTGATGCAACGGTGGTATCGGCAGATAAAGGCCTGAAACTTGAGGAGGTTGGGCTTGAAGTGCTTGGCTCGGCTGGAAAAGTGATTGCAACGAAAGATGAAACTACTTTGATTAAAGGCGCTGGTAGCAAAAATGCTGTGGCGGCGAGGATTGAACTTATCAATGCGCAGGCAGCGCTTGCAAAGACCGATTACGAGCGTGAAGAGTTTGAAAAACGCGCAGCGGCACTTTCTGGTAAAGTAGCGGTAATTAAGGTTGGTGGGGCAACTGAGACTGAAATAGAGGAAAAGAAATATCGTGTGGATGATGCAGTGGCTGCAACTAAGGCGGCGCTTCTCGATGGAATCGTAGCTGGTGGCGGGGTGACACTTGTAAATCTGTCGGAAAAATTAGCTGACGATGACGCGGGAGTGAGGATTGTGAAAAATGCGCTGAAAGCACCGTTTGTGCACATTACCGAAAATGCCGGACTTAATTCACAGGCTTTGTTTGCAGAGGTTATGAAGTCTGGCAAGACTGGATATGGCGTAAACGTAATGACGCCAGAAAAAGGTCTAGTAGACCTTAAAAAGGCTGGCGTAATTGATCCGGCGAAAGTGACGAAGGAAGCGGTCAAAAATGCAACTTCGATCGCGGCGACGGCAATTACGATGGGTGCTTTGATTTGCAATATTCCAGAAGAGAAATCTTCCACTCCGGATATGGGGATGGGATACTAAGGCAAATAAAAATGGACCAGAAGTGAATTCTGGTCCATTTTTTTGTTTATAATGTACTACATGTTATCAATGGATTTGATGAGATAAAGGAGGGCTTCGCCGCGTTCGTGTTCGTCGCCGATTTCCCTAGCAGCTTGGTAGGCGGAGCTGATGGCGGTGTAATCGCGAAGGTTTTCGAACATATCGCGGTAAAGGCTGAATCTTTGAGGGGCTGGTATGTTCATCTTGTCGATGAGTGGAGCAAGGTCGCGGAGGGCGGCAACTTTGACCTCCTTCATGTTGAGATTCTCTGGAGCGTGATGCTCTTCGACGACAGTCTCTTCTTCGGCTGCTTCGGAGATGACAGGTACGCCCGGCTCTTCGATGACTTCGATTGGAGTTGGCTCTGGAGCGATAGGCTCTGGAGCTGGGAATGGCCCAACTGATTCAGCTAATTCGCCATTATCACCTTCTGGAACGGATGATGGTGCAGCGACCGGATCAGCAAAAACTGGGTCTTGATTAGTTGTTTTGGTTATGTCGTCGATTGCTTTCTGCAAATCGTTATCTACTGTTGGATTCATTTAATTGCCCACCTTGTTAATACTTATGTTAATTTTAGCATGGATTTTTTAAAAACGCAAGTTAAATGCGCAGGAAATTTACAATTTTGTCGAGAAAATCTTGTTTGATTTCTTCCATAGGAAGGTGCGCACCGAGTTGGTCGACAATGGCTTCGCCGCTACCTTCTGGGAAGTAAACTTTGACGTTGAGGCCAAAGCGTTTTTTAGGAATAAGGACAGCAGAGAAATGCTCGCCTTCTTTAGCGATACCGAATGCGCGGAAATCTGAGTAGCTGTGCAGGAGTTTGCCTTCGGTGATACCTTTTTCGTTGATGGTGTATTTGATTTTACGTGGTGGACGGAGAGAAAAAACTAGAATTGTAATAAAGCTAATGACAATAAGTGCGAGAAAAGTCCAACCTTTTAGAAAAAATGCCAAAATGCCAAGGGCGATGGTGACGATGGAAAGGCTGATGTACCACCAGACGTTGTGATCTTTGATGATGTATTCTTCGGCTTCCCATGAAACGGGAGAAAGTTGTTTTGTCATAGTTTTATTATAGCATATAAATAATGGGAGATTTAAAATCTCCGGCCCCTCAAAGCACGCAAATATCATAAGACTAAAAACTTCGTTTTTACGGGCTATTTAAGATAATAAAAATACTAGAGCAAGCTCTAGATTTTTATTATCTTTCATATCCCTAAGAAAAGCTTCGCTTTTCTTAGTCTTATGATATCTGGCGGAGGGTGGGAGATTCGAACTCCCGCTCCAGGTCGCCCCAGACTAACGATTTAGCAAACCGTCCCCTTCAGCCACTTGGGTAACCCTCCGTGGTTCTATTTTAGCATATTTTAGAGAAAATGTGTTATAATTAGGGCATGAAAAATGCAATTAAACTTGTTTTACCAATATTAATGTGTGGAATTTTTGCAGTAGCAACGGTGGCGAATGTCTCGGCTTTGACTTTGCAGGAAGGCGCACAGTCGGCGCAGTGTGATGGTTGTCCGTCGAATTTATTTGGCGATACCGGTGTGTTTCGTCAGGTGACAAATTTAATTTTGTATATTGCGGGCGTAGTGGCGGTTATAATGTTAATTATTGGTGGTATTAAATATGTGGTGTCTGGTGGTGATTCCAAGAAGGTGACTGACGCAAAGAACACCGTGCTTTATGCGATTATCGGCCTTGCTGTATGTTTCTTTGCATATGCAATTGTGAACTTTGTGATTTCGTCGCTACCGAGCGACGAGCCAGAGGAGACAAGCGCTTTAATCCAGTCGACTTACTGCTAACAAAACAATAATGAAGTTTTTGGCTCCGGCTTCCCGGAGCTTTTTTAATGCGGCTCGCATGGAGGCACCGGTGGTCCAGACGTCGTCAAGGAGGAGATAAGTTTTGCTAGGGTCGATTTTGAGTCTAGGATTTATGATGTAAGCAGAATTTGCTTGGGTAATGCGGGTAGTTTTGTCGGCGCCGACTTGGACGGTGTTTTTCGCGCGGAGAAGAAGGTTTTCGGTTTTTATGTGGCGGAGTTTGGCTAGGCGCTTTGCAATAAAGACGGTATGGTCAAAACCGCGTTCACGGATGTGTTTAGTAGAAGTGGGGAGGGGGACGATGACGGAATCTTTTGGGAGGTCGCATGGTAGGGAATTGTCTAAAAGTTCGGCAAGTTTAACGCCGATAGCGCGGACGGAATGGTATTTGAAATCATGAATGAGGGCGGCAAGAAGACCTTTTCTCTCGCCGATATAGAATACTGGAGGTAAATCTTTTTGACTTTTTTGACTAAGTAGGGTGTTATTTTGACATAGAATGATGTGATTTTTACAACGGTCGCAAAGAACGTCACCTAAGCGGCCGCAACCCCTACAAGAGTGAGGGGCAATGAGGTCTAGGGGGTTTAAAATTGTTGTGATTTTTACAATAAAACTCATATTTCTCTTGATTTTACTACTAAGATGATTTATAATAAAGCATAACAATATAAGTGGAGGAAATATGGCTCGGACAAACAGTGACGATTTGCTGATGGAAGACGATCTCGCTGCGGCATTCCTTGGAGGCGATGAAGATATTGCCACTCCAACGACGGCAACAGAAGATATCGCGCCAGAACAAAGCGAACCGAAAGATGATGAGTGGGAAAACACCGACGACTTTCCAGGACAGCTCGCTGTAGATGTCTACGAAACCGCCGATAAATTAGTAGTAAAAGCGAGAACCGCAGGGATTTCTAAGTCGGATCTTGATGTCAGCATCTCTGACAATATTTTAACAATTTCTGGTGTGCTTTCTGGTGGTGAAGATGAGCAGACGACTCGCTGGCATATTCAGGAATGCTACTGGGGTGAATTCTCTCGTACTATTGCACTTCCGGTGCCAGTACGTGAAGATGAAAATAGCGTAAAGGCAGAGCTTAAGGACGGTGTTCTTACGATCTCGTTTGAAAAAGAGAAGACCGAAGCTCCAAAGAAAATCGCTATCCAATAAAAAATTGCAGTTTAATCTACGAAAATCGCCCTTTTTGCTACACGGGGCGATTTTTTGGGGTGGTTTTGTCGGTGTAGCGAAAACACAAAAAATCTCCCCGGAGGGAGATTTTTAAAAAGGCTTAATTATTGGTTGAGAATACCACTAATGACGAAGTTGACGATAGCGAAGGCAAGAGCTACAACTACGAGACCGATAACACCGTAGAGGATGGTGTCTTTTGCTTTCTTTACTTTGCCTGCATCGCCGGTGGAGGTCATATATTGAATACCGCCCAGGATGATGACGATGACGGCTACGATGCCGAGGACGCCGATGACTGCGTTGATGACTCCGGTGATATCACTTTTGAGGTCAGTGCCGCCACCGGCTACTTCGTCGATCTTTGTTCCTGTTGCTAGAATAGTTAATGGATTTGTCATTTTAAGTCCTTTTATCTTAATGATTACTTTTATTTTACAACTTTTCTTCTAGGAATGCAATACTATTTTCTAAGAGAATGGTATCTGTTTGACTAGTAGTCTGATTCTGGTTCTGGTTCTGATCTTTCTGTTTGATGATGCCAATAGTGAAGTTAACAATGGTGAAAGCGAGGGCGGCAACTACGAGGCCAATAACAGCATACAAAATGGTGGTTTTGGCTTTTTGGATTTTGGTAGCGTCGCCAGTGGAGGTCATATATTGGAAGCCGCCAAAGACGATGAAGCCAAGAGCAACTACTCCGCCAATGGCTATGAAACTTTTAATAATATTGCCAATGGCATCCGAAAGGTCGTTTTCGTTGCCGGCATTGTTGACGACGTCGACGAAGAAGTTGGAGATAGCAAAGGAGAGCGCTACGGCAATAAGGCCAATAAGGGCATAAACGATGGTGCTTTTGGCTTTTTGAAGCTTGCCTGCGTCGCCAGATGAAGTGATGTAACCAAAGGCGCCAAGTACTACAAAAACAGCTGCGACAATTCCGGCAATGCCTATGAACCAGTGGAACATGCTAAGAATAACTTCGCTGGCATTGATGTTGGTTTCTAGTCCGTCGTCGAAAGCGCCGGCGTTACCAAGAAGGGCGATATGGATAGCGTTAAGAATAATGTTGACCAGCCCAACGATGGCGAGGCCAATGAAGGCGTTGGTCAGGGTTTTCTTTCCGGCGGCAGTTTTATTTGGGTCGCCAGAGGATGTTATGTACAGGTAACCACCATAGATAACGTAGCCAACAACAAGATAGGCGGCGATACGGGCAATAGAGGTACTGATGTTTTCGGCGATTGTTCTGACATTGTGTTTAAGTTGTTCTTCGTTGTCAGGATTACTTTCGATGCCGCAATCCCAAGATGGCATACCTAAGAAATATCGGCATTCGCCAATGTCGGCGTAGCTTGGTTCGGTGCTGGTAAAGATATTGACACTAAAGATAGAAAATAGCATCGCGAAGATAACAAAGGATTTTTTAAGAAAGTCTTTCATAATTTTATGATATCATAATTTGCAAAAAAGGCCAAGAATAATAGGGAATTACGAGATATTATCATTGACAAAAACGCTTATGTGTGCTATAATTAGCGTAACGCCTTGAAAAGGGAGGCGATTTTTAATATAGACTCGTTATGATAGCGAAAAAATTTTCAAAAAATAGGCTAGTGAGGGCTGTTTTTGGCGGTCTTTTTGCTATTATGGTGATGTTTGCGGGCATTGTTCCTGTGACGATGCCGGTTTATGCGGAACCGATTTCGGAGACGGACGGTATTCATGAAGTGATTGACGAGATAACAGGTGATGACACTATTGAAGAAGATGTTACGAGCGAGAATACGACGACGGAAAATACCGCAACAACAAACACTGCAACGGAAAGTACTCCGACTGAGAACAGTGCAAAATCTTGCCAAGATAGCTTGGGCGCAATTGGATGGCTAGTATGTCCAACAACCGGTAAGATATCTGAGGCGGTGGACTGGTTGTATGAAAAAATCGAAGATATTTTAGTGATTAATCCGGTGGAGATGAAAGATGGCTCGCCGATTTACGAAATCTGGAAATACATGCGGGGAATTACGAATATTGTATTTATTATATTCTGTCTCGTGATGGTATATTCGCAATTAACTGGAGTTGGGATTACAAACTACGGGCTTAAAAAGACGCTACCAAAGTTAATTGTGGCGGCGATATTGGTGAACCTGTCGTTTGTGATCTGTTCTTTGGCGGTGGATGTGTCAAATATTGTGGGTTCTGGGCTTCGTGATGTATTTACTTCGGTGGAAGAATCGGCAGTAAGCTCGATGAATGTATCGGCGGGAAGCGGATTAAGACTTTCTGAAATGTATTCGACGATGGCTGGCGGTTCGGCTGTAGCGCTTGGGGCTGGAATGATTGCATTTGAAACTGGTGCGATTTGGATGCTGATTCCGACGGTGCTTGGTGCGATAGTGGCGGTAGTGACCGGACTTGTAACAATTGCACTTCGTCAGGCAGTAGTAGCACTTCTGATTATGATTGCGCCACTTGCGATTATTGCGTATATGTTGCCAAATACAGAACAATGGTTTAAAAAATGGAAGAGCCTGCTTACGAGAATGCTGGTGTTTTATCCAATGTTCTCGCTGCTATTTGGTGCATCATCACTTGCGGGATTTGCGATTGTGGCATCTGCGAAGGACGGATTTGGGGTGCTTCTTGGTATTGCAGTGCAAGTTTTCCCACTGTTCTTCTCTTGGAGTTTGATGAAGATGAGCGGTACGATTCTCGGTACGATTAATTCGAAACTCAATGGCTTGGCGGCAAGGCCACTTGCGGCGAACCGAGGCTGGGCGGAGTCTAAGAGACAACAAACTAATATGAATATGCTCGCGTATGGTAGGACCCCGTTTAGTCATTTGCGTAGATATGTTGATGGGCGTAAAGCATTGCGGGAAAAAGATATTGAGAATTTGCAAACTACGCATAAAAACAATGTAAATACATATGTCCAGCGTAAAATTTCTGGTTATGATGGCACAAAAACCCAGGGGACTTCAGAAGAATTAAAGCCAAATAAATACGCGCAACACGCGAAGGATGCTTCTACGTCGTATCTTAAGAGTGAAACGGCCGCCATGGATACGGCACATGTGATTAGTTATTACGGCAACTATTTTGTGCCGCGTAACGTGCGTGAACAGGTTGAAGCGGCGGAGAAGGCTGGCGACAAAGAAAAAGTCGCAAGAATTATGGCTGGAAATGCGGAGCTACGTAGAGATGTAGCTGGCGGCCAGGCGTTCCTAGAATATGGCCGTGCGCAGATGACAAAGGAGAATGACGAAGAGGCCGACTTTGGGTTTATGTCTAGCCAATTCCTTGATTCTTCAACAAATTATGATCCAAATGCGCCAGATACTGCAGAAAATAAGCAGAAGATGGAAAAATATCGTCATTACATTGTGTCGTCGGCTGGTGGTCTTGGTGAGATGGGGCAGACTAGAGTGCTGGGCAAGATTATTGCTCGTGCGGCGGCAGTGGAGAGTAATCAACGTCGCGATATTGGAATCATTGCGAGTAAATTTCCGCCAGATAAACGCAACTTCCGTAATTTCTTGTTTAACTATTATATTGATGATGATGGTTACGCAACTGATAAAGAGGGTAACAGAATCGAAAGCATGCGAGATTACTTGCGCGTAAATGATCCGGAAAAGTTAGTGATGTGGGATCACTATGATGAGAATGGTCCATATTATGATTGGTATGACGTGAACGGCAAGTATGTGACGAGGATTTATAAGAAAGACAAGTCGGCAATCAAGGAGCTCATGAGCAACTTTGACGCGCCAATTAACGATCCAATCAATAATATGTTGGCGATTCATGCTGGTATTAAAGAACAGCCAAATAGTGAAATTCCTGTGCTGAGAAATATGGGTCTTGATGCGTTTAGAACGACGGTAGGACGAGCTTTGATGTCGGCACCGTTTAAGGAAAAAAACGCGGCGTTTAGCCCAATGGTGGCTGAGATGGTGAAGAAGGGCTATATTCAGAACTATGCGCAAGAATACTTAGCGTATCTTGATAGCTTCAATAAGGCAACTAAGCCAGGTGCATTTAATATACAGGACGCGGATGCAATTAACATGTTTGCGATGATGATGGATCCTGATGAATGGGATAAGATTTTCCCAACGGAGTTAATTAGAGGATTTAGAAATGTAAATGGTGAACGGATTTACGGCGTTAGATATGGAAAAGACGAAAACGGTGAGGATGTTAAAATTAAGGTTCCGGCTGACGAGGCGACTCGCGATGAGTTGATGAAACGTATATTTGAGAAGTATATTGAGCCGGCTGCACCAAAGATTATCGCCATGATGTCTAGGCAGACTCAAAATACGATGGATAATCAGAAGCCTGGTACGGCTGAGGCCTGGAAGAGACTTAAAGAAGTGTTCGATAAGAAGTGGGTTGAGGAGCCAGAAAAGGTTCTTTCGGAGACGTTTGGTGAGGAATGGATTAATAGAAGTGGCATTGAGGCTAAAAAAGAGATACAGGAGAAGATTCAAGAGATTGACCCATATGAACAGAAAGGCGACATGTCTGAGATTAAGAATGATATACGGTACGGTATATACACTATAGACGACAATGGTAATAAGAAATATATTTATCGTGGAGGTAAGAATAAGAATAAGAATAAGAACGGTAGTAATAAACATTACAGAAATCATAGTGCACAAATATTTGAAATTTATAACTCTACGTTAGATGCAGATGATTTTGCTACGGCGGTTAGTGAATATCTTTATTCATATCCAGAGACGGTCTGGATTGCGGAGCAACTTCAGGATTTTATTGATGGTCAGGGGTATGGTGTAGAGAAAGATGATATTAAAAACTGGATAGACGAGCAGCTTGTGTGCGTAGACAATGACTAGTTTTCGTAGACCGCTAAGTGTTGAACTTAGCGGTTTTTTTCTTATGTTATGCTATAATATATAATATATGGCGCAGTATAAAGTGCCTCAGGATGTTGAGGCGGATGATAA
>JAZNJY010000025.1:0-1867 GCA_045578285.1 Candidatus Nanosyncoccus sp. | reverse complement strand
GTTGTGAGCGCGCTTGGTCACGGTCTGACGAATTCTCTTCTTCGAAGACTTATGGTTTGCCATAATCGTTTAAGTTTTTTATTTTTACTTTTGTAGTTATTTCCCTATTTGTGCCTCTTCGGGGTCGCACAGCCCCGCGTTTTCAGGCCGCCGCCCCACGTTTTCGGGCCGTCGCCCTTGAACGGCCGTAGCCGCTTGCGGATAAACCCGAAAGTTCGCTCCTGAAAAATTTTGCTTCACCCGTTGGAGCAGCCACCCTTCTCATCCGACCTGTTCGTCTGACAATGTTGGGATCTGCCACCCCCTCGTTGTAGCCCATAGGAGAGTCGAACTCCTCTTTCAAGAATGAAAATCTTGCGTCCTAACCGATAGACGAATGGGCCTTACCACTATCGCTTTGCGTAAAACGCTGCTTTAGCGGTGCAAAGGTAGAATAAAAAACCGAACTGACAAAAGAAAACGAAAAAAAATTGTAAAACAGCGCTTTCCGCCCTTTTCTCGCCTCGGCAAAGAGCCGAAAAGCGGGAAACGAAAAGACCATATATAATAGGTAACGATCCGCAAAGGAAGTTTTTTGAAAAAAGTTTGCAAAATATTTGGCAGTTCCGAAAAAAGCCTCTATATTTGCACTCCGAAAACAGACGGGATGTAGCTCAGCCCGGTTAGAGTACACGTCTGGGGGGCGTGTTGTCGCTGGTTCGAATCCAGTCATCCCGACTAACCGAAAGCCTTGATATTCAATCGAATATCAAGGCTTTTTCTTTTGCTGCATATCGCCTACTCTCGGCAGTGGAACATAAGTGGAACACGAATGGTCGCTATTCGCAATTATTACTTCTTACCCGCAAGAAAGCGGAATAAATTATTGAGACTTATGCCAATACCACCAATATTCGGTTCTAAAATAATTGTATCATTCAGAATTTTGCCGATACCACCTTTTAGCTCTTGTTGAACTCTAAAATTCTGAATCTCTTTCTTATCACGGATATCCTGAAATATTTTTTCTAATAATTTCAAGACATCTTGTGGAGTTTCGCAAATATCTCTAATCTTTAGAAAAATTAGTTTATCTTTGGGGATAGCTTTTCCTCTCTGTATTTTATTATCGCCATCAATAAAATACTTTGGGTGTAATGATGTTATCATTAACGCAGGCAGAAGTTCTTCGGGGGCTATTCCATTGATGGCTTCCCACGACATAAATTCCGAATAGAAATGACTTCCCGCAATTCCTTGGATAACGACTGAATCATTTGTAGAGGCAAACTCTGCTATTTTATCAAAATTTTCACGTAAGGTATTTCCTATCGGTTCGTCCCAATTGTAGTAATCCAAGATGTAGAGATAATAGCTTTTGGTTACCGATTCGGGTATTTCTGCTAATGAATGAATTTTTAGTCCCATATACAAGCTGAATTAAGATAATTACTTTCCAAAGATACTCATATTTTGCTAAATAACACACAAAAAATAAATCGACCTGCCGCAATTGCGACAGGTCGGGCAGCCAAGGCGCATAAATGATGTTGATGCGGGTTACAACTATGAGTGGATATGATAGCAACCGCAACCAATATCCTATACGAATGAGTTTCGGTCAATGTGTAGCGACTCGCTTTTGTTAGTCTTTATGGAAAACCTATACAGTGGCACGAAATAGAGGGTTAATGAATTTTATTGAGTTTCTGACTACATCGCCTCTAATCGCCCTTAAAATTCTCCTGCTGCCATCTAATAAAACGACCCGCCAATGATTTTGGCAGGTCGTAAATAGTGTTTGAGTTATCCAATCAACAACAGAATTGAGCAATGCCCATCGGATAATTTGTCGTCAATGCCATATCCCCAAACAAGGTTTACATTG
>JAZNJY010000024.1:0-33945 GCA_045578285.1 Candidatus Nanosyncoccus sp. | reverse complement strand
TGCGAACTATGCACCAGATTTTAATAACCAGAGATAGTATGCATGAAAAAGAAAATAATCATCATAGCTAGCGTCGTCGCCGTACTTTGTGCGGCCGGCGCGGCTTTGTTTTTATTAAATAACAAGCAAACCGAAGAAAAGGAGAATCAAACTATGTCAAACGGAAAAACTTTAGTCGTCTATTTCTCGCGTGCAGACGAGAATTATAACGTTGGCACCGTGGAAGTTGGCAACACGGAACTATTAGCCAAAGAAATCATCGCAAAAACTAGTGCCGATGAATTCAAGATCGAACCAAAAGACAAATACCCAGCCGTCTACCAAGAAGCGATTGAACGTGCAACCGCAGAACGTAAAGCGAACGCTCGTCCAGAATATATTGGCGACGTAGATATTTCAAGCTACAATACGATTTTCTTTGGCTACCCAATTTGGTGGGGCGATATGCCAATGATTGTTTATAACTTTGTCGAGAAACATGATTGGAATGGCAAAACCGTAATTCCATTTAATACGCACGAGGGTTCTGGCAATGCTGGTACTTACGATATTTTGAAATCTAAAATGGCTGGCGCTACCTTAAAGGGTGACGGCTTCAACATGTCTGGTTCCACGGCGCGTACGGATGACGGTATTAAAAACTTGGATAATTGGCTAAGCGGACTTGGTTTTAATTGAAGAGAAGATAGCATGCTAGACGCCGAGCAAACAGCGATTCTCGATACATACAAACGCGTCCAGCAAGCGATGATTAATAAAGACATTGAAACACTAGATGAGTTATATCTAGACGGCGCGATGTTCAGGCATATGTCCGGCAAAGTTCAAACCAAAGAAGAATTCTTTGGCGAAATTGCGGACGGCACGTTAAACTACTATAAATACAAAATAGACAATCTGGTGATTACAGTGAATGGCGAGACGGCCACCTTGACGGCGGACGTAACGCTTGACGCAAAAGTGTACGGCTCGTCCGGCAGTTGGACTCTGCCCGTAAATGTAAAGTTCAGAAAAATTGCCGATAAATGGTATTTAGGCGATAAATAAAAAAGAAGCCCTGAGGGACTTGTTTTTTCTTCATATGGTAAGGGGCGACCAGACGTTGTTGCTCGGCTTTGCATGGTGGTGGACTGGTGTATTGACCACCCCGAATACACTGCTAAGATCAAGGTTATACCTAAGAAAGATTACCCGGTGCTGATGCCGTGCGAGTTCTGAGGTATACATATACAGGCAAAGAGATTCGAACTTTTAAGGGTTCATGGCTTTACTGGAGCCGTAGAGGCTTAAAGCAATGACAATGAAGAAAATAAAAAAATACAATGTCAATGGCAGACTTGTACCCGATGATATAATTAAAGTAGTAAACAAGGACTTATTTATGCCAAGACCACGCAACAAACAGGACTTATTAAAAGCTGGCGAAGAGTACTACGCTAAACTAATCGAAATGGCTGATTCAATGAGCGAGAAAGAAATGAACACCGAGTTTGATTTCTCTGGCGACCCATCGAAGAAAGAACGCCACTGGGGGCGCGATAAGAACCTACGCGATATTTGGGTACATTTATACGAATGGCACCGAATGCTACTTGAATTTGTAGATACGAATCTGAATAAAGGCGGCAATGCACCATTCTTACCAGAACCATATACTTGGAAGACTTACGGCGATATGAACGTTGAATACTGGAAGAAGCACCAAAAGACTTCACTGGAAGATGCTAGAAAGATGTTTGAGAAATCCCACAAAGACGTCATGAAGTTAGCCGAAAGCCTGAGCGAAGAGCAATTATTTACAAAAGGCATGTATCCTTGGGTTGGCGGTTCTGTGCTTGGCTCATATTTCGTGAGTGTTCTCTCCTCCCACTACGACTGGGCAATGAAGAAGCTCAAAGCGCATAAGAAAAATTGTGCAGAATAAGCGCAATGAGTTACATTGGTTTTGGATAACAGGATGTCGAACGCTTTACGCCCTAGCCACATAGCAAAAAACGTATATGTTATAATAATGGTATGGAAGATAGCTTACCCAAGAAAAAAGATGAAAAAGTAAACACTTTAATTGACGACGCAAAAGATGCGGCAGATAAAGGCGATAATACGCAAATTCAACTTAGTAATAACTTAATCTCAATCACACTTGCTTTTGTGGCATTACTCGCAACGGCAATTAGCACAAGTAGTGTGCTGCCAACAATTGATTTCTCGCAAAAGATTTTAATCATGATTGCGATTGTGGTATTTTGCGTTTCGATTTTTGTAGGACTGACAAATTTTTATCTAAACATGAGGCACCATCAAAAGACTGCCAAAATAGATAGAAAAAAGGCGCAAAAAGCTGGAACAATCAAAAGCACAGAAAAACTAGATAATGTTGAGAGAACAGAAGTAGCCGTTACTGTGCCAAGCTCAGTAAAACGCAACAATGCCCTGATCTTGACCCAAGTAGTTTTACTGATGATAGGGTTAGTATTTTGCGTAATGTTTATTGGGACAATTCTATTTGGAACGAGCAATAAGATATAAGGCTTAGTTTGCATCGCCTGTTTAATATGTTCTATAATGGCATTAATTAATCAGGAATTTTGCGCCAGAGACGATGAGTAAATTCGGCATCGTTATACTAAACTAAGCTGCGGAAATATAGGACTTTACGTTTTAAGCAGACGTAAACATTGACCTTTAAGATCTTACTTCGGACGATTTCAAAATTGCTCCTGTTAGTGAGGGGCGACCAGACGTTGTTGCTCGGCTTTGCATGGTGGTGGACTGGTGTATTGACCACCCCGAATATACTGCGAAGTTCAAGGTTATACCTAAGAAAGACTACCCCATTCTGATGCCGTGCGAGTTCTGAGGTATACATATACAGGCAAAGAGATAAGGATGTCGCTTCGCTCCATTCGAACTTTTAAGAAAATATGGCTTAACTAGGGCCGTAGAAGATTAAAACAATGACAATGGGGAAAATAAAAGAATAACAATGTCAATGGTATAATATTATTACAGATATAGGTAAAAGAATGAATACAAAAGAGACCAGAGAATATGTCAATAACCAATTATGCGCAAAATTAAAAGCTTATGTCGATGACTTATACGGAATAATTATATACGGAGATTACTACTCAGTAGATGATGCTGAAAAATTTGCATTGTTGAGAAAGATTTCAATCCTTTTCAATGAACTACTAGGAGATAAAGATAATAAACTATCTTTCAATGAATTATTATCTAGTACCGTTGTTGATAAAGAGCAATTTGAAGCAAAGAGCTCGACTTTTTCAATGATAAGGCATCTTTTAGTGCACTTTCCCATATTTGAAACTTGGGATAGCATATTCATCACTAAAAATTTACTTAATTGGAACAACGGTAATCGTAAAGGCGCTATCGAAAGATACTTTTCAAAATATTCTGGAAAAACTCTGAAGTTCTCTATCTATACGCGTGTAGACTATCATTTTGATAAGACTAGAAATTTTGATATACCTGTTCCACAAATCCATAATTCGAAGCAGTGCTATATTAAGGATTTTTTGTCTTTAGATGATGCATTATGGCTGTTTTCACTAGTTGGATACTTTTTAGAGTGGAAAAGCTGGAAGATAGATCCGAACGAAAAATATTTAGGCATGATATCCGCATAGCTAAAAAACCGCTATTTAAAGCGCAGTCTCTTAATAAAAAGAGGTAATATGGCAAAACGCCACTCATTCAAAAAGACTAAACCTAGCGAGGGGCGGCGAGTAGAAGTTATAGTGTTCGCCGCTCCATGCAGATTGCTATTTAAGTTTTGCTTTTATACAGTCAAGAGTATTTGCTATCTTACCAAGAGTAAAAGCAATCTGTTCCAGTGAGTCTTCACTACTTTGCGTTGCCATCATTTTCCTTTCTCCCCCTTTAAGGTTGTTATTACGCCCACCTTACATCAATTGTTTCATAAAAAACCAAAAATAAAAAAAAATGCACCACGATATGAAAAAATGTTTTGCAGGCGATAACTTTACGTTTAAAATTATCTCTAACCTTGATTTTTAACGCAAACTTTGATATAATAAAGATATGATAAATCAAGTTACAAGAGATAGAATTAATGGCTTATCCGAGGAATACCGTAAACTAGCCGCCAAACATAAAGAAGCTATCAAAGAGCTTACTATTTCTGAACTTCCAGAAATGGTTTATAACTCAAATGCTATTGAAAACTCTACTCTTACGCTTGAGGACACCGAAGACATTTTGATTCGTAACCAAATCCGCACTGATCACGAAATTCGCGAGATTTATGAAGCAAAGAATCTCGCTAGCGCCATAGAATACCTAATGGATAATCCAGAAAAAGAGATTTCCGTAGAGTTAATCTTGAAGTTGCACAAAACCCTACTTACAAATATTCGTGACGAGATCGCTGGTCGTTTTCGTTCCGGTAAAGAGTGGGTACGTGTTGGCACGCATATCGGCGCTAACCCAGAATTCGTAAACGGTTTTATGCATGATTTGGTTAGAGATTATAACTCCGATAACGATGAATATTTCTTGGAAAAAATTGCCTACTTCCACGCAGAATTCGAAAACATTCACCCATTCGGTGATGGTAATGGCCGCATTGGACGTTTGCTCACGAACGAGCAATTAGACATGCTCGGTTTGCCGCCAATTATTATCCCGAATAAATCGAAATTCGATGAATATTACCCTGCTCTCGATGAATATACAAAAACCAACAAAATAGACAAGCTAACCGAGCTATTCGCGAGTTTATTAATTGAAGCACTATATCGCCGTATCGCAAAACTAACTGCCAAAAAGATTATCCCAGTTGCTGACTGGGCCAAGAATAATGGCATTAATCTTCAATCTGCCACCAATAAGGCCATCCGTGGAACCATCCCAGCATTTAGGATTAGAGGGCATTGGATGATTGATGCGGATAGTTGCATATGATATCTAAGGCAAAAACCATAGTCAATTCGCATGTGTGTCTGCCAAAAGCTATTTTGCGTGGATTTGAGGTTTTTGATGAGCATCGCAAAAAGAAAAGATTATATTACTATGATTTTACAAATAGTACAATTAAGGACGGTTCAGCCAAGACTTTCAATACGATAGAAGGCTACTACTCAAAAAAGACGGAAGAACAATTGAGTAGCAAAGCAGAAAGTGGAATAGGATTAGCCATTGCTAAGATAAAGGCAAAACAGATTAAAAACATAAACGCTTTTAAACTGAACCTAAACAGCCGCAAAAGTATAATGCGATACTTTATCTATCAAGTATTGCGCGATGATAGTATGGCAAAACGTTTTATGAAAGAAGTCCCTATTTTAGCCAATAAGTCCGAACGAGATATCAAGGAGCATCTAATCAATTTGGAAGCGGATACTGGTTTTCTTGACGATTTATTCAACGACGTCGGAATGCAGTTTGTATTTAATGAGACCACAGCTCCATTCATTACCGCCGCAAGCACTTCGACATATATGGCTAACTCTGAAAAACATTACATTATCGAATTAACGCTTACGCCCAAAATCGCCGTATTGCTCACGAATGCCGAATCATTGAAAAATACTCTAAATATAGATAATAGTTATGGCGCTATTATAATCAGAAATGAAAAATGGGTTAGAGAGTATAATCTAAGCATGTTATTGACGGCCCGAAAGAATATTCCACATATTTTAGTTTCCTCTAGTATAAGCACTATTGTTCAAGCACTAGAAGATGAACGGCGCAAGATAGAAGTTGGCGAACTGTCTTTTTCAAAAAGCTCAACGACAGTATAGGATTTGAGATATTCTGAATTACACTGCAAAGATCAAGGTTATACCTAAAAAGGACTACCCTATTCTGATGCCTTGCGAGTTCTGAGGTATGCATATACAGGCAAAGAGATAGGGATGTCGCTTCGCTCCATTCGAACTTTTAAGGATTTACAGTATTATACCCAGTGATATAATTGTATAATCGGTACATTTTATTAATATCCATTATTATAAGTGCAATCACAGAGTATAGGATCAATTATTAACAAAAAGAGCACTAAAAGCCCAATTCTAAAACAGATTGTTTGTTTTTTTCTAATAATTTTTCTGCCTTTTCATCATTATTCCCCCTCTATTAAATCAATAATTTTAGCTAACCACTCTGAAGAATTCAGCAGATTGTCCAATTCCTCCTTACTGATCCACCTTACCCACTCCACCCCATCATTCTCATGTTTCAAATGGCACAGCCCTGCAAAAACCTTTTTCGCCTCAGCTGAAGAACGACACGCACGACATATTAACTTGTCATCATTGCTCATTAACCTCACCAATTCCATCTCCAAACATTTGTCTGATTCCAAACAAGCAATCTCATTCGCATCAGCCAACCTCCGTGCTACCTTCACCGATTTCTCTCCACGATCCAAGTCGTATAGTGCATACTTTTCATCAAAATCATATGTCAAATAATACTTTATCATCTGGCGCACTTGCCCGGCTGGATCTCCACCATGTGCATTCCGAATCTTCACCTCTCTTCCCGCTATATGATACAATCCATACAAGTATTTTACAAAACTCGTATCCCTATCCCCCTCACACCAAATACTAACCGTTGTTTTTAAAGAATGACTTTTCATAGATAAGTCCTCCTACCTCACCGTCTTATATGATCAATTATGCCATATACTATTTACGTCGCACTGCACCGACATCAATTCTCCGTTCTCGGCACTGCACCATACTTCCCCGCCATATATTTTGCATAAAAATTATCATGCGATTCCACCCCTTTTATTGAATCTAACCTCCACGACTCTGTCGCTCCCTCTGTGTTCAGCTCCGTCAAAATAATCTGTTGCTTATCCAAAAAATTCAGCGTCGTATAATTATGTGAAGCCAAAACCAACTGCGTCCCATTTTTATTTACGGATGGTGACATGAACTGCTCCACCAGCATCTCATACACGTCTGGATGAATAAATGCATCCATGTCATCAATCACCGCCACGCCGCCTTTTTCTCTTGATAAAATCTTTGAAATTTCATTTACAAGATACACAATTCTATTAGTGCCAGATGATTCTTCAAAGGTTGGGAGTGAAAGCTCTTTGTTGCTATATTTATGTTTAATCCCATACAACGTCAAACCATTTTCATCATTAGCCATCTTGAATTTTCTAATCCCATCAAAACCGATATCTACCGATTTTAAAATCTTCCTACTGAGTTCACGCCCCAAGTTATTTTCATCAATGCTCTTTAATGCATCATTTGCTAATTTACTAGTTGAAAACTCCGACTCCATATTCCCAAATGAAACCACATTCGTAAACATTCGTAGCCAATAGTCCTTCACCTCTCTCAAGAAGCCATTAATTTCATCCAAACTAGCGTATAGATCGATCACGGTCCTGGTTTTGTTTTCCTTAGTTGCCAGTATCGCGCCAATATCTTTCACGCTCTTTAGGTTCTTAATTAAATCAGATATTTCTACAATATAAGTATTATCGTTCCAAAACCTCGAAAAAACCTTCTTTTTTGTTGCTCTCTCAGAAACCATGCTTGTAAGAAATAGCTTCTCGTCATATATTATATCCTTACCAAAAGTAATCGCATACTCATAAAGATTGTCACCTACAGAAAAATCTATCGAAATATGAGAAGATTTATCCGTATTCAAAAAGTAAGAAAAATATGGTAAAATCCCAGGCACAACACCACCAACCTGATTCATTAAAAACTTCACAAAAGCCAATGCTCTCAAAATGTTAGTTTTACCAGATCCATTGGGGCCACCTACGAAAGCAACTTTTGTAACCTTTTTATTATATGGCACATCGAGATATAGTTCTGGCACTGTGATGCTACCATTCTTGGCAACAAAATTTACTTTCACCTCATCTTTGATTGAATAAAAATTTTTAACACTAAAGCTATATATCATAGCTTTATTTTATCAAATCCTACATAATAAGTCAATATTTCTGCAAAAAATTGCGCAAAAATCGATTTATTACTTGATTTAAAAATTGTAGTGTGCTACTATAATTTTAGGGAGGCCCCATGATGGCCTCAGCACATAAAAAACGTCTTCCAGCGGCAAACCGAAAGACGTCTGACATTTGGTGTATTTTTATGTCAGTTCTATTTTATAGTGAAAATTATGTGCTGTCAAGTAAGACACCGCTGGAATAGAGGAAAAATGACAGGAAAAGATTATTATCTCAACCTGCATGAACAGCCAGAAGGCGAGCACGAAATTCATACCGACGGTTGTTTGTATTTTCCAGCCGCTAAAAACGCAGAGTATTTAGGTAGATATATTTATGCCGTAAATGCTCTAGCGGAGGCTAAACGTCGATATCCGCGTTGGAACATCAATGGCTGTCGCCATTGTTGTAGCGAAATCGACACTGACTAAAAATAACTACCTCGATTTTCGAGGTAGTTATTTTGATATATCCCACTTGGCGAGGGGCGACCAGACGTTGTTGCTCGGCTTTGCATGGTTGTGGACTGGTGTATTGATCACCCCGAATATACTGCGAAGATCAAGGTTATGCCTAAAAAGGATTACCCTATTCTAATGCCCTGCGAGTTCTGAGGCATGCATATACAGGCAAAGAGATTCGAACTTCTAGAGATTATCGGAGCAAACGTGGTTTCAGCCTAAGATAACATAAGCATTTTATAAAATAATAGAATAGCACTGTCAATGGTATAATAGTAGGTAGAAATATGATAATAGACGAAAAAATATCAACCCTCAATAGAGCCATGAATCGGCATTTAGAACATATTTCCTCTTTAGGGAGAGGGGAGATGTCTCAAGATATTCTGTCTAAAACGAGAACTTTTATCGAACACATTATATGCCGCTCTTATCAAAAAGAAAATGGGCTTGATGAGCTATACGACTACAGTAGGCACTACAAAAAAATGATGTCTTACGCCGGTAGTTCAAAAGATCCAGAGATCAGGCGCTTAAAACAATTTCATAAACTAATCGAAATCTCGGAATCTCACTATACCGAAAACGAAGATGCTTCCGAGCGACTTATGTTGAAATACTACGAATACTTCTTAAGACTAAAACAATACTTATATAAACAAGAACACTTAATAGTATTAGAAAACCTAAACAAATTCCCTCTTAACCTTGATCATGTTACGCAAGATTACTATAAAAAGATTTCCCAAAAAATAGATCATAATAATCTAACTAAGCCGCTTACGCCGAAAGATAGATATTATGTTAGAAAAATTAAACCATTTTTTGTAAATAATGAAATCTATTACGAAGTTACTTTTCTTCCAACCGATGATAGGTCTGATAAGTTTAACCGACTAATAGGCTTTACATCTCTTGAAATGTCCGATATGTATGCCGTAAAACTGCATATAGTAGAAGACACGATTAATATCTTCGGCAAAAATATTCCGATAAAAATAATTACATCATGGCAAGTAGCTATACGCCCATGCGAAGCCGACAAATATGCATCAATACTAGGTAACAATAACCCCATACGAAGCGAAACGAAAGAACTGAAAAACATTAATGCGTTCTTAACAGAAACTCGAATGAGTATTTCTGATGTTTTATCAGACTATGACGACAAAAGATTTCTTGAGTGGGTAAATAGCGTAAGAGATGGAGCCAAAAACGATAGCTTATTGTCTTCAATTAGTATTGCGAGAAAAATAGTTAGCCAAAATAGCGCAGGAAGCAATATAATTAAATACATTTCTTTCAGAATGAATAACGTGATTCTTCGTAAGCAAAAAAGTAACGAACCTAATGAGAAGCTTTCTGGCCTAAAATTACAGTATGGATGCATACCGTTTGATATAATGCCCTACGCAGCATCGCTAATCAATCACAATCCTATGCTCAAGGATTTATATAGGACGATAGATTATACAAACAGAGACCATGAATTGCTGGCAAGGACTATTAAAGATAACGCGGAAATCGGAAATACTCTTTTTACTCCATTAAAAGATGTTGAACGTTTTGGGGATGTTAATAGTTTAATCAAAAAATACAACAGCCTATTATACCGTAAACACAAGCCAGAAGCAGAGCTAGCTTGTGAGAATGACCAGGTTTTCATAAAAGGTTATAGGTCAACGGTAGCCAATATTGTACAAAAATTAAAAGATCTTGCAAAGACGGGGATCAACAATTACTCGTCATCAGTTTCTCATTGGCTCATGTCGGAACAAAGTCACGTTGATTCAGACGACAAGAAAGATATTCTTAAACGGCTATTCCAAAATACAACAGTAGCCGTAATTTATGGAGCGGCAGGAACCGGCAAAACTAGATTAATAGAGCATGTATCCGAATTCTTGCACTCGCAGAGCAAATTGTTCTTAGCAAATACTCACTCTGCAGTAAATAATTTAAGAAGACGCATACATACATCAAATAGCGAGTTTTACACTATTGCAAAAATAGCATCAGCCGAAGAAAAACGAAACTGCGATATTTTAATCGTTGATGAATGTAGCACCATAAGTAATGAAGATATGTGGAAAGTCTTAGAACGAGTAGACTTTCGAGCAATAATTCTAGTTGGAGATCCGCACCAAATTGAAGCTATTAAATTTGGTAACTGGTTTGATATAGCAAGAATACTATTACCTGATCAAGCCGTATTTAGCCTCGAAAAACCGCACCGCACCAAAAACCCACAGCTACTAGCGCTTTGGGATACTGTTCGCGAAAATGAGGATCACATAAGTGAATTTCTCGCAAAAGGCGGATATTCCAATAAAATAGATGACACTATATTTAAAAAGAATGGTGAAGATGAAATAATACTCTGCCTAAACTATGACGGTCTGTACGGTATTAATAACATTAATAGAATTCTTCAGTCAAACAATCCAAACAAGGCCTTTTATTTAGGGCAAAATACATTCAAAGCTGAAGATCCTATTTTGTTTAATGATACCGAGAGGTTTGGTCCGGCTATTTACAATAATTTAAAAGGGACTATCAAGAAAATCACGCAATTGAAAAATGGAGACACAGAATTCGATGTAGAAGTAAACACTGTCGTTAGTGCTTTTGACGTGTTTGACTATGAAATATTAGAAAGTGAGGATTCCGAAAAAAGTGTTATACGTTTTACAGTTAAGCCGCTAGAAAACACAGATGACGATGTCACGTCATCTGAATCAATTGTCCCGTTTCAAATTGCTTACGCGACTTCTATACATAAGGCACAAGGTCTAGAATATGACTCAGTAAAAATTGTAATCGCGGACGAGATAGAAGAATCTGTTACTCATAATATCTTCTACACAGCGATAACTCGTACTAGAAATATTCTTAAAATATTTTGGTCACCGGAAACGGAAAAGAAAATTCTTTCAAGGTTGGTTATTAAGGATCGCAATAAAGATGCCGGCCTTATACGTAAATACATTAAAGAGCGTCCGTAAGTATACCGCCGCAAGGCGCAACCTCTAAAAAGCGAGGCCAATATGGCGAAGCGCCACCCTTTCAAGAAGACTAAACCCGGTGAACCGATACCAGTTACTGCTCGACAACTTGAAAGTTTCATGTTCGAACATAACGGCAGATTTAATTCGCGCGAATACAATAAGTTTGAGCGCATGGAACTAATGGAATCGTCCGTTCGTGACGCGATTCATGAATTAAAGACTTATTCCCTAGAAACACTAGCACAGCGCTTCGATGTGCGCCTTTTTGGGCGCGGTAAGCGCGTTTTTGCGAGGTTAGACGCCGAAGACGACAAATGGTACTACTTTTCCCTCGCATACATTCCACGCGCGCTAAATAACCGCGACGTGAATGACGCGATAGTTCAGATGTTTTTCATAGGTAAGTGGCGCGTCCACAAGCTTTCGCTTTGGGCTGAACCGGAAGACATCAACCATTACGGCAACGATTCCAACAAAACATTCTATCATTTAGTCAATAGATAGCGTCCACTTGGACACAATCGGGTTTTGAAAGTTATTATGCAGAAAATAGGGGTAGGATTTTTTATTGACACGAGATAGTAAATTGTGATATACTAAAATTAGTGATAGTTATCGCAACTGTCGCAATTATCAACAATATCAAACGTAAGTAGTTCGGTAATCGCATCGGACTCAGGAGATAAATAGTATGAGATACATTATGTGAGTTTTTAACCCCGTTTTAAACGAGGATTTTTTATTATTAAATGTTAAATAGGAATAAAACTATGAACAATCAATTAGATATTACTCCAAATGCATCAAAGACTATTGAGAGTTTGCGATATCTTACTTATACAAACACTACAGCGCTGGCTGATATAGTGGACAACTCCCTAGATGCCAATGCGGAGAATATAACCATAACCATCGATAAAGAAAAATGCATCATCATCCAAGACGATGGCTTCGGAATGACATTTGAAACAATGTGCGAAGCTATAAAACTAGGATCTAACACAGAAAAAGAATCCACAGATTTAGGACGCTTCGGTATGGGACTTGTTACAGCCAGTATATCTATGGGGCGCAAATTAGAAGTTGTCAGCAAAATAACAGGTCAAAAAGCCCATAAAGTATGTTTAGACTTAGATAAAATTATGGAAACAAACAAATGGTGCGCAGAAGAAGAAAGCTTAACTATGGACGATGAAGTTCGTATGAACAGCCTTGAGAGCGGAACAGTTGTAACAATTTCTAAACTAGATTCTATAGAGAGGAACATCGCTTCAAATGCAGACGCTCATTTTCGTCAAGTCTTCAGAGGATTTCTGTTTTCGGGCCGTACTATAACAATAAATGGCAGACAGATAACACCATTAGATCCACTCGAACGAGACAGATCGGAAACACAAGTACTCCTTGAAGACGACATAGATGTGGATGGAGAAAAAGTCCATGTGACACTCGTACATCTAGATCCAAACAAAAGTGAACTTGCCGCAAAAAATGACGACAAAAATCATCTAACTTACAATCCAACAAATGAGGGGTACTACATAGTAAGGAATAATCGCGAAATTGCAGCCGCTCAAACACTCGGATTATATGCTAGACATCCGGAATTCAACCGTTTTCGTTGTGAAATCAGTTACTCCAGTAACCTAGACAAACAATTTGGCATTAATTTCACAAAGAATCATATTGAGATGACCAAATCTCTCAGTGACAAGATCGATAATATCACAAAGCAATATCGAAATATGATTCGAAGTCAAGCAAAAAAAGCATCAGAAGTTGAAGCTTCACAACAAATAAGCCATAGTGATGCTGAGGAAATAATTAGCCGCAAAAAAGCTCTTCTGAAAACAAAGACTGGGTGGCTCGAAAAACGTGAACGAAGCCAAGCTCCACGTAAGCCAAAGGACACTACTGAATCTGAAAAAAATATTTCGAGAGACAACATCAAAAAGATACAACCGGGCAACAAAGCTATGCCTGCCGAAATAATGGAGGCCGATCTTGGCACAATGGGGCCATTGTATGACTGTAGCTTCGAAGGTAACAAGATTATCATTCGCTGGAATATACGTCATCCGTTTCACTCTCAACTTATAGCAAAATACAGCACAGACAAAGATGTCACAACGCCAGTCGATTTACTTATATATTCACTTGCGCAAGCTGAATTGTCATTCGACGAAGATAGCGATCAAAAAAATGTATTTCAACGTTCAATGTCTGACGTCGCCAACAACCTGCGCGTTTTGCTCCAATAGGCTGGCAAACGCCACCATAAATAATAGCGTCCATAAGGGCGCTATTATTGTTTACCGAAAGCTCTAGCATTTTTCTTATTTTTCACGCTAAGTTAAAATTATATTAAGGATATTTATAATTTAAAAAGGAGCGTAATACATGAAATTACAAGAAGCGTGCGAAAAACTTAATAAACTGGCTGGGATAAAATTCAAAGACCTTTTTTCATCAGCCGATATGGAAGAAATTATTGTAAATAAAGGCAAGACCGGGCAATTGTTAGAGCTTGCATTAGGGATGAAGCTTTCGAGTGCAGATTTAGATTTTGAGGATGGAGAACTTAAAACAAATAAATGTGACACGAATGGTAAACCCAGAGAAACTGTCTTTATTACGCAAATCAGTGCAATGATTGATGAACTTTTGGCTCAGAAGAAATTTGAAGACACGAAACTCTATAAAAAGATTAGCAATATATTATATGTACCAGTTTGCAAGGACGGGACGCCAGACAATTGGATGTTTTTACCGAGCATTCATGTCGATTTGTCAGATCCGAAGTATTCGGGCCTGTTAGAGATATGGAAAGCAGATTATTACACCATTTGCAATCAACTTAAGAACCACATCGAAACTAGCCCAGATGGTTTTATCCATACGTCAAATGGCGAACATATACAAGTGCGCAGTAAAGACGCGAAAGACGGAAGCGGAAAATATCACCCAATTTATTCCAATACCTACGGGCGCTATGTTTCAAACAAAAACCATGCTTTTTATTTTAAGAAAAAATTCGTGGAGGACATTCGCAAGATTGCTGGAATAAAATAGTCTATTTTTAGATCTAGCATTATTCTAGTTTTAGAATATAATAATAAGTAGAATAAAGCGAGGTAAAATGAATTATATTTCAGCAAAAGAAACTGCTACAAAATGGGATATCTCTCAACGAAGAGTAGCTACCCTGTGCTCTGAGGGGCGCATCATCGGCGCTATGTTCGTCGGAAATTCGTGGGTAATTCCATGTGATGCTGTAAAACCAATAGACGCACGGACGAAAGCCGCATTGTTAACTAGTACCGAAGCAAAGCCATTTCTAAAATGGGCTGGCGGAAAAGGACAACTACTTAAGGAAATCGAGCAATACTACCCTTTTGCCAAAGACGCTACCATAACAAAATACGCAGAGCCGTTTGTTGGTGGCGGCGCAGTATTATTCGACATTTTAAACAAGTTCGAGCTTCAAGAAGTCTATATTAGTGACATTAACGCGGAGCTGATAAACACATATACGATAATCCGAGACGATATCGATGCGCTATTAGACGTTTTAAAGCAATTTGAGACCGATTACTTGGCGCTGGACAACGATAACCGCAAAGAAGCCTACCTCGCCAAACGTGCACGATTTAACGAGCTTAAGAACAAAAAAGAAAAAGGAGTTGAGTTAGCTGCCCTAATGATATTCCTTAACAAAACCTGCTTTAATGGCTTATATCGCGTAAATCGCAAAGGTGAATACAACGTACCAATGGGTGCCTATAAGAATCCACTTATTTGCAATGAACATAACTTGAAAGCAGTCTCTAAGAAACTACAGAACGTAAAAATAGTATGCGGCGATTACAAGGAATCTGGTGATTTTATAGATAACAAAACGTTCGTTTACTTCGATCCGCCGTATCGTCCACTAACACCGACTGCCAACTTTACATCATACACAGAGGGCATGTTTGATGATAAAAACCAATTAGAGCTTGCGAGATTCGTTCAGGAGCTAGACAGAAAAGGCGCTAAGATAGTCGCAAGCAATTCCGATCCAAAGAACACCAACGAAAATGATAACTTCTTCGATGACGCTTACGCAAAACAGAATATCAAGCGCGTATCTGCAACGCGTATGATAAACCGCAATATCGACAAACGTGGAAAAATTAACGAATTATTAATATCAAATTTTTAAAGAAAGGAGCAAAATGAAGAAATTCGGTATTGGCGGTGGAAATACAAAAACTGGTATATTTTTTGAGAAAGAAACAGATTTAGCATCATTGCTCAACAAACAGCCTGGATATAATGTAAGGGATGATGACGAGTATCCAAGCAAAAGCTTAAGGAGTCACGCTTATAAAGTTTTCTACGAAGAAAAGCTTGTCGCGCGAATATTTAAGCAGAATACTTTCTACAAAATGCTGGAAAAAGAACTAGGTATAGATTGGAAGAAAATATTATCTAAGAGGCTTTTACCAGATGATAGTATTTACGTAATTTCAAACAATACTCTTTTTATAATCGAATGCAAACATCAAGAGGGGAGCGGCTCCGTTGATGAAAAATTACAAACCTGTGACTTTAAGAAAAAAGAATACCAAAAGCTTATGTCTAGAGCAAATATTGAAGTTGAGTATGTGTATGTGCTGGATAAGTGGTTTGAAGAAAGGCAGGATACTTACAAAGATGTATTGGACTATATCATCAGCGTAGGATGTAGATTCTATTTTAGCTACATTCCACTTAAAGAACTAGGGCTTCCCGTTCCAGAAAGCGAGGAAAATGCCCAATAAAAGTACCATCAAAAAATGGGAGCCAGATGATTTTGAGCTAGAAATGACTAGCGTCTGGAGTTTCCCTAATCGTGGCAACTGGGCTACCCACGATGCAAAATGGCGCGGAAACTGGTCGCCATATATTCCAAGAAATATCCTGCTCCGCTATTCAAAAGAGGGAGACTGGGTATTAGACCAATTTGCTGGTGGCGGTACTACATTAGTAGAAGCAAAACTATTAAACCGTAACATCATTGGAATGGACATTAATCCGGTCGCGCTCAAAAGATGTCGCGAAAAAGTAAAATTCAAGCACGAGGGTGCAGACGGTATGGTCAAGGTATCAAAATGCGATGCGCGTAACCTAAAACCAATTCCGGACGAAAGCATCGACCTAATCTGCACACATCCTCCATATGCGAATATTATCCACTACAGCGAGGGTCAAGATATTCCACAGGATTTATCAAACTTTAAAGTTAACGATTTTCTAGAGCAAATGAAAAGTGTAGCATCAGAAAGTTACCGCGTATTAAAGTTCGGCAAATTCTGCGCAATTCTAATGGGCGACACGCGACAAAAAGGCCATGTAATCCCATTGAGCTTTAAGACAATGCGAGTATTTGAAGAAGCCGGTTTCAAACTTAAAGAAATTATCATGAAAGAACAACATAATTGCCGAACGACCGGATACTGGAAAACGAACAGCATAAAGTATAATTTTCTTTTATTAGCACATGAATACTTATTCATCTTTGAGAAAGGACGATAATGGAGTTCTGGAACAATAATATAATAGCAACAGTAACTGGCGCCATTGT
Source organism: Candidatus Nanosyncoccus sp. (assembly GCA_045578285.1). Lineage (GTDB taxonomy): Bacteria > Patescibacteriota > Saccharimonadia > Saccharimonadales > Saccharimonadaceae > Nanosyncoccus. The sequence goes on along the minus strand of JAZNJY010000024.1, from coordinate 16,881 downwards.
CGGCGGAGTTATCGCAATTATCGCAAGTGGTATTACTCATCATTGGCAAAGAAAAGACGCCGAACGGAGAGAAATTAGAGAAAATTTCAAACATAAGGCTGAACTTCTTGCGTCAGATGGGGCTAACGTCCCAAGCAAGAAGTTCTACGATTCGCAAAACATAAATGTACTTTTTTGTTCATATGAGGCTAGTTTAGACGATAATGACAATATTACGATTAAATATCCAAAAGGAATACGGAACACAAAATGTCTCAAATGTCACACAATCTTTCTTGAGAACATCGGAGACTCAGACATTAATGAACTCGAAATTGCCGTAGAAAACCCAAAGAAAAATGTATTAATAGAGAAAAACTATATAGACGAATTCACCGCTAAAGGGTTAGTAAACTATGGCGTATTACTGGATAGAAAAATTCGCAAAGGAGAAATAATAATAGTAACAATTTACTACTATGAAGAAGATCCAGTAGTTAGCTTATTTAGCGCATCTTTGCTACTTTTTTATCGCGATTCATTAGGCAATATCTGTGAACAGCCAGTTTTCCCAGAACAAAATAAGACTTACGAATCTTCGCTAACAACTCAAAAAGAGTGGCGTAACCATGTCTCTCCAAATAAGAATTTAGAGCATTGGTTAAATAGATTGAAAAGGAGCAATATATGAACAAAGACGAATTATTAGATGCAATTGAGCAATATCGAAATTCCGATATGGATCGCGCTATTTTACTAGATGGCGCATGGGGTTCTGGAAAGACCTATTTTGTACGAAATTATCTAGAAGGCAAATCAAAATATATCTATTTATCCGCCTTCGGCCTTAAAAACAGCTCTGAAATAGACAAAGCAATTCTTGCTGGAATTCCTAAAAAAGCCTTTAAAAACAAAGGCAAGGGTAATCTACATCTAAAAATTCCGGATTTTGCCAAAGATGTCCTGAAACAAATATCTATTAATGGCTTTAAGTTACCAGATTCATTATTTGATGAATCTGCAATTGTCAACGCTAGTGCTAAAATCCTTAAAGAATATTTAATAATTATCGATGATATAGAGCGAAGTACGATACCATTATCTAATCTACTTGGAAAAATCAGTATATACACCGAGCAATATAATTTTAAAATACTGTTGGTTGCAAATACGAAAAAAATGCCAAAAGATGATACTGCTGTTTTTGAAGATTACATGGACAAAATCATACGCGAAAACCTTTCTTTCCAGCAAGATTATCAATCTATAATATCTAGCCTTATAGAAAATACAAATAGTGGAGCAAAAGAACTTCTTCAAAAGAATACGCAAAGCATACTTAATTTTATTGACAGTTACAATATTACTAACATTCGAAAAATACAGAGCGGAATTGAAAAAGCGACTGAGGTTATAAAGATAATTCAAGCAAAGTTTCGATATAAAAACGATGAGGAATACGAAAGATTAATCACAGACATAATTCTATTTTTCATATACAACGAAACTGGATTTGGCAAAACCACAATTGATCCACATCAAAGCATTCAATCAATTTGTTTACCGCCAGACAAATATGATGAACCGAATAGTATAAGATACTTTGAATTTATCGCAGCATATGGAGTTCTTGAAATACGAACTAATTCAAAATATATACAAGAAGTATTAGAAAGACACGTAAAAACCCTCATTGATTCAAGAGAGATTAAAGACGATCCGACTATGACTCTTTATGGCGATACTTATCGCGTCGAAGATAATGAAATTATTACATTAGAACAAGATCTAATTAATAAACTAGAGTCTGGCAACTATACCTATAAGTTCTATCCTCGAATTCTTTTAGTACTGATTAGATGTAAGAATATAATGGATAATAGTTCTTTCCTAGATAAGGCCAAAAAATATATTTTTTCCCATTTGGACAGTATAGATGATAAAGATTTTGACTTTATAGATTTAGCTACTTTTACTTTTTATGGTCAAGAAGAAATGAATGAGTATCAAAGTGAAATAAATAAACTTAGGAACGAAATTCGTAGCCTAAAGGAGAAGAAAGCTTTTAAACTTATAAACTCAGCCATAAAAGAAGATGACTGGAGCGAAAAACTAAAAAGCGCAGTCTATGAAAATGAGGAAGAAATTGTTTCTAAAAAACAGTTCTTCTCAATACTGGATACCGATACGATAATAGCTAAACTAAAGCATGAAGATACAAAAACGATCGACTTCTGCAATGTTAGAGACGCTATTACTGGCATATATCACAAAATTAAAGACCAACCAAATTTGTTCTACGAGCTCGATTACGACGCGCTAGTAAAATTTCATGAAAGATTCATAGAGCTAGAACCAAAAACTCATACTTCAAAACAGGTTTTTGAATATATCAAAAAAGATCTAGAATCATACGTCGATTCCTTTAACATGATTCGTGGTATCAAATAGTTCAGGTCCATTACTCCCTGCGAGGAAAAGTTTAAGTAATCAATCGCGGCCATCCTCGCAGAGTATTCGTATTTAAACTTACCTTCGCAAGAATTGCAAGTTTTCGAACTCTACCAAAAACAGGAGTAGAAATAACAAAGAAACGTTTGTTCACATATCTCCCCACACCTCCAAAACGCTTATGCTTGATATTTTCAAACTTATGCAATATACTTATGTTAATTGCGGCGCGGACCCTGTATCCTTCTCGGGTAAGAAGGAGCAATCCCTCATATTTAAAAACTAATAAAACTCTTTCTTAATTCTCTTCCAATCATATTCTTCAACTACACCATCTTCGCCAACTAAGAATATAGTCAAATTCAAATTTTTACAAAGATTCCAATGTAATCGTTTTCGCTCAAGATATTTTTTAAAATAATCTGGATAAGCCACACCATATTTATTAGACCCCTTGGAAGCCTTCGGCTCCGTAACAGACTGTATACGCGTCACTATTTGACCGAGCCCAAAAACAAAATTATTAGTATCAACGGATCGCGCATTTTTCGAAGTAGACCCACCTTTTACTTCTATTATCCAATACCTCGAATAATCTTTATTCCTAACTTTTATATCAACCCCATGTTCCCATAATTTACTAGCATTCACCACCTTAGTATAACCTTTACCCTCCAAATACATTATCATCGCTTCTTGAATAAATTGTTCATATGGGAACCCTTTTTGCATAAAACCTCCTTTACCTAAATCATAATATATTAGTTTCAATAAAGCAAACTCATGTTAATACAAAAATTACGCCATATTTCGGCGTAAAAGTCAATGGTGAGCCGGGTGGGACTTGAACCCACGACACCAAGCTTAAGAGGCTCGTGCTCTAACCAGCTGAGCTACCGGCCCGCTCACCTGTGAACAAAACAAATGTTCACACCAAAGATTATACCACAAATCAGCATATTTGAAAACCCCAAAAAATCAAATAGCCAAACCGCTAATCATATCTGCTCAACCCACGCATTCTCACGCGTATCGTATCCGTCAAAAACATAATATCGTTCAGCACCTCATCAATTCCCTTTTCTGGAAACCCTTCCTGCATCCACTTCCCAATCAAGCTCATTACTTCACCAACATAAACTGCAAAAATCTTTTCGCTGTTTTTCGGTAATTTCGCATAAGCCAAAATTTTAGGTTCAAACTTCAAAATCATCCTGCTAATTAATACGCTACGATTATTTTTTATCAACATCAAGAATATTTTCTTCTCCTGCAAAATAAAAATCAACAGTCTAAAATACACCATCCTAAGCCCTACGTTTTTATTTTTTAGTAACCCCCTCAGCATCTTTTCATATTTTTTCATTACATATTTTTCGTAATCGGGCAAAATCTCCTTCACCGCCCGATGATGACTGTAAATCGTGGACCGCGCCACACCCACTTTCTTCGCAATTTTAACCATACAAGTAAAATAAGTCTCCTCAAAAAAGACCTTCAGAATCGCATCCTCAGTTTTTCTAAAGCGTCTATTAGCCATCCTTTTTTCAGTCAGGCCTAAATATTTTCGCATATGCTTACATTATATACCTTTTTCAAAAATGCATAAAAATTTCCGCAAAAAATCTACTATCTCATCTCTCACTACAATTTGTTATTGTCGAACGAATCACAGATATTTCCATCCCATCTCCTTATAAACTTCCGTTGCGTCCACAAGGTTCGTAAATACTTTTGATGCCAATATATTATAAATCTCATCCGCCATCACTATTGTAAACAGCAAAATCGCCAAAGACAAAAACACTTTCTTCGGCAATCTTCGTGAAACCCACGTAAAAAACGGTACCATCATATAGACCAAAAACAGCGCCGATATTCCAAAAAATAGCACGCTTCTAAGACATACGAAACCTTCAATATTCCCAAAGTTCAAAATTTCCGTATTGTAATCCCAATATCTAGTTCCACCACCAATCGTATAAATCAACCACCCGGCCACAAATTCCAGCACGCCAGTCGCCACCACTGAAACCAAAAACACCGCCCACGGATATCGTTTTAATTTAAATTTATGCACGAGCACCAAAATCAAAATCGCGCCAATCGCATAAATATTTATCCATGGCAAAAAATTCCCTCCCTGCATATAAAATTCGCCCGTCCCCGCATCAAAAAAGTAGAAAATAAATTCATATACCCACCCAAAAAATCCAGCAAACACCCATGTAAGCATCAAAATCCCCACCCATTGCCATCTTTCAAGCTTCACTTTTCCATTCGCCATACCTCTATAATACCACATGGAATTGAAAAATACAGGTTCATCCGGCGAGCAAATCATCTTCCTAAACCTCACAAAAAAACTTCATATTCCCGAAAACCAAATCCTTCGCAATGTTTATATCCCTACAAACAGTGGCAAAACTTCCGAAATAGACATTCTCGTTGTTTCCAAAAAAGGGTTATTCGTTATTGAGTGCAAAAATTACGCCAGCCACATCTACGGCGACGCTAAGCGCAAAAACTGGTTCAATACGTCGGACGCAAGAAAAGCTTCTTCTATAATCCACTATGACAACTGGAAATTCAAAAACCTTAGCTCAAATGACTACATCCTTGGCTACAATTGTCACCTTAAAGACATTTATGATTCCATGCCAATTTGTAATGCCATGTCCATCGCATTCAACCCAATCCTAAAAATCCTCACTCCTCTTTCCCGCCCAGGCGAAGAAGTCACTAAAAATCACATCAAAATCATCAAAAAACAAAACATAAAAAATCCCCCGCTTCCGCAGGGGATAATTTTGTTAGTCCTCATAGTTTCTATATCTTCTATTCATAAAATTCTTATACTCTTCATAAGATTTAAAGTCAGTAGAATACAACTTATCTGACGGTGTCATTATCGGACCAGGTTCAGGACCCAAATCGTCGTTCTTCCCAGCCGTAACGTCATCTTTCATAACAAATGGCTCACCGGGCGGATCAAGTGACAAATCATGAGGCATACCATCAATCATAACCGTATCCGGAGCTATCGGTGTCGGCATAACAAACGGTTCACCATCAACTATTACCACAGACGAAGTTGCCAGTGTCGGCTGGTCGATACTGCCATAACCATTGCCAAAAACGCCCTGGTTGTCAACATAATCAATCTCTGCGGACTTTTCGACATAAGCAGGTGATTTCCTCGCCCAAATAATAACAACAGTCATACAAAACATCACCAAACCAAGTCCGAAAACCACAAAAACCTTTAGCTTCCTCCATTTCGATATCTCTTCCAGATCTGACCACGTTCCCTCGTCGTCATTGATTCTACTCATCTTTAAGATAACAACACTTATCACTACGTAGCCTAAGATAACCCATACTACCATCTTATTATCCACATTATTTACAAAATCATTCAACATCCTTAACATATTCATACCTCCAACAACAAAACCAGTTTATCCAACTACATATCTAATAAGAACTAACATTTTTTTAATCTACTCCCCCTTATGATTACAATTATATCACACTTACTCAAAAAAGTCAATAATACTTATGCTTTTTTATCAAAAGTCAAGTCATCCACCTCCGTCAACTCAAACCTATACTTCTGCTCCACCTCCGGATATTTTTCATGGTCCACTTCACTAAGAAACATTTCAAGCGGTCGCGCCCACAATTTACCTTCTCCATAAAGCGCCCGGTACAAAACCAACTCTTCCCCAGTCTCCGAATAAGAGCAAACATCTTCCACCAAATATAATCCGCCATTAAAATGCCGGTAGACTTTACCAATTTTCAAATCCCGTAGGCTATTTTTCATCTCACACCACCTCGCCCACCAGCCGTTCGCCCACCAGTTAAATGCCAGTGATCGCCATACTCACATTTATATACTGACAAGCCCGTAGCACCATGTTCATATTCCGCCACTCTTGCCGCCATTTCCGCCTCTTCAAAAGAGCCGTAGCAAATCTTCTGGGCCTCCCCCACCCAACATCGCTCCGGCTCATAAGCCCCCAAATTAAAATTCTTTTTTCTCACTCTACAATTGTATCATAGACCAAAGCCCAGCAAACAAATCCGCAGGCAAATCCACAGACGCGACCCCTGTATCCGGCGCTTTCGGTACATCCGGTTCAACTTCTGATTCATCTTCCGGACGTTCCGCCGAAGACGCCGCTAAAGCATAAGTCGAGAAGTGCGTTGTATCAAACACCGCCACGCCATCCACGATATCCGCATAATGCTCTTCCGTCTCCCCAGTTTCATAATTCAACCAATACGCCGACAACTTCGAAACTCCCTTCAAACTTTCCGGCACCGGAATCGACACTATAAACTTATCTTCATTATAACTCACTTCTTCTCCGAGTGAGCTAGACCAAAGCCCCAAATCATACGCATAAAACTCGTCCGTCCCCAACGCCTCTTCCATCTCTTCAAAATCTTCATTTCCAATCACCATCGTATAAGTTGCCGCATCTGCCGGCAAACTCGCCGTCGTAGCCGTGATATTCACATCCGTCAACAAATCCGTCGAATTCACCCCAACCGGCGTAAACAATTTTGACGAATCCTTCAAAATCAAAATCTTCATACAAACCCCCGTCTCGCCATCCTTAACACAAAGATCGTACGTCAACTCATCCGCATAATCATCAAAATACTTATGATCCTCTTCCGTGTCTTCCATGTAGTCCGACACCTTCTCGTCGCTCGCTTCCACACTAATCATCTCCAGCGCACTTTCACCAAAAATCCCCGCAATTCTTTCCTCAAGCGCCTCCGCAAGATCCGTCGCATCATCATTAACGTAGAAAATATGTGGCGCATAAACCGTCACCGGGCTGCTATGTACATAATATAATACTCCGTCATAATACACCTTCGCTTCCCCACCTTGTAAAGTCATCAGCGGCGCTCCCCCGCCCATACGCACGTCAATCGTAAAATCCACATTTTTATTTTCAAGCACCGATTTCAACTCAGATGAAAACGCCGGCAGCACTTCTCCTTGATAAGCCCAATACTGCAGAACTTCCATATCATGCACCAAATATCCTTCATCCGAAAGTTCAATCTCCGCCATCATCGCATCAATCGCCACATCCGCATCCTCATCATAAAAATATTCAATATCTTTCTCTATCCCCGTCCATTCGCCACGATACGCCAGCTCGCATTTCGTGAAACCATCATTACAACGCCACTCGCCACCCATCGTAATCCCATAATTCCAACCGGAGAGTTCGCCAATCATCTCATTTAGCGCATATTTTTCCGACATATTTTCCGGCGGCGCCATAAAAACTTCAAACGCCCCATTATCACCGAGCCCAGTTACCTCCGGGTATTCCATTGCAAATGCCGACCCCGCGCTCACCGCCGTCAAAATTGGCATCGTTATAAGCGCTACTGCCAGAATAATTTTTCTTAATTTAAGCATAAAATCTCCTTATGCTTAAATAATATGCTATATATAATATATTGTCAATTATTTCGCATATTCTACTGCACGAGTTTCGCGAATTACATTCACTTTTATTACGCCCGGATAAGACATCGTTGCTTCAATTTTATTTGCAATATCACGCGCAAGCTTCAAAGCCGACAAATCGTCAATCTGCTTCGGCTCCACAATTACCCGAATCTCACGTCCAGCTGAAATCGCATAAGCCTTGTCAATCCCTGGGAACGACGTTGCGATATTTTCAAGGTCGCGCATTCTTTCTGCAAAATTCTCCGCCGAAATATTACGTGCACCAGGACGAGCCGCACTCATCGCATCACAAATTTTCACAATAATTGCCTCTGGAGTCGTTGGCTCGATATCGTCATGATGCGCCGCAATCGCGTGTACCACTTCATCCGGCATACCATATTTCTTTGCGAGCTCCGCGCCAATCTCAGCATGTTTACCTTCAATTTTGTGCGTCACCGCCTTGCCCATGTCATGCATGAGAGCTGCAGTCTTCGCAATTCTCTTATCTGCGCCAATTTCTTCTGCTATCATTCCAGCCACATGCGCCATTTCGATTGAGTGAAGAAGCACATTCTGTCCATAAGAAGTACGGAATTTTAGCTCGCCAAGAAGATGCACGAGTTCTCGCGGAATTCCCACAAGCCCCACTTCGCGCACTGCATCTTCACCAGCTCGCACCACTTCCTTTTCGATTTCTTTTTCACCCTTCGCGACAGCCTCCTCAATCGATGCCGGATTGATTCGTCCGTCTTTCATCAAGCGCTCAAGCGCATATCTCGCAACTTGCCTACGAATCGGATCAAAAGAAGACAAAACCACCATTCCTGGAGTATCATCCACCATAATATCAACCCCGGTCGCACGTTGCAAAGCCTGAATATTGCGACCTTCCTTACCAATGATGCGTCCTTTCATGTCATCATCTGGAAGTTTCAAAGCCGTCACGGTTCTATCTGCCGTCACCTCAGAAGACATTCTTTCCATTGCTGTAAGCAACATTGCTTGTGCAGTTTCATCAATGTCGTGTTTAATTTCTTTTTGTTGTTTTGCTACCAAACCGACCAAATCTTGCTTGATATCATTCTCAGTCATTTTCATCAGTTTTTCACGCGCATCTGCTTTCGAGAGACCTGCAATTTTTTCGAGCTTCTCGTGTTGCTTTTCACGAATCTCACGAATCTCACCTTTAAGCGTTTCAATCTCACGCTCTTCGCGCGCCAACTTTTCGGTCTTTTTCTCAAGACTATCCAACTTCGCATCAAGTGTATTTTCGCGTTCGCTCAAGCGATTCTCAGTTCGCTTCCACTCTTTGCGGCGTTCATTTTCTTCCGCTTGATTTTTTTCAGTTACCTCAGCGGCTTCCTTTTTCGCAGCAAGCACAATATCAGAAGCCTCGCGCTTCGCCTTTCTCACTAGGTCATCCGCCTTTTCTTTACCGCCGTTTTCCTTGCTCTTGTTATAAGCAAAAATTCCACCCGCGCCAGCCGCTACACCGACAACGGCTGCAATAATTGGGATCACAATTTCCATACTTCCCTTTCTAATTGTTTTTGTCGATATTTTTCTTATATCAACGGGTTAACAAATAACATCAAATTTAAAATTTTAATCTTATAAAACAATTGTATCACAAAAAATCTCAAAAATATATTAGTTAAGCTTGCTTTTTTATTTTGCAAAGAGTAAACTAATAAAAAATAACGGAGGTACAAAATGGGAGCTTTGCAAGAAATGTTACTAAGAAACGGCGTCATCTATCGTGCGCCAGACGGTTCATCATCCTACATCGAGGGTAGTCTCGTTAGTAATTCCCTAGTTGTGCGCAACTCATCCGGCTGGGTTACTCACCGCATCGAACGCTCATCCAACGGCGTCGACCTCATCGTCAGAAACGTCAGCACTGGTCTCGTAGAAATGCGCGTCGCCGCTTAATCCTAATAATTATCCAAAAATTCCGCGTTTTTTCGCTTTTTTAAACTCTTCGAGCAACTCTTTTTGTTTTCTAGACAAATTCTTTGGCGTCTCCACGATCACTGTTACAATATGTGGACCTCTATCTCCATCCGCCCTAAACGGTACACCGTGTCCGGAAAGTTTAAACGGTGTTCCGCTCTGCGTACCAGCCGGCACTTTCATAGTCACAGGACCATCTACAGTCAAAACTTCAATTTCACAGCCAAGCGCCGCATCGACCATATCGATTTTTTGTTCAGAAAGTATAATTGAACCTTCCCTCGTCAACGATTTATGCGACTTCACACGCACGCGCACGTACAAATCTCCGGGCTCCGAACCACCTTCTGGCGCCGGACCACCCTTACCGCGAAGCCGTATAGACATTCCATCATCAATTCCCGCCGGAATTTTCACCTTTATTTCGCCACCATCCGCACTAATCGTCTTCGTGGTACCAAACACCGCTTCTTCAAAGGTCAATGTCACAGAAGTCTGATAATCCGCCCCACGTCGCGGCCTTCTAGCTCCACCTGCACCAAATCCAAACAAGCTACCTAATATATCATCAAATGCCGAACCGCCGCCAAAGTCAAAATTAAACGATTGTCCATTGAAATTAAATGTACCGCCCTGGAACGGATTGCCAGAAGCTCCACCACCAAAGCCGGCTCCGCCAACTCCAGCATGACCAAACTGATCATACCGTGCTCGTTTTTGTTTATCAGAAAGCACATCGTGCGCTTCATTAATCTCTTTAAATTTCGCTTCAGCCTCTTTGTCGCCCGGGTTTTTATCTGGATGATATTTTATCGCGAGCTTCCTATAAGCTTTCTTAATCTCATCATCGGACGCATTTTTAGAGACGCCCAAAACTTCATAATAATCTCTTTTAGCCATATAATATATTATATATCACTAGCACTCAAAATACAAGAGTGCTAATATTCTCCATTAGTTTTATTCCGCATATCCCCAATTAGTACTACCAGACAAATCATTATACTGAATTTGATAATCTTCTGGATTAAAGCCAAGCGCCTTAATTCTTTCCATCGCAGCTCCGTAGTTTCCGCCAGTATCATCATTCACCACTACAATAAAACCTTGCTCACTGCCCGTTCTTTCATAAGTAATCGTATACTTCACTCGGTTGGCATAATTCGCCGTATAATAATCAATCTTTATTGGCAACTGTTTCAAAATCGGATATTTTTCTTTTAGCTCATTCAGTTCCGCTAGAGCTCTTGCATCATCAATGCTTCCTCTAATTGTTGCATCTTCTGGATGCGTCTCGTAATAATCCGCATTTTCCGCAGTCGGCATCAAATATATCATTATACTAACGGTTTCATTTTCTTTTGCTTCTATTTTTTCCGTTACAGTCTCGAAACCATCCTTAGAAACTTTCACTTCATATTCGCCAGGCTTAACCCTAAGATCACCATACGCATCATATCTCACTCCATTTAGCGTCATCGTAGCCGAACTTGGCGCCACAATAACTTGCACATCCGCTGTTTTCGCCGCATTATCAACAATAAAATACACCGAAATCGCCACAATCAAAACCAGTGTCACAATCGCGCCAATCAGCGTAGCCTTTTTATGTTTCGCCAAAAACTCCAACATTACAAATTAATTCTCCTATACACTTCATAAATCCTTGACCCACCATGATCACTAAAGTATACCCCCGGGAAATGCTCACCAGTACGATCATTATAAGAAGCTGACGCCTGCGTTGGCTGTCCGTTAATATCGCCTACATATATATAAATATGGTTGCTTCCCGTAGCGTATGTAATGAAAATATCTCCAGGCTGCAAATTGGATATATCATTATTGTGCTCAACCTTCATATACATCTCGGTATGAGTTCTAAGATATTGCGCAAGCGGCGGATTACCAGTGTGCCCACCAAAGAACACCGGGAAATTCGGGTCCGCACCAGAATATCTCATCACCGTTGACACAAACTGATCGCAGCTTGCCCCTATCGGTGAACCACCTGGTTCCACATAATTTCCTACTTCTTTCATCGCCGCCACATATTCTGGCTTCGGATCGTTCTTTGCATGACCATGCCCATCCCACGAAAGATATAGTGCCGTCTCTGCGATTGTTCCACCACCCCACGAACAATACGAAGAATTTTCTCCCGAAAGCGCTTCATATTTTACAAACGTCCCAAACACTGTAGAAGTCGCGCTCGCATCGTATTGTTTGTCCTTGACATACATCCCGCGCCACGCCGGATCCATCTCCGAACTCGTCGGGTCCCTTCTTGCATCATAGCGGTTCATCACATATGGCGAGCCTTCACCATTCTCGGCCTGCTGCTGAGTAAAGCCCATATCTAACGCTTTTTGAATATATTTAGAAGAAGTTCCATTATATTGGAAGAACAACTTCTTAACGTTATCTGTGTTATTCAAATCCCCCACCATCCCGCTCACAATTTCCGCCGCAATCAAAGTTTGCCTTCTAAACTCATCTTCAGAAATTTCACTCGCCGGCTCAAATCTATTCGCATTCGTTCCGCCATCAGTATAAGAATAAAGCTGATATACACCCTGGCCATTATTCGGATTATAACGCCTAAGTGAAGTCTCTTGGCTATGCAGCACCGCCATCACTTGCCATGGAAAATTATACTTCTTCGCCGCTTCTTCATAGATAGCTTTATTTGCCTCAATTGCCTGAAGTTCAGCCGCACTCCAAACCTCAGAGCCAGCATAGTTTTGATTCCCACCAGTTATCGTCGAATAAGAATCCGAAGGTACCGTCCCCTCAAAATATCCGAACGGATCACCACATTTCGATTCATCGCCACCAGCAAAGCGATAGAATATGTACTCCGACCCATGAACATTATTTATTTTGGTCCGTCCAGATATATAAAGAGACTTATCCTCTAAACCTTTACCATTACAGTTCCCAGGATTAGATGCGGTATACCTCTTGCCGTCAAGCTCGAGCCATTCAATATCACCTATGCAGTCATGCTCCAAAACTTCAGCCGGTATGTTGCGGTTTCCATTCACCAATACATCTTTTACCGCCTTTAGTTGTTCTTCGGTTACCACTACCGAAGCATTATCAAATTTACCATACGTAGAAAACCAACCCCCATCACTTACCGGCTTTCTCAAATAATTTACAAGTCCAATACCTTTTCCATTCTTCTCATAAAGGTTTGCCATAATCGAAGCCTCAGTCTTAACGGCTTCCAAATTACAGCTATTCTCACTCACCGCCATTCTCGCGATACCAAGAATTTCTTCATCGGTCAAAGTATATTGTTCGCCTTTATAAGTTCCATTTGCCGTTACCTCGCAACCAGTACTATCCGGATCATAAAACAAAATATTATTTTGCGCAAAAAAGTTAAGCATCGACTCCGAAACAGCCGAAGCCGACCCCGGCAGCATAATTACCAGCACAAAAGACAAAATCGCAGCAAGAACGCGTCTCATAAATATATTATAGCATGAAAAAAGCTTTTAGGAGAGTAAAGCTTGGGCTAGCGCCCTTGAGCGCTCTCCTAAAAAAACCTTTTCATGCTACTACTTCTTATTGGGACTTGTCGTGATAAGGCTTTCTTCGGTTTCACTTGCAATCACCTGAATATGCACGTGATTTTGCCCCGCAAAGAATAACCCCTGCCCCACTGGGAAATTAGCAAGGCGTCTTTTTTCCTCTTCAGTAAGTTTAAACACGTCCGCAAGCACATCCACGGCCGAAGATGATTGCTTAAGCAAAAGCTGCATCGACGAGTTTGCCACAATCGCCCGCCCCATTTTTGAGCTCATGAAATCTTCTACGTCCTGCGTCACAGTTGTGAGTCCAAGATAATACTTACGTGCACGCTTCGCCAAGCTAAACAAGAAGTTTGCCGAATCATCATATTTCATCAACTGCCACGCCTCATCCACAATAAGAAGCCGCTTCTTTTGCTCAGCCCTCACCACATTCCAAATATGCGAAAGCACGATATACATCGCCACTGGCCTCAACTCGTCTTCAAGGTCACGAATGTTAAACACCACCATTTGATTATTGATATCCACGTTTGACTGCTGCGAGAAAATCCCCGCGAACGTCCCGCTAGTATACTTCCTAAGTCTTTGCGCAAGCGCCGGACCCGTCCCCTCCATGTGAAGCAACGTATCATAAAGATTCATAATCGTTGGTGGCGTAGATTGATGCGTCAAAGGATCCGCTGTGATTCCCGCGCGCGCATAAGTATCAATCAGCGCCTGGTCAAGGTCCGCCTCTTCCGCCGCCGAAAGCCCAGACATCATCTGACCATTCGCAGTCATCTGGTTCCCGCCCAGCATCAGCCTAAACAACCCATGCAAAGTCACAAGATTCGCGCGTAAAGCATCATTCGCATCTTCCGCATCCACCACTTTTGGCAAATCAAACGGATTAATCCTCACGTCCGAGTTTAGTGACAGCCGAATATATGATCCACCCACCGCATCACAAAGCTTCTGATATTCATTTTCTGGATCAATAATAATTATCTCGCTTCCAATCATCATCGATCTAAGTGCCTCAAGCTTCACCGTAAACGATTTACCAGCACCAGACTTTGCGAATACCACCATGTTCGCGTTCTCGAGTGAAAACCTATCGAAAATCACCAAGCCATTATTGTGCATATTCACGCCATACAAAATTCCTTTGTCTTGCGTAAGATCCGCGCTCGTAAATGGAAATGATGTCGAAATCGCACCCGTGTTCATGTTACGCCGAATTTGAAGCTGGTCCGTACATTGTGGCATAATCGAATTGAGCCCCTGCTCCTGTTGCGAAGCCGCCACTTTTGAAAAAATCATCTGCTGACCAAAAATCGTTTCAATCTTTTGTTGTACGAACTTAAGCTCATCCAAAGAATCCGCCCATAATGTCACATAAAGTCCAAATCGGAAAAACTTTTCCGCGCCCACCTGCAACTGGTCACGAAGCTCCTCAGCATCAGAAATCGCCGCCTCAAGCTCCGGATCACGCACACGCCCTTTTTCCGCATTAAGATTCAAAGACGCCTCAAGCTGCGTCACCTTCGTCTTAAGGTTCTTCATCACCACTGCCGATTCGACCGGATAAATATACATCGATACATCCACGACTTCATCCATATTAATAATTGGCGAAATCCAACCAGTATAAAGAGAGCGTGGATAACCGTACACATAAAGCGTCCGTCCATATTTTGTACCCAATCTAAAATAATCCGAATGAATCTCGATTGCAGAAGGCGAAATCAAATCGCGCAGTGTATTCGTACCTTGTTCAAACGCCTGTTGCACGCGTGCGACTTCCATCGCTTCAGCTTGCGCCGCAATCTCCGCTGGAGTTAGTTGTCTTTTTCTAGCCATTTTGTTTGTCTCCCTTTCTTACATACATAGTTGCAAGTTTCGAGAAATCCACCAAAGGCTCTCTCACCGCAGTGTCTGGATTATTAAAGTTATAATAAAGCTCCGCTAGTTCCCTAGTTTTTAACCTCACCGCGTGAATTCCAATCTGAAACAAACCAGAAATCACCGAATCCACCCGGTTGTTTAACTCTGATAACGCCTTATCGTAAGTCGCTCTATCAATTTTTGTAATTTCTTGCCCTTTTGACCTATTAAAAGATTTAAAGAAATTTTTGGTTTGCTGCAAAACTTTTTCCGCATCTGGTGAACTATAATAAGGAATCACAATGAAGAATGATTTATCCATAATGTTCGCTTCCTGCGACAAAATATCGATGAAATTAATGTAATCATCCATCAAAACGCCAAGTAACATATTGTCATTATTACGCCGAATCTCAGAAAGTTTTTCAATATACGGGCGAATGTCCACACGTTGTGATCTTACTAAAATTTGTGTCGTAAATTTAAGCGAATTCAAAAAATTCTGATAAGAATACTCTACCGCTTCACGCTCCACATCACTCATAAGGTCAAAGTTAATCGACTTACAAGCCACTACCGCTCTAAATGAGCCGTCTTTCATAATTACCACATTATCACGAAGCTCCGAAATCAGAAGTGTCGCTTGCGTAGAAGTCGGCACATCTTTCGTCGGAGCCGGCGCCGGCATCGTCGCCGCATTCATCCCGCTCGCAACCATGTTTTGCTGCATCGGCATTTGCTGCATCTGTTGCATCTGCTGTGCCGTTATTTGCGGCATTGGTTGCGCCACCATTTGTTGCATTTGCATTTGCTGTTGCATTTGCGTACTTTGCTGTGGTTGTTGTGGTTGTCCCGGCATCATTATCTGCGGACCATTCATATTTTGCTGTTGTGGATTCATACACCCCTTCCATTTATTCTATTAGCTTCTTTTGCAATCGTCGCCACACTATAATCTGGATTATTTGCGAGCTCAATTATATCATTACTTCTCGGTTGTATCTTTTTATCATGCGAACTAACCGTTGCGCTAGAAAACGATGTATCATTTCTACTTATCGCTTCCCTCATTTCGCGAATCGCCTCCTCATGCCTTTCCATCTTGTTCTGATCTACTGCACGAGCCAAAACTCCAGACTGGTAACTTTCAAACATATCGCTCGTAGCATTTGCCTCTGCCACCAAATCTTCTCGCATCGAACTATTCTGAGTTCCTTTAATTGCATATCCCTCAGTATCTACGATATCAGCCAAGAATGACAATCTGTGTACTGCCTCTTCTTGCGACAAATCCCTAGCCTTCGTATCCTCCACAATCTTCGGCGCCGTAATTAAAATTGCAGATTCTTTTTGTCCTGGCGTCCAAACCCTAGTTCTTGGTTTCAAATAATATGAAACTATCGCAGCAAGATAAGTTTCCATTGGTTGATCTTTTTTAAGCGGCAACGCCAACACTATAAAAAACAATGCTGGCAAAATTGGTATAATTCCAAGTAGCGGAAAAAGTTGAAAAAGCCGCACCGTAAGTGCAATAAGTCCAGCCGCAATCAAAAGCTACACGAACTGACGAAAGCTAAACGGTCCGATTAACTTATC
>JAZNJY010000023.1:0-65152 GCA_045578285.1 Candidatus Nanosyncoccus sp. | reverse complement strand
TATGGTTATACACTAATAGCTAAAGTAGGAGATAAGGATAATCCTAGTCTTAGTAATAATAGTCTAGTTAATACTGAATCATCTGATACTACCTTTACTAGTCTATCTACTGCTGATAATATAACACTTCCTAACTTTAATGATAATAAGTGGGGATATACTACTGCTTCTACTATAGATACTAATACTACTACATATAGTGGACTTCTATATAATGCAGATACTATAATAAATGCTACTAAATCATCTACTGGTATTCCTATGAATAATACCTATCCTGGTACTAATACTACTAACTTTACTATAGCTGCAAAAGCAGGACAAACCCAATCAGCAGGAGAATACACTAATATCATTAACTTCCGTGGTGTAGCCAATGTAAGTACTGACATATCCATTACAGACTTAACCTACATGCAGGATATCGCAAAACTAACCGATGTAGAAAGACAAGCCGTAATATCTTCTATGACTACTGGTACATCATACCAATTACAAGATAGTAGAGACGATACAACCTACAATGTAGCTAAACTAAAAGATGGTAATATATGGTTACTAGATAATTTAGCACTAGATCCTGCTACGTTAAAGTCTGGCGTAACGCTAGATAGTACTAATACTAATTTACCTTCTAGTAGTACCTTTACTCTCCCTAATTCTACTACTACTGGGTTTGATTGGGATGACAATAGTTTTATGAATCCTGCTATTAATACTGAATCAAAAGACATAAGCCAACCACTCGCTATGGGGCAATCCGGTACTGGTAAGATTGGCGTATATTATAATTACTGTGCAGCTACGGCTGGTACTTATTGCGAATCCATGTCTCAAACGGGAACTAGTAACGCTACTAATGATATCTGCCCTAAAGGCTGGAGAATGCCTACTGGTGGCCCATCTGGAGAATTCCAAGCTCTTAGGAATCAGTATGCCTCCAATGAAGAATACGTCTTAGCGCTTCGCACGCCCCTCTCTGGCGTCTTCGGCGACGGGTCCGAGCACTATCAGGGTAGCCGCGGCTACTTCTGGTCCGCTACTTACTATAGTGCCACGAATATGTACGGCCTATACGCCGATGCGACGGATATCGATCCACTGTACTACAACAATCGCCGCAACGGGTTCTCCGTGCGGTGTGTCTATGACGCCACTCTAGACATGCAAAATGTAACCACTTCAGAACTTGCTACACTAATGCCGAGTATTGGGGATACAGCTATACTAAACGATAATCGTGATGGTACTATATATAATATAGGAAGATTAGCGGATAATAAATATTGGATGCTAGATAGCCTGGTATTAGACCCCGCAACATATAAAGTCAGCACAACACTAACGGCCAATAATACGAATATGAGTCCAAGTGTTCCTTTTGTTCTGCCGAACTCGACCACGACCGGGTTTGATGAGGCTACCGGGTATGCTAACCCAGCTATAAATACCGATCGCAAAGATATGGAACCCGATCCTTCAGTATACGGAAACGGTTTTGGTAAAGCCGGGGTGTATTATAACTTTTGTGCTGCAAGTGCAGGAACGTATTGTAAAGATGCTACTCATACCGATACAGATAATGCTAGCTACGATATTTGCCCTAGAGGATGGAGGTTACCAACAGGCGGAGATGATGGAGAATATCAGGCTCTTCATGACAAGTATTCTGATCATTCTAAAGATATAGCCAAGTCTCTCCATGCGGCACTTTCGGGACGTTTTTATAACGCATCGATAAAAGACTGGAACTCGCTTGGCTTGTTTTGGTCTTCTACATACAGTAGCGAGGTGTATATGCGTAGCTTTTATGTTAGTACGACATGGGTAAGTACGAGCGGCAATGCTTCTCGCTATCAAGGGCTTTTGATGCGGTGTGTGAAAAAATAAGGTAGGGGGTTGAAATATTTTTTCACCTGTGCATATAATACCATCGGTTGGGTTTTGGAGATTTAGTGGTCCGTAGCACAAACAGTAATGTTTGCGCGGTGTGAGACGACCATTAAACGGTTATTCTAGGAAAACTAGGTCGCCAGAAAGGGTGATGAAATGACCATACAGATTAATCTGCTATGTATCATCTTTCCAAAGCGTAAATCCGCACCAAAGAAAAAATCTAGCTAGTTTTACTAGCTAGAAACCCAACTGAAGGAGCGTTTCCTAGAGGCGCTTCTTCTTATTTTAATTATACCATACAAAGCCTAAAACTAAAAAATAGTGGCGGGCGGGGAACTGTTCGGCTTTTGTTCGGTACGGTTTAATGCTCTTCTTGTTCGGTTTTTGTTCGGGCAAAATTAGAAAATACAACATCATTCTCGCAAGTAGCAGCCAAAAAAACAGGGAAAAATACAAAAAGGGAAACAAAAACGGGGAAATGTCAAATTTGCGAATTTAGCCTCAAATTTGATCGAATTCAGCTAAAAACCGTCAATTTAGGTAAATTATGGGTAAATATGGCATCTAAAACAACCTTTTCTGAAGCATAATGAGATTTAGACCAGATTTGTTTGTTGTAATTTTTATGAACAGTTACAGTGTGAAAAGTTTCCCCAAAAAGCGCCGAAGGCGCGACTAAGAAACTTTTCACCTGCCTAACTGTTTAAAAATTACTAACAAACAAGTCCAGCTTCAGAAAAGGTAGTTTTAGATGCCTATATATCCCTACTTTTATCCACCTTTACCTTTTTCTGTGGTGGACTTGTATATTTAGACGATTACTTTACCGTCTATTTACTATAAGTGTAATGTCCTAAAATATGTATTGTGCGACATTAAGACTATGTAGAAAAGTCGATTGTTGGGATACGTCCAAAAAGCAGCCATTTTTATATATGTGGCTGTTTTTTGGCGAGTAATTCCCGACTAATCTTCGTGTTTAATGCTGAGGAACCCGTCCATCGAATTATCAGTTCCGGCAAATTTGCTAGGGTCGTTGATTGGCTTACTAAGATCAATAAATGTCTCAGATGGACGAATCTTTACCGTAGGTGTAGATTTTTGCTTAACTTTAACAGGGGTAGCAACAGGGGTGGAGGTTGTGGTATCGGAAAGGGTAGAAGGCTTATTCTTTACAGGGGCGACAAGAGGGGAATTAAGGGCAATTTTGCCTTTCCTGATGGCTTTTTCGCGCTTGGAGCCCTTATTTTTATTTAATGATTCCCTTTTTTGTTCGTCTTTTTGTTGTGACGCGTGCTCTTTGACCTGAACTGGCGCTTTGGTTTGCATTTCCCTAGTTTCGGCTTTATTTTCGTTTACTAGCTTTGCTAAATCCTTGAGCCCTGGGCGTTCTTTGCCTTCGGCGGTGTTCGGACTAAGTTTGGTACGGCGAAAATCTGCTTGCGGAGTAGGTACGAATTTAAAGTTCGGTTTTTGTTCGGTTGAACCAGTACCAACCGAGGTGGCAGCATTAACTCCTGCTTCCCCAGCTGCCCGCCCAGAGTCGGCAAGCTCCTTTTTGTATTTTTCGTTCTGTTCGATTACTTCGCGAATCTCAGCTTCTACTTCGGCACGAGGTCTGCCATAATGTTTGCGTGACCAATCAACTATTTCGTTGAAGCCATCGTCGCTAGGCGCTTTTGGCAGAGACAAGGTTGTAGCAGAGAAAGCAGGTACTTTTTCGCCGCCGATGATCATCGAAATCACAAAATGCCTGTTGTTTAACTGTAACAAATCAGATGCTTCAAACGTCGGCTCAAATTGCTTTGCGAGCATCGGGGCGTCGTCTGCTGACACACGGAAAGAAATCGTGGTGCCTACGTTGCCGAATACCGCGT
Organism: Candidatus Nanosyncoccus sp.; assembly: GCA_045578285.1. GTDB lineage: Bacteria > Patescibacteriota > Saccharimonadia > Saccharimonadales > Saccharimonadaceae > Nanosyncoccus. Next base: position 61,379 of record JAZNJY010000023.1, on the reverse strand, counting down.
CACGCACGGATTCGGTCATTTGGGCTACATACTGGTTTGCGACGGTGAGGTTTAATCCGTATTTGCGCGCCTCGGACAAAATCACTGAGAACGAATCGGTGGCAAAGTTTTGGAACTCGTCCACATACAAGTAGAACGGCCGCCTGTCTTCTACGCGCGGAATATCAGATCTAGACATGGCTGCAAGTTGTACTTTGGTTACGAGGAATGAGCCGAGAATTCCGGCGTTATCTTCACCAATTAGCCCCTTGGACAAGTTAACAACGAGAATCTTCCCTTCGTCCATAATCTTACGGATATCAAACGAAGACTTTGGTTGGCCGATAATATTGCGGATAATCGGATTCGCTGTAAACGCCCCAACCTTATTTAGGACTGGCGCAATAGATTCGTTGACCTGTTTTTCATTCCACTGACCAAATTCATGTTTCCAGAACTGCAAGACGGTCACATCGCGACAATATTCAAGCGTTTCTTTACGGAAATCCTTATCTGTCAGCATCCGAGAAATATCAAGCAAAGTCGCCTCTGGGCGGTCCAGCAGCGCCAGGAGTGTATAACGTAAAATATGCTCAAGCCTAGGGCCCCAAGAATCTCCGAACATGCGTTTAAGTACGCCGATTACCTCAGAACAGATATTTGGCTTACGGGATGGGTCGGAAACCTCGAGCGGGTTAAACGCTACTGGATACGCTGTGTCGGCCGGATTAAAATAGACTACGTCGGCGATTCTAGATTTCGGCACGAATTTAAGGTTATCTATCGCAAAATCTCCATGTGGATCAATAATGCAGTACCCCTGATTATTAGAAACGTCAGAAAGCGCCAAAAGCTCAAGCAAACCGCTTTTGCCAGCGCCAGTCTGCCCAATTATATATACGTGGCGGCTTCGGTCGCGGCGCAACATTCCAAACTGGTGGTTAATGCCGCGAAAATTCGTGAGTCCAAAAGCCGAAATATTAGAATCCGTAGCTGTATCGCCGGTTAAGACAGGGAGCTTCGCTGGTGGCTCGGCTGTTTTTGAAGAGGCCCAAACAATATTCGGCGTTTCTACTGAGGTATGTGGCAAATGATACACACTCGCTAGCTCGGAAATATTCAAAATAAACCCGTGGTCAGCAAATTGACGCATCTTATAAGCGTCCAGTTCCTTTTTGTCAAAACTTCCGCCAATCTGCCTAAAACCATTTAGATTTGTGGAATTAAACTGCTTAAAAGTACCCACGAGTGCTTGCATATTGAGCTTAGCATCTACTTCAGAGCCACCAAGATATGCTAAACGAATTTTTACTTCGTAGCCAAGTTTCGCAGCTTTTTCTTCGGCCTTACTGATCTGGGTTTTTGCACGTTCTGAGAGTTCCACTTTAACATCCGAATTGCTTCCGCCGGCTGGAGGTCTAAAAAACGCTCCAAGTACTTCCACTAGCCAAGTCCAATCTATACCCGTCCCAAAAGACAAAAGTTTTTTGCCAGACTTAACTTTAGAGATCCATTTATCAGTAGTGCTTTTATGCCAGTCATCCGGAATTGGTCGCGTCAAAATCTGAATCCACATTTCTTCAGAACGATCCGGATCCAGCTTTGCAAGCGTACCAGTAATGCCGGCCAGAGGGTCTACTTCAAAATTATCGAATGTTTTTATTGGTAAGGCGGAATTTTCAACTAGACCTAACTCTGCAGAATATTGTACTGGGTATTTGCTGCGTCCATCCACGTAATCCTCGTTCATCTTATAAATCTGCACGGTTGGATATTGTGAATAGATTTGCCCCTCTACGAAACTCTGCAAAACCTTTGGCGTCCAGACGTAAAACTTAATCTGACCGGCCGTCGAGACGATCTCAAACGACAGATGCTCTTGCACGCCACCAGAATTCTTAAGTTCCCTGCTATCTCTCAAGATTCCGTGTAAGCTCGCAAACATTTGCTCCGCTGCAAGCTCTTTTTTGTCGTTAGCGCGCGGAATTTCAAGCATCAAAAGTACCGAATCTACATTTAAAATCTTTAACTTGTTGATTTTTTTATAATTCCTATAAGTCAAAAATGCCAATATCCCGACTACTGGAATCCAGAAAATCGGCATTAATATAAAATGTATAACCGAATCCATAAGCTAATTATAGCACAAATTCTTTGACTAAGCGAGCGTGTAAGAATTCTTGTCGATTTTCTTAAACAACTTTTTGTTTTGAAGATTCAGAAGAATCGTGGTTTCTTTTACTTTGCGGGTTTTGAGGACTTGCTTGACGATTTCTTCCCTGGTGAGTGGCTTATCGGATTTCTCAAGAATGCCAGTAATAATCTCTGAAATAGTTCCCTTCTTGTATCCCCAAGACGACAAGGCGTAAATTCCGCGACCAATCAAAACGAAGCGTGGGTCCTTAATGAGCTCATTGTGAATCGCCTGAACGGTCACATTTTTGCGTTTAAAATTAGACTCTTTGATTTCCTTTGCGATGTCGGAAAAGTGCATTGGTTCTTTGTGATTTTCGAGAATTACAAAAATCTTATCGCGAATATTCTTTGGGTTAACAGATGGCCATTTGGTTAGTCCCCAGACACCGTTTAAAGTAGCCAGTAACTTAGAGATTGACGCTACTGCTTTAATGTGGTCAGGGTGTTCATAATTCAATGCATTGTCAAGCTGGTCAATCGTCATCGGTTCTTTGTTTTTGCGAACGATCCCCACGATTTCATCAATTTTTGCGCGAATTGTAGCAGTGTCGCCGTATTCTGCGATGCCGACGGCTGCGTTGTAGGAGTCATTTTCTTCCACTACGGCTAAGCTTTTCGAAAAAGTAGCAATAAAATTAATGCCAGCACGCTCTGATGCGGTGGTGGCTCTACCATAAACCTTGTCAGTCAGGAGGTCTAATCTTGCTACCCTTCCCATTTCGGTAAGGTTGCGAATTAAGATTTTTTCAGCAGCCGCAAGCTCTGAGATTTGACCTTCTTCTGCGGAAATTTGAAGATGAATTAGAATAGCTTTCTCTAGCTGCCTTACGCGCTCTCTTGTGATTGATAGCATTTCACCGATTTGCTCAAGAGTCTCACGGTGGCCACTAAGTCCAAATCTTCGCGAGATGATTTCTTTCTCACGGTCTTGCTCGATGACGTTCAGGCTGCCAGAAATTGCATTCTTGAGGATTTCCGCATTTTGGTTCATTTAAAATATTCCCATTGTATTATCTGTTAATAATAGTAACTATAATTATAATAACATAGTTGACTAATATTGTCAACTAGTATTTTTTCATTTTCTAATTATTATTGTAGCACATTTTTTACAATAATGGAAAAAAATTATAAAAACATAAGCACAATCTTGAGATTTTTCCGTCCCCTGTTAAAATGTGTTTTAAGATTTTTTTCTCGCGCCTCGAGTTCCACGGCGAGTTTTTGAAGTGGTCCTCTTTGGTTTGTTTGCAAGGAGTTCACGAGCTTCGGCTTCGGTGATAGTTTTTGGATCGCGATCCTTTGGTACTTTTATAATATTACGGCGTCCTGGTCCCTTAACGTATGGCCCATAGGCTCCGTTAATGATCTGGATCTCGCCCCAATCCGCCAACATCGCAGCTACCTTTGCCTCGTACAAAGGCAAAACCTCGTCAAAGCTAACCGTGTACGGATCAAAGTCTTTCATCGGAATGTTGTATTTGCCGCCCTTAAGATACGGACCAAATGGACCGTTTGCAGCGATCAATTCTACGCCGTCGGTTGTTTTGCCGAGTAGCCGTGGTAAAGTCGGTAGAGCCAGTTGTTTTAAGGCCTGCTCCAGTGTAACGGTTTTGACTGATTTTCGTTTTGGTAATGGTGCGAAACGCGGCTTCTCACCAGATGATTTTTCGTTGTCGCCGAGCTGAATAAATCCGCCATTCTTGCCAACTTTTGCATAGATCGCTTTGCCAGTTTCTGGGTCGTGACCAAGCAACCTGGCGTTATTGTAGCGTTCTACTCCTTGCGCCGCAAGTACGGTATCTCTAAACGGCCCGTAAAAATCCTTCAACATTTTAACGCGCTCTAGTTTGGCGTCTGCTACGAGGTCTAGATCTTTTTCGATATTCGCAGTGAATTTATAGTCAACGATGTTTTTGAAATTGTCCGTTAAGAATCCTGCCACGAGCTCACCAATCGCCGTCGGCACTAGTTTACCCTTGTTGGATCCGTATTTCTCTTTAACGATGGTTCTTTCAACTGGTCCCGCCACTGTGCAGGAAAGTTCCACGACCTCGCGTTCTTCCCCTTCGGACTCGCCCTTAAGCACGTATCCGCGCGCTTGAATTGCAGTCATAATCGATGCGTAAGTAGACGGGCGTCCAATCCCCAGCTCCTCCAATTTCTTCACAAGCGAACCTTCGGTGTATCTAGCCGGTGGTTTTGCAAAAGTTTGCTTAGCCGTAAGGGATAAACACTCCACTTTGTCGCCTTTTGAGACGTGCGGCAGTTCCAAATCCTTGCTTTTGCCATAGACACGCAAAAATCCATCAAACACTACCACTTCGCCTTTTGCTACGAAGTCGTGAGAAAGCCGGATGGTGGTTTTGGCAACCTTCGCGTTTGCCATCTGCGTTGCCACTGTGCGCGCCCAAATCAACTGATAGAGTCGTTTTTCATAATCTGTGCGCCCAGCAGCCGTCCGCGCCACATCGGTTGGACGAATCGCCTCGTGCGCCTCTTGCGCTGAAGCGTCTTTAGTTTTAAAATGCCTCACTTTGAGATATTCTTTGCCAAACGTTGTCTCGATATACCCAGCAATTGCCGAAACCGCTTGCGATGACAAATTCAGGGAGTCCGTCCTGTGATATGTAATCAAACCAGCCTGATAGAGCCCCTGTGCTGCGCTCATGGTCGTACGCGAAGAAAACCCAAGTTTCGCGTTCGCCTCAATCTGAAGTGCCGCCGTCGTAAATGGCACCGGATTTGCTTTTGAACCTTCCGCCTCCTCAACGTCGGTCACCTCAAAATCAGAGCCAGATATTTTTTCCAACAATTCTCTGGCCGAATTTTCATCTTCGGGAGCATTTTTTTCTAAATTCGCAATAAATTCGCTATCTTTGAAAAACTTGCCGGATATCTTAAACGACGATTTCCCCTGAAACTTCTCGATTTCTTTTTCGCGTTCCACAATTAATCTCAGAGCTGGCGACTGTACGCGCCCTGCGGAAATTGCCCCGGGCACTTTTTTGCGCACCATATCCGATAAATCATACCCCACCAACATATCTAGTGTCTGCCGTGCCTGTTGCGAAGATACCATGTCCATATCTACTACGCGCGGATTCTGAATTGCATTAATAAGCGCCGGTTTCGTAATTTCGTGAAAAGTAATCCTAGCTGTGTCTTTTGGTAATTTCAAGACTTCTAGAAGATGCCAAGAAATCGACTCTCCCTCGCGGTCTTCATCCGTCGCGAGCCAGATTTTGTCGGCTGCCTTAGCTTCTTTCTTTAGTTCTGTAATAATAGACTTATGCCCCGGATCTATTTCGTATGTTACATCAAAAGTCGTTTTGTCGACCTTAGTGTCTTTTCTAATATGCCCCACACTTGCGAGCACTTTAAAATCCGACCCGAGATATTTCTCGATCGTATGTGCCTTTGCCGGGCTCTCTACTATCACTAAGTTTTTTGCCATATATATAATAATATCACATCAGTCAAGCGTAAACACAAAAAAGCCTCAGGTAAGGGTGGGCAATCACCTGAGGCTATTTTGGCCCTCTAACTCTTCACTTCTATACCGGGTGAGCCCCGGAAGCGTGACCCACCTCACACAAATCTGGGCCCGCCGTTTAGAGGGATTGCTATGCCTTCGAAATATCCCAATCAAAGTGGAGGTAATACTTATAAACCTAAAAACCATGAAGAAATTTTTAAGCCGAAAGGGTTTCAAAAGCACGCAATTTCTGCTATACTGAAATTAGTATAGCGAAATTATAACTTATTTAGGTGCGGTGTAGAACACTTTTTTGTGTCCTAACTGTGCTCATTATATCACACGGGAGTAAATATGTCAACACCTTTTTCACACTTTTTTGCAAAAATCAACCAAATTTCACCCCTGGAGGCAAATTTTACAGAGGTGTTAGAAAGTATTGCGCTTAAGCCTAAAACATTGTATTTTTATGGCAAAATGCCGGAAAATATGGTAAAAAATAGCAAAACAGAGCGACCAAAGACCGTCGCCATCGTGGGTTCTCGTCACAATACGCGCTACGGAGAAGAAATTGCTTATAAACTCGCCTATGAGCTTGGTAAAAACGGCGTAGTGGTGGTATCTGGACTAGCTTTTGGAATTGACAGTATCGGCCACCGAGGCTGCCTAGATGCTGGCGGCACCACTATAGCTGTGCTTGGCACCCCTATAGATCGGATTTATCCAAGACAACACATTCCGCTTGCAAAAGAAATTATCGTAAAAGGCGGTGCAGTAATGAGCGAATATGCTCCAGGCGCTCAAGTGTTTCCAAAGACCAGTTTCCTTGAACGTAACCGCCTTATCTCTGGACTTTCTGACATTGTAGTAATTGTGGAGGCTGCCGAACATTCTGGCACGCTAAATACCGCCGCCCATGCTCTTTCTCAGGGCAAGACCGTCTTTACTGTGCCAGGAAACATCACTAGTCCGTACTCTAAGGGCTGCAATAATCTCATCAAGCAGGGTGCGCTCCCATATACGGAGCCAGATGATATTTTGCGCGAACTTTTTCCCGAAAGATATGTCAAAAAACGCAAAAAATCTCCTAAAATCAGCGAAATATACGGCGATTCTCTCGAAGAAACTGCCATTCTCCGCGCTCTTGCTGCGGGACTCACAAATGGCTCCGAAATCTCCGAAAAAATGTCTCTCACCCCAGAGGCCTTCAATCAAGCCATCACCATTCTAGAAATTAAATCCAAAGTCCGCTCCCTTGGCGCTAACCATTGGAGCTTAACCTAATGGACGAAAAGCGTTTTGATGAGTGGAATGCTCTCAAGAAGAAGCTTCACGCGAATATTAAACCGCTGATTTATCGCGAGCGCGAAATATGGTGGTATTCTGCCGGTGAAAATATAGGGCATGAAATAAACGGTAAAGGAATTTACTTTTTGAGGCCAATATTAATTGTTAGAAAATATGGTAAGAGCACTTTTTTCGGCGTTCCTTTAAGTAGTAGAAGACACCAAGGCAGATGGTTTTCTGATATTATCGTAAAAGATGCAATTAGAAGCGCACTACTTTCTCAGGCTGGAAGTTTTAGTACTAACAGATTACATCGACTAATGGATAAAGCCGGTACGGACGATTTTAAACATGTCTGTGAAAAATTAAAGGAACTATTGTTTAAATAAAAGAAACCCTCCCACTGGTTTTGAAGTGGGAGGGATGACTAAGTCATTTTTTAACTCTCCTCCGATAACCGGAGGCATCGCAACCTTCACTCTGGCTAGGTTGACATTTATAATTTAATTATATCGCATAAGCGCAATTCTGTCAAGATAATATGCCCCCTTACCTGAGGCTTTTTTGATCATAATGTTTTTTAAGCACTAAGCGACAAACTCATCAATTTTCTCACAAACGTCTCTGAGCACCACTGGTAACTTAGCCTTTTCTTCGGCAGTGAACCGCGACAGCACAAAATCTACGTCCCCCATCTTGCGGCGGAGCGCGTCATTCCCTGTCCCGATTCGAATTCGCGCGTAATCTGCTCCTGCGAGATATTGATCTACAGATTTTAGTCCATTGTTTCCACCCGCAAGGCCAGATGAACGAAATCTTACTTTGCCAAATTCCAGGTTAAAATTATCACAAATCACCAAAACATCTGACGCAGCTATCCTGTAATATCTCATGTATTCGGCTACTGCTTTACCCGAGAGATTGTAAAAATCCTGAGGCTTGATGAAAATCACATCCTTGTCACGCCCATAAACCGCAGAAAGCCGCGGTTTATCGTTCCAAGTCAAACCATGCAACTTAAAATAAAAATCTAGCGCCAAAAAACCGGCGTTATGCCTCGTAAAATTATATTCATTCCCTGGATTTCCCAGTCCAACCACTAGTTTCATACTATTATTATAACATAGAAGGCCCCCGCTATAAAAACAGCGGGGGCAGGAGAGGCAAGGCGGAGACGGCTAGTCGTTATACCCACCATCAACATTCGTCTGGGGGTGTATTTTTACCCGCCTTCTGGCGTTCCGCGACTAACTTAACCAACTGATGGCGCACCACTTCTGCTTCGGTAAAGCAAACCTGGGCTACCATCGGGTGGTCATAGAGCATACGCGAAGCATAAACCAGACCGTTGTTCGTCTCATCGAGATAGGGCGCATGAATCTGGTAGATGTCGCCAGTTAAGATGATTTTGCCGTCCAGACCGATGCGCTTGATCAGCGTGTCGGCTTGCGACGCATTCTGGTCCTGGAACTCATCGTAAATCGCGAGTTCATAGGCAAAATCACGGCCCCTAGCGTTCTCAATCGGCACACTGGAAAACCAGTTTTTCCAAATCAGGTCCACGCGGTCCTTCAGCTTCTCTTTGATAGAACGCTTGCACGGCGCTTCGTCGTCTTCACCGGTAAGCTCCTTCTTTACCTTAGAAGTGGTGCCGAATTTCCTCAGATTCTCCAATTCTTTACTCAACTTCTTATCTTCGTTTAGAAGATAATTGCGCAGAGCATTCTTCAGAGGTTGCAAATCCGGATCCATTTTTTCGTCAAGATCGCCTGGCAACGCGCCAATTTTACTGTGGCTTTCACACGGCACCACCGTAACACCGATAAATGCCCCTTCCTTACAGGCGCTATAGCCATAGGCTGTCGCCATATAAGTTTTGCCAGATCCCGCCGGACCGGCGCAAATCACCGCCGCAATATTCGGGTGCATCAACGCCTCGGCATAAGTTGCCTGCCCATCGGTCTTGATGCTGCACGGGAAATTCTTCACATACTTCAGTCGAACGATCGCATCTTCGTCGCAATCATAGCGCCCAATGTGCGAGAAATACGGGTCGAAACCGAAATTAAAATCTTTCGGGTAGTCGTCCCTGTCCTCAAGGCGCATGATGATAAACTCATTCGCAACTAGCTTTCGTTCAAACGGAAGCATTGCCTCAAAGAGCTCGCGCTCCAACCTACCGGTGTTATAAAACTCGTGAAACAGCTCTTTGGTGACCACAATGTCGCGTCGGCCAGTGTAAGGCTCGGGATACTTATAGCCATAACGGCTAGTACGAATCCCGCGCTGCCAGGCGCGAATTGCGAGACCGTTGTCGTTGGTGAGAAGTGTGACCTCGGAATCTTCGCCGCAGAGCGCCATCATCACCTTCACGTCGGCAGAGCCGTCAATCGGCAGTTTCTTCTCTAGCGCCATCGCAGTCAAGGCGGTCAAGATAATCTGCCCGTCCATATCGGTATCAGACGGCGCAAACGGTAAGCACCTTTTGAAACTTTTGTGCACAGGCAGAAGCGACACCGGAGTGTCTTTGCCGCCAACTTTGATGGTTGCTCTAGAATCTAGGTTATACACCTCCTCCATGGATGGGACCGGGTTCTTCTCGACTTCGTTGCGCTCGTTTTTCAAGAAAGCGCGCGACGTGTAGCCACGTTCGGTGTGTTCCTTCTTGAAACTAGAATTTTCCCTTATCACTGCCGACGGGATAATTAAGTGCGCCGCCTCAACCTCAATGGTCGGCTGTTCTGGTCGCGCTGAATTATCATATGGTATGATATCTGGGTAATCGATGAGTACATTGGTATCAATCACGTAGATCTTGCTTGACATAACCATTCCTCCTTTTCAAAGTACTTAAGGGCTGTAGAGATTAAAAAATGAGAGCAGCCCTTAATTTACTCCCACTTATAAATATCATATCACATTATTTGTCATCGCGATACGAAAACATAATTGGCGTCCCCACGAACGGGTACTTTTCACGCACCTTCCGTTCTAAATAGCGTTTCCAAGACCAATGTAAAAGCTCTAAATCATGCCCATGCACTACGAACCACGGCGGACACGTATCGGTTTGCACAATATATTTCGGCTTCGGGCGCGTATTCTTCAGTCCTGCTGGCGCATGCTCAACAATTGCCGCCGCCAGAATCTTGTTCAGCTCCGAAGTTTTAATTTCCGTGTGCCGCGCTGCGTCAATCTGAAGTGCCAGCTCAAAAATCTGTGTAGCGTTTTGCCCAGTTTCGGAGCTGGTCAGAATCACGGGTGCGTACGGCAAGAAATTGTAGTCCTTTTCTAATGCATCAAGTAGGAAATCTGCCGCCGTGCGATTACCGATGTTTTCTTCGCCATAATAATTTGTCGGTGTCGCATCATCTAAGAGGTCGGACTTCGTCACAACCATGATGATTCCCTTGCCAGCCTCTACAATTTGCCCGGCAAGCGACTGGTCTAATTTAGAATGTGGCTCAGTGGAATCTACGAGCAGGCAGCAAATGTCCGCCTCTTCAATCGCGGCGAGTGTTCTAATTGCTGAGAATTTTTCAATCCCCACCTCGCGTTTCCCTGGCTTTCTGAGGCCCGCAGTATCTAGGATTTCAGTATCCCTACCCTTGTACCTAACATTTACCCTGTTTACGTCCCTTGTAGTACCTTGCCTAGAGCTCACAACGGCCTGCTGTTTTTTTCCTAAGGTATTGAATAGTGAAGATTTTCCTACGTTTGGTCTGCCGATCAGTGCAATTTTAAGAGCCGGCATAACTCCCTTTTTCGGGTCGCGTCGCTCGCTCCCGTCGCCACGGGGCTCGCGCGCTAACTCTCGCGCTGCCGCGCTCCGAAATCCCCTCAAAAGGTCATTTATGCCGTCTCTTAAATTTGTTATTCCCTGTCCAGTCGTGGCTGAAACTCTGAAAGTTTCCTTTTCCTTAATGCCAAGCCTCAAAAACTCCTCATTTGGTAAACTCTCGCCCAGGTCAGTCTTGTTGAGTACCAGATATACCGGTTTTCGTGACTTTAAAGCATTTTTCGCGATGTCTTTATCACGGTAATCTGGGTATTTACTCGAATCTAATGTCACTAAGATTATATCTGCGGTTTCGATTGCATCCTGAATCTGATCCTGAATTGATGCTTCAAAGTCGTCCGAAGGATCCTTAAGGCCTGCCGTATCAATTAAAACAAAAGAATTGTCGATTGTAGCCATTACGTTGTCGCGCGTGGTGCCCTCCTCACGTGCTACGATTGCGATATTTTTCTTGGCCATCCTATTCAAAATAGACGACTTCCCCGCATTCGTCTGACCAATCAAAGCTACAATCGGCAATCTATTCATCTTTTAATTATATCACACTTTTGCTAAAAATCAAATAAAAATCCCCCAGCCGAGTAAGCTGGGGTTATGGGGATTAAAGAACGTTTGTTGTCACATGGTGGTATCCGTCCGGAAAAACGAACTCAACTTCACCCTTGCGAAAACTAATAAATGCGCCGAGCGAAGCAATCTTAAAACCGAGTTTGTCAAGCCTGTCGTGCTCCTTTATGAAATGCGCTTTCATATACGCACTAAGCCTATCGTGCCCTGTTGCAAAATTCGTCCCTGCATATGTGCGACCACTGTTATAGAATTCGTCCACGGCGACAGAGAGCCTTGCCTTTAAGCGCCGCTGGTTAGTTTCGAGCTTAGAAAGAGATATGTTCGCGTATTTATTGTAGCTCACAATCCAATCTTGCCTCATCAGCCACGCGACATTCCTCGGTTCTTCAAAAACGCAATCAAACCGAAAACCATCAGTGTCAAGGTTGTTCATGAATTTGTACCCATCATTGTTGCTGTATAACTCGCGGATAATACCGCTAGGAACCCAACTCCCCGATCCGTCCATAATATGTGCAACCTCGTACTTCTGTAAATAAACCTTATTGCCAACCTTAAGTTTCATGCTTGTCCCCTCCTTCGGTACGGCATCAACAATCAAAAGAACATAGTCCAACTAAGTTCAGCTACCATATAATTATACCACACTTCTCTGTAAAAGTCCATCCCTCTTGCCTACAGTCTCAAAATGTGCTACAATGATAACATCGGTTCCGTCGTCTAGTGGTCTAGGACGTCTGGTTCTCATCCAGAAAATCGCGGGTTCGACTCCCGCCGGAATCACCAGAATAAAAAATAGACCTTTAGGTCTTATTTTTTATTCTGGTGGCTCTCGACAGAGAGCCAGAACCCGCGAAGCGGGTTCGCTCGCCGAAGGCGAATAGCCGAAGCGAAGCGGAGGCTAACTCCCACCTGCAATGGTTAGTACTCTACGCTTCCGTAATTTGGAATTGCCTCAATAAAGGTTTGCCCAGGCGCTAGTTTAATTTCAAGGCCCTTTGAATCATAAAATTTAATCTGATCAGCCACGGTATTTTTGGCCCAGGTACCTTTTATCGCGTAGCCGTTTTGGAATATATAGGCATCTCCTGAGCCTAGAGTCGTGATGTCCTCGTGGTAATTATCCCAGGCCTTTTTCTCTTTCACCTTGATCGCCACCACCACGGATGGTGAAAGTTGCTTTAGCTCACAGGCGCTCTCTGGATTTACCTCACCCAAATTCGTTTCAGGGCAGTTGTAGACTTCGTGTTTTGCGCCAGATTCGTAACTGCGGTTGTAGGAATTAGTCTCTGCATTATATTCATAATTCACATTGAAATTCGGCATCCCGCCAAACTTCAACGCAATACTACTCGTCACCGGCTTCAATTCAGAAGTATTCCCTTCTGACTGCTCGGTAATCTCCAAAGTTTTTTGCGACAAGGTATTCACGCGATTTATTATAGACTCTTCTGGTGTCATCCTTGTAAAACCCCTAATCTCCGAGCCACCATAGCCACGATCGTTGTTCATCTGTTTTAGGTAATCTGCCGTCGTGAAAAGATTGTTCCATCGCCTGGCACCAACTGAACCGCGATACATATAAGTGTAATTCTCGGTGAGATCTCGGTATCCACCGCTTTTTACCGCAGCGAGCGCATCGTCTGCGCCGCCAGCGTGTACAATCGTGCAATTAAAAGGTGTATCCCATTGTAGATAATACATCCTGAGCGACCGAATCGGCCCGATTACGGCAGAAGTTGGATTCTGGTAAATTGCCGCAAAGCGTGTAATTCCGGCTTCTGCAATTGCTTCAAATACTACTCCAGCCTGGTTGAGTCCAGCCTGCGGACGTGCGCCATCCGTCCCGTTCGGTGTCTGGATGCAAAATGCTGGCGCATTCTTAAGCTCGGCAGTGGTCGCGAGGCCAGTTAAATCACTATATATTATATTGTCGTTATTTTTTTGTGGAATCGGACCAATCACGACTCCAGATTCCGAATTTGCCGGAATCATTAAAGAAGCAGCAAGACATGCTGAACCGCCAATTACGCTAATAGTCCCAGTTATCAACAAACTTAGTTCTAAATGTGTAAATTTCATATTACAATTTTAGCACAAAATAAAAAGGTTGTGGTATAATGAGTTTATGGTCAGAACACATACACTTAAACACAAGATTTTAAGTAGTTTTGTTTTATCAGCTTTGGTTATGCCAATGGCGATGAATAGTGGAGTTCATGCGGCATGTAATCCTAGTGACAACGCATCAAGTTGTGACGAGGATATAAATTTCCAAGTAAATATTCCAGAGGTCCTTACGATCTCTATTACCCACCCAAACGAGTGGGCATCCGGTGATGTGGGGGTATTCCTCCGCAATACGGTTAACCTGGAAGTAACGTCAAATAACGGAGCAGGCTTTACGGCTTCTATGACTAGTGATTCTACTACGGCTAACGGAGCAGCTCTGAGCAACACATTTAGCGGCTCAGATGCTACCATACCTATGCTCTCGTCTTCTTGGACGCGCAGTAACGAAAGCGTTTCTAAATTCTGGGGCTATTCTATCGACGATTCTAGCGAAACAGGTACATACAATGCCGTAGCATTAAAAGGTTCCGCAAGTCCTAGCACGATTATGACCACAAGCAATTCTGGTTCCGCTAATCAGAACATCTACTTCGGCGCCAAGGCCGACAATACTGTAGATTCTGGTACCTATGTTGGGACTGTAATTATTAGCGTAGTTTCTGGCACAATCACAGAAGATAATCCGATCACCCCAGTCGACCCAGCCACTCCTGAAGACACCAACCCACCAAAGACTAACCCGACTTATGACAACACAAGCAATCGTGACCGCACTGTTTATACGAATACAGAAGTTGCGACTTCGTCCACCACGGAAACCATTCAAGTCAGCGAAGGTGACACTAGGGACTCTTACACCGCCCCACAAGGCGTGACCGAGTCCAAAATCAACGAAGGCACCCCACTCGCCACTGGCCTAGCTGCCACTGCAGCCGTATCAGCTGTAGCTGGTATCGCCTTCTTCGTAGCAGCCCGCCGTCGTGAGGAAGATGATGACGACGAATATTAATCCCTAAAGTAAGTTCTGACAAAAAATCCCCCTTTTGCGAGGGGGATTTCTGAGATGCTGCGCCGATGGAGCTTAGAGGCTTCTTGCTACTTCATTTAGCCTTGCTAGCGAAGTCTCACGTCCCAGAACTTCCATGGTGAGATTTAAAGCCGGCGAAAACGGCGCAAAAGACAAAGCGATTCTAATCAACGAGAATAGTTCAGCTGGTTTCTTCCCAGTCTCCACAAGAAGCTCATTTAATGCATCTTGCAGACTGTTGGTATTCCAATCTTCTATTGCAGTTAATTTTGCAATAGACTTCTTCAGTAAATCTTCAATCTCTGCTTCGGATAGTTTCTTCAAAAACTTATTCTCTTTTATCATTGCAGTGTCTATCTCTGGATCTTTGAAAAAATATCCAGTCATAGTCTTAAGGTCAGACAAGGTTTTGAGGCGGTCGTATATAATAGAAAGAACTTTAATGCGATACTCCTCTTGAGCGTCATTTGCTGCTTCTGGCCAGAATCCATTGGTACGTTTGTATAATGTCATAGCACCCTGCTCGTCAAAAATCCTTCGAATCCATTGTCCATTCATCCACATAAGCTTAGTCTCATCGTATCTTGCACCAGAATTTTGGATTCTGTCAAGTGAAAATCTCTCAATAAGTTCATCTTTTGTATAGATTTCTTGCTCGGTGCCGTCGTTCCACCCTAGGCACGCTAAGTAGTTTAGCATTGCTTCCGCCAGAATACCATCATCGCGATATTCTGTGACTGACTTTGCGCCATCACGCTTCCCCAGTTTTTTGTTGCCATTCGGCGCTAAGATGTGCGGAAGCGACACTAGTTGAGGACGCTTTAGTCCAAAAGCTTCATATAGCGCCAAATAATTTGGCGTTGATGAGAGATATTCTACGCCGCGCATCACATGCGTTACGCCCATTTCGGCGTCATCTACGATGTGTGCGAAATTATATGTTGGATAACCGTCTTTTTTGATCAAGATAATGTCATCTAATACTTCTGGGCCAGCATGCATTTCTCCCATAACTACGTCGGTCCAAGTGTACTCCTTAGGCACAACCTTAAAACGAATCGGCATGCCAGGTTTCCACTCTGGAGGATTCTCTGGACGAAAATTGCGATAAAGAAAAGGCGTCTTTTCCAAGCTGCATTTTTCGCGATATTCGTTAATCTTTTCGGACGGAGTTGGGTCCGCATAGGCCCTGCCCGATGCGATCAGTCTTTTTGCCCACTCGAGATAAAGCTCTTTTCGCTCACTTTGGAAATAAGGACCATTAGGGCCACCTACGATTGGACCTTCATCCCAATTCAAGCCGAGCCATTCAAGAGTATCTTCAATTAATTCCGTAGCGCCTTCCACGTAACGTTCTCTGTCGGTGTCTTCAATTCTAAGAATCATTTTGCCGCCAGTTTGGCGCGCAACTAAATATGGATAAATTGCAGAGCGAACATTGCCGATATGAATATAACCGGTTGGGCTCGGCGCAAAACGAGTAATAGCTTTCATGAAAACTATTATACCATTTTTATAGCTTTGAGGCAATTGTGGAAAGTTGTTTTTTGGTCAATGAGCCAGATGTGGTCGTAATCTTGTAGAAAATACCATTACTTACCCATGCCGCATCGCTGCCGCTAATGTAAACATTCAAGCCGTTTTCGGTCACTACTACATAGTTCTCGCCATAATTCGGTTTTACGAATTTTGAATACAAATCATTTAAGTTCCACGAAGTACTCTCCTCTACAATGGAAAATGCATTTCCAGTGGATTCATTTTTGAAATTCATAGTGATCTTTCCATTTTCGGATGTGACATCGGACAAACTATAATCGCGCGGTATGTAACCAGGATAATGCGCATCAATACCAGTTTGCATGGCTGCTACTTTCATTGGAATGTCAGGTGCGTTGGAATTCACTAGATATACAATCGCAAAGACTGCCGTTGCAGCGCACAACATCGCGAGTGCTATCTTTGGAAAACCAAAACCAATTTTTTTATGATGATTGTAGTGCTTTGGCTTTCGTTGTAAGTATGATTCACGGTTTGCTACCGAAATTGCCCGTCTAATTTCGCGGTCCTTAATTTCGCGAGAAGTAATATCGTTCTCAACTCGAGAATTTTTAATCTCGGCGCGTCGCTTCATTTCGGAATTAACTTTTGATAGGTCAAAAACCTCCTGCGGTTGTTCGCTAACTTGCTCGGTCTCTTTTTTTGCTATTTGTACCTTTATGGTCTTTGCCTGCGTGTCTTTCGGCAACACAACCTGCAACTTCTTAGCTGGTCGTCGCATGTTTCTACGATTTTTACTGACCGAAGTCTTTACTTTACGATGCGCTGAAACAGCCTTTCGTTTGTGATTAGCGTTTGTCATTTTGTCTCTCGTTTTCCTTATATATATTATATATATAGAGAATCCAAAACGCAAGAGCTAAAAATATAAAAAATTATGTTATAATTATAGCAATATGGATCCAGAAAAGCGTATTAGGCGTCAAAGTCTTAAAGTTATCGTATCCGAGATTATTATGGTTGTTACGGTGATTATTACCGTGATAATATTGGCTTTTTTGGTCTCTGGTTATTGGTTGGGCTCAGATTTCAAAGTGGAGCGACAAGGTATGCTTCAGATATATTCAATGCCTACCGGGGCAAATGTGGCCGTAGACGGAGATGCTCCTTGGTTTCAGCGCACTAATACTAGTAAGGTCTTGTCTAGCGGCGAGCACGAAGTAGTCCTCACGAAGGATGGCTACGATTCTTGGAGTAAGACAGTCAATATTAGTGAAGGCTTGCTTTATAGATTGCATTATCCACGTTTGTTCTTATTGGACCGCAAAAAAGAATCAGTTTATCAAGCAGAAGCTCCAGTTTTTGCTACGGTTTCGCCAGATTACAATTCCATGCTAATCACAAATAATACGACCGATTGGCTATTAATCAACCTCAATCGTAATAATATAGAACCATCCATAGTTGATGTTTCTAATTTGTCTGCTTATGTCAGTAAAGCTGATGATGCGGAAAAAGGTCTTTTTACTGGCAAAATCCTTTCCGCCAACTGGTCAAATGACAACGAACATATTTTAATGCAAATTAGTGGTGGCGAGTCTTCCGAATGGCTCATCTTGAATGTCAAAACTCCAAAGAATAGTATCAATATCACAAGAGAATTTGCCACGACATTTGATGACGTTCGCATTTTTGATAGCTCGGCCAGTAACTTACTTGCGCTTCGTAATCACAATTTACATAAAATAGATGTCGCAAGCCGTCAAGTTTCTGCGATTATGGCAGAAAATATCAAGAGCTATGACTTCTATGATTCGGAGTTGGTGTTCTCATCTGACGGCGAGATTATTTACTCTGAGAACGGCAGCGAAAGTCCAAAAATTCTAGACCAAACCAGCCCAGAAGCCAAAACGGAGGTTTTGATTAGTCGTTTTTACGAGGATAAATATATAACAGTTGTCTCTAATAATCAGTTTACGCTTTATCGTCGCAATAACTTTGAGCAAATCTTTACTGGTGAAATCTCGTTCGTGCCAGATGAAGTCAAAATAGGTCATTCTGGCAGTTTTGTCTTTATGGAAAAAGATAGTCAGGTTGCAATTTTCGATATGGAAATTATGAAACTTAAAGAATGGCAATTGGATTCGCCTGAGTTTGGCTGGCTAGATAGCAACATGCTCTACTCGATTAAAGACGGTAGGCTGATTGTTTATGATTTTGACGGTCTTAATCGTCGCGAGCTATCAAGCAATGTATCAGCGCACTTCCCGGTTGCCATCACGGATAATAAATGGCTTTATTATTTCTCCGATAATGCTTTAGTTCGTGAAACTATTGCCCAGTAAGAAAATTCCAAATCCTCTCAAAGAAGGATGGTTCGTTTGATGGTAGTTCAGTATTGTCGTCTGCATTTGGTTCCGAAGGTGTAGTTTCCTCACTGCTGCTACCAGCTGAAGTCTCAAATTCTGGAGAGATTTGCTCGCCAGTCACGAGTAATCTATAGCGCGAAGTGCCAAGCGGTGTGCAAGTTACGAGTGTAATGATTGGTTTGTCCGTATTAACTACGAGTGCGGCGACATTGGTTGGTTCGATTACGCTTTTTTGGGTCACTTTGTAAGTATAGCGCACGGAATTATAATTTACATAGATTAAGTCTCCAGACTCTAGCCTCTCTAAACCAGAAAAGATATATTTGTATGGATTTGAACTATAGACGTCGCCAGCCGAATGTCCGGTAATAATGAAATTACCGACTTCGCCAGGATATGCCGAAGCGCCAGCAATTCTGTAATGTGCTACACCGTTATTCATGGCGCTCATCACGTCTGATAGTGCTAACCCAAATCTTATGGGGACATCAACGTTTAATTTTGGAATAATTAAGCGCGGCTCGCTTGAAACCGTTTGCGTGATGGTTGGATCCAGTGCCTCGATTTGGTCGGCCGGGGCATTCCCTGGCGAGACATATGCCATAATCGGCGCAAAAATCAGACGGTTATATTGCAAAAATAATATCAAAAGTACAACTGCAAGCCCAGCTACAATCGGAATAAACTTGCGGAATTTACGCGTTTTTTTTGCGCCATCAGTGGCTTTTCTCTGAATGTCACGTTTTAGTTTTAGTCCAGAACCGTCCTTGTCTCGTCCGCCAGCGCGAGCTAAAGCATACACGATCTCATCTTCTTCGGCTTGACTGCGTGCATCCTTGAGGCGTTCTCTTGCTACATATTGCCTTGCGGCATTAGCATAGTATTCACTATAATACTTCTGGTAATAATTCTGCCACTCGGAATGGTATTTTTTCCATGACTCAGAATTAATGCGCGGATTAAATGGCTCATCTTTTAGATGTTCGCTATTTGGAGCAGCGTATTCGCTATCTGCATTTTTTGAGGCGTCAGCATAAGCCGCCAAGACTTTTTTTCTTGCAATTTCTGCTGCTGCCTGACGGTTTAAATCACTAGAAGATAGCCCACCGTTTTTAGAATCCATATCAAAATTATAGCATAATCTGGCAAAATATGCTAAAATAATTAAAGAAGCCGCCAACCCCCCTGGTGGCTTCTAATGGGCGAATGGCGGAATTGGTAGACGCGCCAGACTCAAAATCTAGTGGTAGCAATACCGTGTGGGTTCGATTCCCACTTCGCCCACCATAAAGCATTGAGGGTTCGAATGGAACGAGCGTAGCGAGTGACATCCCCTTCCCTCTTCGCCCACCAGATGCATTTTTATGAGAATTGCATTGGTCGGAAATGATATTAAAGGGTTCTCTCCATCTGAAAGTGACCTTTTTTTGATTGTCAATTTCGAGGTTCAAGAATTTAAAGATTATCTGCTTACTTTTTTCTCTATCGTTTCCACCAACTCGCCAATCGGGATTGTTTCGCCGTCTATTCTGAACGTTGGTGTACCGGCAAGATTGATGGCTCTTCCTAAGCGTTGTTCAAATTTGAGTCGCTTTTTAACGGCGTCACTTTTCATATCGGACTTGAATTTATCAACATCTCCAGAATTATTTGACGCTTCTTTAAAGTATTCAACTAATGTTTCATTTAATTCTTCGCTTTCTTCGTAATACCATTCGGTTTGGTTAGTAAAAAGCAAGTCCTTATATTCTTTGAAATAACCTTGTAATTGCGCCGCCGTTGCAGCTTGTGCCGCCGCAGGGCCATTCTTGAATCCTATATCATAGCTACGATACACTAGTGTTATTTTCCCATCATATTTGTTTATTAATTCATTTATTTTTCTATTCCACTCGGCACAATGCGAACATCCGAAATCGGCGTATTCGTATATTGTTAGTTTGGCCTCATTGGGGTTTCCGATGATTTTCTCGCCGATAAAACCTGTTTCTTCTGACGCGTCATGAATCGTGTCAGCATTTATTGGCGGTTTGAAAATCGCAAGGCAGATTATGCCAACGATGGCCGCGACAACCCAGGCCCCTATTAATATTTTCTTTTTCATGGTTCTCCTAATTATCCGACTTTGTGGTATTCGCCCTTTGGAAGATAGTCGGGATCATCCAAATATTGACATTTGTAAGAATATTTACCATCTTTTTCGCAGAAGTAAATTATCGCCGAGCATGGTTTACCGGTGCCATCGTTTCTCAAGTCGCACTTAACATAGAACGTTCCGTCTGCTTCCGTTATTCCATAACCAACGATTTTCTTTTTGGTGTAACCATCCATCGCTACTAGGTCGTCTAATGAACCATCGACAATGTTATCGAATATCGCTACTTTCGAGTCGTTAATCTTCAAATCACTATCCAGGCTCGCGTTATCGTAGGATGAAATGCCAAAGCCAAGTAGCACGATAGCTAGCGTAGCTATGGCGCCCACCATCCAATAAATGTAGTTTCTGTGTTTCGGTGCAATTTGAGTTGATCCGACCAATTCTTGATCTTCGGCATTTGTAGGATCATGGTCGATTAGGTTATCCATGCTGCAATCTAGAATCTTAGCGAGCATAAGTATATGTTCCGTACTTGGGTATGTATCTCCGTTTTCCCATTTCGAGATTGTTTGGCGCGAAACAGACATCTTGAAAGCGAGTCCCTCTTGTGAAAGATTGGCTTTTGTCCGCTTCATTCTGAGGTTGTCTTTAAATCTCATGCCTTTTGTCCTAATCATATTATACAATATTTTATTCTGTGGCGCTATTTATCCGGGGCAGACGGTTCTATTTTGTGATTTGCTACATTCATAATCATCCTTTCTTTTTAGTCAATTATAAGGACGATTAGTGCATAATGGCTACCAACTATCGGGTGCGTTTTTCAGGAATGTAATGATTTGGTTATAAAATCGCAGTGCTTTTATCGAAGTTTCCTATTTTGCCATATAAACTCCTTTTTAGGAGTGCACTCGCGTGAGCGGTATGACTTTATTATATCTCTTTAGTAACAAAAAAGAAGCTCTCGCGGTAGGTACCTTCGGCGCCGTGCGAGTGCTTCGATGCTTTAATTATATCAAATCAAGGCAGAAATGTCAATAATTCGGCCTTGTTTTGTGATCATAATTAATTTTTTAATCTGTTTCCTAGATTTTGCTTGTGAAATTAAGAATTTACGAGTATTGTCGTCACGAGCATTCTTCATGCGAGAAGTGTCGATAATGATATTGGGAGACTGTTTGAGTGCTTTCTTGATAAGATGTTCGAGTGAGTTTGCCGTTGAGGATTTTGGTGACTTGATCTCGTACTCTATTCCGTCAAGTAGGATGTCGGCAGTGTGCATGTTTGACTCCTCTAGAAATTCGATATAATGACCGGCCATAGTAAGAATTTCGGCAACACGCAACTCGTGTGGCCAAAGTTTGCGACCAGAAACGATAAAAGTCCCTTTTTTCGAATTACTCTGCATAGGTTTCATTATATCATGTATCACATATTTCATTGACATTGTAAGGGATATTTATCCCTAAGTTCAATGTTCATTCCTTGTAATTCTTGAGTTAGTATTTCCAATCGTGAATAACAGGGTATTTTCCTTTGGCAGTACCATCGGTTCTGGATCGAAATCTGGATGCACAAATAGCCAGTCAACTACTAGATATAGTCGTTCAAGAGTGATATAATTACGTTCAATGGGCGATGCATATCGCCCACCATATTTTATGACGATTTTAGATTTGAAAAAAATTAGTTACAAAAAAATCCTCAAAGGGATTTCTTTTTCCGTAAAAAGCGGAGAACTTGTTGTAATTACTGGGCCAAATGGCAGCGGAAAATCTACCTTAGCAAAAAGTATTATGGGAATTAACCAAATTTCTAGTGGTGCAATAATTTATGACGGGGAGGACATCTCTAAAATAACAGTAGTAGACAGAGCTAAGAAAGGCCTCTCTTTTTCTTTTCAGCAACCAGTAAAAATCAAAGGAGTCACAGTGAAGGATCTTCTGGAGGCCGCTGGAGGAAAAGACTTAAATAAGCTCCTAGAAACCGTCGGTTTAGTTCCGGAAGAGTATCTCAATAGAGAGCTTTCTGGAGCGCTTTCTGGCGGTGAGCTAAAGCGTATCGAAATTGCCTCTGTGCTTGCAAGAAACGCTGACCTTATGATTTTTGACGAGCCGGAAGCCGGTATTGATCTATGGAGCTTTAATGACTTAGTGGACGTCTTTCGTAAGATTCGCAAGGATAAAATCATTATCATAATTTCCCACCAAGAAAGAATCATTAAGCTTGCGGACAGGGTGATAGTGCTGGAAAACGGCTCCATTCCAAAAGAGTGCTCAGCTGATGAATTTTTGAAAGGAGTTCAGTGATGGAATTTTGTGAATTTGGTGAAGTTGAAAAGCAGATTCTAAAAGAAGTGGCCAGATTGTATGCTATACCTGAGGGCGCATATAATTTTAGAATCAACGGCAAGTCCGTTAGTCGTAAATCTTCTGCCAATATCGACGTAGGCATTGTGGATGGCGGCTTGATAATCAATGTGAAACCTGGAACCAAACACGAAAGCGTGCATATCCCAGTGATTCTTTCTAAAACTGGTCTCAAAGAAACCGTCAAAAACACATTTAATATCGGTGAAGACGCGGATGTGCTAATCATCGCTGGCTGTGGCATTTATAATTGCGGCGCCAAAGATTCTGAACATAACGGCATCCACATTCTGAATGTGGGTAAAGGCGCCAAGGTGAAATATGTGGAAAAGCATTACGGCTCCGGCAACGGTCGCGGTGCAAGGACTTTAAACCCTACCACCGAAGCGCATCTCGCCGAGAATTCCTTTGTAGAAATGGACCTTGAACAAATCAAGGGCGTAGACTCCACGATCCGCAAGACTATTTCCGATGTTGGCGACGGCGCCAAATTGATTATCCGTGAACGCTTGATGACTCATGGTCGCCAAACTGCCGACAGTGTAATCACCACCACGCTCAGTGGTGAAAACTCCAGCGTGGATATCGTGTCCCGCGCGGTGGCGCAAGATTTGTCCGTCCAAAAATTCCGGTCACAAATTGACGGCAAAAACAAATGCCGTGGGCATTCTGAGTGTGACGCTATCATCATGGATAAAGCAAAAGTACTCGCCGAACCGTCACTTAATGCCGAATCTGTGGACGCGGAGCTAATCCATGAAGCCGCCATTGGTAAAATTGCAGGCGAACAAATCTTGAAATTTTTAACTCTGGGTCTCACTCAAGCTCAGGCGGAATCCTTAATTATTAATGGTTTCCTGAAATCGTCAATATAAAAAAATGATATAATTATCTTAAGGAGTAATGTTTAATACATTTAATTAAAAGACTATGGCAAAAAAAGATAAAAGAGAAAAAACAATTGTCACCACTAGCATTATTAGCATACTAGCAAACATCGTGTTGGCAGGATTTAAAGCAGCAATTGGTCTATTTTCTAATTCTATTGCAATTATTTCCGACGCTATCAACAACTTGAGCGATGCGCTTTCTAGTATTATCACTATCGTAGGGACAAAACTAGCTGGTAAACCAGCTGACAAGAAGCATCCTTATGGGTATGGTCGCATTGAACATATTACTTCACTAATAGTTTCTGTCATTGTTCTCTATGCTGGTATCACAGCACTGACGGAATCGGTTGAAAAAATCATCAACCCTGAGACTCCAGACTATAATGTTGTGACATTAATTATATTGATTGCTAGCATTGCTGTAAAATTGGGGTTAGGACTATTTGTAAAGGCGCGTGGTAAGAAAGTTAAGTCTGATGCTCTATCTGCCAGTGGCGCGGATGCACTCAACGACGCAATTCTAACAGCTTCGGTGCTAGCGTCTACAGTCATTTACATGATTTGGGGAGTGAGTCTAGAAGCGTATGTAGGTGTACTGGTTTCCGTTATGATTATTAAGGCCGGAGTGGAGCTAGTTCGTGAATCCGTAGACAGCATCATTGGCACGAGAATAGAAAGTGATCTCGCCAAGCAAATCAAGGCTGAAATCGTAAAAGAGCCAAAAGTTCGCGGGGCATTTGATTTAATCTTAAACGACTATGGTCCGAACCGATACCTAGGTTCGGTGCACATCGAAGTCTTAGATACCATGACCGCTTCGGAGCTCGATAAACTATCTAGGCAGATTGCAGCGAATATTTACAAGAAGTTTGGTGTAACTTTGCACACTGTAGGCATTTACTCGGTCAATACAAATAATGATGCTGCCATGGAAATCGAGAAAGAAATCCGAAAAATCGTAACTTCCCAGGAAGGCGTTTTGCAAATGCACGGATTCTACATAAACGAACCGGAAAAAACCATTAGCTTTGACGTCGTGATGGACTTCAAAGTAAAAGATCGACGAGAGTTGTGTGAAAAAATTATCAGTGAGGTAAAACATAATTTCGATGAATACAAAATTAATATTGCGCTAGACGTTGACTCTAGCGACTAAAATCCAGAAAGTCATTCTATGAAGATTGCGATGTTTTCCGATTGCTACCTTGACCTCACTGGCGGCATTGTGACCGCCATCAATGCCGACAAAGCCGAATTGGAACGCCGTGGTCATACGGTATATGTCTTTTCCAGTTCTTATCCGCGTTCTAAGAAACAAAAAAAACAACTAGCAAAAAAACATATTTATCCGGTCAAGTCTTGTCGGCTGTTTGGACGTGGTATGACGCCAATTGCCAGGCGTCCAGGCGTTGTCGCAAAAAATCTTGAAAAATCTTGTCCTGAATTAAAAAGTTTTGACTTTTTTTATATTCATTACGAAGCGGGTTGTTCTATCGCGGGGCTGAAACTCGCAAAAAAATACAATATTCCGAGCGTACAAGTCATGCATGGTCGTGAAGACGTTGGTGAGGAACAAATAATCCCGATTGGGCTACGCACTTTGGTGGCGGCGGCGCTAAATTGGTTCCACTCTTGGTATGTTCCGCACAAAACCAAAGTTCGACGCGACAATTATTTAGCCACCACGATCGCGCGTGCGAAAATGTGGACCTTAATGGTAAATCATGCAAACTTTGCCGACCTTGTGTTGACTCCGTCTGAACATTTTCGTGAGAAACTCATCCATTATGGAGTCACGAAGCCCGTCATCTCTCTGCATCATGGCATTAAGGACGAAATTCTAGCCACCGAAATTAAGCCAAAAGAATTTAAAGATGGCGATGTTCTAGAAATCATCTGGCATTCGCGCCTCTCTGGTGAAAAGCGGATCTTGCCGTTTTTGAAGGCATTAAACAAAGTCACACACCCATATCATGTGAATATTTATGGCGATGGCCCAGATTATCTAAAGGCTATTGAATATGCAAAACTCCATCGCCTAAATGTCGCTTTTTATGGCACGACTGACATGCAGACTATTTGGCGGGCCTTAAAGCGCGCTCATCTAGACGTGCTTATTTCATACAACTTTGACACTTTTGGCATGACGCTCGTGGAAGCGGCCACGATGGGCGTACCGGTTTTGATTGCTGACCCAGACCTTAAAGAAATCCTAGCTCCAAAAGGTTTTATCTTGTCGAAAGATGAAACACCGTCCAGTATGGCCGAAGCAATTGAACAAATTTTTGACCACCCAGAAATAATTTCAAAAATGAGTATCGCTCAGCTTGAGTCTCGCAACTTAAAGGGCATTTCATCAAAGATTGATAAGTTGGAGAAAATCTTTAATTCCCTAATTAAGGAAAGAAAGTGTGATACAATCAAAAAATGAAGAAATATCTTGCCGACATCCTAACGCTGACTAGATTTGTGCTTGCGATTGTTTTATTTGTTTTGATTTTTACGGACGGCAGCCTGGCGGCAGCGTTTCTAGTTTTTATCGTCGGCGAACTGACCGATGCCTTTGACGGCACCTGTGCCACCAAGTGGCCGTTTCCAAAAGGCAAAGCCCCGAAGTATCGTAAATACGCCGCAAAATACGACATGCTGACCGATATGCTTCTAGGCGCCGCTATGATGGTGTTCTTCACCGCGCGCGTCAGCTTGATTGCTGGCCTAATTCTTTGGGTCACCTACGGCATTTTTGGCATAACTATTGAACTTATCGTTTATGGCAAATTCTTGGGACACCCAGACGATTTTAGGCCAGGCTCGCTTTTTAGCCGCAATTTTAATCTCGCAAAAAAACTCGTCATGGCTCGCCGCAAAGTTTATCTTTCCATCATTGCGTTTGTTTCAGCCTGGACTGTTTATGCATCTGAATGGTCAATCACCGCTAAAATCATTATTACGATTGTGGCAATTATTGTTTCGGTGTTCCTGTGGTTTTTCTTGGCACAACGCCGACATAATATTTCGCGCGACGCCGTTAATATTGAGCAGAAGCTATCGCAGAAATCGTCGCGTCGATAAAATTGTTTGGATTATATAAATTAAGAGCTACAATTTTCGCGGCTAATTCCCCACTCCAAAAACTAATCGGCGAGAAACTGGTTTTCCCAAGGTCAATCGCCCGAACTGCTCCGTCTTTTGCGATTAAGACTTGGCCGTTATGCAAAGTCACGAGAGCTACTGGATAGCTTAATGTAAATTTGTGTAAAATCTCTACTACTGAACTGAGCGGAGAGCTGAGCAGCAGCATCTTCGGGTAATAAATTGCTTTAAAAAGTTTTTGCAGTTGGACCATTGAGCCCATAATAACAAGATTCTCATAAAGAAGTGTGTTTTCTGTCGCCACATTCGCCAGCGAGTCTACCGCGTCACGCGTAATCAATGTCGGTTTTGTGATGTTTTCATAGGCGGAGGCTAAAGCTTTTTCCGTGATGGAGTTTTTTGATAAATCACCGATAATTAAATTGTAATCCGCAGAATTGATTGCAGAGACAATTTCTTCTCCGTCTGCTAGTGAGCCGGAATCTGTCGACTTTAGGAATACTAAATTCGGAAGCGGCGGTAATTTGCTTTTTAAAGCATCAGGCAAAACCAATCTCGCACTCTCAATCGGGTACTTTGAACTAATGAATTCTGCAATTTTTACGGGTGTACGAAAATTCTGTAAATTACCACCGATAATATTGACGATTCCCTGTGCTCGTTCTGGGATATTCCAGTATAAATCGTCGTTAATGTTGTCAACCTTTTTAAAAAAGTCCATCAAAACTCCAAGCCAATACTCACCGGGCAGTGATCCGAACCTGTTACGCCTTCATGGATTTCTGCCGATTTTAGATTTTTCTTAAGGGCCTCACTAATGAAGAAATAATCAATCCGCCAGCCAATATTTCGTGCCCTGGCGTTTGCGCGCCAAGTCCACCAGGTGTAGCGGTCCTTCTCGTCTGGATGAAGCGCTCGGAAGGTGTCTATAAATCCAGCGTTGATTAAATTTGTAATCCCCTGTCGCTCTTCTGCTGTGTAGCCAGCATTATTTATATTGTCTTTCGGGCGGGCTAAGTCAATTTCTGTATGTGCGGCATTAAAATCTCCACACACTATCACAGGCTTTATCTTCTCGAGTTCTTTTAGATATTTCAGAAACGCCGGATCCCAAAGCATTTCGCGGAGTTTCAAACGCGTAAGTTCGTGTTTACTGTTTGGCGTATAGACATTAACTAGGTAAAATTCTGGATATTCTGCCGTAAGCACGCGGCCCTCATCTAACGCATTGCCGTGTTGATCGTCTTCCCAGTTATAACCACTATTAATATTGTCGCTAAACCCAAAAAACACAGCCAAGGGCTTTTTCTTGGTAAAAATTGCCGTCCCAGAATACCCCGCGCGTTCGGCCGAGTTCCAGATTTCTTCATATTCACTCAAATCGATTTCTGCTTGACCTTGTTTAGCCTTAGTTTCCTGTATACATAGAATGTCTGGCTGATATTTTTCGATGAATTCCTGCAGGGCGCCTTTATTGACAACGGCGCGTATGCCATTTACATTCCACGAAAAAATCTTAAGCATAGCGCCCCCTTTCAATATCTCGCTTTTTG
Source organism: Candidatus Nanosyncoccus sp. (assembly GCA_045578285.1). GTDB lineage: Bacteria > Patescibacteriota > Saccharimonadia > Saccharimonadales > Saccharimonadaceae > Nanosyncoccus. The sequence goes on along the minus strand of JAZNJY010000023.1, from coordinate 33,095 downwards.
ATGGTTTCTCGTTTGTCATATTTTTTCTTACCGCGACCCACTGCGATTACGAGTTTAATATGGCGAGAGCCGCCGAGAAGCTTTACGGGTACAATAGTGGAACCAGCTACTTTTTCGCGTTCCAAACTTGCAATTTGTTTGCGTGTGGCCAAAAGCTTGATGTTCCGTGCAGTGTCGGCACCCAGCGTCAAATTGTTAAGCCAAAGTTCCCCTCCCCGAATTGTCACAAAGGAGCCTTTAAGCTGTACATGATGGTCACGAATCGATCTTACTTCTGGCCCAGCTAACGCCATTCCGCATGTAAGTTCGTCACCAAGAACATAATCGAACCTCGCTTTCCGATTTACCGTCACATTATCTGACACAACTTTTTTCTTCATCCCCGATGCCTATATATATTATATATAGTATATATTATATCACTTTACCTTAACATTATCTTCCCCAAGAAGCTCCCTAAGCTTTTTCAGAAAATCTTCATTCGCATCCACCCTGAATGGCATTCTGAGTGGGCGCTTAGTTTCGCCGTCTTTCAGTACTAGCACCATGTCTTGAAAGCCAAGATTAAGGTCTGCTAATCTGCGAATTGACGTGAGTGTTTCGGTGTCGTCTGGGTTTTCTATTAAAACGTACAACTTTTCCTTGCGCGGATCTTTTGGTGGCGCCGCCAAAACTCTTGGTACATCAATGGTTTTAGGGCTTTCCTGCTTGGCTCCGCCGCGATATACACGCTCCGCGGAAGTTTTTGAGCCACTGCCGCGTCGGAATGATTTTTCTGGCGCTTTGGCTGGAGCGGCCAGCTTAGTACCGGTTGGTTGATAAGAATTCAGAACGTCATCTGAAACCAGCTCTACGACTTCTGCTAATACTTTTGCTTCCGAGGTCAAGTTTCCATCCTTGTCGGCGGCGTTGATTTTGCCCTGCACCCTCACTACGTTGTCCACCACTAGCTTTGCGCCATGCTCCGCAAAAGTGCTTGGGAAAACAATAAATTCAGTCTCGGTGGTCTTGTTTTCAATCTTCACGAAGGCCATTTTGTCGCCTTTTTTGGTCAAAATTGTACGTACGCCAGTGATAATCCCGCCAATTGTCACTACTTTGCCGTTGTTTTCTGGCGTAATCAGTTCCATCGGGTGGGTTTGCTCGTTAAAGTAGGTATCATACTTGTCGAGCGGGTGCGCTGAAAGGTAAAGTCCCATCAAATCACGCTCCCAGAGTAACTGTTCTTTTTCGGAGTATTGCACTGGCGCTGGTTTGATTTCTACTTCTGGAATTGCACCAGCCTCGCCCATCATTGCAAAGAGGTCAGTTTGTCCAGAGCCTACGTCTTTTTGACATTTCGCTCCATACGCCTGGATCGCTTCAAGATTATATAGGAGGTCGCTTCTGGAATAACCGAAGCTATCGAATGCACCAGTCTTGATTGCTGCTTCCCATGATTTTTTGTTAAATTTGGTCGAATCTACGCGTTTTGCGAAATCACAAATTGACTTAAATGGACCATTTTTATCGCGCTCCGGAATTACATACTCCTCAACTAGAGCTTTGCCCATGCTTTTGATGCCAGAAAGCCCAAAGCGAATCGTTCTTTCGCCACCCACGATACCAAAGTCGCCATAAGACTGATTGATATCTGGACCGAGTACTTTCAGTCCCATCCTCTTACACTCAGCAATTTCAATCGCAAGGCGATCTGTCCAACGCATATCCGCCGTCATAAGTGCCGCCATAAAAGCATCTGGGTAATGTGCTTTAAGGTATGCCGTCCAATATGCCACTAGCGCGTAGCACGCCGCATGTGACTTATTAAAACAGTAGTTTGCGAAATCTAGAAGTTGTTTCCAAAAAGTCTCTGCTATTTCCTCGGTGGCGCCACCGATTTTTACAGCACCCTCAATAAACTGTGGTTTGACTTTTTTCATGAGGTCGATTTTTTTCTTACCTACAGCCTTACGTAGGGTATCTGCCTGACCACCAGTAAAGCCACACCATTCCTTTGAAATCTGCATGAACTGTTCCTGGTAAATCATAATTCCGTAAGTATTTTTGAGCGAGTTCTCAAGTCCTGGGTGTAAGTATGTAATTTCCTCTTCGCCATGCTTACGTCGAATGAACGAATCAATAAACTGCATTGGCCCTGGGCGATAAAGCGCCACCATAGCGATAATATCTTCAAAAGTAGAAGCCTTAAGGTCGCGGAGATACCTCTTCATGCCGGCAGATTCTAGCTGGAATACACCAGTTGTCTCGGCTCGCTGCAAGAGTTTATATGTCTCTTCGTCATCTAGTGGCACCGAATACATATCTAGGTCATTGTGGTAGACTTTACGAATCATGCGAAGCGCATTGTTGATTACTGAAAGGTTTGAAAGCCCCAAAAAGTCCATTTTAAGAAGCCCCAATTCTTCCACCTGTCCCATTGGAAACTGTGCAGCAATCGGGCCTTTGGCGGAAACTTCCAGCGGCAAAAACTTTACCAAATCGTCAGGCGCAATAATCACACCGCAAGCGTGTACGCCGTGGTTTCTGATTGTCCCCTCAAGTCGTGAAGCAAAATCGATGACTTCTTTTGAAGTTGGATTAGTCTCGTACTCTTGCTTTAAGTCCGGCACGTCTTTGATGGCATCGGCCAATTTTACGTGGTGTCCCATTACTGGGTCTGGCACCATTTTTGCGAGCCTATCCGCTTCCGCGTACGGCACTTCTAGCACGCGCGCTACGTCGCGTACGGCGTTTTTCGCCATCATTTTACCAAAGGTTGCGATGTTTGACACGCGATTGAAACCGTATTTTCGCGAACAATATTCAATCACTTCATCGCGCCTCGTATCCTGGATATCCGTGTCGATATCTGGCATCGAAATACGATCTGGATTAAGGAAGCGCTCAAAGAGTAAATCATATCTTAATGGATCGAGCTCAGTAATACGAAGCGCGTACGCAAGAATCGAACCCGCTGCGCTTCCACGTCCAGGTCCGTAAACGATTCTTTGTGATTTCCCCCAGTTAATAAAGTCTTGTACGATCAAGAAATACCCGTTGTAGCCCATTTTATCCACTACGGAAAGCTCGTAATCGATTCTCGGTAGCACCTTATGAAGCTCGTCGCGGTTTTCATCGGCTTTTTCTAGAAGCTCGCGGCATTCTGGTACCGTAAGCTTGCTTGCTTCTTCAAAAGTTTTTCCGCCATAACGAAAAGCGAGCCCCTGAAACACTAGCCTGTCTAGGTAGGTTTTTTCGTCCTCATCAGTCGGAATTGGGAATTTAGGAATCAAAATCCGGCCAAGTTGCAAATCCACGTTGCAACGGTCAGCAATTCGCTTGGTGTTTAGAACTGCTTCCGGGCAAGTATCTTGCCAATGTTCAATAATCTCGGCTGCCGGAATTACGTGAAGGTCATAGTCCCTCAAAGTCATCCTGTTTTTATCTGACAGATTCGCGGCCGTCCCAATACAAAGCAAAATCTCATGTGCATCCTGATCTTCTTTACGCAGATAGTGCGCGTCGCAAGTTACTACGAGCGGTAGTCCTAGCTTTTTGGCGTGAGCCATGTGCCAGTCGTTGACTTTTTTCTGCTCCGCAGAGTGTGTGGATGATTTTGGATGGCCGTGGTCTTGCATTTCTAGATAAAACCTATCTTTGTAGACATTACGATACCAGTCAATTAATTCGTACGCTCTTTTGTCGTCACCAGCTCTAATTGCTTCGGAAATTTCGGAGCCCATACAACCAGAAAGGCAAATTACGCCCTCGCTGTATTTTTCTAACTCATCGTGATCAGTTCTTGGCTTGTAGTATTTACCGTGAACCTCGGCATTGCTCATGATTCTGCAAAGGTTTTCAAAACCCTTGTTATTCATTGCGATCAAAGTAATATGGAAGCGTTGCTTGTCGTGCGTCGGATCTTTATCGGTCATTTTGCGCGCAGCAACATAAGCCTCTAGTCCTAGTAGGGGCTTAATGCCGGCTGCATTGCACTCCTTATAAAGCTCAACCAGACCACTCATGGTGCCGTGGTCGGTTACGGCCACGGCTTCCATGCCGTCATTCTTAACGAATTCAACTAACTCAGGTATTTTTGTCAAACCATCCAAAAGTGAATAGTGTGTATGGTTGTGTAGATGCACGAAATCGCTAGGCTTCAACTGCATAGCGTCTACTTCTTCTCAGTTTTTTTCTCGGTCTTTTTAGTGTCTTTTTCGTCTTCGTGGGACTCTTTGCATTTACAATCATCGCCACAGTCGCAGTTATCACCGCAGTCGCAATCATCATCGCAATCGCATTTTTTCTCTGGCTTTTTTGTCCCCATTAATTTACCAGCAACTGCACCAGCAATTGCTCCCAGTGCTGCACCAAGTATAAATTTTCCAGCTCCGTTACCCTTCTTTTCTTCCGTCATCTTTTTTCCTTTCTTTTATGGTTTCTTTAACTTTTGGATTCACGTATTTATCCATCAACATCTCTATGGTGCCACCTACCGACGTAAGCCCTCGCACATTTGTGACTACGCCATTTGCGTTCTCGGCGATATCTTGGCTCTTGATTACTACGCGTTTAGCTTCATCCACTACGCTAAATAGCTTTACCATCAGTACAATTCCGATAATCAAAAACACAAAAAGTGTAATGCTAAGAATCGCCACTAAAATCCATTCCGCTACATTCATTTTTACCTCCTTTTACTTTTATTATAGCACACTAATTCTCAGCTACAAATTTTCTAATTTCGTCTGCGAAATCCGAATTTCTCATTGCGTATTCAAGATGAGCCATGAAGTAATTTTTTGGGTCGCCCGTAGTGATCCATTTACCGTTGCTTTTTGCAATCACAACATCGCCAATCTCTGCAAGCTTCGTAATCGCATCAACCGTCCAAAGTTCCCCATCAAGACCAGTGTTGGACGGCACTAGAAAATCAAATACTTCCGGAGTCAAAAGATACCGACCATAGCTAGTCAAGTTACTTGGTGAAAGCTCTGGCGTCTTTGGCTTTTCAACAATATGCGAAAGCGTCCCGTTCTCTTTTAGGGCGATCATGCCATATTTGTGCCAAACGCTTTCTGGCATTTCTTGAGCTGCAATTACGGCTTTGGCGCCTTTATTCTGTTCGTAAGTTTCAATCAGTGTTTTTACGTCACTTTTTCCGAGGATTAAATCGTCACTATAAAGCACCACGAATGCTTCCTCGTCTTTTACGAACTCTTTTGCAGAAACGATTGGTGAACCATTGCCGTACGGTAAGTTTGAGTCTTGTTCGATCACGGTGATTTTTGGAAAATTCAAGACTTCAGCCACTGGCTTAAAGCGTTCAGCTTTGCCTTGCTTTTCGAGCAAGGCGCGGACATTGTCTGCTGGGTTATGGAAATAATCATCGTAAATTTCGCGAGATTTGGTGTTTGGTGTTGCTACAATTACGATTTCTTCGATACCAGCTTCAATGCATTCTTCCACGCAGAGCTGCATTACTGGCTTAGCGCCAATTGGAATCATTGCTTTTGGGATTGTCTTAGTAATAGGCAGATACCGGCTCGCAAACCCAGCATCTGTGATAATTGCTTTTTTAATAGCCATTTTGAGTAGCCTCCTTAAGGCTTAATTATAACATATAAATACAAAAAATATAAGGTTGAACTCTCTTAGTGCAACCTTATGATTTTTATCACCTCTGTAAAAATGCGTCTTAAGCTTTCTTTGTGCGTTTTTGTGATTTTTTAGCGGAACTTTTTGCGGTGCTTTTTGTAACGCTCTTTGCAGTGCTCTTTTTTATGCCTCTTCTTGCTTCGCTTCTAGCAATTTTGTCTTCTACTTTCTGCGAGCGGTTATGCACACCATAAACCATGCTTGCCATACCTACGATAAGAAGATATGCGCCGAAGAAACGAATAAAGGTCATAAGCTCAAACGCTCCAGAGTTTAGAATCACGAAGCCAATAATCGCGCCGATTACGCCAGCCAAAATACGGATGAACCTGTCTGTAGGGTCGACCGTAGAAAGGAAGCCGTGAAAAATGTCGATTACTCCAGACACGAAGGTATAAACTGCCAATGTGATGGTGCAAGCTACTAGGTTGCCCTGGGCGAAGAATAGTAAAGTAATAGCTGCGGCTACATCTATAAGTGCATCAATTACCGAGTTAACCCAACCGTGTTTTTTGAGTGAGCTATACAGTGCGCCGATTGCATCAATAATACTCATTATGAGTAAGAAAATCACAATGATGGAAATTGATTGATTAAGGTCGACCAGACCGCCAAACAAAGTGAGAAAACCAAAAACTACTGCAAGTCCGCCTCGGAGTACAAACATCAGCCAGTGTTTATCGATGAATTTTCTGTTTATGTGTGCCATAAAATAATTGCCCTTTATTACTTATGTTTATATTATATCATACGTGGCGGATTTTTTTGCGTATAGTTTCTATGATTTTTGTGATTAAATATTTGCTTGGTTTCAGAACCAAATCATGTGCCGGTGTATATTTTAATTCTTCGCAGCCAAACGAACGTTTGAATTCACTTACGCCATAGAAACGATGTGATTTTTCGTCGGTACCCACAATCCCCCACAAATTGTAGCGGATGCAACCGCGCTTTCTGGCCTCCTCCATTGCTTTAAGATGAAGCAGCGGAGCTGCCGAGTATTTTGTACCGAGATTTGATGATACGCCGTAATGATAACTCGCCTCCGGTCCATAAAAAATCATAAAATTCTGTGCCAAAATCTCGCCGTCTTTTTTTGCGGTGTAAATTAAAACTTCACCGCCGTTTCGAAAAGCTTCGAATTGCTTGGTCAGAAAACTACTAGAAAACGCCACGTATTTTTGTCTTTCGGCGTGCTTTTTTTCTAGTTCGCAAAAATCTTTAATACTGGCGTCGCTGGCGTCTGCCGTAATTTCTAGGTCAAATTTCTCCGCCTTGCGCAGTTTACGTCTAAAACCTTGCGAAGCGCCGGCCAAGATTTCGGCTTCGGATTTTTTGAGATCTAGTACGCCGGCATACTCTACAGAAAGATACATTGGAGCCTTCTTGAGTCCTAGTTCTTGCATTAAGTTCAAAGATTTTTCGGACAATGGCAGTTGTGGACGCACCCTTACAAAATCACAATTATACTCTATGCCAATTTTTTTGATGTCTTCAAAAACCATTTTGACGGTTTTTTTGCGCGTCCAGTCAATCAAAGGGCCACCCGCGATGGCAAGATAAGTGCCTCGTTTGGCGGTTTCGACTACACCAGCATAGACACCAACGATTTTATCGTCGTCTGTTATAATACGGCGTACAATTTTCTTACCGCGATTCTTGTGAAATTCATAAAAATCCCAAGATTGCAAAAAATTTGCTTCGGGTAATTTTTTGACGAAATTATCCCAAGTTTTTTGGTTAATGCAGTCAGCAATTTTAATCATAGATGCCTCTTTTTCTTCCTCAAAGTTTCAAATAAATAGTCCATAGCGTAACGAGTCTTTGAAAGCACCAGATCGTGCGCTGGCACGAACTCGGTAATGTCGTCGGCGAAGCCAGTTTTGAAGGTGGTAACCCCAGCGTAACGATGGTTTGGCTGCCCAGCCGGTGCAATTCCCCACAAGTTAAACCTTGTGTAGCCTTCGGATTTTAAGTCTTTCGTTACTTGCCATAAGAGTGCATAAGCTCCAGGCAATTTGCGGTTTAGTTCCGTTGATGCCGCTTCGTAATAATCTCCTTCGTTACCATTTTTGATGATTAAACCGTAGGCAATTGGTTGGCCGTCCTCGGTAACGGCGCGATAAATTCTAATATTGTCGCCAAAAGCTTCCCTCTCTGCCATGAGTGCTTTTTTGGATGGTGGCACAAAGCCTTGGCGCTTGGCGGTCTTCGATTGTTCTTTATGAAATTCTTTAAAGATAGCTTCTGAATTTGAGCTATCGACCTTGATGCTGAGTTTTTCGGCGCGACGCACCTCGTACCTGGTCTGCCTGCGCATTTCCGCGAGTAGCTGTTCTTCTGATTTTGTAAGGTCTAGAATGACTGTATGCTCAGCCGCAAGATGCATAGGTGATTTCTTGAGCCCTAAATCCTCTAATGTCTTAAGGTTTTCTGAGGTTTTTGGAAGTTGCGGACGAATTCTCACGAACACGCATCTTTCCCTGCGTCCAATTTCGGCAATCTTTTTGAAAGCTGTTTTTACGACTGTTTTGTTGTTCCAATCAATCAATGGCCCGCAAGGAATCTCCAGGTATCTTCCACGCTTGGCGTTTCTCACGATCATAAGCCCCCAGCCTCCGCCGTCAAAATTCTCGCAGATGACTTTCTCCCCCAAAATTTTGTTCATCTCGCCATATTCTGGCGATTGTAAAAAATTCGCCTCAGGATGTTTTTTGATTATATTATTCCAATTATTGTCCATTTTTCTCTCCACCGTGACTTTCTATGATTCGTATGGCTCCGGCCAACTCTTTTTTACTGTAATAATTCGGCAAATTGACAATTTTTTTGGCGACTTCGGTTGCTACAGGGCATTTTTCTTCATCAAAATGCACTTTTTTGTAATATCTTTCCGGCGAAACTGGCCTTTCGTACCAAAAACCGTCAAAGAAGTACCCAGCAGCTTTTAATTTTGCTAGTACTTCTTCGCGATTATCAACTAAATAGAAACTTCTGAGTGGTTTTTCATTTTTGAGCGTCTTAAGCTGTCTTAGTGCTAGCTTGGCTTCAAAATGTGCCGGCCTTCTCGTAAGGTCTAGTCTGTTGTCGGCAGAACGTTCTACAAAATGAAGCTTAATGAGTGCGCGCATCATAATCCCACCAAGATGCACCCTGGTGAGCCTGCGACACAGCAGTCCAAACAACGGATAAAACCGTTCTCTAAGATAGTCGGAAACTCTTGGCGCCAACTCTGGTTGGTTAATTTTATTCATGTGTTGATATCTAAAAATTACACTTCCGCCAGAAGTAGTGTCTATGGATTTATCCTTGCCAAACGAAAGGACGGTTGCGGCGCCCACGGTACCAGCTTCGCGCCCGTCTGGATAATTTACGCCAACACAGTGCGCCAAATCTTCGATTATGACGAGTCCGTATTTACCAGCGAAATGCTCGATTGCCTTCATGTCTACTGGATTACCGAGTGTATTCTGCACGATAACCCCCACCGTATCATCGTCTATAACTTTTTTGAGTGTCTCGGTGTTAAAATTTAAATCGTTTTTACTGATATCTGCAAAAACCGGTGTGAGTCCAGCCGCCTTGACTGCTTCGTATACTGCATAACAAGTGAATCCGTTAATGATAATTTTATCGCCCTTATTGAAATATGCCTTTAGTGCAAGAGTGAGCGCAGAACGTCCATTTTTGCAAAGCATAGTTTCGCCGCCGTATCGCGATGCTAAGTATCGCTTCAAGGCTTCGCTGTCACTAGCGTTAGCCCTAATGAAGAGATGTTCCCATGCATTTTTTTGATTTGCCGCAAGTCCTAAAAAGTAATTTTTTTTCACGCCTTCATCCTTTTGACTAAGTTTGTTAGTGTGCGGGCGAGTTCGTCTGGTGAGGAAATGTATGGTGCGTGTGTCCATTTGGCGAAGAATTTGAGCTCGGCGTTTGGCAGATTTTCGTATATTTTTGTAGCCTGGCGTGGCGGCGTGGTGGTGTCTTTTTTGCCCCACAAAATGTAGGTTTTTGTAGTAACTTTGCTAAAATCTAGATTCTTGTCCGATTCAAGCATGTTAACCAGGGTATTTTTCATATTTTCCGGCGCTTTTGAATAATCTGTGGTGCCAGTAAAGCGGTGAAAAGCTTTATCTACAATTGGAATCTTTTTGAGTGGTCGGCCAATCTTAGCAATTTTTTCTACAAGTTGCTTCTTGAGTGACGGCTCATATATACCAGCGGAGTCCAGGAGAATCAAATATTTTAATTTATTCGGTTTTTTTGCGGAGAGATTAAGCAGGATTCTACCGCCGTTGGAATGGCCCAGCGCCACTGCGCCATCCGGAATTTCTTTATCAGCCCACTCTACATAATCGTCAATCGTGAAGGTCTTGTCGCTTTTAGTCGTCAGTCCAGGAACGTTTAACATTTTTACCTTAATGCCGGAATTTTCGAGCATTTTAATGACGGTGTTCCACGGCTCCACTGTGTAAGTCCAACCATGCACAATATATAAATCCGGTAAATCCGAAGATTTTTTGTTCTCTATCTTATGTTCCACTTTTTCGATAACTTTCTTCGTTGATTTTTTATCTGGTAAACCTGTCCCACTCATGAGTCTAACCCCCATTTTTTTCTGCGCTCTACTGCGCCTTTTTCTCTGCGGCACAGCTTTTTTGCGTCTTTGGGGTTTTTGAGTAGTTTCTCGATAATCCACTCTAGGTATTGGCTTCCCTTAAATATAATAGTTTCGTTGCCGCGGATGTGCTTTTCTATATAGGCAAGGGCTTTTTTAGGATCTGTGGTGGCTACCGCTGATACGCCAAGCTCTTTTAATCTTGGCGCAGTGTATTCCTTTGTGCGACGCCCCACCAAAACTACTCTTTCTGGTCGTACCGCAGCAATTAATTCGGCTAGCTTTTTGTGTTCGCTTTCTTCTATTGAATTGTGTTGATCTACAATATCCCCAATCACTAGCCATTTTTTCTCAGCATGCATTCGTTTGGCCATATCTAAAATAGAAGCCATCGAAATCATGTGTGCATTGTAACTGCTGTCCACGATTTGAATGCCTTTTTTGCCCTCAAAGTAAGAGCTTCGCCCTGGCGCAAGCTCCATGCCAGAAAAATCCGGATTAAACGGCAGCTTTAAATACTCCATCAAATCCTTTAGTACGAATAAATTGAATGAGATGTCTTTCGGCTCTGGTGCATTAAAATGGAAAGTCGTATCTCCGTAGGTAAAATCTGTAGAATCCGGATAAACTACGTATTTTTTCATTGAAGATTTTTTGATTGGCACAACCTTTGCCTTTATATCGGCAGTTGCCTCCACCATTAACTTGGAATCCGCATCAATATAAACTCTTTTTGATGTATTAAGTGGCAAATTGGCAAATTCTGCCGTAATTGCCTCAGATAAATCTTTGAATTTGCCATCCTTTACGACTTTCTCGAATTGTGCCGTATGCGAAAGCCCGATTGATACCCAAATCGTCACCTCTGGTCTTAGCCACTCCGCCAAAAACTCTGCCTCGTGTGGGCGCTCGCCGTCAATCTCTACTACGTAAAACTTCTCCTTGTGGCGCTTTAAAAACCCCAAAAATGGCGCCGCCACAAAAAGCCAAGCCCACTTCAGCTTAGAGCCACGAATGCCATTTAGTCCCAAAAGGTCAAAAGATACTCCAAAGGCTGAGTTTGCGTTATGCGAATAATGGGCCCTGTTCCCCATTTCGTGTTCTAGCATCGAAAGCATCGTGGTCTTACCGGCTGAACCGGTTACCGCAATTACTCGAGGATGCCATCTTTTAAAAACTTTGTTTGCAAAATGTCGGAAATAAGCCGCTGCGTGAAAATAAAACTTCTTCTTGAGTTCAGAAATACTCATGCTATCAATTATACCGCATATTGCTTTATCGTGCAAAATGTGCTATAATGGAAATATAACAACATTAAATATCCACTCTGAAAAACTCATGTCTTGAGAGGTTATCAGAGAAGAAAGGTCAAAATGACAGAAGCCAAAAAAGACGAAGGCTTAACTATTCGTATTCGTCTAAAAGCGTACGATCATCGCGTGATTGATCAGAGCGCGCGTCAGATTGTCGACACGGCAATCCGCACTGGTGCCAAAGTAAGCGGCCCAATCCCTCTACCAACTAAGCGCAGCACCTTCACAGTAGTGAAGTCTCCACACGTCTACAAGACTGGTGGTGAGGCTTTTGAGATGAAAGTCCACAAACGTCTTATTGACATTATCAATGCTAACCCTAAAACGATTGAAAGCCTTCAAAATCTTTCTCTCCCAGCCGGCGTTGATGCAGAAATCAAGATGTAATTAACCCATGAAAAATCCCCGACGAATCGGGGATTTTTTAATGTGCGATTTCAAGTAATTTCAAGTAAGTAATCAATCTGTTGTCTTTGTTGCCTGCTGTGATGCAAATACATCGAAGACTCCATCGGAGTTTTTGTAGACATTGACGATACAATCGCTTTCGCCAACGAATCCGAAAACAACTTCGTCTGAGATGTTTGAACGCATGATGATGTTGTTTCTTGCGCCGCCGAATGAAAAGTCGTCAGTAAAAATGTTGTGGCTAGCGCTGATGTTATTGGCAAGATCCTTGACCATTTGGCTCTTTTCCAGCTTGGTGATGCACACGATTGGCAATGTTTTGCCATTGACTTCTACAACATTCGCAATAACTGAAATGTTGCGGAATCCAGTAACGTGTAGGCGGATTCTATCTGCTGCATAGAATAAACTATTCAGACAGTCGGTTCTGTCGACCGTGCCGCCACCAATGCTAGCATTCTTATGGTGAGGTGTTTTCTTCGGTGAAATCTCGTATAGAGCTTTCAAAGTTCCGCAGTCATACCACTCGAACGAACCAGCAGTTACGTAAACCTCTGGGAACATCTTTAGGAACTGATCTGTTGCAAGTTCCCATTTCTGCCCCTGTTGGTCAGCCGCCAATTTGTTGCCTAGAATCTGTTCAGCATTGATTACACTAAGAAGCGTATCAACTTTCCAAACGTTAATTCCAGTATTACATGCGGAGCTACTGCTTCGCATGAGCTTATCGGCAAGTTCAACCTGCGGCTTTTCCACGAAATCTTTCATCTTGTAGAGATCAAAGCCATTGTCTTCCTCTGGGTCGAAAACCACATGTCCACAACCAGTTGCGGTTGTAAGGTCAGTAATCTTTACTCCGACGACTGATACTCTGCCTTCAGTTTTTGCGACATTTAATGCTCCATTCATGGCGCGTCTAAAGCCGCTGTCCTCAACGATATACTGGTCCGATGGCGTATTGATGATGATTGCCTTTTCGTCATATTTCTTGATGATTTCGGCAGCCTCCACCATTACTCCAGGATAGCCCCAGTCTTCGCTAACCTCACAAATGTTTTGGCCAAGAACGCCCATTTTTCTAGTCTGTTCTCTAGCAAGCTGTGTCTGCCCACTGTTGGTAGTGATGATTAGGATCTTTGTTGGGTCTAACCCGAGGTTTAAGAACCGCTGAATGGTCGCCTGTATGAAAGTCTGAGACGAGTTCAGATTACAAAACTGCTTCGGGCATCCTTCGTGGGAAATCGGAAAAAGCCTTGTTCCTTTGCCGCCTGCGATAACTGCTAACCATACATGCTCCATTGATGTTCTTTTCTTCTCCATAATTCAGAGAACCTCCTTGAAATAAAATTGTTAAGTTACGGGTGTTCAAACCCCCGTGAACACTATCAACTTTAATTATAGCACACTTTGCTAAAATTGTCAACTTTTCCCTTGGCACAAAAAATCCCCCTTTCGGGGGATTTCCGCGACTAATCGCTGGTTATTTGATAACCTTAGTGATAACACCAGAACCAACGGTCTTGCCGCCTTCGCGGATAGCGAAGCGGTCGTTGTTGTTCATAGCGACAGGAGCGAGAAGCTTTACGTTAAACGTTACCTGATCGCCTGGCATTACGATTTCCTTATCAGCTGGGAGCTCAACTTCACCAGTTACGTCAGTGGTGCGGAAGTAGAACTGTGGCTTGTAACCCTTGGAGAATGGAGTGTGGCGTCCGCCTTCCTCTTTCTTCAAGATGTAAACCTGAGCTTCAAATTCGGTATGTGGGGTGATCGAACCTGGTTTTGCAATAACCTGACCACGTTCAATTTGATCACGCTCGATACCACGGAGAAGAAGACCAGCGTTATCGCCAGCTTGACCTTGATCGAGAGTCTTGTGGAAAGCTTCGATACCAGTTACAACTGACTTCTGAGTGTCACGAAGACCAACGATTTCAACTTCATCGTTAAGTTTAACAACACCCTGCTCGATACGACCAGTAGCTACAGTACCACGACCCTTGATGGAGAACACGTCCTCAATTGGCATGAGGAATGGTTTGTCAAGATCGTGCTCTGGGATGTCAAAGTATTCATCCATAGCATGAACGAGTTCCATGATAGCATCTTCAGCTTCTTTGTCGCCCTCAAGCGCCTTGGTTGCGGAGCCCTTGATGATTGGAGCGTTGTCGCCATCGAAGCCGTACTTGTTAAGAAGATCACGAACATCCATCTCAACGAGCTCAACGAGTTCTGGATCAGCAAGGTCCATCTTGTTGAGGAATACGATGATCTTTGGTACGTTCACCTGGTGGGCGAGAAGTACGTGCTCACGAGTCTGTGGCAACGGGCCATCGTTCGCAGCAACTACGAGGATAGCGCCATCAACCTGTGCAGCACCAGTAATCATGTTTTTAATGTAATCTGCGTGGCCTGGCATATCTACGTGTGCGTAGTGGCGCTTCTCAGACTCATACTCCTGGTGGGAAGTAGCGATGGTGATACCACGAGCTTTCTCTTCTGGAGCGTTATCAATTTGATCATAAGCAACTGCTTTGTTGACATCAGATGGAAGTCTCTTTGCAAGAACGTTAGTAATTGCAGCAGTTAAAGTGGTTTTACCATGGTCGACGTGACCCATGGTGCCGACGTTAATGTGCGGCTTGGAACGGTCAAAATTTGCCATTCATTCTCCTTTTTATATAATATTACGTCTGGAGCGCTAATAAAAACCAGCTCCAAAACTCTACAGTACTATTTTAGACTATTTTTTACGAAATGTAAAGAGTAAAATCTTGAAAAAAGATTCACAGTATGATATATAAAAGACATATAGGCTTTTAGATGCCATTGGGCTTTATGTAAAGGAGGGACAAAAAATGGCAAAGTACTTTAGTGGTGTTAAACTGTATGATTATGGAAACCGTGTAGATGGAGAACCGATTCATTACAATGAAAGTCTCGGTTTTTGCTATCATGAATCCGACGTTAAATATGTAGACAAGATGACCGGCATCATGTTGCGCCCGTTCACAGAATTGCGTAATGATACCACCAACATTCATATTTACGATAGTAGTTTTAGTTTCAGTAGTGATTTAACTATGAGCTTACTTTGTGAGGTATTCGGCAGGAATAGCTATCCGTATGGCTGTATTATTCCTGGCGAGCTTAAGTTTATGTGGCAGGACAATTGCATAATCTTTAGTTCTGAGCCGCTCGTGCTCGATAGCTCAGATCTCATAGTGTACGGCATAGGCATTGATCCAGCAAGACGTCATAATATGCACGACATGGCAAAAGCTAATGGCTTAATTGCCCTGGCATTTGAAGAAATCAACATAAATGCTGTCGTAATGCCAATTTCATCTGCGGCAAAGTTACTCGACCATGATGCCGACTTGTTCCGCAACCAACTTACGGCCAATTTCCGTGAAAACACAATCAGTTTTAACGCATTTCACATCTAACAAAAAGCCCCGCTTATATAGTGGGGCTCTTTCCTGTCTGAAATTATTTTGAATTTCTCTTCTCAATAATCTCTTGTGCTACGTTAGGTGGAACTTCCTCGTAAGCCGAGAGCTCCATCGAAGAAGCTGCGCGACCTTGGGTCATACCACGGAGATCACCAGTGTAACCAAAGAGGTTTGCGAGTGGACAGAAAGCCTTGATAAGCTTTGCGCCACCGTTAAGATCTTCCATCTCGTCAATGCGACCACGGCGAGAATTGATGTCGCCAATTACGTCGCCCATGAACTCTTCTGGAGTGGTAATCTCAAGTTTCATGACAGGCTCGAGGAGTACTGGATTTGCTTTCTTGATACCTTCGCGGGTTGCAAGTGCACCAGCGAGCGTGAAGGCGAGTTCGGAAGAGTCGACATCGTGGTACGAACCATCATAAAGTGTTGCTTTAACATCGACTACTGGGTAACCAGCGATAACACCACCAGCCAAAGTATCTTCGATACCCTTCTGGACTGGTTTGCGATATTCCTGTGGAACCACGCCGCCCTTAATCATATCAATGAACTCAAAGCCCTTGCCTGGCTCATTCGGCTCAAACTTGACCCAAACGTCACCATACTGACCACGACCACCAGACTGCTTGATGTGCTTACCTTGTGCTTCAGCAGTGCCACGAATCGTTTCGCGGTAGGCTACTTGTGGTGCACCAGTGTTAGCTTCAACGCCGTGTTCGCGCTTCAAACGGTCGATAATAATCTCAAGATGGAGCTCGCCCATGCCGGAGATGATGGTCTGGCCGGTTTCTTCATCGGTGTGAACGCGGAAGGTTGGATCTTCTTCTGCAAGTTTCGAGAGACCGAGGCCCATTTTCTCTTGGTCGGCTTTAGTCTTTGGCTCAACTGCAATCGACACTGGTGGATCTGGGAAATCGATTGACTCGAGAAGAATTGGGTGTGCTGGGCTACAAATCGTCGTACCAGTCGTACAGTTCTTAAGTCCAACTACCGCCGCGATATCACCAGCTTTAATCTCGGAAATTTCCTTGCGGTCGTTTGCATGCATACGCACGAGACGCCCGATTCTTTCCTTGTCGCCAGTAGTAGCATTCATCACGGTGTCACCAGACTTCAAAGTACCAGCATACACACGGATAAAGATGAGCTTACCTACGAATGGATCGGTTGCAATCTTGAAAGCGAGAGCAGTGAGAGGTTCAGAATTTTCGGCCTTGCGCACGATTTGGTCGCCAGTCTTTGGATCGGTACCAACGGTTTGACCTTGATCGCGATCAAGTGGAGACGGGAGATAGTCGGTCATGAGGTCGAGAACCTTCTCCACGATCACACCACGTCCATCACCACCAGTTACGAGGAAGAAGTCACCGTCAAGCACGCGCTTGCGAAGAGCTGCCTTAAGTTCAATCTCGGTAATTGCCTCTTCGCCTTGATTGAAGTACTTGTCCATGAGAGCTTCGTCGGCCTGGACAGCCTCCTCAATGAGAAGTGAACGAGCGTTTTTGGCTTTCTCAAGCATATCTGCTGGGATTTCACCAACGGTAAGCTCGTGATCTGCGTAATCTTTGTAGGTGTAAGCCTTCATGTCAACGAGGTCTACTACGCCGCAGATGTCTTTTTCAAAACCAATTGGAAGGTGAATTGCCACAGCATTCTTCGATAGACGCTTGTGAATAGAATCGAGGGACTTGTAGAAGTCACCACCGATTTGATTAATTTTATTTACGAAGCAAATGCGTGGAATACCATACTTAGTAGCCTGGCGCCACACGGTCTCAGATTGAGCTTCGACGCCCATTTTGCCGTCGAATACCACTACTGCACCATCAAGCACGCGAAGCGAGCGCTCTACCTCAGCGGTAAAATCGATGTGGCCCGGGGTATCAATAATGTTGATTTGATGATTCTTCCAGTAAACGGTTACAGCAGCCGAAGTAATCGTGATGCCACGTTCCTTCTCTTGCTCCATCCAGTCAGTGTCAGCACCACCAGTGCCGCCTTTGACTAGGTCAATTTTATGTTTAAGTCCGGTGCGATAAAGAATCGCCTCGGAGGTAGTGGTTTTCCCTGCGTCGATATGTGCAATGATACCAATATTGCGTAGCTTATGCAGGTCGTTAATCTCAGTCGCCATATGCTCCTTTATATTTATTATTTAGTCTGTTTTACGAGCTCCACACTCAAAAAGACAGATTTTCCACCATTATATCACATCTTCTCTAGTTTTAGCAAGAAAAACCCCGCCATTAAAGCGGGGTGAATTAGAGATGAGAAGACACTATGGTTACTTTAATTTAATCTTTCAGGCGGCATAACACGGATATGATCGTCATAAGTATATAAATAACTTAACGGCCTCCTATCGTAGCTAGTGCCAGCACCTACTATATAAGCAAGATCAGTCGTGGAACGACCAGACTGTCTTAATCTTTCATAGGTACCCCTGTCTACTACTATGCAAGCATTGTCGCGAGGTGCAGGTATTTCTGCCTGCTCCTGCTCTCCCGATATATGCATTAGTGAGCCTTCGTTTGTGTATGTCCAAAGCTCCTTGCCAGTATAATTGACAATCCTCATGCTAATCGGCTTATTTGCCTTAATTGCGTTCTTTCGAAAATTCTGCATTTGCATCCCCTCCAAATTTCTTTGAAATCTGCCCTCATCTCTTAAGGTAAAGAGTACTATAAAATAGCACTCTTTACCTAATTATACCACACACGCCTTAAAAAGTCAATCATAAACCTAAGAACCGCAGCGATTTTTAGCTATTTTTAAGCTTTTCTCTCAGAATCTGTTGAACAGCCGACGGGTTCGCCTTACCGTGAGACTCTTTCATGACTTGACCAACCAAGAATCCGATAACCTTTTCTTCGCCCGCACGAAAATCGTCTTGGGCTTTCTTGGTTTCCGGCTTTGCCAGCACCGCATCTACAATCGCCGCCAAGGCTTCAATGTCATTCTCTTGAATTAAGCCGAGTTCTTTTGCAATAGTTTTAGTGTCGCGCCCCTTCATCTGTGGATCGAATAAGTGCAAGAATACTTCTTTGGTGGCGGTTGAAGAGAGCTCTTTCTTTGCATTCATATCTGCAAGATCATTTAGGCTTTTTGCACTAGGTAAATCATTCAAGTATTCTGCCGACTTCTCTTCTGCGAGCAATACTGATGCGAATAAATTGGAGAATAGCTTAACATCGTTGAGCTCATCTAGCTTGTTCATTAATTCTGGATAGTCTAGGAGCACTTCTAAAGTATCCGTTGTGATAATCTGCCCGAATTTCGCCCTGTAATCCGCAGGCATGAGTGGAAAATCAGCAAGTTGCGCCTCGATGAAATCCGAAGATAGCTCAACCGGTGGTAAATCTGGCTCCGGCATATAGCGGTAATCTTTGGCTTCTTCTTTTGAGCGTTGACCAGTCGTCTCGCCGGTGGCATCGCTCCAGCCGCGCGTCTCCTGGACCACCTTTTCGCCAGCATCAAGTAACTTGGATTGCCTTTTGATTTCGTATTCTACCGCTCGCTCCACACTTCTGAAAGAGTTGAGATTCTTCACTTCCGCTCTAGTGCCGAGCTTGTCGGAGCCTTCCGGTGCCAACGAAACATTTACATCGAAACGCATGTTGCCATTATACAAATCGCCGTACGTCACATTAGCATATCGCATTAGGCGCCAAAGCTCTTTACAATAATCGTGCGCCTGCTTGGCAGTATGGATGTCTGGCATGGAGACAATCTCGATCAGTGGCGTATCCACACGGTTTAAATCGACCAAGGAATAATTATTAAAATGTGTTAATTTCCCAGCGTCGCCCTCTAGATGCGCATGCTCGATTCGGATTTTCTCCCCAGATGGAAGCTCTACGAATCCAGCGCCAATAATTGGATGGTAAAATTGTGTTATCTGATAACCCTTAGGTGAATCCGGATAAAAATAATGCTTACGGTCAAAGCGTGAATATTTATTGATCTCGCAATTCATCGCTCGCCCTGCACGCACCGCAAACTTTATCGCCTCGCCGTTTAGGCGCGGCAACATCCCTGGCAGTGCATAGTCTACTGGTGAAACACATGAATTTGGTTCTTTTCCACGAGCGTCATTATCCACCTCGGAAAACAATTTTGTCTTAGTAGAAAGTTGTACGTGACATTCAATACCGATGGTCGGAAAATATTTCATTAGATAGCTCCCAAATCTTTTAATGCTTGTTTATAAATTGCGAGTGCACCAGCTGCTTGCTTAAAACTTAATTCGATGTCGTCCTCGTGGGCAATCATATTCCTGAGCTTATGTGCGCGCCAAATCGCGTTAATATCAGTGAATTTATCGCCAGCTTTTTTTAATCTGTCCCCCATCGTCTTGCCGGCAATACCGTATTCAATCATGGCTTTGTCGAGCAACTTGTCGCCATTAATAACGGTCAAAGCGAAAGTCGCCGGGTTGTCTTTGTTTAGTTTGTTTTCAATTTGGAGGAACCTAGTCTGATACTCCTCTACGTTGAAGTGGTGCGTGCGCTTTTTTGTGAGCGCCATGGCTACAGCGAGCAACACCCCCACGATAAAAATCGCAATTATAAAAGTGACTACACCACCATCCATCACATAAGCTCCTTTGCAAAGTTAATTAAATTTTTGTCACTGCGACGTGGCCCTACGAGTTGCAGGCCAATCGGTATTCCTTCATCTGTTTGCCCAGCCGGAATTGCGAATCCAGGTATGCCAGCAAGGTTTAATGATACGCTCATGAGATCTTCTAGGTACATTGCAACTGGATCGTTCACCTTTTCTCCGAGTTTAAAAGCTGGATTTGGTGAGACTGGCGTCAGTATAAAATCGCATTTGGAAAACGCTTCTTCATATTCTTTAATGATGAGCGTGCGCGCTTTGGCGGCTTTCAAAAAGTATGCATCATAGAACCCGCTAGACAACACAAAATTTCCAATCATAATTCGGCGTTTATTTTCCGCCATGAAACCTTCGTTTCTGGTGTTTTCGTAAAGTCCGTCTAAATCTTTCGAATTTTCAGAGCGGAAGCCGTAACGCACCCCATCATAACGCGAGAGGTTGCTAGCTACCTCTGCCGGCTGGATAATATAGTATACGGCCAGCGCATACTTTAGTGTTGGCATTTCGAGTTCTACGATTTTGTAACCTTTGGATTTTAATAATTCGCATTTTTCCCTTAACGCATTGCGAATATTAATGTCTACCACCTCGTTATCAAAATCTTTGATGATGCCAATTTTTTTAACTTCCTTCGGTTTGCTTTCATTGTAAAAATCTGGCAACGTAGTTAGATCTTTTGAATCCTGTCCAGCAGCGATAGACATCAGAAGATCCATATCCTCAGGCGTTTTAGTAAAAAAGCCCATACAATCTAGTGAGGAAGCCATCGCGACTACTCCATAGCGAGATGTAGCCCCGTAAGTAGGCTTAAAACCATAGATTCCATTGAATGAAGCTGGTTGGCGAATTGAACCACCGGTATCGGAGCCAGTCGCAAACTGCACGATGTCAAGGGCAACCGCTACCGCTGAGCCGCCAGAAGAACCTCCAGCTACGCGTTCTTTGTCGTGGGAATTTAGGGTAGGCCCAAAGTATGAATTTTCGGTAGAAGAACCATGCGCAAAAGCGTCTAGGTTTGCGCGCCCAATCATAATCGCGCCTTCGCCCTCTAGTTTTTCGACAATGGTCGATGTTACTGGTGAAGCGCAGCCTTCAAGGATGTGTGCAGCCGCAGTGGTGTCACCGTGTGTCGACAAGAAATTGTCCTTGAGTGCATACGGAACACCGGCGAGCTTGCCAACTTTCTCGCCATTTTTAATTTTTTCGTCAATCTCTGCCGCGCGTTTTAGTGCCCCATCTTCATCCATAGAAATAAAAATATTGTAGTCTTTATATTGATGAGCTTTTTCGAGTGCTTCTTTTACTAAACTGACCGCCGAAATCTCTTTATTCGCAATTTTCATTTTATAATACCTTCGGAACTTTAATTTGATGTTCTTTTTCTTCTGTAGTTAAAGCCAACAATTCTTCGCGCGACGCGTCTTGTGTGATAATCTCATCTTCCCTCCAAACATTTTTCATCTCAAAGACCTGATAGGTCGGCTCCACTCCGTCGGTATTTAATCCATCGAGTTGAGAAATATATTCAATGATGCTCTGCAGGTCGTTTCCAAGATTAGAAATTTCGTCCTCGCTGAGCGAAATGTCTGACAATTTTGCTAAATGTAGGATATCCTCGCGTTTTATTTCCATATCTTAAATTATAACACTATTTCGCATTTCTGAATAACACTTTTTTGATATAATTCATAACTGGCTTGACTTCGTCTAGGTCTAGGAAATAGCTTGCAACTGCATAAGCTGCGACAGAGACAGCTGAAATCAGCAAGAACTTAGGTACAGTAATTACGAGAGAGTTATCTGTTGCCATCAAAGGAATAAACTTTGTTAAGGAGAATGCTACGCACCCTGCAATAATAGTCGCCGCAATCATCTTGCCAGAAGCTTTCCAGAAATCGCGATTCAGAATTTTATTTCCGCTGCGACGTTGTAATATATAAAGCAATATTATGATTTCCACTACGGCACCGATGGATTGGGCAAGGCCGAGTCCATCCACTCCCCAACCAATGAGGAAAAACCAAACCGATAGCGCTATAGTCAAGCCAATCGCTATAATCGAAACACGAAATGGTGTCTTGGTGTCTTGATATGCATAGAAGCCACGTGACGCAATGTGAAATACGCTACGCGCAAAAATCGCAATACATAGCATGCCTAGCACTGACGCAATTGTACCGTTACTGTCACTGCTGCCGATGTTTGATATAAAACTGGTTACGTAGCCACGCGTAAAGAATGCAATTGCGGCAATTGGCATTGCAATCCATAAAATCATCCGAAGTGCTTTCCTGAATGTTACATAAAATTCATTTTTGTCACCAGAGCCAAGCTCCTCAGTTAGTTTTGGAAAAAAAGCTGTTGAAATTGCCACGCCAATTAGATTTACCGGCATTTGGTGCAGACTAGAAGCTTGATTAAACGATCTTACGGCCCCGGCACCCATCCTGGAAGACAAGTTGGTATTCACGATTGCGTTTATGTAGTCAATCCCCTGATCTAAAGAGCGCGGAGGCAGCAATTTGAGAATGGTTCTGAAACCTTGATTTTTCCAATATATCTTAAAATCGTAGTCAAAACCTAGACCAAAGAGTCCAATCAAGGCAACTATGAGTTGCATTACTGCTCCTAAGATTACACCTAGGGCTACACCCATGATGCCGCCTTCAAAAATTTGCACACCGAACAGATTTATTCCGCCAGTAAACCAAGTAATGCCAATGATGATGCCTATATTATATATAGCGGGCGCAAATGCGTAAAACACGAACCTTCCAACGGCTTGCTGAATAGAGGTAAGCACGGTGGCGATCGAAAATAAAAACGGATTAATTGCAATAACGCGAGTCATGTTGATTGCGAGCACCATACCAGATTCGTCTAAGCCTGGGCTCACTATATAACGAATTAGTGGATCTGCGAAAACCATGATTAGAACACTGGTCACTAATGTCAAAAGTGCCAAAAGATTTAATAGTGAAGATGATAGCTCCCATGCGGATTTTTTGTTGCCCGTGATTAATCTTTGGTTAAAGACTGGAATAAAGGACACCGCTAGCGCTCCGGAAGTCAGAATAAAGAACATAAAATCTGGAATAGTGAATGCCGCCGTGTACGCATCGATGCCAGTCGGATAGGTTCCAAGGTAATATGAATTCAGTAGGCGGTCGCGGAATAGACCTAGTGAAGCCGAAATTAATGTCGAACTTGCTAACACGATTGCCGCAGATTTTACAGACATTTTTGCACTGGCAAGCGTCACTACGGACTTAAACCTAAACTTTTTCATATGTATATTAATTATAACACGTGATATAATAATATATATGGCTAAAAATAAAATTGAAATTTCTAAAAAAACTGCGAAAAAACCCATCAGAAGGAATCGAAGCAAAGGATTTTTTGAAAATATTAAAATTTTTTTGAAAGATCGCAAGGAAAAGAAGAAAGCTAGGCGAGAGGCTGAAGAAAGGCAATATGCCGAAGAACTTGCCAAACTTCCAAAAGAACCAATCAAAAGATTTTTCGCAAGACTTCATCCAAAACGCGTTTTTAAGTGGTGGTTTTCTAGGCGTGGCCAAAGAAAAATTTTAAAAACCTTAGGCATTATGTTTGCCGTGCTGGTTGTATTTATTATCGGTCTATTTATATATTACAAAAAAGATCTTGATGAAATTCGTTTGGATGAAATGAATATCTCCGAGACAGTCAATACTTATCTGGACCGTAATGGCGTAGTGCTCTGGAAAGATACCGGTAGCGATAATTATCGTCTCGTGGTTGATGCTGAAGATATTTCACCATATATGTATATGGCTACAGTAGCGATTGAAGACCGCAATTTCTATAATCATATCGGCGTTGATCCGGTTGGTCTAATTCGCGCTGTGTTTTCTACGGTTACCGGTCATGGTGTCCAGGGTGGCTCTACTTTGACGCAACAGTTAATTAAGCAGGTCTATTTTGCCGATGAGGCACAGAGTGCTAACCGTGGTGGTCTCACGCGCAAGATTAAAGAGTTGATTCTCGCGATTGAGCTTGAACGTATGTATTCCAAGGACCAAATTATTACAATGTATCTAAACCAATCTCCTTATGGAGGTCGTCGTAACGGAGTCGAATCTGCAGCCCAGACTTACTTTGGTAAATCTGCAAAAGATTTAACTTTGGCAGAGTCTGCGTTTCTTGCCGCCATTCCAAACAACCCAGCTGTTTTAAACCCGTATAACGAATATGGTCACGAACAGCTAATCTGGCGTCAACAATACACCTTGGATGTAATGGCGGAGATGGGCTACATCACCAAAGAAGAAGCGGAAGCCGCAAAACAGATTGATATCCTCGCCACGGTTAAGCCGGAATCTAGCCAATACGCCGGCATGCTCGCACCGCACTTTGTGCTAGAGGTTCGCCAACAACTTGAAGAAAAATACGGCGTCTCTACCATCCGTGCCGGTGGCTGGACCATTAAAACCACGCTCGACTATCGTGCCCAGCAAATCGCCGAAGCCGCTGTGGCTGCAGGTGCAGAAAAAACATACGCAAACAAAAGTGATGATATTGCTCTAGTTTCACTCGATGTTGAAACATCGCAAGTCGTAGCTATGGTTGGTTCTATAGATTTCTTTAATGGCACATACGGCGAGGTGAACGCGGCTACAGATTCTCTTATTGAGCCAGGTTCCACTATCAAGCCGATTCTCGATTATTCCCCGCTTTTCATGAAACGTGACGGTATCAATTATGGTCCAGGCTCCATCTTAAAAGATGAAAACATTGATAGACTATACTGTGCTGGTTATAGTGGCAGGTGCTCTATGACTAATGCTACTGGACAATTCTATGGCAATGTTACGATTCGTTTTTCACTCGGTCATTCTCTAAATATCGCAGCCGTAAAAGCACTATATATTAACGGTATCGACAATTCTCTAGAAGTCGCGCACGCACTTGGTGACACTAGCTATTGTGAAAATCGCAGTGGCTATGGTCTGTCAATTGCGATTGGTTCTGGTTGTGGTGTTCGTATGGTGGAACACGCAAATGCCTACGCTTCCCTTGCTAGAGGCGGCTCATACAAAGACATTTCTTATATTCTAGAAGTCAAGAACTCGGCTGGCGACGTGATTGAATCGTGGACCGATTCTCCAGCTACTCGTGTAGTAGATGAGCAGGTCGCATACATGATTTCTAATATCCTAAGCGATGGCAGCGCTAGATTTGGCATCTACGCCGCCGGCGGCTCTCAGAGTTATGGCTATGTAATTCCTGGCGTTTGGACAGCCACCAAGACTGGTACGACCACTACATCAAACTCCGCCGTTACCAAGGACTCGCTCATCGAAAGCTATTCAACTGCGCTTTCTACTCTCGTATGGAACGGCAATCACGATGGCTCAGGCTTGTCTTCAAACTCTAATCTCGTAGCTCGCACTACCGTTGGTACTTACATGGAACGTGTCCACAAAGAAGTTTATGGTCCTGATGGGCGCTGGCAATCTGGCGACCAGCCAGTGAGACCGTCTGGAATCAAGACGCTCACCGTCAACGGCAAAACCGACATCTGGCCAAGCTGGTTTAGTGCCGACAAAAACTCCGGTATTTCTAAAGAAAAGCTCGTATTTAATCGCTATAACCATCTACTTGCTAGTAGCTGTACTCCAGAAGCTTACAAAATCGAAATTGAAGTCACCAAGATCATCGATCCTATGACTGGCGACGCTAACTATACGGTTCCAGAGCCATACAATAAGGATACAAGTGATACCTGTAATTATACACCGCCTGAGGTTTCGTTGTCCGTTAGTGGCAATAATGTGATCGCTTCCGTTAAAAAAGGCAGTGATAGCATTTCTAGCTACGTCCTCACGGTTGACGGCACTGAATACAAGAACATTACCGTTGCCGCAAATGGTGTCGTATCTGGATACACACTTAAAGGTACCGAGACTTCGCTTAAAATTGCTGTGACTGATTCAGCTGGATATACTGCCACCTCAAGCTTAACGCTATCTTCCGGTCTCAACAATAAAAACAAAAATAATCTTTAGCGTCTGCGGCTAGATTTAACGATTTTGGCAAAAATCATTTTACCAGCGCTAGTTTCGTAGAACTTTGCAAACTCTACGGTTACTTCTTGTCCGATTTTATTGGCCGCGTTATCAACTACTACCATGGTGCCATCCTTCAAATGGCCTACTCCCTGTCCACGGTTAGAACCCTTTTCGAGAATCTTTAATTTTGTCCTCTCGCCCGGCAAAAATTCATTTCTGGTAGCAAGTGATAAATCATTGATGTTTAGAGTTCTGATTTTTTCGGCTTCAGCGACTTTTATCAGATTATAATCTAGCGTTAAAATTACGCCGTGGTTTTCTTTTGCATATTTAAGCAGGGCTTCGTCTACTTTTTTGATACCACTCATGTCTTCTATTACCTCGGTGTTTATGTCGAGAACCCGTTCGAGCTCTGCCACAGTGGTAAGGCCAGCGCGTGCTCGTGCTCTTTTGGCTGAATCTTTACCGTCCGCAAGAAGCTGTAATTCTAGGAGTACTGATTTTAGAACGATTAAGTCGCCGTCGATAAAACCACTTTTTGCTACATTTAGGATTCTTCCGTCAATCAAGGCTGAGGTGTCGACATAAATTTTACGCTGTCCGCCTTGCGTCCATCTGTATTTTCTAAAAACTAAAATTGTCGTCTCGATTAAAATAATTGAAACAATAAACAAAATAACAAAATTCATAAAAATATTATAACAGAAAACTTTATTTTATCAAATCTTGACCGTATTTTACGGCGTACTTGTGGTTATTTTCTAAAATATCACGATATTTTTCCGCTAATTTATTGCGACCAAGAACTACTGCAACATCAATAGCCAAATCGTACCGAGAAGCTGAGTTTCTGCGCAACATTTCGAACGGTGTGGTGGTAGAACCCTCTTCATTGAAGCCATGCACGCGTAATCGGCGCCTTTCAGTGTAGTTTTCTAAAATAGTTTCTAGAGTCTCTGGATAGCCGTGAAAATTTGCAATAATTGGGCAGTTTTCGGTAAAAAGCTCCAAAAACTTTTCTTTAGACAATTTATTTTCGGTTGTGCCAATCGCACGATACGACAGCGCATTAATCCCCACAAAACGAAGCCTTACAGCTGGTAGATCTTCTCGTAGAATTTTAATTGCTTCTAGTGCCTCATGTGTAGGAATGTCGCCAGCAGCAGTAAACACGAAATCGGGTTTCTCATCCGAGGCAAACTGAAATATCGAGGCTCCACCATTATCAAATAAGAACTTAGCATGATGAGAATCTATGTAACGAGGTTCTTCGTTTTTATTGAATGTTGTAAGATTTACAACATTCTTTGATTTCATCATATAATTAAAGGCCTCTTCTGCGGCGACATCATCTACGGGGAAAATACAGTTCGCTAGGTTTGACGGCAAACTGAGGAGTTGAGAAATGAGGGCCGGCGATTGATGCGTGAAACCATTATGGTCTTGTCTCCAACATGTGGATGTTGAAAGTAAATTTACTGCTGGGAGTGTTTTTCTCCATGGCGTCATCTTCGCTTGCTTAATAAACTTAATTTGTTGTAGAATTTGCGCAGTAATAATCGAGAAAAAAGCTTCGTAGCTGCCCATCATTGCTGGTTCATTATTCATCAAATGCCCAGTCATCACGGAAAAAAGTACATTTTCAGATAGCATTTCTATGATTCTGCCGCTTGGTCCTTCTGGTAAATCATTTTCATCTATTTCTAGCCCCCAAGCACGTTTCTCTACTTCAAAAACTTTATCAAATTTGTTAGATGTGGTTTCATCCGGTGAAAAGAAATAAAAATGTGGATTTTTTGAAAGTTCTTGCGCTAAAAGTTCGCCGATTTTTTTGGCTGGAGAGTAATATTCTGCGCCTGGTTTGTCCACTCTGTCTATCATAGTGTAAATCCTTTCTCCTTATCAAAAAGCTCGTCAAAATGATATGAAGCTAGCCAATCCGTGAGTTTTTTTAGCTCTTCCGAATCTCCTGCTGGGCTTTTTAATGGTATCTGATGTGCGTAATGACCACGGTTTGGTCCAGTTTCACCCTTTTCTGTCTTCAAAATATAAAACGGAGCTTCTACGTCTTTTCTGAGAGCCTCTTGAAAAACTTCTGGTTCATTTCCATTAATCCAAATTGGCGAAAAACCAAACCCTCGAATCATCTGGTTTAGCTCGCGCTCTGATTTTCTAGCATAAATCGATGGTGCTGAGATTTTGTATCCGTTTAGATGTAAAATCGGTAAGATTCTCCCATTCTTGCTCCCAGAAAGTAGATTATGTAGATTCAAAGAAGCTAAGGCGGTTGCCGTCTCAAGCTCGCCGTCGCCAATCAAAACCGCTATGGTTTTTTCAGAATGACCGAGCGCCATTCCGTAAGCATTTGCTAAAGCGTAGCCTAGCTCACCCCCTTCAGTGATAATTCCGGGCGTCATTGGACTAGCGTGGCTAGGAAAACCATCCGGCCATGAAAAATTCCGGCAAATATAACGTAGCCCATAATAATCCGGTGTCGCCCGCTCGTCTATCTTGGCCAAAACGCCGTCAATAAAAAGATTTGCCTGCAGGGCCGGAAAACCATGTCCTGGACCAAGCACGAATGTAAAATTTGGGTCATCGCCAAAAGCAAACCGTAAGTTTGCGTAGGTAACGTTGATGCCGTTGCACGTCCCCCAATGCCCAAGAAGTCTGGGTTTAATGTCGTCGAATTTTAGCGGTCTTTCCAACAAAAAGTTATCTTGTAAATAAAGTTCGGCTACAGTCAAATAATTGCAGGCCCTAATTCGCCGTTTTATCTTTGAAAGCTCATCGATGCCCACACTTTTCATAATTATATTATAGCATAGCCTCTTTAATTTTGGCAATTTCGTCACGAAGTAGGGCTGCTTTTTCGAATTCTAAGTTTGCTGCCGCGAGTTGCATCTCGGAAGATAATGATTTGATTAGATTCGGCAGTTCGTCCTTTGGAATTCGCTTAATGTCTAATTTATTCTCGACTTGCTTCTCTGGAATTAGAGCTCTAAGTCCGGCCGAGATTTCTTTTTTGATAGAAGTCGGAGTAATATTGTGCTCGAAATTATACTGCTTTTGAATTTCGCGTCTGCGATTAGTCTCGGAGATCGCCTTCTCCATGCTTTCGGTTATGAAATTTGCATACATAATAACCTTGCCCTCCACATGCCTTGCAGCGCGTCCAATCGTCTGAATGAGCGCAGACTCCGAACGGAGGAATCCTTCTTTGTCAGCATCGAGAATTGCCACGAGCGAAACTTCTGGCAAATCCAAACCTTCACGCAGGAGATTAATGCCGACCAATACGTCGTAAACGCCTTCTCTTAAGTCTCTTAATATGTCGCCACGTTCTAGCGTGTCAATATCGGAGTGAATATAGGCCGTTTTAACTCCGCGCTCCTTCAAATGGTCCGTTAAATCCTCGGCCATACGTTTTGTTAAAGTCGTAATTAATGTGCGCTGACCTTTTGCGATACGCTTATCGATTTCTTCCATTAAATCGTCAATCTGCCCATCGCTGCTTCTGACCTCAATTTCCGGATCAAGCAATCCGGTTGGACGAATTACTTGCTCGGCTGGTTTTGGCGAATGTTCAAGTTCATACTCCCCTGGCGTAGCCGAAACATAAATTGCCTGATTGATTCTGTTTTGAAATTCACCGAATGTGAGCGGACGGTTGTCTAGTGCGCTAGGCAATCGAAAACCATAATCAACCAATGCGAGTTTTCTTGCATGGTCGCCGTTGTACATACCGCGGACTTGCGGCAAAGTCATATGTGATTCATCCACAATTAAAAGAAAATCTTTTGGGAAGAAATCAAGTAGAGTATGCGGTGGTTCACCAGCTTGGCGTCCTTCAAGGTGCCTAGAATAATTCTCGATTCCTTTCACAAAACCAGTGTTCTCTAACATTTCAAGATCATATTTTGTACGTTGCGAAAGTCTTTCGGCTTCAAGATATTTTTCGTGCTTTTTAAAATATTTTAGACGCTCATCGAATTCGGCGCGGATTTTTTTGATTGCATTGTCGAGCTGACTCTTTGGTGTGGCATAATGCGTGTTTGGAAAAATATGCACACTGTCTGGTTTTTTGATGACCTCAAAAGTCAAAGGATCTACGATTTTGATGCTCTCAAGAGCGTCAAAGCCAAATTCAAATCTATATGCGCGTTCCCCATTTGCCGGAAATAAATCGACCGTATCGCCCATTACACGAAAGTTTCCGCGTTCAAATGCTAAATCATTGCGGTGATATTGAATTGAAATCAGTTTTTTTATGAAGTCCGTCTGTGATATAATGTCATTTTGAGAAATTTCAAAAGACATTTCGAGGTAATGTTCAGGTGAACCGATGCCATAAATACAAGAAACCGATGCGATTACGATTGTATCGCGACGCGTAAGCAGGGCCTCGGTGGCACCGTGTCTTAAACGGTCGATTTCGTCATTAATCGCGGAGTCTTTTTCAATATATGTATCGGTCGACGCAATGTAAGCTTCTGGTTGATAATAATCAAAGTATGAAACGAAATAATGCACTTCATTTTCTGGAAAAAACTCACGAAACTCAGAATAAAGTTGTGCTGCAAGGGTTTTGTTGTGCGCGAGGATTAAAGTCGGTCGGTTTACATTCTGAATAATATTCGCCATCGTAAAAGTTTTACCAGAACCAGTTACGCCAAGCAGGGTTTGCTCCTTTTTGCCCGCCAAAATTCCATTCGTCAGCTGACGAATTGCTGCCGGCTGATCGCCAGTCGGCTGAAATTTGGAAACGAGTTTAAACTCTGACATAAATAAATTATAGCACAAAACTCCCGAAGCACTATTCGGCGCGTTTCATAGTTGGAAACGGCACGGCTTCGCGTCCAGGCACTCCTTCGAGGAGCCAGAAGTTGCGTTCAGAATTGCCCCAACCGCAAGCTGGTGGCATGCCGTATTCAAGCATCTCTACAAAGTCGAGGTCGAGCATTTGCGCCTCATCATCACCAGCGTCGCGTGCGGCTTGCTGTTCTTTAAAGCGTTCTAATTGGTCAAGCGGATCGTTTAGTTCTGAAAAACCGTTGCCCATTTCTGTGCCCGCAATTACGGGATGAAATCTTTCGGTGACAAGTGGATTCTCGGTGGATTTTTTTGCAAGCGGAGAAAGCGATAGAGGTTCTTCGACTATCCAATATGGACCAGCTGAGGTTTTGCGGATCAGCTTCCAGACGTGGTCAATGAGATGCGGTGTAGTTGCTTCAAAATTCGTTTCTACGCCATTTTCCTTTAGAATACGAATCAATTGCTCGCGATCTGGATTAAAAACGTCTACATTGAATTTTTCGCGCAGCAAATCTGCATATTTGTAGCGAGGCCACTTCTGATCTAGATCGATATCGAAGCCACCAACGTGAAATTTTAGCGTGCCCCAAGTCTCCTTGGCGACATATTTTATCATTTCTTCATAAAAATCCATGCCATCTTCATAGTTCTCATAAGCTGCATAAGCTTCAAACGCAATATGTTCTGGCAAATGCTCGTCATCAACGCCTTCATTGCGAAAACGCGGGCCGATATCATAAACCTTCTCGAAACCACCACCAAGCAATCTTTTTAGAGGCAACTCGTGTGAAATACGAAGATAAAAATCCTCGTCTAGCGCATTCATATGAGTAGTGAATGGTGTTGCGTCTGCACCGCCAGTCGTATGTTCTAGCACTGGGATATTAATTTCGATAAAGCCATGGTTATTCATAAAATCGCGCGTAGCCTGCCAAAACTTAGAGCGGCGCACCAAACGTTCGCGAACCTCAGGATTCACGTTCATATCTACGTAGCGACGACGATAACGTTCTTCCTTATTGGTGAACTTTTCTGGAAGCGGTCTAAGCGATTTTGTAAGAAGTCTCACAAAATCAGAAAACACAGAGATTTCTCCAGTTTGGGATTTATCGACTACGCCAGTTGCCTCAATAAAGTCACCTACATCAAGCAGTTTGATGTCTTTTACACCGAGCAATCCTTCTGGGGTCCCCTCTTGGGATGCCTTCATGAAAATCTGCACTTCACCAGTATAATCTTTGAGTTTAATGAAGACTAATTTGCCAAATGAACGAATTGCGATAATCCTACCAGCGACAGTCACTTCCTGACCTTGCTTTTCGTCAAAATGATTTATAACATCAAAAATTTTTGTATTGCGACGACTTTTTGCTGGATAAGGGTCAATACTCTTTGCTTTCAGCTCTTCTAATTTTCTAAGTCTTTCGTTTCGGTAGTCTTCAAGTAACATATTATAATTATATCATAATTACTTGATTTCGACAATTTTAACGGTTTTGCCATTAAATTGCACGGAATCACCAGTTTTGTGTCCAAAGATTGCTTTACCAATTGGTGATTCGTTGGAGATTTTGCCTTCTAATGGGTTAGCTTCGGTAGGACCAACTAAGGTATATTCAACTTCGCGACCACCCATGTCTAGTTTCACTGTGGCACCAAGTGAAACTGAATCTTTTTTGCCACCACGAATGATTTTGGCGTTTTTTAAGATTTCTTGAATTTCCAAAATGCGCCCCTCAGCGATTTTCTGTTCATTGCGGGCTGAACTGTATTCTTCGTTTTCAGACAAATCACCAAAAGCTCTAGCTGTTGCAATGCGCTCTGCAATCGCTGGGCGACTTGCGATTAATGCTTCAAGCTCGGCTTCGAGCTCCTTTTTTCCTTCGGCTGTTAAGCTGATATTCTTTTTAATCATAACCAAAAATCTCCAATTAACATATAAAGTTTATAGTATCTCGGCTAGTCTGTCAAGCTCAACTAGACGACTTTCGCCGCTACTCCTCTCAGTGACTTCGGCGGAATTTGCGGCTAAAGTTTTGTCGGAAATCACTATTCTGTACGGCATGCCCATTAGCTCTGCGTCAGCGAATTTTTCACCTGGTCGCAAATTGCGGTCATCATATAAAACTTCGTCTTCATGTGCCTTGTAAAATTCTTCTGCAGTAACCAT
>JAZNJY010000022.1:0-12050 GCA_045578285.1 Candidatus Nanosyncoccus sp. | reverse complement strand
TCCCCGATCTGTGCTATACTATATACAACGTAAGGAGGTTACAGTGTATAATGTTTGGCAAAATATTTTAGCCGAAATCGAACAGAAAATTTCTGCCGCTAATTTTTCCACTTGGTTTCAAGACACCTCGCTCATTTCGACCGAAGATGGTTACATCATCATCGGCGTCAAAAACTCATTCTACGTCAAACAGCTTCGCTCCAAATTCCTAAACATCATCAAGGAGGCATTTACTAAAAACGGCATAGAAGTAACCGAAATCAATTTCGAAGTTCAAGCTAGCAATAAATCAAAAGTCCGCCCACGCGAAGTTACGCCAAGTAGTTCAAATGATTCCATTAAATCCCACACCAAGGCCGTCAAAAAAACTATCGAGAATACAAAATCTCAGCACAACGGCCTAAACCCTAAGTACACCCTAGATAATTTTGTCATCGGTTCAAACAATGATGTAGCTGTCGCTGCCGCAAAAAGCATCATTAGTGCACCTGGCACACGCTGTAATCCTTTTTTCCTTTATGGCGGCCCAGGTCTAGGCAAAACCCACCTTATTCAAGCCATCGGTAACGAACTTCTTAAAAACAACCCTGACTATAAGATTCTTTATACGCCAGTCTCTCAATTCTACTCCGACTTTATCGACGCCATTCAAAACGGCAAAGGCAAAGATTTTAACCGCAAGTTTGAAAAGCTAGACTGTCTTATTATTGATGATTTTCAGTTTATTGTTGGCAAAGAAAAATCCCAGGAGGAATTCTTCAATATCTTCAATAATCTCTACCAACTCAATAAACAAATCATCGTCACGTCCGATCGTCTCCCATCTCAAATCAAAACCGTTGATGAACGTCTCGCCTCGCGCCTCACCATGGGTGGTGCCTTTGATCTTCAACTCCCAAAGTTCGAAGACAAGTGCGCTATTCTTCGCGCTAAAGCCGAGCTCATTGGTGCCGATATCGAGCCAGAAGCTATCGAATATATCGCCGAAAATGTTAACACTAACATTCGAGATCTTGAGGGCGAATTCTCCACCATACTACTAATGTCCGAAGTTCGTGGTCTTACCCCACTAGAGCTCATCGAAAACGGCTCTGCCAACTTCACCCATAACAGCAAGCCTCGTTCTGTCTCTAGTAAACAAGTTATCGAAAAGGTCGCCAAATATTATGACCTTCCGGTCAAAGAAATGTGCGGAAAATCCCGCGTCGCCCACATCAAAACTGCCCGACAAGTCGCCATGTTTCTCTTAAGTAAAGAATTATCCCTCAGTACCACCAAAATCGCAAACGAAGTCGGCGTCAAAGACCATACCACCGTCATGCATGGTATCAAAAAAATCGATTCCGACCTTAAACTAAACTTTACTCTTCGCGATCAGATCAAAGAGATTAAGGAGTTAATCTATGGTTAAAAAACACAAAAATGTGCAAATCATGTGGAAATCTACGTTCAAATCGACGTGTAATTCTGTGGTAAAACTTTGTGCAAAACATAAAAAATTTACTCAATGTGTGGAAATCACCTTTTTCCCACACACTTTTCCCTCATTTTCCACCATTTTACTCACAACTCACCCACCCCTTAAAATACCCCACTTTTCCACTTTTTCACAGACCCTACTATAACAACTATTAATAATATATAAAAGAAAGGAACAATAATATTATTATGGAAATTGAAGTTACACAAAATAAACTTAGCAAAGCCTTAAATAATGTTAGTCGTGTAGCTGTTGGTAAAGTCACTCTACCAGTATTAAATAATGTACTCATTAGAGTAGATGATGGTAAAGTTTCACTCACCACCACTAATCTAGATATGGCCGTAATAGACTTTTTGCCAGTCTCCAACTCAAAAAACGGAGTTACTACTGTACCAGCTAAGCTACTTGCTGAATTTGTCTCCAATCTCCCTAAAGGTGAAAAAATCAAAATTTCCGCCAAGGACACCAAAGTTACTATCTCGTCTGGAAAGTATTCATCGGTTATTAACGGCTCGCCAGCAGATGACTTCCCTGAGCTACCAGAAATCAATGAAGAGAAAGCAGTCATTTTTAAAATGGGTATCGACGAATTCAAGAACGGTATCTCCAGTGTGGCTATTGCTAGCTCAAACGATATGACTCGCCCTGCGCTCACCGGTATTTATTTCAACACCGCAGATAAGACTCTTTGTATTGCCGCCACGGACGGCTATCGTCTCGCAGAAAGAAAACTCATCAAAAACGTAGAGAGCGAGGTTAGTGTAATCGTTCCCGCCTCTTCACTCCAGGAGGTACTCCGCTCCATTAATGATGAGATGGAAGAGATTGAGATTTCTTTTGACGATGATTTAGTACGCTTTCGTCTTGGTGAGGTTGAAATTATTTCAAAACTAATCGATGCTAGTTTCCCGGACTATCGCCGTCTTATTCCGAAAGATAATGATATCAACTTAGAATTAGACCGCGAAGAGCTAATTCGTGTTACTAAACTTGCGGCTCTGTTTGCAAAAAGTGTCAGTGGTTCAATCACCTGTGAATCGAAAAAACCAAATTCCTTCATTGTAAAATCTATTGCGAATGAACTTGGTGAAAATGACTCCACCATAGAAACCCCAGTTGAAGTTGAAGGCAAAGTCCGCCTCAATTCACGTTTCCTTCTGGATGCATTAAACGTACTAGACGACAGCACTATTACTTTTGATTTTTCGAGTCGCATTGCCCCAGTGGTTCTTCGTAACAAAAAGAATCAAGATTATACTCACATTGTAATGCCACTAAATTCATGATTATAAAATCAATTTCCCTCACTAATTTCAGAAATCACGACCGCTACGTTTTGGATTGTAATGATGACACTACTCTAATTCTTGGCGAGAATGGATGTGGCAAGACTTCGGTGTTAGAAGCTATTCATATTCTGACGCGCGGTAAAAGTTTTCGTGCCACTGATCCAGACATAATAAAGCACGATAAGCCATTCTATCGTATAGAACTTCAGTATGATAATGGTGAAAAACGCATTGCTACTTACGATGGTCAGAGTAAAACTTTTGTCTGCTTTGATAAGAAATCTCGTCGTCTACCCAAAAAAGCTAAATACCCCGTCGTATTGTTCCAGCCATCAGATTTAAATCTGGTCAGTGGTTCCCCGTGCCGTCACCGAGAGTATTTCGACCGAGTTTTTTCAGAAATTAGCGAAGAATATGGCGAAAGCCTCTCGAAATACGAAAAAGCCCTCCGTCAGCGCAATGAACTCTTAAAATCCGATTCATTGCAAGAGTCTTCCCTATTTTCATGGAATCTCCTTCTTGCGAGATATGGTTCGATTTTAAACAAAAAACGCCAAGAATTTACTGAAATCATAAATGAGCAAATCGCACCAACTTATTATTCGATTGCAGAGAATAGTGACGAGGTGGAGCTCTCTTATCAAACCGAACTAAAAAACCTTACCGAGTCGGAATATCTTAAAAAACTTGAACAAAACCTCACCAAAGACTCCTACTTAGGTCATACCTCTTTTGGTGTACATCGTGATAATTTTGAATTTATTTTTAACAAAAAACCCGCTAACGGCTCCGCATCGCGTGGTGAAACGCGTTCAATTATCTTGGCCCTCAAATTTGTCGAAGCTAAAATAATTGAAAACAAACTAAATGAGCGTCCGATCATTCTACTGGATGATGTTTTTTCCGAACTAGATAATTCTCGTCGTAAATGTCTAATCAATAATTTCAAAAACCACCAAGTCATTATTACGAGTGTGGAAGCTGTTAATTATTAGCTAAACTGCGATAATTGTTCAAAAATGCCACTACGGGGTTTTCTGACCCCTCAAAGAATTTCATATTATTATACGCCGTCTCTTCCCCGTCGTATTTTTTTAGTGCCTCGGTAGCGCGAGCGAGTGATACATATCTCTGTGCGTATTTATACGTCTGCCAACTCGCATTATCACTACTATTTACAAAAGCCGCACCAGAGGCAATTCTCTTTT
This sequence comes from Candidatus Nanosyncoccus sp., assembly GCA_045578285.1. GTDB lineage: Bacteria > Patescibacteriota > Saccharimonadia > Saccharimonadales > Saccharimonadaceae > Nanosyncoccus. Next base: position 8,070 of record JAZNJY010000022.1, on the reverse strand, counting down.
CTTCATCGTTTGCGCCGAGAAAGTTTTTAATCATCGATATAATATCGCTCACAAATGAGATATTGGAACCACCTTGAATCGCATTTAAAATTCCACCATCTATTACTCCGTTTGGTGTTATTCTTCCGACACTATATTTTATAAAATTCGCAAGATTGGAATTATTCTTAATAATTCTTGTTCCGTTTTGAAGCTCCGTGTTTGCTTCAACAAATTGAATAAAACCAGCATCATTAAAAATATTGTTCAGAGTTGAGGTGTCAAAAGTTGCAATAGTAGAGCAGGTAGCAGAGCCAGCCGCACCGATTGATTCTAGTGTAATACAATCACCAAAACTCGATAAATAACCATCAGCTTCATCATCGGCATAACTTACTGGCTTAATACCGCCAACCATTGTTGCCATGGTTTTTGTGAGGCTGGCTAGTGTATTTAGAGCCGAACCTTTTCTGTTTACGCTGATTGCCATATTATAAATGATTGAACCAAGAAATGTATTTTTTGACGTGATATCAAAAGGTGAACGATTAAGTCTATCAGCTTCCGCATCTAATGCGATTACTGTATTGTTTAGTCTCGCGTAAGATTTTATTGATTCTTCGTTTCCTGCCGTTGCTCCGCTCGCCATCGCTAAGGCTTTACCCACGTTGACGGCCCCCTCCACGAGCATTTCTCCACCAGCTATACCGCCAATATTTGAAAAACCATTTTTTATAAGTGAATCCTCAATGGTTGGACTTACGCTACTTAAGGCTTCATAAGAAGCTTCCGCCGAGCTACCATTAAGAAAACGCCCAATCGTCCCTTTGATTTTTTCAGATGTAGACACCACTGTGCTAAGTAGGGTTCCACTGTTTACTTTTGAATTAATCTTGTTTTCCGTGGTCTTTAGTACGCGATCGGATGAATAATTTTTTACACTACCAGCATCCATTCTTTCACCAGATAATATGGCATACATACTTGGCGATTCCATCATACTGCCTTTTACGGTCTCTATTTCCCCAGTATCCACATTGACCACACTAGACTCGGTTTCTTTATACAAAAAATTCATTGCTTCATTAATTTTTGACTCGTTCCCATCCCCCGCCTTCATTTTGCTAATATTTTCCATGAAAGCCACAAATAGTAGGCTGGATTTTTGCTCTTTCGCGATTGTGTCTGCCGCATTCAAAGTGCTAGCGGCGTTTAGGGTGGCCAATGCGCTGTCGCTAGCTTTGTTTTTAGCGCTAACTTCGCTTATAAAATCATTTGCAGATTTTGCTGTCGCATCACTACCGATAGTTTCATACTCCGTATATTTTTTGCCATTTTCATCTTCTTTTTCTACTAAGTCTACATTATTTACATTAATACTATTTCCTTCACCAATTAGCTCACCCATCACTTCATCAAAATCTGAGTCGGCTTTGTAATTGTTTCTATTTGTGCCGATTCGTTTAAAAACTTCCTTTGCAGTATCATCGTAATAGTATGCTGCACGAGAATAGGTAGCGTTGTTAAAAGCATTGTATAGTTTTGTATTAGTGTTGACCGTGTTTACAAAATTCTCCGCAGTTATGATTTGATCATCCATCTTCAAAACCAGATTTGTGCCTTGAGCCCCTTCAATAAACTCGCCATTTTCTAATCGCCCTACATTTACGCCGTTTTCTTTTAGTCGTTTTACCGTATTGTTTGGTATTTCGCCCGTAAATAAGGCCTGCTGAACAACCAGGATTTTGCTTTCTACTGCATCAGCATATTGCACGTCGGTTTCTTCAATTAATCTTTCTGAAACTGCTGCCGGAATTAAATTACCAGACGAAAAAAGTGCCACGAACCCCAAAATCATTATAGTCACAAATGCGGTTGCCGAAAAACCCTTCCATTTTCCGCCCTTTTTCCCTGCTGGCCTCCCAGTTACATGAGAAACAATCCGCTCTTCACCAAGAGCTGCTTGCTCACTTGACCTTAATAGTTCCTCTGCGGACATATTATATATATTATAACATGATTCCATCTGTGTTATAATACATGCAATGATTAAAGTAGAAAAAATGATTCCCGGTGGTGTGTCGCTTGGCACCGAGGAAAGTGGCAAAAAAATCTTTTTCTGGAATGCGCTTCCAGGTGAAAAAGTTACGGACTTTGAGATTATCAAGACTAAGTCCAGCTTTACCGAGGCAATCGCTACCAATGTCATAAACGACTCTGATTTTCGTGTTGTGCCTAGAGATGAACATTTTCTTTCCACCTCACCTTGGCAGATTATGGATTTTGGCTACGAGCAAAAAACCAAAGCAGAGCTTGTAGTTGAAATCTTTCGTGAGCACGGAATCGAGATTGAAACTCCAGAAATCTTTACTGACAGTTGTGACTATTTTTACCGTAACAAAATGGAGTATGCTCTTTATTGGGATAATGACGCCGATAAAATTTCCCTCGCCTTCCATGTTCGGGGTTCTCATCGCAAAATACCAGTAAAACACTCCTCTATTGAGCGTCCAGAAATTTTTGCTGCTGCTCAAAAAATCGTCGACGACCTAAACGCGCGTCACGAAGAAGCTAGAAAATATCAATCTCTTCTTTTAAGGTGTAATCAAATCGGTGAAGTCTCTGGTGGACTTTTTGAAAACGGCAAACCGCATCCGGTTTTCAAAAACCTCACCGACACGATTTTGGGGCACGAATACTCCTACTCGCCAAATGGCTTCTTCCAAATTAATCTTCCGGTTTACGAAATGGTGCTTACAGAAATCAAAAAACATATCACCACCGACAAAGTCCTAGACTTATACGCTGGCGTCGGCACCATCGGCCTCTCCGTCGCCCGCGACAAGAAGCTCACTCTGGTAGAGGTAGACAAGTCTGCTTATAGTGAGATGCTGAGAAATGTCGCCATGGCGAACAAACACCTTCTCGAAGGGCCTCCGGAGCGCGGCAGCGCGAGGATGAGCGGCGCCCGCCCGTGGCGACGGGACGGGCGAACGCAGCCCGAGAGAAGTGTGTTTGGAGCTATTGATGCCATCCTAGATAAGTCAGAAAACGTTACGGACTATATCGAGCCCGACCAAACAGTAATCTTAGATCCTCCTCGCGCCGGCTGCGACAAGAAGTTGATTGAAAAACTCCTCGAAATCACTCCGGAGAAAATTGTCTATTTATCTTGTAATCCCGCTACTCAAGCCCGCGATATTAAGTTTTTGATGGAAAAATATCACATCGATACAACTAAAATTTATAACTTTTTCCCACATACCCCTCACATTGAAAGCCTATTTGTGTTATCATTAAATGATGGACAAAAAAAGACTAATATACATAATTAACAACCTATTTATTTTTATCACTACTTCTATCGCTGTGCCAGTTACGCTTATTTTTGGTTCCCGTGCTGTACGTATAGATAATGCTGGCTATCCGTATTGGATGCAAGCTGCTACGTTTACGGTTTTAAGTAATGTTTTTATGGGTATCGTCGCGCTCGTGGCGGCCGTCATTAGTATAAAAAAACTCAAGAAAAAACAAAACGCCATAAACACTTGGTACTTTGTTGCGACGAGCGCCTGCATGCTGACTTTTTTCACTGTGATTTTCTTCCTTTCGCCAATGCGTGCGCTAAATGGCAAAAATTATTTTGATATGCTTCTTGAGCCAATGTTCTTTCTTCATTTCTTAAACCCAGTACTCGCAGCCACCACCTTTGTTTTCTTGTCTGGCGGCACAAAAATCGATCTAAAATCAAGATTTCTTGCTGTCATCCCAATTGCCCTCTACGCGATACCATATATTGTATGTGTTGTGGTACTCAAAATTTGGCCAGACTTCTATGGAGTCACTTTTGGCGGACGCTATTATCTTACTCCGCTAGTCTTTGTTGTGTTTTGCTTCGCACTTTTCTGTATCGCGTCTGGGCTCGCTTTCTTCCACAACAAATTATCTTCAAAAAACGCTTAAAATATGCTAAAATCATCCTAAGACGGAAGTGTGTCCGAGTGGTTTAAGGAGCACGCTTGGAAAGCGTGTGTACTCGCAAGGGTACCGGAGGTTCGAATCCTCTCGCTTCCGCCATTGTTGAGGAAAACAGGTTCGAATGGAGCGAGCGTCAGCGAGCGACATCCCTATCCTGCCACTTCCGCCATTAAATTTTTTACTCAAAAAATATGAACGAAGAAATTATCAAACTAAAATCGCTCACAAAACGCTACGGTTATGGTGATGCTGAATCCTTTGCACTAAAAGATTTCGACCTCACAATTAAACGTGGCGAATTTATTATGATTATGGGGCCATCCGGTTGTGGCAAGACAACACTACTTAATATTATTGGCCTTCTAGATCGTCCCACTAGCGGCGAATACATTTTAAATGGCGAAAATGTCGCGAGCATTTCTTCTTCCCGCCAGGCACGTATGCGTGCAAAAAAAATTGGCTTTATTTTTCAGAATTTTAATCTCATAGAAGATCTCTCCATATTAGAAAACGTTTCTTTGCCACTGGTCTATGTGGGGCAACCTCGCACGGTTAGGCTCAAAAGTGCCTCCGAGGCACTCAAGCGTTTTCGTCTTGGCGAAAAAGAATATTATTATCCGTCCCAACTTTCTGGTGGCCAGCAGCAACGCGCTGCCATCGCAAGAGCCATCGTGGCAAAACCGGAAATCATCCTCGCGGATGAGCCTACCGGGAATCTAGATTCTCGCACTTCCTACATTGTTATGGATGAACTCAAAAAAATCCACGAGGAAGGCAATACTATAGTGATGGTGACTCATAACCCTTCCCTCACCACTTACGCTACGCGCGTTATCAATATGTTGGATGGTCAAATTTCTACCGACATCAAAACAGTTGCCGACCACAATCTACCACAGCCAGTTAACGTTCGCATTAAAAAACGTAAAGGTCAAAAACGGAGGAAACACTAATGGCATTGCTATTCCGTACTCATTTAAGGCTCGCTCGTACTTCCATCAAAGAACACCGTACGCGTTCATTTTTAACTTGCCTAGGTATTGCAATTGGTGTCGCTAGCGTAGTTTTAATTTGCAGCCTCACGGGCAGCATTACCAGACTCATCTCTGATGAATTTAAGAATGCCGGCTCAGACCTCATTGTTATCCGTCCGAGTACATCCAAGGATAAACTCAGCTCCGTAATAGAAGAGCTTACTACGGCAAACTCGTTCGAACGTAGTAATCTTGCCGTTTCTGATACTGAGTTGATTTCCAAAATCGACCAAGTTTCCGCCGTTGCGCCAATTTCTGTATCTGTCACCACAATTTCTGATGCTGAGAATACGGTTATCTCTGCCGATATCCTCGGTACCACTCCAGACTTTTTCAAATTAGAAAACTTAACTTTTCGCTACGGTGCTGGCCTAAATGATAAAAACAAAGAAAACTCCATTATCATTGGCCACATGTTGTCGTTGCAATTATTTAATACATCAAACCCAGTTGGCCGCACACTAGAATTCCATGGTCAACGCTTCATTGTGGTGGGTGTCCTAGACGAAGTTACAGACACAGTCAATCTTAACAACATCAATTACAACAATGCCCTAATCATGGATATCGATGTTCTAGATAAAATTCTAAATTCCATTCAGGTCCAGCAAATTAATGTCAAAGTCAAAAGCACCAGTGAACTTGCTACCACCGCCGAAGAGATTAAAAACACCCTCATTGCAGCTCACTCTGGCGACCGCAACTTCTCGGTTTCCTATGGCGACAATATTACCCACCCAGCCAACTCTCTGCTTAGCATCGTTTCAAATGCATTAGCTATCGTGGCCGGTATCTCCCTAATCGTAGGCGGCATTGGTGTTATGAACATTATGTTGGTCTCCGTCTCAGAGCGCACTCACGAAATCGGCATCAGAAAAGCTGTAGGTGCCTCTACTCGCAATATTCTCATGCAATTTATATTAGAGTCTATGATTCTATCGATTCTTGGTGGTGTCATGGGTATAATCCTGGGCTACGTTGGCGCACTCCTAATCTCTGGCTTCACTCCATTCGCACCGTTTATTAGTCTGCATATCGTTTTGCTTGTAGTGGCCATCGTGCTTGTTATCGGTGTAATCTTTGGCATGTACCCAGCCATCAAGGCCGCGTCAAAAGACGCAATTGAGTCACTCAAGCATTATCGCTAATATGCTATAATGTACCTATGAAACAACTTCTAGAAAAACTCCCATTTTATAATCAAGCTGTACTTCCCTATCATTTTGCGCAGTCCATTGTAGCCAATGCGAAATACCACTCCCCAGCTAAAAAACTTCGCGTAATTGGTGTCACTGGTACCAATGGCAAGACTACTACTTGTTTCATGATCTGGAATATGTTAAATCACGCTGGCTATAAAACTGGTCTTATGACCACCGTTGCTTGGGGTGTAGACAAATTAAAGCCAGAACTCGGCCACATGACCACCGTAGATGCAAATACCCTAAATCGCCGCATCCTAGAAATCAAAAATCAAAGCGCCGAATTCCTCGTCCTAGAAGTTACCTCTCATGCTCTAGCCGAATTCCGCACTCTGGGTATTCCCTTTGAACTCGCTGTCTTTACAAACCTTACTCACGACCATTTAGATTATCACAAAACTTTCACGAATTACCGCAACACCAAGGGTAAGCTTTTCAAAAAAGCCAAGTTTAGTATTTTGAATGCCGATGACGAGGCCACAGATTATTTTAAAACTCTCTCTCATAAATATATCACATATGGTATAAATAAGGGAGATTATAGAGCAAAAGACATTAAGCTTTCTGTTTCTGGTGTAAAATATTCTCTCGGCGATATAAATATCGAGACAAAAATCCCCGGCGAGTTTAATGTCTTAAACTCCATGGCCGCTGCCCTAGTTGGCCAAAAACTCGGCCTTACAAATAAGCAAATCGAAGACGGCATTAAATCCCTCGTGAGCGTTGAGGGTCGCATGAACCTTATCGACGAAGGTCAACCATTTACCGTGATTGTCGACTACGCCCACACTCCAGATGCCCTCGAAAAAGTCTTTGATTCTGTCGGCTCCCATAAAGGTCGCATCATTTCTGTCCACGGTGGCGCTGGTCGTCGCGATCCTGCTACGCGTGAGATTCGTGGTCGCATTCTTGCTAAATATTCCGACATCGTCATCATTACGGAAGATGATTCTCGTGATGAAGATCCCGAAACAATCGCCGCAGCCTTCATTGCTGGCGCCGAAAGACAAGGCAAGACCCTCGGCAAAGATCTATTCAAGGAATTAAATCGCAAAAAAGCTATTGAACTCGCCCTAAAAACTGCCAAAAAAGGCGACCTCGTCTTAATCCTTGGCAAAGGCCACGAAAAATCCATCCTCCGTGCCGATGGCCCACACGATTTTAACGATGCTGCAGTTGCCACAAAAATCCTTCGTTCCCTGTCCCACGGCTCTTGACTTCCCCTCCCGTATGCTATATAATCATAATCACAATAGGTCATACATAAAGAGTTTTAGAAAGGGTCACACATCAAACTATGAAGGGTTTAGAAAAGCTACGTAATATATATATATATATATAGGTTAACGCATCGCTTTCTTTTTAATCTTCATAAACTCTTTAACTCTTCTCGTCTTCATGGTCTATCTAACTTAAATTCATCCATTAAGTTTAGTAAACTATTTCGTATTATTACTGCCTCTTCCTTAATTTTTCTTTTAGTTCTATCTTACATCTTCCTTAACCCTACTAACAATATTATTTCTAATACTATTACTAGTATTACCAATAATCTCGGTATTACCAGCACTAATGATTCTGTTCATGCCGCAGATACTCCAGCTACTTCCGGCACTCCACTTCCTAGCCTAGTTACACTAAACATAGACTTAACTCATCCAAATGCATCAGTAGAACTTACTCCACATGATAGTACTGGTACCTTCTCCTCTTCTTCAGAAGATAGTAGTGCAGTATTTAATGTATCTACTAATAACTATACAGGATATACCTTATATCTCTCTTCTCCTACCAGCTCCAGCTCTACTAACCCTACTTCCACCACTCTACCATCAGACCTTGTAAATACCAATACTACCCTTACTACTAACAATACC
>JAZNJY010000021.1:0-36420 GCA_045578285.1 Candidatus Nanosyncoccus sp. | reverse complement strand
AGGTTGTCCATTAGTAGTAGTATTATAGGTAGTTGTAGTATCTAGGATAGCAGAGTTAGTAGTAGGATTAGTAATGGTAGGAGCAGGTATATAGGAAGTGTTATCACTACCATTATACTTAGATGGTTTATATCCCCATTTATTATTAAGGGTAGTAGAGGATGGGTTAGAGAAATCTGATTCTGTAGTAACTTGTTCTATAGAAGATAAGGTATTGTTAGTAGTAAGGGTAGTATTGGTATTTACAAGGTCTGATGGTAGAGTAGTGGAAGTAGGGTTAGTAGAGCTAGAGTTGGTAGGAGAAGAGAGATATAAGGTATATCCTGTATAGTTATTAGTAGATACATTAAATGCTGCACTACTATCTTCTGAAGAAGAGGAGAATGTACCATTATTATCATGGGGAGTAAGTTCTACTGATGCATTTGGATGAGTGAGGTCTATGTTTAATGTAACTAGGCTAGGAAATGGGGTGCCGGAAGTAGCTGGAGTGTCTACCGCGTGAACGGAATCATCACTATTCATGGTAGTGGGGTTAAGAAAGAAATAGGCGAATACTAGAAGAATAATAAAAGAGGAAGTAGCTAAAACACGAAAAGCTTTACTCAGCTTGATTGATGAACTGAACCTATATATATATATATATATATATATATATTACATAGCTTTTCTATACAACCCTTTATCATACTTATGATTATATAACGCACATAAAACAAAGTCAATATGTTTTTACTGCAATTTGTTATTTTACTATTCATCTCCACAAAAAAGCAACCGCTTTTATGCGGTTGCTTTCGTGAAAGAAGAATAGTTTTTTACAAATTCTCTAAATCTTCTTCGGTTGGGGTTTTTGTGTCCGCCGTTTCGAACTCCTCGATTGGTGCCACACCAGTTCCTACTGGAATCTTGCGACCAATAATTACGTTCTCCTTTAGGCCTTTGAGGTGGTCGACGCGTCCATTGATAGCCGCGTTGATAAGTACACGAGTCGTATCCTGGAACGAAGCTGCCGACAAGAATGAATCCGAGAAGATAGAAACTTTTGTAATACCAAGCAGCAAGTTGGTATAAGTTGCAGGCTGTTTCCCTTCAGCTTCAAGTCTCTTATTCTCAGAAACTGCAGCCGCTTTCGATACGATATCGCCCGACACAAATTCGGAATCGCCCGGCTCATTGATTTGAACACGAGAGAACATCTGGCGTACCAAAATCTCAAGGTGCTTCGGCGAAATCTCATGGCCTTGTGCAGAGTAAACCGACAAAACATCATTCATAATGTAACGCTCAGTTTCCTCAACACCTTTGTATTTAAGCAAATCTTGTAGATTAAGAGAACCAGTCGTTAAGCGATCGCCAGCTTCCACAGAATCATTAGATTTCACTACGAGTTCTGCTTCGCCAGGAATTTCCATCTTTACTGGTGCAACATTCGAGCCAACCAAGATAATTGCGTCTTTCACAAGCTCCACGATACCATCTTGTTTAGCCTTTATAGCGGCTCTACCTTCGGATTTCTTGACCAAAGTAGTACCGGTTTTTACGCTTTCACCATCTTTGACCGCCGGTTCACGCCCATCGAGCGCAATTCTCTCAATCTCACCAGACTGTGGAGTAATTTGCACGACATAATGATTGCCATCTTCCCAAATTTCCACCACACCATTGATTGGCGAAACGTAAGCCTGACCTTTCGGCGTGCGAGCCTCAAGAAGCTCTTCCACACGAGGAAGACCACGTGCAATTGCACCAGAACCTGCCACACCAGAACCGTGTTTCGTATCAAGCGTTAGCTGCGTACCTGGCTCACCAAGCGACTGAGCCGCAATCACACCTACTGGTTCATGCGCTGCCACGAGGGCACGAGTAGACATATCTACACCGTAAGCCTTCCTTGGCACACCGTCTACAGCGGTAGTCGAAAGTACGGATTGAATCTTTACCGACTCAATTTTTTCATCAGCATCAATCTGTTCAGCTACTTCCTTCGTAATTAGTTGATCAGCCTCAAGATAGCCCGGCACCACTTCTGCTGTATAGCGACCAGTAATACGCGCCACAAACGAAATTCCAGACTGCTCAGTTTCAGACTTGTAGACCGTGAAGCCTGGGTCTTCAGCTTCTTCGTCGGTCGTAAACACATCTTGAGACACATCTACAAGACGACGAGTGAGGTAACCAGAGTCTGCAGTACGAAGTGCCGTAGACACCTGACCCTGACGTGCGCCTCGCGTTGCGATGAAGGATTCAAGCGTATTAAGACCTTTCTTGTATGAAGACTTCACCGGAAGCTCGATTTCGTTGTTGTTGATATCCACCATGATACCAATCTCAGCCGAAGCAAGCTTAATGTTGGAAATGTTACCACGAGCACCAGAGTTCACCATCACAGCGATGTCGGTGTCCATCTCAGCGAGCTTACTCTGCAAGAATTCAGAAATTCTCTTATCGATATCACGCCAGTTGGCAACTGTAAGCTTATGACGCTCCTCATCAGTCACGAGACCATCATCATATTGCTGCTGAATGAGGGCAGTCTTTGCATCACCTTCCGCAATGAAGTCATCAATTTCGTCATAGGTTGGATAATCATCCTTTGCGGTAGAAATCGAAGCAATCGTTTCGTATTCAAAGGCAAGATCCTTAAGAGCATCTGCGGTATGCACCATCACCTCAGAACCATAAAGGTCAAAGATATCAGCCATCACCTTAGACAAGTGCTTCTTAGTCTGTACAGAGTTATCATATGGATAATCTTTTGGCAAAATCTCGTTAAAGATTACGCGACCAAGAGTAGTATCGCGAATTTCCTTCTTCGCAAACACTCGAATCGGAGTTTGGAGTGCAATAATTCCCTGATCGTAAGCCATTTCAGCCTCATATACAGACGAGAATGCCTTCGGCTCACCAGTATCAGTTCCTGGCTTATCATAAGTTAGGTAATATGCACCGAGCACTACATCCTGATAAATAGCCAAGACTGGCGCACCATCTGCTGGCTTCAAAAGGTTCTTCGAAGCCGACATGAGTTCCTTAGCTTCTTTTTGAGCAGCATCAGACAAAGGTAGATGCACTGCCATCTGGTCACCATCGTAGTCTGCGTTAAAGCCTGATGCTACGAGTGGATGAAGTTTGATCGCTTTGCCATCAATCAATCTTGGCTGGAATGCCTGTACCGACAAACGGTGAAGGGACGGAGCACGGTTGAGGAGCACATATTTGCCCTTAATTACTTCATCGAGCGCATCCCAAACTACAGTTTCCTTTGCCTCAATCAATCTAGAAGCCGAACGGATATTATTTGCGTGTTCATTTGCAATGAGCCAAGAAATCACGAATGGTTTAAAGAGCTCGAGTGCCATCTGTTTTGGCAAACCACACTCATGGAGTTGAAGTTCTGGACCAACCACAATCACTGAACGACCAGAGTAGTCCACGCGCTTGCCAAGAAGGTTCTGGCGGAAGCGACCTTGCTTACCTTTGAGAAGGTCAGACAAAGACTTCAAACGACGACGACGACCATTGGTGGAGCTTGCACCATGAGAGCCATGCGCAGCCGAATTGTCAATGAGTGCATCGACAGCTTCCTGAAGCATACGCATTTCGTTGCGGCAAATCACTTCTGGAGCATTGAGGTCGATAAGTTTCTTCAAACGGTTGTTACGGTTGATTACACGACGATACAAATCGTTAAGATCCGAAGTCGCAAAGCGGCCACCAGGAAGTGCAATCATTGGACGAAGATCCGGTGGAATCACAGGAATCACCGTAAGAATCAAATCCTCTGGCTTAATTCCAGCAGCTTGCATACCCTCAAGAGTCTTGAGGCGTTTTTGAATCTTCTTTTCTTTTTGACCTTTTGCTTCTTTTTCTTCTTCGTGAAGATCGGCAATCAACTTATCAAGGTCAATTTCATCGAGCATTTTCTTGACTGCAGTTGCACCCATCTCGACCGTAATCAAATCTTCATACTCTTCCGGCAAATTGCGATATTCAACTTCGGAAATCACGCCGCCCTTTTTAAACGATTCGAGCAAAGCTTTACGAGTTTGATAATCTTTCTCAAGCTCTTCAAGTTCTTTATTTCTCTCGTCCGCAAGTGACTTAACATCTGCATTTTCAACTTCAGATGCTTTCTTGTAGCGAATTTCAATTGCACTTCTTGCTGCTGCTGTCTGGCCTTCAAGACTTTCCAAAGTCTTCTGAACTTCTTCGGTCTTGACATCAGTCATAAGATAAGTTGCAAAATATACAACTTTTTCAATATTTTTGACAGTTACATCAAGGAGTAGCGACAATGCAGAAGGCACGCCACGCATAAACCAAATATGTGCAACTGGCGCTGCGAGCGCAATATGCCCCATACGTTCACGACGAGTAATTGACTTCGTAACAAGGTTGCCCTCTTTGTCAACTGCCGCTTCACGCGAGCGTACACCTTTGAGCTTAGAATCGTGCGGGTTAATATCTTTGGTTGGTCCGAAGATTCTTTCGCAGAACAACCCATCACGCTCTGGTTTTTGAGTACGATAGTTAATCGTCTCTGGCTTGGTTACTTCGCCGTAGCTCCAGTTAAGTATGTCGTCGCGGCTTGCAACTGACAATCTAATGGAGTCAAAGTCCGAAGCTGAAATGAAATTATCCATCCACGCCATATTAGAACTCCTCTCCGAGGTCAACCGTGCCTTCGTCTAGCTCTTCAGCTTCTACCGGCTCGTCATCGGCCTCCGTTATTTCAATACCTTCCTCCGCCATCATTGCTTCTGCCTCTTCGTCATCGAGGTCTAGAATCTGCGGCGCAGTTTCTTTCTTGTGCTGATCATAAATCGCCTGATCATCTTTGTCTTTTTCAATCTCACGCGAAGTCTTTTCGATCACATCGCCCGCGTCTGCAGACTCACCGTGGTCAAGAAGATCAACCTTAAGACCTAAGCCCTGAAGCTCTTTTACAAGCACGTTAAAGCCTTCTGGGAGCTTTGGACCCTCAATTGGCTCATGCTTAATGATTGCCTCATATGCTTTTGCACGTCCATAAACGTCATCAGACTTAATTGTGAGCATTTCCTGCAAAGTAGTTGCAGCGCCGTAAGCTTCAAGTGCCCAGACCTCCATTTCCCCGAAGCGCTGACCACCATTCTGTGCTTTACCACCGAGCGGCTGCTGTGTCACCATCGTGTAAGGACCAGTCGAACGAGCGTGAATCTTGTCTTCCACCATGTGATGGAGCTTAAGCATATGCATCACACCTACAGATGTTCTTTCTTCGAATGGCTCACCAGTAAGACCATCATAAAGTTGTACGCGGCCATCACGAGCGAGACCTGCTTTTTCAAGCTCGTCAGAAATTACTTCGTCTGGTACACCATTAAATGATGGGGTTGCGACCTTGTAACCAAGAGCGCGAGCTGCCATACCAAGGTGAGTTTCGAAAAGCTGACCGAGGTTCATACGTGAAGGCACACCCATTGGTGAAAGTACTACATCAATCGGAGTACCATCAGCCATAAATGGCATATCTTCTACTGGAAGCACACGGGAAACCACACCCTTGTTACCGTGACGACCCGCAAGCTTATCGCCTACGCCAATTTTACGCATTTCTGCAACGAAAATCTTGATTTGCATAATGACGCCAGCTTTAAGTTCATGACCTTGTTCACGAGTGTAAACGCGTACATCAACTACTTTACCGGTTGAAGAACCGTTCATGCGAATCGAAGTGTCGCGTACATCTTTTGCCTTTTCACCAAAGATTGCACGGAGAAGTCTCTCTTCAGAGCTAAGCTCCTGTTCGCCCTTTGGAGTAATTTTACCGACTAGGATATCGCCATTCTTAACCTCAGAACCGACCGTTACGATACCGTCTTCGCCAAGGTGACGGAGCGAGTGCTCAGACACATTTGGAATATCACGCGTAACTTGTTCTGGGCCAAGTTTAGTTTCACGAACTTCAACATCAAAGTCTTTAATGTTGATTGAAGTCAAAGTATCGTCTTCAACCAAACGGTTCGAAATTACGATTGCGTCATCCATGTTGTAACCACGCCATGGCATGAATGCTACGAGAAGATCACGACCAAGCGCAAGTTCACCATCGTGAATCGATGCGCCCTCAATAAGAGTATCGCCCTTCTTTACTTTTTGGCCACGAGCCACTACAGTACGCTGGTTGTAGCAGCGATCATCGTTAGTCTTTTCAAAATGCTGCAATTTATATTCAACGTCACCACCCTTGTCGTAAGTCACGACTACAGATTCGCCATCTGCTTTCTTTACTACACCATTGCCGGCCGCCATGATAAGCTGAGAAGTGTTTTTAGCAACTTCCCGTTCGATGCCAGTACCAACAATTGGATTGTCCTGGCGAAGAAGTGGCACTGCTTGTTTCTGCATTGCGCAAGCCATGAGAGAGCGGTCAACACGGTTTTTCTCTACGAATGGAATGAGGGATGCTGAAACACCAAGAATTTCCTTGTGCGCTGCATCAATGTGGGTTACCTTAGAAGCCTCTACGTGTGCTGGCGCACCGTGGACACGGGCCGAAACCCAATCTTCCATGAATTTACCATCTTTATCAAGTTTGACAGATGCGTCCGCGATAATCATATCATTCTCAGTTTCCGCATCGACATAAACAACTTCGTCGGTTACTTTGCCGTTCTTGACTACACGATATGGAGCTTCAATGAAACCATATTCGTTAATTCTTGCATAGGTTGCAAAGTTAAGCACAAGGCCCACGTTGCCACCTTCCGGCGTTTCAACCGTACAAATACGGCCGTAGTGAGTTGGGTGAGCATCACGCACGTCAAACCCTGCACGTTCACGAGTAAGACCGCCAGGACCCATCGAGCTTAGACGCCTCTTGTGAGCAAGTTCCGAGAATGGGTTCACCTCGTCCATTAGCTGTGAAAGTTGTGAGGTAGAGAAGAATTCTTTCACTGCCGCTACGACTGGACGTGAGTTAAGAAGTTGTGATGGAGTCACATCCTCTGGGTTTGCCATTGACATTCTATCAAGAATATTGCGCTGCAAGCGAAGCATACCAAGGCGGAATTGCCTTTGCACGAGTTCACCTACGAGTTTTACGCGACGATTAGACAAAGAGTCGATATCATCAGCAGGCTCTTGAGTGTTATTAAGACGGATAATTTCCGAAATAATCGCTTTTACGTCATCCATCTGCAAAGTGCGATTTTCTGGCACATTAGATGTATTCATGTGAAGTCTGCGATTAATCTTAAAACGACCAACATTTGAGTAGTCGTAGCGTTTTGGATCAAAGAACATACGTTCAATCATCGAGCGTGCATTTTCAACCGTAGCGAGATCACCTGGACGAATACGACGATAAACTTCAAGAAGTGCTTCGCCCTGAGTCGAAGTGGTATCTTTTTCGAGAGTTGATTCGATATACTTACGATCACCAGTATCAACATCCTCAAACGCTTTCTTAATTTCGCTTTCTTTCATACCAAGAGCACGAAGAAAAGTCGTTACTGGGATCTTGCGACGACGATCAATCTTCACAAAGATTGCGCCATTTGCTGCTGTCTCGAACTCGAGCCATGCACCACGGCCAGGAATCACCTTTGCGCCATAGTAGCGCTTCGTTCCGATCGTATCAGCGCTAAAGAACACGCCTGCCGAACGAATAAGCTGAGACACGATTACGCGCTCGGTACCATTGATAATAAAGGTTGCACGATCAGTCATCCAAGGATAATCACCAAAGTAAATATCCTGCTCTTTCTTTTCGCCGGTCACCTTATTTTCAAGTTCTACAAGAACATGTAGTGGTGCCTCATAAGTTGCGAGATTATACTTTGCAGTTTTCTCGTCCTCTTTTGGCTCTTTAAAATAATAATCTTTAAACCTTAGGGAAAGCTTCTGTCCGGTATAATCATCAATCGGATTTAGCTCAGCAAAAACTTCCCTTAGTCCATTTTTGACAAAGTCTTCCCACGAATCCGTCTGATGCTGAGTCATATCCGGAATCGGGAGAGCTTGGTCACCTTCGGTGAAGAACTTCCTTTCACCTAGACTAGTGCTTTTAGCCATTCTACCTCTTTTTTATTAGTGTTATTAATCTTTAGCGCCGAAGATTACTGCCCAGTTTCCCCCAGAGAGTCGCCAGCTCTCACAAGTAATACAAAAACAGGACACACTACTTCTTGTAGCCAATTATAGCGCATTCCGCCCAAAAAATCAATACAAAAACCACCAAAAAACGCCCCAACGAAGGCGCTTTTTGAACATATATAAAACTCTCAACGTTTTTATATTTCAAGCAAACTCGCAGTTAGTTAGCTTGATATTTATTATACACGAGCGTCTTAAAAATACAAGTACTTTTTTCAAAAAACACCAAGAAAAAATGGCAAACGCCATTTTTTCCACAACAATTGTTTCAACGAACTCTCATATATATTATATATCAAGATCGTCCAAATCTGCAAGTTCTGCACGAGTTTTTTCGGCCAATGCGGAAGCTTCTTCCTCAGACTCGCCAGTACCATCCTCGTCATTCATTACGCCAGCAACTGTAGCCGCCGCATCATCGCCATCGACACCATTATCATGCCAATCGCGTTTTTTGTCGTCACCACGTGAAGCACCTTCTTCATCAGTGTTCACAATTTTGAGGTTGTATCTTGCATCTTGTTTGGTACCTAAAGCACGGAGTAACATTCTAATTGATTGCGCAGTCACCCCACGCTTACCAATTACTCTACCCACATCCTCTGGATCTACCGTTAACGACAAAAGTACACCCTTCTCATCAATTTTGCGATCCACCGATACTCTATCTGGATTATTGACTAAGGTTTTTACGATGTATTCTACGAATTGTTGGTCGATAGTAGCCATAATTTCTCCATTAATTATTATATAATATCATTATAGCAAAAAATAACCCTTTTAAAAGGGTTATTTTTTATTCCGCTGGAGTTTCTTCCTTTGGCTGATTTTTGCGAAGCTTATCAGCATGTTTTGCTTTTGCTGATTTCACTGGAGCTTTCTTTACCCAATCAGGAAGCTTTACGCCGTTCTTTGCCAAGATAAAAGCAACTCGGCTCGATGGCTGCGCGCCATTCTTAAGATATTTTTCTACCGCCTCTTTGTCAAGCACGAGTGCATGAGAAGCAGGATTATAATTGCCGACCTCTGCTACAACACGACCCGACAATGGGTGGCGCTGCGCTTCTTGGACGACTATCCGGTACATCGGAAGATGTGCCCGGCCATTACGTTGCATACGAATCGCAAGCATTTTGTCTCCTTAATTTATTAACTCCCCCATTATAACATATTTTGTTCAATTTTTCTATACTTTTTTACAGCTACTCTTGCAGCTTCCGTTTGCGCTTCCTGCTTCGAGTGTCCTTCACCAGTGCCTTTTAGCTTATCGTTTACAAAAATCCCCACCTTAAAGGTTTTATCGTGATCCGGTCCCTCCTCCGCCAAAGTATGATATACTGGCGTCGCCGAATCAATTTTTTGCGCCAGCTCTTGCACGTAAGATTTTGGATCGCGCCAACTGCCTTCTTCTAAAATCGCATCAATCTTAACCAGAATATGCTTCGCGATAAAATCTTTTGCAACGTCATAACCTTGATCTAAATAAATCGCGCCAATCACAGCCTCAAAACAATCCGCAAGAATTACATCATGCGCACGCTCTGAACCATTTTTTTCACCATGAGACAATCTCACTAGCGGCTCGTATCCAAGTTCCTTGCCAGCATCACCAATCGATTCCGTTCTCACGAGTGCCGCCCTAAGCGCTGTCATAATTCCCTCCGGCTCATTGTAGTTACGATACAAAAAATCCGAAGAAACTAACTCGAGTACTGCATCTCCCAAAAACTCTAACCTCTCATTATGCTCTTTCACACTCGCTCGGTGCTCATTCACATAACTTCTGTGCGTAAGCGCAGTCACGAGAAGCATAATATCATTGAATTCAAAACCTAACTTTTCTCGAGCAAATTCTTTATACGGCGTTAAATCCATTTTACCTCCTTAAAATTCACCAGCGCGAATTTTTTTCTTCGCAATTAGCATTATTTTTTCAATATCTTCATATTCTACCAAATCTAAAGCTTTCGCAAACGGAAACCAATTAATCCCCTTCATCCATTTTTCGCCAGTTGGCATCTCTCTTGCGTCCAACGCCTGTACTAAATAAATTTGCGTCGTCATAAGCACCAATTTATCGGCTCTACGATACTTAAAATGAATTTTGCCAAGCCATGTCAACACATCAAAATTCCTAAGACCGGTCTCTTCCTCGATTTCGCGCCTAGCAGTCATCTTAGCTGTCTCGCCAGGTTCAATATGTCCCTTAGGAATCGTCCAACGTCCTTTAGAATCTTGAATTAAGAGAATTTCGATGTCTTTTTTGTCCGCAGTCAAACGAAAAACAATCCCACCAGAAGTAGGCTCCCTTACTATCTCTTGGATTGCAGTTTTCTTTCGAAAAACCGCCGAAGTCAATTTTTTGAACGGAGATTCTTTAACTTGCTGTTCCGTCGGCAACGCTTCCGGCACTTTGAGTGTCCGCTTTGCCGTCGGTTCCATGCTGAGTGGTCTCCGCGTTTGTCTTGGATTCATGTTTTTCTTCTTCGTTAATACCGAGCTCTTTGTAAGCCGTCCCAAGCACACCATTAATAAACCGTGAGGAGTTCTCCGACCCAAAGGCCTTCGCAAGCTCTACGGCTTCATTAATAGCAACTCTTGGCGGGATATTGTCCCGGCATTCTGATAGTTCATATAAGCCCATCCTAAGAACATTACGGTCAATCGCCGAAATTGAACTTATTGGCCACTCTGGCGCCATCGGTTGCAAAGCCTTGTCTAGGGTTTCAAAATTCTTTACCACATTGTGTGCTAAATTATAAACAAATTCCGTATCGCCTAGAGTCTTTTCGTATGGCTCAATATTTTTTGCAACTATAGTGTCGAGATCGACTTCCGGGTCTTTAGCGAGGGTCCGAAGTTCATACTCATACAAACTTTGTAGGACAATAACTCTACCTAAATGTCGATTGCTAGCCATCTTATGATTCTTTTTTCTTAACGGTTTTAACTTTCAAATTTGGGGTTTTCTTTTTCGTTTCGAAAACTTTTACTGGTGAAATTTTGTTCACTCTACGTGCAAGCTCAAGACGAAGATGGCTTCTTCGAAGACCAGTCTTTCTTGGGCTGCTTTGCTTTTTAGGTTCAGGCATTTTACTCCTTAGTTTAATATATAATTTTCACCATTGTATCACAAAATTCCAAAGAGCGCAATCCCAGTCGCCACCGAAACATTAAATGATTCTTTTTGCCCACGCATCGGAATCTCCATAAATAGGTCGATTAACTCATGAAGCGAATTATCTATCCCGTTCACTTCTTCACCAAGAATCAAGACCACTTTGTCAGACAGCTTTTCACGAAGCTCTTCTGACCCCAGTAAATATGTTTTGCATTCTATATTGTTTTCCAATCCTACAATCTGCCACTCTTCTGTTTTCAATTTTCTTACTTCAGTTTTTATATCATCACACGCATAAATATCTAGCATATCTTCTGCGCCAAGTGCTGTTTTATGAATCTCATTATCTAATTTAGCACGAAGATGCGGCAAAAGATTTTTATCATGGACTCTAGGGGTATAGCCAGACAAAATTACCTGAAAAACACCAAAGCCTTCCGCCGTTCTAAGAATCGCGCCCACATTGTAGCACGATCTAATGTTATGCATCACTAGAATTATCTGTCTCATGCTATAATTATAACATGATAAAAGTTTACACCACCCCAACTTGCATTTATTGCCATGCCCTTATGGAATGGCTCGATGAACTCGGGGTTAAATATGAAGAAATCAATGCTACCAAGATGAAAGACATTGCAACTGTTCCCGTCACCGAAATCAACGGCGAACGCATCGTTGGTTTTGATCGTCCAGCTATCAAGAAGGCCTTAAAAAGCCTCAGAGCTTAATTCGCTTGGCCTCAAATAGCACCGTCGGCACCGCTGGTGGCGGCGTAAAATCCGTTGGCTTTAAAGGCAACCGAATTTTCGTTTGATACTCACGCGTTAGCAAAAGTCCCAATTGTGACGTATAATGCCGGTCCGTATTAAGGAGCTTCAGTGCAAACTGTTTCTGCAAGATCAAATAAAACGCTTCCGGGGGATTCTTTGCCTCAATCAATTTATGAACGATTGCCGAACTAAGATGAAATGGCGGATTAGAAAAAACTTTATAAGCTTCCTCCGGCAAATCATAATCCATAAAATCTTTTTCAATCACTTCGACATTTGCAATATTTCGTTTCTTTAAATTTTCGCGCAACTTCGCCGCAGTCGTCGCATCCGGTTCAATCGCAATCACCCTTGACACACGTTTAGAGAGTGCCGACGTGATCACTCCAGAGCCCGCTCCAATCTCCACCACTGTGTCTCTCTTTTTAAGATTCGAATGTCCAATCAAAATTAAAGCGAGACGCGGATTCCTTAAAAAATGCTGTGACAGCAGATGATTTCTTGCCATATTCTCTATTAATTATAGCATAATATGGTATAATATATTACATTATGGAAAGATACGAACCGCTCAAAATCGAAGCCAAATGGCAAAAAATCTGGGAAGAAGAAAAACCTTTCACTGCCACCGAAAAACCTGGCACGCCAAAAATGATGCTTGCCGAAATGTTTCCTTACCCTTCTGGTGCTGGACTTCATGTAGGACACGTTCGTAATTTCACTATCGTAGATGTCTTAACTCGTTTCTTTATGCAACAGGGCGTCAATACCATGCGTCCATTTGGCTACGACACTTTTGGCCTCCCTGCCGAAAACTATGCCATCAAAACCGGCACCGCTCCACAAGAAGTCACCAAGGTAAATATCGCCAATTTTAAAAAACAAGCCAAGCGCCTTGGCTATGCCATCGATTGGAATCGCGAAATCAACACCTCCGACCCAGAATACTATAAGTGGACCCAATGGTGCTTCCTCCAACTTTACAAAAAAGGCCTCGCCTATCAAAAAGAATCGTATCAATGGTGGTGTCCAGTCGACCAAACCGTCCTTGCCAACGAGCAAGTCGAAGGTGGCAAATGCTGGCGCTGTGGGCACGAAGTCGAAAAGAAAAAGATGAAGCAGTGGTTTTTCAAAATCACCGAATACGCCGATGAATTGCTCGACGAAATCGATAGTCTCGACTGGCCAGAAAAAATCAAAACCATGCAGAAAAACTGGATTGGCCGCTCGACTGGCGCAGAAATCGACTTTGAAGTTGAAGGTGGTGCACCAAGAATTACGGTCTTTACGACCCGTCCCGACACGATTCTTGGCGCTACATTCTTAGTGGTCGCACCTGAATATCCAAGCCTCGAGGCCTTAACAAACGACGACACAAAAGAAGCTGTTTTGGCTTATAAGGCCGCTTCCCTCAAAAAATCCGAAATCGAACGTCAAGAGAACAAAGAAAAAACTGGCGTTTTCACTGGTTCCTACGCAATTAACCCTGCCACCAAAGAGAAAATCCCTGTTTATGTCGCCGATTATGTTCTTTCAGGCTACGGCACGGGCGCCATTATGGCCGTCCCAGCTTACGACGATCGCGACCGCGAATTTGCCGAAAAGTTCAATCTTCCGATTGTCGAAGCAGAACTAGTCGACCGCGACCTTTATGGCACCCCGAAAACCACCTACAAAATGCGCGACTGGCTCATTTCTCGCCAGCGCTACTGGGGCTGCCCAATTCCAATCGCCTACGATAAAGACGGCAATCCACACCCTATTCCAGAAGATCAACTACCAGTCATGCACCCAGAAGTCAAGGATTACCAACCAGACGATAGTGGTCGTTCTCCACTCGCTAAAGCCAAAGATTGGCTAAAAGTCGAGCTCTACAATGAAAAAACCGGCCAAATGGAAGAGATGACCCGCGAAACCGATACCCTCGATGGTTACGCCTGCTCGTCTTGGTACCTCTGGCGCTACGCTTCGCCACACGATAAGAAAGCCGCTTGGGATCCTGAAGCTATCAAATATTGGGAGCCGGTTGATTATTACGTTGGTGCCGACCACGCCGTTGCGCATCTATTATATATCCGTTTCTGGTGCAAATTCTTTGCTGATCTCGGCTATCTCCCGTTCCGCGAACCAGTCAAAAAGCTCATTTATCACGGTTACATCAATGCTCCAGATGGCAAAAAAATGAGTAAATCCAAAGGCAACGTTATCGACCCACTCGACGTCATTAATGACGGCTATGGTGCCGACACTCTCCGTACTTACGAAATGTTCATCGGCCCAGTCGAACTCGATGCCGCCTGGGACCCTCGCTCAGTCGGTGGTGTTTATCGCTTCTTAAACCGTTGCTTCAATCTATTGAGTAACATTAACGATAACAACAGCAATATAGGCATCAGAAACAAAACCATCAAAAAAGTTACTGTCGACATCAATAAATGCCAGTTTAACACCGCAGTTGCCGCATTGATGGAATACGTCAACGAGCTTTACAAAACCGGCGCCTCTAGAGATGACGTTATTGCGCTTGCAAAGTTACTCAAGCCTTTCGCCCCACACCTAGCCTCCGAGATGCTCGAGAGACTTGGCGCCACCGATGAATGGCCAACCTGGAATGACAAATACCTCACCACCGACACTATCGAAATTATTGTTCAAATCAACGGCAAACTCCGTGCAAAACTCACCGTATCCACCGACGACCTCGAAGACGAAGAAAAAATTAAATCTCTCGCCCTCGCAGACGCAAAAATCAGTAAATACACCGAATCCGGCATCAAAAAAGCCATTTTCGTCAAAAAAGCCCACATTTTTAATCTCGTAATCTGACCCAAAAATCACCCCTCATTTTACCATATCCGGATTGACTTTTTTCGCAATATGTGCTATAATTAGGGTATCTGTTCAAAAAAACAGCGTATCATTAATTTATTCACATAGGGGGGATGTAAAATGTTAGGAAAAAACCAAGTTGTAGCGAGCCGCACTGTACATAGCATGAGCGACGAAGAGTTACTTACCAGTATTTACAATACCGAGATTAACTCGTATGAGAACGAGATTAAAGAAAAGCGCAAAGAACTTAAGGATCTCGAACTCAACCTGCCAAACTATGAAAACAGGTTCGAATTACTTATGGAGAAGTACAAAAGAGCAGGAATGGTCTTACTTATACAGAACATTCTAATCACATTAGCTGGTATGTACATAGGAGTATCTATTTCACAGACAATTTTCTATAGGCATGAAAAGCTAATACTAGAAGCAGTCAAAACCTTTGCTCCTGGCGCCATGCATTTATTCTTCGGTCTCGCTTTTGCGCTGGCCTTTGGAATATTAGGAGTTGCATTCAGTGATACCTACATGACCAAACTTAACGCAAAGGTAGAAAGAGACCGCCACGAGATTGAGACAATTCGCGGCGAAATCCACGATGCCGAAAAAAGAATTCGCGTCTTAACTAAACGTATAGAAGCGAAGAAGCAAGAACGGCAAATCTATAAATTTGGTTATTCCAACGTTACATTCTAACCAAATTTATGCGGGCGCCCCAGGGTGCCCGTTTTTCACGTGCTTATATATATTAATGAATCTATCGAGCGTATTTTCGAAATCATGCTCTTTTGCAATTCCTAAAGATGCAGCGCTAAACTCAGCCTGCATTTTTTTGTCACTGAGAATCTTTTCCATCGCAGCGGCCATCTCGCTAACATTTCCCGGCTGGCACAAAAATCCATTCGTACCATCGATACATACTTCACTTACCGCACCAGCATCCACTGCAATCAGCGGCAACCCAGTCGCCGCCGCTTCAATTAGCACAATCCCCTGAGTCTCAATCTCGCTTGCAGTGGCAAACACCGTACCCACCTTATAGAGTTCATACAAATCCCCACCCGTCACTCGCCCAAGAATCTTCACGGAGTCAGCCACACCCAGTCGCTCTACCTCTTTGATAAGCTTTGGCCGCCCTACTCCATCCCCCACCACCACAAAAACCGCCTCCGGAATCCTCTGCAAAACTCGCGAAAAAGCCTCTAGTACCGCCGTCACATTCTTCTCCGGGTCCACCCTCCCCACATACAGCACAATCGGCACTCCCTTCGGTATCTCATATTTCTCATAAATCCTAGTATCCGCCTTTCCAGGCTTAAAGTTCTTCAAATCCACTCCATTAGACACCGCCGCTACCGGCACTTTAAAATCCCGCCCGTCAAGCAAATTCGAAATCGCTTGCTTAGTCGGCATCGTCACAAAATCACTCTTGCTCTGCCGATTCGCAAAATAACTAGACAATAGCGCATCTATTGGTTTTTTGATAAATTTCGGCACCCCAAGAGGTTCCGTAATTACTTCTGGCTGATTATGTTCGGTTGTCACTACCGGAATACTATGTCTCCTGGCATAAGAAACCACCGAAAGTCCAATCGGGTCAGAAACCTGCACATGTACCACATCCGGCTTGAATTTGCTTAAAATCTTTTTTATTTCTCTATATGGAAATACCGATACTCTAAAACCGTTTTTATAAAATATCCCTCTCCATTTTTTTGCTTCATGAATCTGATCTGGATACACTTTGGCTTCCACCGACCTAAGATAATGCACCTTTACCCCATCCTCTACTACAGAGTAGCTCTTTCCAGTCTGGGACGGAGTCAATACCAGAACATCGTTGCCACGAGCTGCCAACCCAACCGCCAAATGATGTGAAAACATCGCCACGCCATTTATCATTGGAGCGTAAACGGCCGTTGCGATTATAATTTTCATCAAAGTTCCTTTGCCTTATCCATTTGCGGATCACGCATCTTATTAATGTCTTCATACGAGCGTTCCACCTCAATATCCGGCGTAATACCCTCTCCATTGATAGAACGATCATTTGGTGTATACCAATCCGCCGTGGTTACTTTAAGAGTTGCACCATCTGAAAGATTAAACAGATTTTGTACGACGCCCTTACCGTAAGTCTTTTCTCCCACAATTGTTGCTTTACCATAATCCTGAAGCGCCCCAGCCGTAATTTCCGAAGCCGAAGCCGTAGAACCATTCACTAAGACAACAGTCTTCATATTGGAAAGAATTGCTTTGCCACTCGCAGTCGAAGTTGTCACATTACCGTAATGCAAAGATTTTTGAATGTACATCTTTTTGCCATCCAGCCACAATGCCAACAAATCTTGAGCCGCATTCACATAGCCACCACCATTCCCCCTAAGATCCAAGATTATTTTTTTAATCCCTTTGTCAGAAAAATCGCTCGCCATCTGTTGAATCTTCATACCAGTATCATTATCAAATCTCGTCACAGTTACAATTGCCGTAGTTCCATCATATTCTACATAGGCCGACACATTATTGATGGTCTCCCTCACCATCTCAAAATCTTTTTCTTTTCCATTCCGCACTACTGTTAATTTAACCTTTGTACCAGAATCACCGCGAAGCTTTTTTGCAATCTCATCCGAACTCAAAGTCCATACTTCTTCGCCGTCAATCTTATAGATAATGTCGCCTGCCAGCACGCCAGCTTTTCTGGCCGGGTTGTCTGGTAGTGTCCTAAGGACTCTCACATATCCATCGCGAAGCCCCATTTCTACACCCACACCGCTACCTACATTACCATGCAAATCATCATAAAAATCTGCCGACTTCTCCGCATCCATATATGATGTGTAGACATCACCTAGTGCCTTCGTCATACCCTCCTTAGCACCGCTCACGATCTGATCTACTGGAACCTCACCATTATAAGTCGCAGCCAACTTATTATACACCTCATCAAGGCTAGACCAGTCCACCGATGACACAGCTTTTCCACCAAGATATGGCGAAAATCCGCTCACCAAATTATTCCAATTTGCACCAATCAAAATCCCAACCACCGCCATCACAAAACCAACAATGATAGCATTGCCGAGGCTAGTCTTTTTCTCTTTCCACTCTATTTTTTTATTCATTACTTAATTATAGCACAAAATGCTACTGCAAATGTATGAAATTATACTGCCAAAGTTCATTTTTTCCAATCTTGCGGGAGCCGAAATCTCCATATCTAGAAACGCCAGAATATAAATACGTTGAATAGGAGTTGTTGTACTCAGTTACGTTAATTGAACCGTCAGCGTTTACACTTTCCACCCAAAAAACGTGACCGTACGGGTATCCATCCACTTGACCAATTGTATCAGCTGCTGGATTGTGATCCACTCTATAACCAAGCGACCTCGCTACATCATCCCAACTATACGCATTGCCCCAAGCTGCCGCAATCCCAAAAGCTTCATAGGCCTTCCAACCGACGTAGCTCACGCATTCACAAACATACCCACCGATTTTATGAGTACCATAAGCATCTTCCCAGAACGTCGTATAATCATCTTGCCTACCCGGACAATCCGCTTGCCAAGGGTATGTATTTACGCCAGTGTAGGAGCTACCACGATAAAGCTCCGGGTGAGCTTCCTGTTCCGCTCTTTCCGCCGCACGCTGAGCTTCCTGTGCTGCTCTTGCTATCGCCGCATAGCCAGCTGCATCGTTTTGATATTTTTCAACCAAAGATTGTTGTTCTGCTCGACTTGCAACTAGCTGCTCTTTCGCAACTTTTTGCTCGGCAAGCAGCTTCTCTACCTTCGCTTTATCCGCCTCTAATTTTTCTTTCGCTTCCTTAACTTTCTTCGCCGCTGTACTAATTTGTTGTTTCACCACCTCGCTTCGTGCCTGCTTTTCTGCAAGATCAGAAATCGAACTTGCGCCCGCAAGAATCGTAATCGGCTCCGCGTCAGACTCAAAATGCATATTTACAAGAAGCTCAACCAAGGCATTTTGCTCTGAAATTAATTTTTTCTCTGTCGCTTCAATTTCTTGATTAAGCGATTCAATCTCTGCCTCGGTCTCAGCAATTGCAAGTTCTTTCGCAGCAATTTCAACATTGAGCTCATAGACTCGATTTTGGTACAAATTTGCCGTATTTGCAGCTGTCGCCGCATTTCGATTAGCTTCCTGCTCCTTCGCTACGGCCGCCATACATGTAGCACTGTTGCGGCAAGCCTTAGACAAACCGTCTGCAAGTTCCACATTAATTGTATTCAAAAGCATTGACGCCACTAAAACTAGCACCAAGACAAAACAGCCCATCTTTTTTGTGATTTTTATTTTAGGCATAACCATAATCACATTATAACATAAGCTCTAAGTTTTGTGCAAGTATTTCGAGATTGCAAGCCTAGCAGAGACTCTGCCAATTATAACTCCACCCGCAATAAACACTAAATACATCAAAATTAATCGATTCGACTTCAGTACATCAACAATCGCATCCACATTTATGCCGTATCCAGTCAGTTTTGGCGCCAACGCCATAAATCCAAAATACGAAACTGTAGCTGCCACAATTCCTGCAATAATCCCACAGATCTCCGCTTCAATTAGAAATGGCCCGCGAATAAATCTTTTGTCTGCGCCCACGAGCTTCATCATGTAAATTTCTTCGCGCCTCGAAAAGATTGCCATCCTAATCGTCGAGAAAATTATCAAAACTGAAATTACCAAAAACACAATAGCAAGGATCATGCCACCAGTCCTCGCGATTCTAGCCCAAGACGTAATCGTAGCAATTTCAGCTTGGTTCACATCGTATGTCGGAGACATATTTTCGTCAATATATTCATTAAATACTTCATTTGTCTCCACTATTTTTTTAATACTGTCAAGATTATCAACATTATGCACCTTAATTCGCATCGTCGCTTGCATTTTAGAAATCATCATCGTTTTCATCTCGTCATCCATAATTTCTAGAATGTCTTTACTATCCGCATTTTCTGCTACAAATTTTGCATATTCTTCTTCTGAGGTCGACGTCACCACATTCTTAATATTATTATCACTCGAAATAATTTCGGTAAGCTCACTTAAAACATCCGCCGAGGTGTTTGGCTTCAAGTAAATCGTAATGTCAATTTTATCCCGCATGCTTTCTGCAGTATTTGTCAAAATTACGCTCGCAACCACAGTCACAAACAGAATAATCAAAGTAATCGCCATTACTACCGTTGCCGCAGTAGACAACCAAATATTTCTCGCAAAACCCTTTGTGCCATATTTAATAATTCTGCCCTCTTCACGCAAAGGATGCTTTGCGCGGGTTTTTCGCATTGTCCTCAAACCTTTTCTGGTCGCCTTCTTCAAATCCTTATCTTTTGTTTCCATTTATGCTGCCCTCCTTTTGATTGCGTGTCCAGGAGTTTGAATAATACGCGGTGCTTTTTCGATTTTCTTTTCATCCAACTTATAAATACCGCCGTTCTTTTGATCGGATACAATCTTGCCGTCCTTCAGAGTTACCACCCGCTTCTGCAGATTATTCACCACTTCTTCATCATGTGTAGAAACCAAAATCGTAGTACCAAAATCATTGATTTTCTTTAGAAGTGCAATAATTTCAGCTGTAGTCAACTTATCCAAATTGGCTGTTGGCTCATCTGCAATCAAAATTTTCGGCTGTCTTGCTACGCTTCTCGCAATCGACACTCTCTGCTGTTGCCCACCAGAAAGCTGACTAGGAAATTTTTTCGCTTGATCAAGCAAATCCACTAGTTCCAAAACTTTCGGCACAGTTTTGCGGATTTCTTTTCCACTCATACCAGCGATTTCAAGCGCAAAAGCCACATTCTCATAAACTGTTCTTCTCGGCAAAAGTTTAAAATCCTGAAACACCACACCAAGTCTTCTCCTGTATCCAGGAATGTGACGCTTCTTTACATAGTCTAAATCGATTCCTCCCACCACAATTTTACCAGAATCAGGAATTTCCTCCTTTGTAATCATTTTAATTAGCGTAGATTTACCAGCCCCAGACTTCCCCACCAAAAAGACAAACTCATTCGGCTCAATATGAAGCGACACCGAATCGAGTGCCGGCTCTTTATCGCCAGGATATAATTTACTCACATTATCGAGGAGTATCATATCCTGATTATAGCATAACCGCAATTATTTTTCTATATGGAACGTAATATTTTTAGTTTCCGCACCATCGGGTTGATAAATTCCTACCGGCGAAACCTTAGCACCTGGATATTTCTTCAAAATCTTTTCCAAAGCTTCTGCGTAAGTATCTTTAGTCGTCACCGTTTCATCGATTTTTTCACGTATTTCAAAATCCGAATCAATTTTTTTCATAGTTTCGAGCTTTAAGATTTCTTCCATATCTATTTCAAACCCAGCGAGATATTCATTGAGTTTAAAATTACGCTTCACTGAATTCTTAAATTCGCCAACTACGCCAATCATGCGACCATCCACGAAAATCTCTGCCGCACGTTTATTCTCAAACGGTAAACCTATTGGCATTTTTGTCTTAAGTGGCGAAAATTCTGCTTTAATGTTAAACTCTTCAAGCAATTTTTCGACATAATATTTTGCTTTATAATACGCCGCCCCAGTACCTTTTCTTTCCGCAATCACAAAACCCATCTGGATTTTTTCCACTGGCACACCTTCGTCGTTCATTCCTAAATCTTTTCGGTAAACCTTATTCATTTCATAAAGTGCGAATTTATCAAACGGAATTTTTTGATTCACGTAAGCCTTTTCAAGCAGGCTCGGCACAATTGTTTGCCTGATTAATTGAAGTTCAGGTGAAATTGAGTTTACAATTTTGTAAGAATTTTCAATATTAACCCCGGCCTTCGTGAGTAGTCGCTCGCTTACAAAACTATATGTCAAAACCTCATTCGCACCAAACGATTTCATTACCTCACGCACTCTAGACTTTAGCCCGAACATCTTATTTTGTTCTGCAGTCTGATGTCGTGGTAAAGTCGGAACAATATTATCATATCCGTTAAGCCTTCCCACTTCTTCGATAATATCTTCTTTGATATGAATATCCATTCGCCATTCTGGCGCCAAGACTTCTAGCTCACCACGTTTTCTTTTTACTTCAAAGCCTACATTTGCCAGAGTCTTCGTGATAGCGCTCTCCGCAAAACTCGTCCCGAGCAATCCATTTATTTCATCTGTTGTAATTCTTACAACATCTTGTTTTACTGGAGCTGGATATTTATCCGTAATCTCCACTACTTTAAAACCATCTGCAAGCATTTCCGCGCACTTCTCTGCCACAATCAGGGTCTGATACGGTGACTGCCCCTTAGTAAATCTTGTAATCGCTTCCGAGAAAATACCGTGCGCCATTTGCGTCTTACGCAAATTATAAAGACTAAACGTTGCAGATTCCAAGATGATATTCCTAGTGTTTTCATCAATCGCCGTAGAGGCTCCTCCCATTGCACCCGCGAGCGCCACCGGCACGTTACCAGAACAAATCACGATATCATTTTCATTAAGCTCTACTTCTTTTTTATCAAGCAAAATCAATTTTTCGCCAGACTTAGCGAGTCTCACCTTGATTTCTGGCTTGTCGCCACCGCCCACGGCTACAAATTTATCGTAGTCAAACGCATGTAGAGGCTGCCCCGTAAGAAGCATCAAATAATTCGTTGCATCCACAATTGGATCCACCGGTCGCATGCCTGATTTTGACAGAATCGTATCCTGCCAGGTAAGATATTTCTTACGCATCTCTCCGTGTTTAGTCAATACCACCGCCGAATACCTCGGACAAATATCGGTATTTTCAATAGAAATTTGCGGGTGACACTCGTGGTTCTTTCGAAGGGCCTCCGGAGCCTGGCAAGGCGAGGATGAGCGGCGCCCGCCCGTGGCGACGGGCCGGGCGAACGCAGCCCGAGAAAGAACTCGAGTGCCAGGCCCTGCAAATTTCTGATTTAGAATACCAGCTACTTCCCGAGCAAATCCGACGAGCCCAAAGCAATCCGGCCTATGTGTAAGTGATTTATTCTCAATCTCAAGAATTTTATCATTCAGTTCAAAAACGTCCGCGAGGAGTTGCCCAGGTCGTGCCGTTCCTGGTTCAATCTCTACAATTCCCGAATGATCATCACCAAAATCTAGTTCATCCGCTCCAGCCAGCATACCATTAGACTCAAAACCGCGCATCTTTCTGGCACCAATCTTGAACGGAGCATCTTCGTGCACTGATGCAGGCACAATAGCTCCTGGCTTAATCCATGCCGTAAGCATGCCTTCTCGCACATTAGGTGCACCACATACTACCTGCACCAACTCCGACGCACCACAATCAATCTGACACAAAGTCAAATGCGTATCCGGAATTTTCTCAGCCTTCACCACTCTCACTACATATATATTATTGTACTTTGTAGTTTCATCAATTACGCCCTCCACTTCCACTAGTCGCGCACCAATGAGCCTCACCAATTCATCGTCCGAAATCGGCACTGAAACATATTTTTTAAGCCAATTTAGAGAAATTTTCATTACTTAAACTCCTTCAAGAAATTAAGATTGCCCGATTCAAAATATCGTACGTCCTTAAGACCATAGCGCAGCATCACTAATCTATCAATTCCGCCACCCCAAGCAAAACCATGATACTCATTAGGGTCAATCCCTGCCATTTTTAGAACGTTTGGATGAATCATACCACACCCTAGCATCTCAAGAAAGTCACCTTTCTTGCCACCAAGCGCTTTTGGCTTTTCAATCATAAATTCAAGTGACGGCTCCGTAAACGGGAAATATCCTGGTTGAGTTCTAATATTGAGTTTTTGCTCGTAATATTTCTCAAAAAATTCTCTCAAAATTCCCAGCATATCGCCCATCGTGCAATCGCGTGACACATATACACCCTCACATTGATAGAATGTATGCTCGTGCGTAGCATCCACGTCTTCGTTGCGATAAACTCGCCCTGGCACCACCACGGCGATTTCTTCACCGCGTGCTAATTTATCTTTGTAGGCTTTGAGCACGCGATGTTGCATAGTAGACGTGTGAGCCGGCGGAATCAGTCCTTCCTCGGTTCTAAAGGTATCATATCCATCCCGGGCAGGATGTTCTGCCGCAAAATTCAAGGAATCAAACATATGAAATTCATCATCAAGCTGCCGTGACTCCATCACGTCAAATCCCATCATCTGATAAATTTTTGTCACTCGGTCAAGCTCGGTCATCAAAGGATGCGCAGAGCCTTGAGATACGGAATAAAACTCTGGCATTTTTTCATTCACCCCGCACGGCGCAGTAATGTCAAGCGCCTCGACCTCCACGTCGAGTTCCGCTTCTTCGGCCTTACGAATCTTTTCCAAAATTGCCATTTTTTCCGCATTGAGCTCTCGCCCAAATTCGCCCCGTTTCTCTACCGGAATTTCGCGGATTTTAGCATATTTCGTATTCAGCTTTTTTAGCTCTTGCTTTAACTTCTCCAACTCTGTCATATATATTATTATACCACCAAATATTATAAAAACTTTCGCTATTTTTATCGTCAAATGAAACTGCATTTTTTCTTTCCAATCGTAGCTCCGTAAATGCATATCTCTCACTTGGATTATAATTTGCTAAGAAAACATAGTATTGCATCAACGCTATGGTATCCTCCACATCTTCCTTTGACATACCAGAAAATCTTGCAATCTGTCCTTCAAGCGAATTATCCAATGGATTTTCTTCATAATAATCTTCGATGTAGGCCGTCACGGTCGACTTATAATCTGGATTAATATTTTCAAGTAACCTTTCATTCTCGGCATAACGCTGGTACCATTTGTTTTCTTCCCACATGTCATTATCTTCTGAAGCCACGCAAGCTCTACCGGTAGTCCATTTAAAATTCGTAACGTCACTAATCGCAGAAATAACACTCCCCATGTCTCCTATCACTGGCACCATAGAAATAAACCCGGAAATATTGCCATTAGATAACGAAGCTGCAATCTTAGCATCCCTTACGCCGTATTGTGAAGTTCTCTGTCCACAATAAGTAATATATTTTGCCAAATTAGAATCTTTTTTAATTGAACCATCGCTATTGAAATTATTACTGCTCACCCCCACATAATTATTCTGCGTCGCAATTTCCGTTTCACCTAGCCTGTTCACAATTTCTGCCACCGCAATTGGCGACGTACTTATTGTGCTCGTGTCTGTAATTATATACGCATTACAAAACGCATCACCAACTGCACCAGTGCTTTCAAGCATCGCGCATTCACCCACCGAATTCATCGCACTTTCCTCGCTAATCGCATTAGCCGTCGGCGTCATCGCAATAATCGAAGACGAAGCTAAACTAGACACATTTCTAAGTGTCGACATAATTCCACTACTAGAATATGCTAATGGTATTATAGAATATGCCATGCTACCCAGGAACGTATATTTAGAGCTTGCATCAAACGGACTCCTAATTGCCCGCTGGTATTCTGCTTCATCCGCAATCACAGTATCGCGTTCCTGCAAATATGATAGCACCTTATTTTCACTACCTGGCCCTTGCCCGCCACTCGTGCCATTGCCCCCTAAGTATTTCCCCGCACCAGAAACCAAGGCATTACCAAGATCTTCACCAAACCATTCCGTCGCTGCATCTTTTATAATAGAATTAGCTACTTTCTTAGCAATCACCGGAATTGCCGCATAAAAGAACACCATGGCTGCACCTTTTATTAAAGCCGTTGCTACCGTTCCCGCAGTCATCGTCATGAGTTTAATCTCCCCACCAATAATCGGGATGAGGCTCAGCGTAGTAGTCATAAGTTTGATAGCCGAAGTAGCAACTTTTGCATACCCACACGCTTCAAAAGTCTGAGCAGTCAAACTAACATTGCTTGTTATACTACTAATATTAGACATGATTGCTTCAAGATTCGTATTTTGCACACTAGGATTACTTGGGTTTATCTTGCTATTCGCATCAAACAACCACGCTATACCTTGTGATTCCATTGCCGTCTTATTAGCCACAACTTCTTCTTTGACTCCACCCATAGAATTTTCTGTCGCAGTTCCGTCACTTTTCGCAGATACAGTATCTGCCTTGGTAGTCAGATTACTAGCGTATGTATGAATTGGGCTATCATTACCGTCTCCCGCTTTTACCTTATCTACCGCTTCAAGATAGCCAGAGACTAAATTCAAAAACTGCAAACTCTGATATGCGGACACGACCGTATATATAGACATTAGCCCTTCAACACCAGCACACGTCATATCTGTCGCCATAGTTGCCGCCTTCACAGCCTTACTGTTTAGCACCTCGGTTAAACTAGACTCGGTAACGCCATTAGTCGAAGAAGCATTGTTATTGCCACTCACATCATAGCCAACCAGAACATCATTACCCTTACCATCCTTTTTGTAAACCGGCGTCACATTTGTAATTATTAATTTCTCACCATTAACACTAGTATTTCCGCCACCGCCATCGATAATCTTAGTATTATATATATATTCATTACCTTCGTCCCATCCGCCCTTATTATATTGATCAACACTAATTCTAATTGTCTCGTCCGCCGAAAAATCACTCGTCTTAGTCCTTATAGAACTCGCTGCAATTTTGTTAAACTCTTCCGTAATATCACTCACTCCACTCGCCACGAATCTAGACCACCGATTTCGATTTACACTCAATTTCGCTTCCGTAATATTTGTCATTATTTTGTCAAACCAGCCGCTCGCACCACCACGCCAGCCTTTCGCCGCAGTCGTATATGGTATCTTAAAATCCGGATCAGCTAGTGCTACCGCTGCCGTAACCGGCGTCCCCACATTACTTAGTCCACTCGCCGTCTTAATGCTCTCTGCTAAGCCAGAATTATTCACAAAACTACTCCCCACCACTGGAATGTAGGTTCCATTCTTCAGATATAATATCGCCGTCACCCCACCAGCATTTACAACTTTCATTCCTTGCCCCTCAAATGATTGCACCTGATACGAAGAAATTCCATATTTATTGTTCGTACCACTACTTTGCATTCCTTGATTCAATTGCGTATCCAGCCACGCATCGCTGGCCAGAGTCGACGACACACCCACCGAATTGAACTTCTCAATTATCATCTCACCAATTGCAATCGGCATTAAAGTTTGCGCACCCATCATAAGAGCTCCAAAGCCACCAATCAAACCTGTAATAAGGAGCATCGGCCCACCTTTTTTTAGAAACCCCCTAAACTTCGCCTTATTGCTCACCAAAGTCTTGCCGCTACCACTATAAAAACTCGGTCCAGAAGAATCCCCTACGGAAGACTCAAACGCCGCCTTTTCGTCATTAGCAAGATTTTCATCCATATATTATATTGTATCACTAATTCGGAAAAACATAAACGTCAAAGTCTTCATCGTCACCTAAATCTTTGGTCTTTTTTGCGCGAGCCCTAAGGTCAGCTTGAATTCGCGCCGTAAGTTCTTGGTTTTTATCATCTTCACGATTCATCATTATTGCCATTTTTTTATTATACCATAAAGAATCTGTGTTATAATATAACCAATATCAATCAAAGGAGGAAATAATGGCAACAAAGAAGCCAAAGTCGTCCGCAAAGTCCACTAAGACTGCTGCAAAAACGACAAAACCGAAAACTACTGCCGCGAAGACTGACGAAAAACCAGTGTCCGAGGCCGTCAAAACCAATACCGTAAAAGAAACTACCGACAAGAATGACAAGAAATCCTGCTTCGCTGGCTTCTTTGGTAAAAAATACGAAGGAACCGAAAGCATCCTAACTATTTTCAAAGACCACAAATTCTACGGAGCTTTACTCGGAGAAGTTCTTGGTACTGCCCTATTCGCAATGCTCTTCTTCTCACTCATGTTTGTAGGTATAGCAAACGTCGCGACTTTCATCTTTGCAGTAATTGCAATTTTGATTGCCGTTTATGCATTTTCTGGCGCTCGCCTTAATCCAATCGTCACCATCGGGATGATGGCCACTCGTCGCATGTCCGTAATTCGCGGTGTCATGTATATCATTGCGGAAATCGTTGGCGCTTGGATTGGTTGGCTCATCCTTAACTCATTTCATCTCGCCGGCGGCGATACTGCAACCGAACTGCAACCACTCGCTACAATCGCTGATGGCAAATTCTGGGTATTCGCAATGGTCGAGCTACTTGGTGCAGTCATCATTGCCTTTATCTATGCTCGCGCACTCAAGTACAAACGCAGCGTCTTTACTTTTGGCGCAACCGTAGCTGGTGGTATTGTGCTCGCTTTCTTCTTGGGATATATAATCTCTGGTGCATTTCTCGGGCTCCAAAACAACTTCGCTTTCAACCCAGCAGTTGCTTTGATGTCGCAGATTTTCCCAACCGCCGGTGAAAACTTCAGCGAAATTATGAGCGGCATCTGCCAAGCTCTCACCGTCTACGTGCTTTTCCCAGCCCTAGGTGGCGTCATCGGATTCTACCTTTCTGACTTTGCCGGAAAGCTTAGTTCCGAAGAATAAAAAATAACCCCTCCGGGGGTTATTTTTTTATCTTGTCTTTGGGAATAGCGGTTCTTCTGGTGGCACAATTGGATTTGTAAACACGCTAGCAATTTTCTCCGACGTTTCCGGTAAGAATGGCGAGATCATTTTATTCGCAGTAAGCAATCCCAAAATAAGCCCCTCCATGCATGCCTCTAGTTTTTCTCGCTCACCATTCTTTGCTAAACTCCACGGTTTTTCTTCGTCGATTTTCGCATTCAATTCTTGCACTTTTTCCCACGCATAGTCAAACGCCTTCGAAAATTCAAATTCATTCATAAGCTCACAATATTCCGCTGGAAGCTCCAGTTCAAAATCATCACGAATTACAATTTCATTTTTCTTCGCAAGCGTTGCAAGCCTCTGCACTAAATTACCAAGATCATTTGCGAGCTCATTATTATACGCGTTTTCAAATTTTTCCCACGTAAAATCCGAATCTGCAAATGTATCAATGTGCCTCAAGAAGAAATAACGAAAAGCAGCGAGCCCGTGTTTTTCCAAAACTTCCATCGGGTCAACTACATTGCCGATCGACTTACTCATCTTCTGGCCATTCGACAAAACCATTCCGTGTGAAACGATTCGCTCCGGAAGCGGTAAACCTAGCCCCATCAGCATTGCTGGCCAAATAATCGCATGGAACCTCAAAATGTCTTTACCCACAAATTGTGCAGTCGCCGGCCACCAATCAGAAATGTCCTTCTCCGGATAACCTAGCACTGTAATATAATTCGCGAGCGCGTCAATCCACACATACATTACCTGAGAATCATCACCTGGCACCTGCACTCCCCACGTAAGCTGAGTTTTTGGTCGCGAAATCGACACGTCTGGTGAATCAGCAAGTAACTTCAAAACTTCTTTCTTTCTAAATTCTGGCAAAATCAAAAGCTTATCAGACTCAATCTCTTCACGAATCTGCTCTTTAAAATCACTAATCCTAAAATAATAGTTCTCTTCCGAAATTTTTTCATAAGGCTTCTGATGATCCGGACAAACTCCATGATTTTCTTCACATTCCTTTTCGGTTACAAATCTCTCACAACCAGTGCAATACCAACCATCATAGCTTGCTTTATAAATATGATCGGAAAGCCGCTTCCAAATCTCCTGGCACCTTCTCTCATGCTCTTTATCTGTAGTCCTCACAAAATCGGTATATTCAACACCCAACTTGTGCACAAACTCCTGAAATTTTGCCGCATTATTATCAACATATTCTTGCGTAGAAATGCCAAGTTCTTTCGCTTTCAAAAAAATCTTATTGCCATGTTCGTCGGTCCCAGCCTGAAGTCGCACATTATGTCCGAGCATCCTATAATATCGAGCCGCTACATCCGCCAAACAATAATCCATAGCGTGACCGATATGCGGAAGTCCGTTAACGTAAGGTATCGCAGTAGTAATATATATATTCTTCATAGATATATTCTACAATACTTTGCAAAGTTTATCAAACGTAAGCTTTAGAGCACCTGAGAAATTAGCACTACGACGAGCGCAAGCACCACTACGCCAGCCAAAGCACAAAGCATAATCAAAGTTTTCTTATCGATTTTCTTCTTGCCACCATTTGCTGGAGCTTGCATATTTTGCATCGGCTGGCCTTGAGCTGCCGCCGGGTCGTTAAAGGCCACATTCGGTACTTGTCCCATTTGCGGTTGGCCTGCAGCCATTTCTGGAGTAGCTGGTTGCTCGGATGGCATCGAAATTGCGCTACCAATTGAACCCGGAACAGGACCCGCTGCCTTCATTGGCGCTTTTAACTCCTCCTCGATTGGATCTGGAGCTTTTGGTGGATTAGGCATCGTAATTGGATCAGTAGCTCCCAGCATAGTATTACCCGGCTGAAATACTGGACTTACTGGCGTCGGAAATTCTGGCATCGTAGGGGACGTTGGTGCAGCTCCCGTTGGACTAATAATCGGATTAGCTGGCGCAGATGCCTCTGGAGTGGTTACAACTGGCTCCGCAGGAGCAACAGGCGGCATAACAGGCGCTGCAGGAGCAGCTGGCGTAATAGGAGCAGTTGGTGCAACAGGCGCAGCTGGTGCCGCAATAGGTGCCGCTGGCGCACTCGGCACCGCAGGTGCCGCCGCAGCCGCTGGGTTGAAATTCTGATTTGTGTTATTTGGATCCATTTTTCTATTTCCTTTTATCTATTAATAATAATATCATATTTTTCCATAATCATCTACCGTGGCCGCCGCCTCCGCCGCCGCCTCCGCCGGAAAATCCTCCTCCCCCACCACCGGAGAATCCAGACGAAGAACCTCCACCGCTCGATGCGTATGTCGTTGAATAATTTACCGTGCTCACAGCCGAATTCACTGCATTTAGCATCGTATAAGTTGCCATCTGATTCATATACCAATCTGGCGTGTCAATCTCATTCAACTTGTAATATTTTTCAAGTTCATCCATCCAGCTTTTTTCAAGTCCAAACACTGCCGCATACGGTAACAATTTTTCATATAATCGCACCACGCCCTCAGTCGTCACATCCGCGCCCTCCACGCTCTGCATAAATTTAAGCCTATCTTTTTCCGCCATCCCAATATAGAGTTTCAAGCCATCCATATATCTAGAAGCCTTCAGACCATCCTTTGTGCGATACAAAAATTTCGTTGTATTACTTTTCAGAATCGCATACACCACTATCGTCGTCACTAGAATTCCCGCCATCACCGGCATAAACACTTCCTTCCCCACTACCTGCCCCACCAAGTTAAGGTCAATTTCTTCAGAAATATCCATTACAAATCCCAGCATTGGCACGCCGATAATCATCAATACCACCACGATTAAAAGTCCCGCACCACTTTTTGGTGTTTCCTCTATCAATCCGTGCTTCTTCAAATCATCCGTAATTGTTTTTTCGTAGCTATTCTTAAGCGAAACCAAAGCAGAAGTCGCCGTCCGTGTCTTAATCTCAATCTCATCACCATCTTCCACGTTTGCACCGCCCGCCAAAATTTTCAAAAGGTACATTCCCTCACGGCTAACCCCATCCACATTCAAAACTTTCACTGCCCATTTCTTACGTCCAAATTTCGTCTCGCCTTTTTGAATCAAATTTATATTATGATTTACAATCATATCAAGTAGCACTGCAACTTTTGCGTCTCGTTTATTACCAATGTATATTTCCGCCATCTCCGCTACACTGTAATTTCGATCCGGCGTAAACTCCGGCTTTACAAATAAACCTTTGTAATATTTTGCCTTGTCTCGCGTTTTTAAAAATTTTCTGATCGGGTTAATCATGCATAAAACACACACAATCAAAAACCCGATCATCACAAAAACCAATGTATAATTCTTTGTCGGCTCCGGCACCACAAAGCTTCCAGGTTTTAATTCTACGTCAAAAGTCAAGTTTTCGCCACGCGTCAACATTTTTGATTCAAACTTCACGCCATCCGATATTTCAGAAACCGTGCAACGCCCCTGTTCATTCGCACCGTAAACACCAACGTAGCACCAATTCTTTCCAACATAAGCATTTTTTACATCCCCCACAAAATGCAGCTTCGCCGTCACCTTATTAAATCTTTGAGTCCAACCATTGCCATTTGTATCCCAATAAAGTTCTTGATAATTTTCAAAATCTGTTACAACTTTTTCAAAATTATATTCAAAAGTATAAACCTGCCGCCCCATTACATAATTTTCGTCGCCAGTACAAACTTCGTAAGAATTCCCACTACTTTTCTCGATACTATAAATCGGTTCGCTCACACCATTTCTAGTCACTTTTATATTGGCCGTAGTCAAATTCGGCAAAGTTACATTAGCGCCGCCCTGATTCGTAAATGGAATCATCCGGCAAATACCTTTGTTTTGTTTGTATTCTGGAAAAATCGTCGTAAAACTTTCCACCACCTTAAGTCGCGACGTTCCATCATCTTCACGACTCAAATAATAATCGCCTGTAAAATCTTCAAAATAAAAATTTTCTGTATCCGCAAAAACTTTTCCCGGCATCATCGCCACAAAAAACGTCAGAATCAAACTAAAACTTAATTTTATTTTGCGCATCTTTTAAGACATTAATTGATTTTTGTAATTCCATACCCTCTTTTTCGGAAATCTTCACATCTAGCCGCCGAATCGCACCCTCTCGCCCCACTACCGTTGGCCAGCCAAAACAAGTTCCCGAAAAACCATCGTACGAAGACACCGGCAAAACCCGCATCTCGTCATTTAAAATCGAATTCAAAATCTGTACAACGCAAGACGCTATACCGTAATACGTTGCACCTTTCTTTTCAATAATTTGATACGCTTCATTTTTTGCAAAATCGGATATTCCATCTCTGACTTCAGCACTGAGTAAATCCCCAATCTTCTGACCGCCCACATCCGCAAGTGACCACAAAGTAACTTCAGAATCGCCATGCTCTCCCACTTGATACGCATGTACAGATTTTGGATTCACATTAAGATATGCTGATATTCGCTGTCTTAGCCTTGCCGAATCCAGCACGGTACCAGAACCAATCACCCTTTCGGCTGGAAGACCCGAAAACTTCAAAGCAAAATACGTCAACACGTCCATAGGATTTGTTACAACAAGAAAGATTCCATCGAACCCACTGTCCATGATTTGTTCAATCATGCCTTTAAGGATATTCACATTCTTTTTCAAAAGTTGCAATCTAGTTTCACCAGGACGCTGAGCCGCACCCGCTGTAATCACCACTACGTCACAATCTTTCGCATCTCTATAGGTGCCACTGCTAATTTTGACATAGCTTGGCGCCACCACGAGAGCGTCCTTAAGGTCCATTGCTTCGCCCTCTGCATCATGTGCCAAAATATCCGTCAAAACAATTTCATTTATCGCGGTTCTCTGCTGTGTAATTGCAAAAGCAATGCTTGCTCCGACATTGCCCGTGCCAACAATCATTACTTTGTTATTATCCATGCTATTATTATACCACAAGCTTAATAATCCAAAGCAAAAACATTTTCAAAATAGAGTTTCAATTCTTCCGCAATAAACGCATCTTTTTCATAAATCTTTTTTAATTCTTCCAAAAACCTTGGCGCCAGACGCTTAATTCGCTCTATGCGATATTTTTCCCATTCCGTAGCCTCGGGTTCGCTCAAACTTTCTGGAAAGTTACGTCCTTTATAGTGCAATAACAACTCCGGCAATCTTACATCATTAAAATCTGGATAAAAATCCGCCAACCTCCCCGCATCCGCATTACGCACCGCCGCCACTTTTACTCGGTCCGACTCATTCAAAAACCCTTCATAAAGCGCCGCCTCTGGTTCTTCTGCCGGCGGAAACTCCGGCCGATTTTCATATTCGCTCCTCACCTGCTCCGCAAATTCCGGATGTTTCAAAAGTTCCTTCAAATTTTGTTCAACTATTTCACGCGACAAACCAATTTTCTCCCACCCGTTGCCTTTATCCAGCACCGACATCGGCGCCACTGCCGGACATTTATTGTAGCAAAGTTCCTTAACCGTAGGAAACATGGGCGCGCCCAGAGGATGTCTAAGATCATAGACGAGTACGTTTCCGTTTCTTCCGGCCGTAAGCGGAAAAGCCACCGTGGTCTTATTGTATTCGGATGAATATCTGCCACTAGAATATACAAACGGGTTCTTATTTTCAAGATTTACAAGTTTTTTTATTTCTTTTTTATCGCGCATTTTAAACAAAAATTCAAACATTTTCGGTTGTTTTTCGCGAATCATTTTTGAAACCGCAATCGTTGCATATACATCCGAAAGCGCATCATGCGCATGCTCATGCGAAAGCCCGTTACATTTCGTCAAAAGTTCTAGACGATTTGTCGCCTTGCCATCCTCCGTTACCGGCCAGTTAATCCCCTCTGGTCTAAGCGCCCTCACCATGCGCACCACATCCAGCATATCCCATCGGCTTCTTCCGTCTTTCCATTCCCATTCATAAGGATCATAAAAATTTCGCCACAAAGTCGCACGCATAAATTCATCATCAAACCGCACCGTATTATACCCGACCGCCACCGTATTCGGCGCAAAAATCTCCTCCGTCACATATCTGCAAAACTCCGCCTCGCTCATACCATCGCGCAAAGTATCTTGTGGTGTAATCTTAGTCACCATAATCGCACCCGGATTTGGCAAAGCATCTTCGCTCATTTTCACCAGAATATTCACTGGCTCACCAATCGGATTTAATTCCATATCAGTCCTTTGGCCCGCAAACTGCATAATTCTATCTTCCCTCGGATTCAACCCCGAAGTTTCCAAATCATAAAAGAAAAATGTTTTCATATTGTCCCCATTATACACACAGATACAAATTATTTTCAACCCCCACCTACAAAATATGAAATTCCACAAAACACTATTGTTTAATACATCGTATCGAGTACCCATAGAAACGACCGTAGTTGTAATTGGGATAGACGCCCGCCGCACTTACACCTAGATTGTACATATTTGCTACACTATAGTATGTAGAGGACCAAAAGCGGCCGTAGCCACTCTGATATAGGGCTGAGCCATCGCCGAAATAACCGGAAAGAGGCGTACGGAGAGCTAGCGCCATAGCCCCATCAGAGAAATACTGATTACGAAGGGTTTGGAATTCACCAGATGTACCACCAATCGGTATTCTCCAACCTTTTGGACAAACATCGGAAGTGGCGTTTCCACTTCCAGAATTAGAATCCATACAGTAAGTGCCGGCACTTGTTGCGCAATAGTTATAATATACACCCACTTTACCAGTGCCATTTTGACCCATAGCTAAATCCACTTTTGTACTTTTTGACTCCGCATTTATGGCAGAATTAATATAGCCAGGATTATTATTAGTGAATCCCGTCGTCGTAGAGGCTGGCAAAGTCCAAGACGAAGCTGTCATATTAGTGTCTGAATTCGTCAGTGTCATAGCGGAAGTTCCGCCCAGTGCTAGGTTATCTAACATCCAATATTTCCCATCTGCTAACCTCCCTACATTGTATACGGAGCCGTCACGATTATCATTTAGCATGGCCGTATCTCCAATACTCGGCATTAGTGTAGCAAGCTCTGAAGTAGTTACGTTTTGCATATCTGGAGTAGCGTCATATACGCACCGCACGGAGAACCCGTAGAAGCGGTTACGGGCGTCCTGTGGATCGACACCCGTCGTATCGACGTAGAGGCGGTACATACTCGTGGCATTATAGTAAGTAGAGGACCAGAAGCTGCCGCTGCTACCCTGACCGCGCTCGGACCCGTCGCTGAAGTAGCCGGAGAGGGGCGTTCTGAGAGCGAGGGCGTATTCGCTGGCTGAAGCATACTGATTTCTGAGAGCTTGAAATTCACCAGATGCTCCGCCAGTGGGGAGGCGCCAACCTTTAGGGCAGATGTCATAGATAGCATTATTGGTATCTGTATGGTTATTAGCTGAGCAATAAGTACCTGCGGTAGCTGCACAGTAGTTGTAGTAAACACCAATTTTACCAGTGCCAGATTGACCTACAGCAAGAGACTGAGACGCGTCCTTGGATTCGGTATTGATAGCTTTAGTCGTGTAACTTGCTGCTACGTTGTCAAACCCGGTCGTAGTAGAGCTCGGCAACGCAAAAGTAGTATTTGCTGGTAAATTGGTATTAGTACTGTCAAGCGTTACACCAGACTTTAATGTAGCAGGATCTAAGGCTAGATTATCTAGTAACCATATATTACCATCTTTTAGTTTAGCTACATTGTAGGTTGTATCGTCTCTACTATCTTGTAATTGGTACGTAGTACCAGTAGTCATAGAAGATATTACAGCTTGTCTTTCTACATCAGTTAAACTTGCAATATCTTGCATATAACGAAGATCATTAATGGTAATATCTGTATTTACATTAGCTACGGATCTAAAATTAATGACATTAGTATATTCACCAGAAGCTTGAGTCTGTCCTGCTTTTGCAGCTATAGTAAAGTTAGTAGCATTAGTACCAGGATAGGTGCTATCCATAGGAATACCAGTAGAAGTTTTAGTCGCATCGATAATAGTATCTATATTATA
>JAZNJY010000020.1:0-5187 GCA_045578285.1 Candidatus Nanosyncoccus sp. | reverse complement strand
GTCACTATCACGAGCTTATCTCGCGGAATATCCACATCAAGATCATGTAGATTATTCTG
This sequence comes from Candidatus Nanosyncoccus sp., assembly GCA_045578285.1. Lineage (GTDB taxonomy): Bacteria > Patescibacteriota > Saccharimonadia > Saccharimonadales > Saccharimonadaceae > Nanosyncoccus. The sequence goes on along the minus strand of JAZNJY010000020.1, from coordinate 5,128 downwards.
TCTTGCTCCTCTTACCCTAATAAAATCATCCATAAACGTAAATATTATACACTAAAAATCAATTTTTGTCTACCCCCCTACTAAAGCCCGCCCAGACCCTAGGCTACTTGCTCTCGTGATATTCTTTTTCCGTGTTCACTTCCCAAATATTCGACTTATCCGTCTCGCCACTCATGATATTTTTCACCGTTTCAAACGACGTGCACATCGAATGATCCAAATTATTATACCGATGCTGCCCATTCCTTCCTACGCAGTAAAGATTCGGAATCTTATCAAGGTACGCACGTACTTTATCTATCTCGCTGTATGTGTCAAAATACGCTGGGTATGCTTTTTTAACTCTCTCTACATGAAAATCTAGTACATCATCTTCTTTTTCAAGCACACCAATCTTTACCATTTCAGAAATTGCCATCTTTGCAAAGTCTTTATCCTTCATTGACCACAAATCATCACCTTCATTACAGAAGTATTCTAGCCCCACCCATACAGTCTTCTTCACATCCTTCACTAGATACGGTGACCAGTTGTTAAAAATCTGGAAACGTCCCATCTTTACACTTTTATCATGCACATACACCCAGTTATCCGGCACTATATTATTATACGTCTTAATATCAGTTTCATTTTTAAGTGCAAGTTTTGGACTAAGCACCCCAACCGTCATATAATCACGGTACGGCAACCCCGACGCAATCTTCGCAATCTTCGCCGGCACGTCATCCATCGCCTCCACCAAATCCTTAATCGGCATTGACGAAATCACATAGTCACCGCTAAGCTTCACTTTCTTACCGTCTTTTTCATACACTACGCCAGTCGCTTCATTTTTTGCATTGCGCTTCACTCCCACCACTTTCGCGCCGGTAATAATCTCCCCACCTTTTTTCTTAATTTCCTTCGCCGTAATTTCCCAAAGTTGCCCCGGTCCTAATTTTGGATATGCAAATTCTTCAATCAAAGATGTCTCTACCTTACGATTATCGCCCTTAAATGTCTTCCCAAAAATATCTTTAAGAATCGCCATAATAGAAAGCCCTTTCACGCGCTGCGCACCCCACTCTGGCGAAATATCACGCGGATGCCTTCCCCACAAATTCTCCGTATAATTCTCAAAGAACATCGAATACAACTTCTTCCCAAACCGATTAATGTAAAAATCCTCAAGCGATTTTTCTGGCCTTTTGTGTACTGCGCTCTTTAAATAGCTACACCCCACCACAAAAGTCGTCCCCACTCCCATATTCTTAATCGTAGACGCCTTAAGAGATACCGGATAATCAAAAAACTTTTGATTAAAGAATATCCTAGACAAACGATTACGCCGAAGCATTACGCGGTCCGTAGTTTTCGGATCTGGTCCACCCTTCACCACCGTAGATTTTCGTTTCAAATCTACATCATCCTGTGGCTTCTTGCCCTGAGTCGGCATCATTTTTTCCCACCATTCATTCACTTCTGGTACTTTCGAGAAAAACCTATGTCCGCCCATGTCCATACGGTTGCCTTTATAATTCACCGTTCTAGAAATTCCACCCATCGCTTTAGATTCTTCTAGTACTACCACTTCAAAATCATCAGATTTATCAAGAAGCTCATACGCCGCTGTCAGCCCAGCCGGTCCCGCGCCCACCACGATTACTTTTTTCTTTTTCATTTATGCCTCCAACTGTTTTATCAATTGTATCACATAAAATGATATAATTGTAATCATGAAGGTCAAAAATTTTTTACTCACTCTTTATCTCGGCACAATTATTAATATATTCATTTTTCTTCTCGTTACCGACCATCTCACTAGTACCGCTCTCATCATCGGTTTTGTTTTACTGAGCATTCTAATTTACGTCGCATCCTATTTCCTCGCAAAATTTATCTTAAAACAAGTTCAAAAAATCTCAATCAAAAACCCGCCGAGCCTAACAAAAAAACGCTACTGGCAAATTTTCATCGTTTTTTTCTTCATTACTTTTTTAGTTGGTTTCATTTGGTTCCTCGCCTATAATCCTGGTGGTTTTTCGCCAGACTCAATCAATCAATACGAACAAGCCATCTCCGGCAATTATACCGATTGGCATCCAGCACTTCATACTTTTCTTTTCTTCACTATTCCGCTCGCCATTTTTCATAATGTTGCCGCCATTACCATTCTTCAAATTCTTCTCTTCTCTGCCGCCGTCGCTTACGCTGCCACCACCATTTACGAAATCGCCGGCAAAAAAGCCAGTCTTATCTCATTTTTGCTTATCGTTCTAAACCCTTGGATTTTTGACCAACTCATGTTCCCATGGAAGGATATCGCTTTTGGCATTGTGGCTCTTTTCATTTCCACAATCAGCCTCAAAATCTACGTCAAAAAAGGCACTTGGGACAAAAATATTTGCCGTCTCATCATTCTCGCCATTCTCCTTGTCCTTACCACGATTTTTAGACACAACGGTATCCTCTTTACCCTCCCAGCCATTATTGCGCTCTTCTTCTTCCTAGACCACAAAAAATATTTCATCCTTCTTGGCACTTCCATCGTTCTATTTTTCCTCATCAAAGTTCCATTTTACTCAGCCTTAAACGTCGCGCCAGCCGCTAGTCGCACTAGTGAAACCACCGGTCTTCCTATGACCATGCTTTCAAACGTCGCGAGAGTAGACGGTGTCGACCACCTCAAAGAAGACACTCGCGACTTTTTGCTTTCCGTTGCCCCACTAGAAAAGTATCAAAACGAATACACCCTCGGCAGTTTTAATTCTATTAAATGGTCCAGCAATGTCGACGCTATCGACGACGCCGGGCTCTTCAATATCGCAAAATTCACCGCCGATGGTCTCATTGAATCTCCACGCGCCAGCCTCGCCGGACTCTTCAAGCTTACTAGCGTTGTCTACGCTATTGACGGCGAAGCTCCAGTTTATACTCGTCCATACGTCATGGAAAATTCTGATTTCTCCCCTCACCACAACAAGCTTATCAGGTCCGCCATCGACGTTTATCGCACCGTTCTAGAAAATTCTATTTTCAAATATTTTGGTTTTATCGGCATCACGGTATTTATTATTATAATCGCCATTCTTGGCAAAAATCGTTGGCGCGCCGGTGGCTGGCATAAAATTCTCCTCCTTTCCCCAATTCTCTTTTATGATTTTGGTACCATGCTCCTCCTCACCGAACCAGAAGCCCGCTTCTTCTTCCTAAATCTCATTTGCTACCCACTCATTACCGTTTTTGCACTCAAAACTATGCCGGCTACAATTTCAGCCGCAGCCAAAACCAAGCCAGCAAAAAAAGCCAAGCGCACCAGCAAGTACGTTGTCATCGGCATCATTCTTACATTATTTAACTTTGGCGTTTACACTATCATTGCTCGCTTCATTATCAACAATAACGAATTGCTTTGGCTCTCAAACCTCATTGCCACCTTCATTACTGCCATCCTTGCATATATTCTTCATTCAAAAATCACCTGGAAAGAACGTAATCCTGGCCGTTCTGGTGTCTACAAATTCTTCGCTTGGAATCTAACCCTCGCTTTTGCCATCAGCCCATTTCTCACTTGGATTTTTGGTCTTATGACTTTCATTTACGATTTTGCTTTTAATATTTCCTCCGCCCTGCATCTCCCATTTGACTATAATTTCATTCAAAGTACTGGCGCCTTTGGTTTTACTGCCCTCGTTACTATGTTCCTCAACTTCTTCTTTTATGACAAAATTGTCTTTGGCAAAGCCATCGAATCTGCCACACCAATACAACCAAAGACTATCGCTGCAAAGTCAAATACCAAAGTCTCCATCATTGTTCCAATTTATAATACCGCCAAATTCCTTCCGGCTTGTCTCGATTCCATCATTAAACAAACTCACCAAAACCTAGAAATCATTTTAATCGACGATGGTTCCACTGATAATTCCGGCAAAATTGCCGACGATTACGCAAAAAAAGACACTCGCATTAAAGTTTTCCATCAAAAAAATTCCGGTCAATCTGCCGCCAGAAACTCTGGTCTCAAACACGCTTCCGGAACTTACATTAGCTTCATCGACGCCGATGACAAAATTAAGCCAAATTTCATCGCCGAACTCCTCGTCCCATTTAATGATGCTGGCGTCACACTTTCCGCCTGCGGCATTCATTACAAACGTCTCAAACAAAACTCGGCCGAAGATGTCTATATTACCCCGCTCCGGTCCCAAAAATCTCACGAGTCCCAAAAATCCTACATCCTTCATCTTCTCGCCATCGACGGTCGCATGTACTCTTCCGTAAACAAACTCTATCTTGCCAAAACTGCCAAAACTCTCAAATTTCACGAATCCTTAAATTTTGCCGAAGACACCAAATTCGTCTTAAACTCTCTCAAAAAATCTCAAGGTAATATCAGCTTCGTCCTAAAACCACTTTACATTTACAACTTTGGCACCGAAGGTAGTACCATTAATCAGACCGCCATCAGTTGGCAAAATTGGCAAACTTCCTACAACTTTCTCAAAACTTGGCTTGGCAAAAACCCAACCTTCCAAGAAAAATTTTGGCTCCACTTGGTCCACCTTCGCTGGCGCATCTCCTATATTCGTTCCGTCAAACGAGCCAAGCAGCAATAACTAAATCTCTTTTTCGTTAACTAATGACGGCATCTTGTTGCCGTATTCCACATCCATCATCTGAAACCTGTTTTCTATCCACCAAATCAAATATTCCACCTCTTCATCAAAACCACTCTTACCCCAAATTTCCGCATCCTTCATTACTGCCTCTTCTATGTATGCTTTTTGCTCACGCACATAATTCAAAATTTCATCCTTCTTATCCATCAGCCTTTCTTGATAAATTCGCTCCACTTCGTCACGAAATTCCGGAATATCAAGCAAATAATACATTAGTTTCGACACAGCCGTACTTTGCTCTTTTTCACTACTCGATTCTATTTCTCTTTTTATTAGTGGCCTATTCGGGTTATGAAATTCTTCCATCCCCCCTTCGCCCCAGTTTCTATTCCCTAGTGCAAGATCAAAATCCCACGCTGGTCCCGCATGAATCAAATCATCCGAACCATCTCTATAAAGCCACCAACTCGTCGTAAACGCATCTGGATTATTAGTTATCTCAGATATCAAGAAATACTCCGCAAATG
>JAZNJY010000019.1:0-11439 GCA_045578285.1 Candidatus Nanosyncoccus sp. | reverse complement strand
ATCAACTGTGCCTTAAACGGCGCAACGGATTTTGGCCACGAAAGCCCCTTTTCGTCAGCGAATTTTTCGGCAATTACGCCCATTACGCGGGAGATACCGATGCCATAGCAACCCATATATACGGTTTTTAAAGAATTGCTGTCATCGTTAAATTGCAAACCTAGAGGTTCGGAATATTTGAATTTCAACTTAAATATATTGCCAACTTCTGCAGCCGTAGTTTCTTCGAATTTTTCGCCAGCGACGCCAAGATCGGCCAGCACTTCATCATTATAAACTTCTTTATTCACAACTACGGATTTGTCGCCATTATAATACACGGTATCTTCGCCAACCGGCAAAAAGGTCTGATACTCGTGAGAATATTTTGAAAAGATTCCACCGCTAGCGAAAGTCTCATAGGTGTCGGTGAGTCCAAGCCTTTTGTAAATTCTATCGTAGGCTTTCTCTACTTCACTGTAGTAACGATCTAGGTCTTCTTCGGTGGCATGGAAGGAATACATATCTTTCATCAAAAACTCGCGTCCGCGCAAAATACCAGATTTGGCACGTTTTTCATTGCGGAATTTAGTTTGGAATTGATAAACTGCAAGCGGTAAATCCTTATAACTGGAAATATACGTACGCATTAAATTTGTAATCGGTTCCTCATGTGTCGGAGCAAGTCCTACTACGCCGCCAGAAGAAAGCTCGGTTTTGAACCAAATATCTACTTCGCTGTCCGAAAAACGTCCGGTTTTTTCCCAGAGCTCTGGATTTTGTAGAGATGAGAGCAAGACCTCTTGCCCACCAATAGCGTTCAATTCTTCGCGCACGATGTTTTTTATCTTCTCTAGTACTTTGAGTCCAAGCGGCAAAAAATCATAAACCCCAGCCATTTCCTTATAAATATAACCGGCCCTAGAAAGCAGCGCCCCATTTCTGGCAATCTCATCCTTTGGCGCTTCACGCAAAGTCTTTATAAAAGTCTGTGATAATTTCATGTCCCTATTATATCACACACCCATGATATACAACAGATAAAACGCTACTCCATTCTTGAGCATATGGGTTAGAATCCCGGCGTAAATTGTGCCAGTAATCTCGCGAAGACCACACAAAACTACCGAAAGGCAAAAAACATTCACTCCTACATTCCACTGCATATGGACAACACCAAATAAAACCGAGACTATCAATATGGATGTTATCACACCCACTTTTTCGCGAATTTTGCCATATAGCCATCCACGAAAAATAATTTCCTCAGCGACTGGAGCAACTACAACTAGAGTAATAAAGGCGATAATTCTATCGCCCCCCACCATGTAGTTGTTGAAGCCGACATCTTGCACTTCGTTCGCGTTAAACCATGGGAACATACTAAAAATCGCTGTCGCACCCACTGCAATGAGTGTAGACACGACAAAGGCCACTGGCGAAAGCCCTACGTCTGTCCATGTTGGCCAACCAGTTAACCCAAGTTCATTACGTGAAATCTTAAACCATCGCTTTGGCACAAATAATACCAACGCTAGCGCAACTGTATAAGACAGGGCTGAATATACAGCAGTCCATACTGGCTGCAAAAAAGCCTCTTTTCCTATAACTAGAAGCATTATCCACCCAACTACAAATTGTGATGCTATCACGGATGCGAATGTCCAAAGACAAAGCAGCGCAATTAATAAAAACCGATTAATTTTTGGTGGTTTTTTCATCGGAAAAACCTCGTGATGTCCAAAACTGTTACGATTAGCATTAGTGCAAGTAGCACAACAAAGGCGCGTGCTACGATTTTTTCTTCTACTTCCTTAGTGAGTCTCTTTCGGCGCACTTTATAAATTGCGATTAAAAGCCACCTGCCGCCATCTAGCGCTGGAATCGGCAAGACATTCATGCAGGCCAAAGAGATTGAGATTATGGCTGCAAGAAACGCCAAATTTGCTGGCCCCGCCGATGTGAATGCTGGAAATAGTACCCCAATAATCCCCACTGGGCCAGAAACGGAGTCTCCTACTGTGGAGATTGCAGCCTGACCGCTTTCGCGGATATTTGCATCAAAACTGAATAATTGTCCTATACCAGAGACCAAATTCCAGACTAGTTGCCCTACGCCCCTAAAAGTTTCGCCGGTAATCTGCAATGTGAGACCGGCGCCTACAATTGGTGCCGACCAAGTTGAATAAGACTTGCCTTCGGAGCTTTGCATTGCGATACCAAGAAGATATTCGCTATCCGACGAATTTAGCCTAATTGTGATCTTTGAACTTTCATCGCCGCAATTACTGTTCTCGCTCGGGCAAATCTCATACGTGACATCTCCACCGGCGTGCTGAGAGTCGTATTCGATCACTTCGCTCCCACTCGCTACTTTGTTACCATCAACCGATATAAGGTAATCCCCTGTCAAGAGACCGGCTTTTTCGGCCGGTGAGCCTTCGATTACTTTTGTGATTTTTACCGGCATACGTTCTACTCTAGTATCGGCATCTATGGTGAATTGCCCATCAATAAAGTTCGGCATCCCCACCCAGGCTAAAATCGTCAAAATTACAAATGCCGTAAGCCAGTTCATCGCGACGCCAGCGAACAGAATCTTAGTTTTCTTAAGAAAACTGGCCGCGCCAAAGGTCCCTTCACGTTCATCGAACGCGGATTCTCCATCCATTTGGCAAAAGCCACCAATCGGCAGCCAATTTAAGCTAAAGATTAGGCCTTTTTGGGGTTTGTCCCACTCTTGCTTAGGAAGACGTGTCCATTTTTTGGTTTTTGGATCTTTTACCCAAGCAATTGCCTTTGGTGGAAAACCAATCCCAAATTCTAAGACTCGCACCCCATTCCGCCTTGCGGCAATAAAATGACCTAGCTCGTGCAAAGTCACAAGCGTCATCAGCACGAAAAGGCCAACCAAAACTCCTACAAAAATATTCATGTATATATTATAGCACTATTTGCCGAATCTACGGTTACGCTTTTTGTACTCATTTAAGATTTCTTCAATGTCGTCGGCGCACATGTCTGGGAAATACTTTTTGACAAACATCATTTCGGAGTAGGCGCTTCGCCATAACATGAATCCAGAAATCCGTTCTTCACCAGAAGTTCTCACTACCATGTCTACATTTGGGACTTCTGGATGATAAAGGTGTTTCCGAATGGTTTCTGGTGTAATCTCGCCCTCCGCCTTAGCTGCGATAGTAGCGGCATCAGCGATTTCCTTTTCACCACCATAATTGAAACAAAAACATACCGTAATCCCAGTGCAATCCGCTGTAAGATTCTCTGCCTCATCCATCACACTCGCGAGTTTTGGCGAGATTCGCTCCTTGGAGCCCAAGATTAAAAGCTTTGCATTCTTTTCTTTAAGCTCTTTGGCATATTTCAGAATTCGTGTTTCGGCCAGTTTCATGATATAGCTGACTTCGTCTACGCTTCGCCCCCAGTTTTCGGTAGAAAATACATAAAATGTGATATATTCTATTCCGGCCTCACTGGCTGCGCCCACGAGCTCTTTGATTCGGTCGAGGCCTTTTTTGTGGCCTTCGAGCGTTGGCAGTCCCCGTTCCTTCGCCCAACGCCTATTGCCATCAGCAATAATTCCCAAATGTTTTAAATCCATTGACAAATTTCCCTCAATATGATATAATAGAATTATAGTTTCATAATCTCGTCAGATTTAGCCTTGAAAGCGGACTCAACTTTGTCGCCGAACTCTTTTGTGAGGTCATCGATTTCCTTTTCGGCGCGTTTTTTGATGTCTTCACCAAGCTCTTCGGCAGCTTTAAGACCTTTACGGGCATCTTCGCGAATATTGCGAATCGCTACCTTGGCCTGCTCCACCTTGGCAGAGGCATTCTTTACGATTTCTTTGCGACGTTCTTCAGTAAGAGCTGGAATTGGCACACGTATTACGCGACCGTCGTCTGCTGGATTGAGTCCAAGTGATTGGTCGGCTCTAATTGCGTTGGAAATCGCCTGAATCGTAGATGGATCGAACGGAGTAATTACGAGAAGAGTTGCATCCGCCGCCGTCACATTTGCTACCTGATTGAGTGGCATAAACTGCCCATAAGCTTCGACTTTGATTGACGCCAGCATATCTGGATGCGCGCGCCCAGTGCGCACCTTTTTCATCTCATCATTAAAACGCCCAAGCGCCTCTTCCATCGCCTTGCGTTCTTTGCTCGTGTCAAACATAATAACTCCTTGTTTATAAACTTAGTATACCATACGACAACAAAAAACACCACCATGGGGCCGCGTCGCTCGCGCCCGTCGCCACGGGGCTCGCGCGCTCAACCTCGCGCTGCCGCGCTCCGGAAGTCCCCATTAGTGGTGTATTTTTGTTATCTATACCGTATTCTATTCGGTTACACCAAGTTCAATGCGTTTGAATTGGCGAACTGTAATGTTCTCGCCAGTTTTTGCAATTGCTTCCTTGATGAACTGTTCGACTGTTTTAGAATCATCGAGAATATATGGTTGGTTCATGAGCACCTTGTCAGAGAAGGCTTTTTTGACCTGTCCAGCAAGAATTTGCTCTTTCATATTCTCTGGGCCCTTAAAGTTTTCTTCTAGCTCTTTAACCTTCGCCGCCCTTACTTCCTCTGGAATATCAGCTTCAGAAACATAAAGTGGAGCCATCGAAGCAATTTGCATCGCAATTTGGTGTGCCAAAGTCTTGAATTCTTCGGTCTTTGCTACGAAAGAAGTTTCACAGTTCACTTCCACGATTGCGCCCAAGCGGCCATCGTGAATGTAAGCGTCCACCAAACCTTCGCGAGTTTCGCGGTCACCACGCTTCTCAGCCTTAGTGAGGCCTTTTTTGCGCATTGCTTCAAGCGCCTTGTCAAAGTCACCATCAGCTTCTACGAGAGCTTTTTTAGCGTCGGTAAGTCCCGCGCCGGAGAGCTCTTTAAGTTTTTTGATTTGTTCTACGGAAATTTCCGCCATTTTGCCTCCTTATTTTTTGCCTTCCTTAACCGCTTCCACGATGTAAGAAAGTCCAAGTTTTGTTGCCTTGATTGCGTCATCATTCATTGGAATAACGTAGTCAATGTTGGTTGGATCTACGTTGGTATCTACAAATGCGATGACTGGGATGTTAAGCATGTTAGCTTCGCGAATCGCGTTCTTGTCTTCGTTTGCGTCCACCACGACAATAGCGGCTGGCTGCTCAGTCATATCTTTGATGCCGCCATAGCGCTCGTTGAGTAAGTCGATTTCCTCTTGGAATCTCTGGACTTCGAGCTTAGAATAGCGGTTCTCGAGCTCGCCAGAAGCCATGCGGCGCTCTAGATCCTTAAGCTTCTTGATTTGACGGTTGACAGTCTCTACGTTTGTAAGAGTGCCACCAACCCAACGCACCGTTACGTATGGCATGTCAACAGATTCAGCAGCTTCTTTTACTGCGTCTTTCATCTGTTTCTTGGTGCCAACGAAAAGTATTTTCTTACCAGATTTGACAAGCTCGGTAACCTTTGGCAAAGCCACCTCAAAACCCTCTACGGTTTTTTCAAGATTGATAATGTGGCCATCAGCACGCTTGCTGTGGATGTATGGCGCCATCTTTGGGTGCCAGCGGCTTGTTTTGTGCCCAAAATGAGCACCAGCTTCAAGCAAAGCTTTCATATCAGCGTTTACTGCCATGATATGATTTCCTTTCCCTTCGCCCCGAGGATCTCTTTAATCAGGAAATCTCCTCAAGGCTGTTTCATTAATTGGTATATAACCTCATTATAACACACTTTTTCTAAAAAAACAAGACTTGGCAAAGCATTTTAAATCAGCTATACTTATATTGCAACAGTTTAACATCTACATTCGTACCAGATGTTTTTTATAAAAATATGGTAAGAAAGTATAAATGGCGCCGTTAGGGTACGTTTGCTTTCATATCATGTTTATCTGGTATGGATGTTAGGCTGTTGCACCCCTAGCGGTGCCATTTTTGTGCATGAAATTAAGGGATGGCACCGCCGGGGGGAGTAAATAACTAAGAGAGGTAACCAATGTTAGGCGTCATACATTACAACAAAATCAAACAACACAGTATAACCACAAGTATCTTTGTCGGCATTTCTTTTGCCGCTTTTTGTTTGTTTTCTGCTATATTTACCATGCCGGCTACCGTCCACGCCTCTAATCTTGCCACCGCTACGGCTTCGGTGACGGTAGAGTCCACTTGTTCTATGACTGCCACTGTCACATCGGAACATACCGCTACGATGGTGAATGGTACGTATTCTGGTACTGAGTATCCAAATGGTATCGGTAGCACCACTATCCAGACTTTCTGCAACGATAGAAATGGCTACAGCATTCTAGCTGTTGGCTACACTAATAACGAAGAGGGCAACACTGTAATGAAGGGCGGTGCAACTCTGACTTCTAGCGATGATATCGTGACTGGTACGGCTACATCCGGTACTTCAGGTAGTGATGTATCTAACTGGGCAATGAAAGTATCACCAGTTGCTGGTACCTATGCTCCTACCATTCAAAATGGGTTTGACTCTTTCTCGGCTGTACCATCCACCTATACCGCTGTAGCACGTTTTGATGGCCCTACGGATTCTGCTAGTGGTTCTACTCACTTAGGTTCTTCTATTACTACAACTTATGCTGCATATATTTCTAATACACAAGCACCGGGTACTTATACTGGGCAAGTAAGGTATGTCCTAGTGCATCCAAACTATAACGAATCTGGAACATACGTAATGCAAGATATCGCCAACTGGAAAGGTAGTATCATCCCAGAAGTACAGTTTACTGTTACGGATAGCCGTGATAATAAGACTTATACTGCAGTAAAGACTAGTGACGGTAATATTTGGATGACCCAAAATCTAGACCTATGTATCGGCTGTAATGGTACCGCAGCTCTCACATCAGAAAATACAGACCTAAACCAATATGACACTAATGGTGATGGTACTGGTACTGTATTCTATGGCTACTCTAAGGATAGCAATAATGTCATCACCTGGACACCTAATGGAACTACTGTAACTGGTAGTCCGGCTACGATATCGGATTTCTCATATTCCAGCTCGGCTACTACGGCAGTATCTAACTGGACTAATGACTATAATGCTCCGTACATGGCTGAAGGCTCTACTACGATTTCTTATGGGACTGGTGAAAATGCTACTATCTATTCAAATTTAGCAGCATGTACAGGTGCAGGCTATTCTGAATCACTTTGTAAACACAACCAATATGGTAATTACTACAACTGGTCTGCCGCGGTAGCCATGAACGATACCAGTGCTTACACTACGAAATATACTGTGATGCCAAACTCTATCTGCCCGGCTGGATGGAGGTTGCCGAACGGTCTCACACAGACTAATAGCACTGTAAATATCTCTGATTTTAACAGTGTGCTTAATACTTATAGCATCGCTAATGGTAATGACGCTACTGGCAATACTAACGTGGGCTACCAGGCAGGTGGATTCAATAAGATACTTGGCGACCCGCTATTCATGACTCGTGCCGGCTTCGTCGTCGATACTACGTTGTACGACTCTGGCGCGAGCGGCAACTATTGGTCGTCTACAGTCGTTAGTGACTCGCAGGCCTACGGTTTGGGCTTCAGTTCTAGTGGACTGTACCCGGCGTACCAGAACAATCGCGACCGCGGGAGGTCCGTGCGTTGTGTGTCGGCAGCACACCAATCTAATTAACCACCCCACCCCCTTTACATTTCCGCGCGTCTCTGATATAATAGACATAATTATGAGTAAAACAGATTTACACCCTAAAGATTATCGCGATGTCGTATTCATGGACGAAGCTGCAGGCTATTCTTTCCTCACTAAATCCACGGCAGTTAGCGAAGAAACCATCAAATGGGAAGATGGTAAAGAATACCCACTAGTGAAGGTGCAGATTTCTTCTGCTTCCCACCCATTCTTCACTGGCGAAGAAAAGATTATCGATACCGAAGGTCGCGTGGATCGCTTTAAGGCTCGCGCTGCTAAAGCTGCTAAGCTTAAAGAAACCCTCGGCAACAAAGCCAAAAAAGCCGCTAAAGAAGCCGCTAAAAAGGCCGAGAAGATATCGGAATAACAAGCTAAAAACAAAAAACGAACCAGAATTTAGCCTCGGTTCGTTTTTTTATTGGGCGCCCTCGCAGTTTTTGAGCGCCCAATCAAGTTCGAACAAACATTAAAGTTTAGAGCCCCCCAGGTCTTATTTTTCTGAAAGTCCTAATGTCGTTTTTTAGGATTGCTCTTTTTGTTCCTGGCGATTATACCAAAGGCTACAATGCCAAGCACGAAGAATAATATTAGACCGCTTACTAAGTAATCTTCGCTAGAAATGTTGAGATTCTGGAATAACCCACCTGTATCTGGTGCGCCCGCATCTGGCACGACTGCGGCTTTATACTCAATAGTAAAAGTGTATGGTTTATAAAGTTCTTTTCCATCCGCTCCGTATGCTGAAACACTAACCGTATAGGTTCCAGAAGGCAAGTTGTTTGCCGCAAATGGTATTTCCACTCTAGTGGCTGGTGGCGTTACGACTATTGGAGATATGGCATCTACGAGCTTTCCACTTTCGTCATAAACATTTATGACGACTTTTGTCACCTCGCTAGCGCTACCTTCGTCATCTGACGAATATTCTAGGTCAACATAATGCTTACCAGTTATATCGTCAGTGTCGGACTCTGCGTAAACTGGAAGGTAATAATATATTACGCTGTCTTCATCGTAAACACCATCGTATCCAACGCCGCGGGCTGTGACAATATACTTCCCGTACCCATAGTCAGATATTTTATATTCTTCGGTTCCCGCAACATAGTCAGGGGTTGTCTCATCCAAGATAGCCGTAGTTGTATTGCCATCTGAGTCTGTATATTCTAAAGAAAGGGTCATCGTTTGAACATTTTCATAGTCTACCGTAAAATCATGTTCTAGATTCGTATAGACTGCATTGTTGACAATTCCATGAATGCCAATATCTGGCACGCTTCCTACTACGCGCACCGTAATGGTGTCGGTTACGGTTGATGATGTTGCCGAAGCCTCTGGTAATGGCGTATTGGCCGCAATCGCAGTCATTGCAACCACAGACGCCAACCCAAAGAGTCCAAGGCATCGCTTTCTTGTTTTTTTCATACTCTACACTCTTTTTTATGTTTAATGTTTGTTTGGATTTCGTAAAGCTCGCTTTACGTAAGCGAAGTTTTATCTAGAATTTAAACTTGGACTTACGTACTTTACGTTTCCTAACCATAATTATAATCCACACGATAATGACTGTCAATACCAAAATTACAGAAACTATGATTGGGGCTGGCATAATTACAATTGTTTGCGAGATGGTCACTGCGTCGCTACCAGGAGCTGATACTGTCCAGGATACGTTAAAAATCCCAAAATATGGCGTCTCTTCCCAAACATCAGATACGGTCAACTCGGCATCTGGAATTATAGAAATGCGTCCGCTATCCGATGCGGTCTCATACATCGTGTTGCCAAAAATGCCAGTAACTTTCAATTTGCCATTCGCCATAAAGTCCACGTTCCCCTCATTCTTGACCTTAGCCGAGGCATTAATGAGGTTTTTTGTTTCTGTTCCCTTGGTGAAAGCCTGCATGATTTTTAGGTCGGAAATCGTGCTTTTTGAGATTGTTTCACCGCTAGCACGTCCGTATACTACGAGTCCAGGGCTAGCCTCAGTTTTGATGCCGTTCGTTGACACTGTGGATGTCAAAGTGTGTGCAAAGAGCACGGCGTATTGTCCACCAGCCGGGATGCTATCAGGTGTAGTAATCCTGTAAGTTACTTCTACGCTACTGTTTGGCGCCGCCGTATAGCGTGGATTCGTCACAAAGTTGCCGTCGTTGTCTTTAAACGTGATCCATCTGGTAATCTGGGTGTAGTTGTTCTGGGAGCTAAACCCTAGCATGTATTGATCATCTTGTTCGGAATATGTATATGAATACGGAGAAACGTAAGTCTCGAACTCCATTACCTCAGAACCATTGTTCGTCACCTTAAAAGTGTCCTCATAGACCGAGTTTTCTTCGAGTTGTAAAATCTTGTTAACAGGGCTAATGCTAATGCTCGTCGCGGCTTTTAGTATTTCGTCGTTGTCGTCAGCAAGAGCGACGTCATTCGTCACGAAACTGGCACCAAGCACCAACGCCAAAGCCAGAACTAAAGTTTTCCGAATCATTCTTTTCATTTACCTCTCCTCATTCATTCCATTATACTATGCATTTATGTTTTTCGCAACATAAAAAGCCCGGATATTTAATCCGGGCCAGGCCTTATGGCCTTATAGTGGGGGAGAGTTACCTGAAAACCATAGAGTTAGTCGTCTTCGCGAGCGATGCCATATTTATTAATATGGATGCCATCTACATAGCAACTCTTAAGCATCGCACCTTCCGGTGCACTACTATATGAGCCATCATTGAAGAAATATGTATGTTCTCCACTTGTGTGAGAATCATATCCCTTATCGATGTCCTGCCAGTCGGTCAGCATAACGCCATCTTCGTCAAAGTAGTACCAGTAAGAATTGACTTTTTTCCATCCGGTGATGGCATAGCCGTTTTTCATATAGTACCACTTGCTACCAGACTGTAACCAGCCATTATTCTGGGCTTTGGTTACTGAATGGTTACCGTTGCCAGAATATGTGGTATTGTTAGACGATACGCGATGTCCGCCGTTCGAATACGAAGAGTTAGACTTGCTACCTCCGTCCCAAACGCCATTAGCGTTAACATAGTACCCATCCGGTGTGGTAGTGTTTTTCAACATCTTGCCATCATTTCCAAAATAGTACCATGCACCGTTGATTTGCTTCCAGCCAATTGCGGCTGCTGGCTCGTAATAACTACCGTCATACCATCCAGTAACGACGTTGCCATCATCATTAAAACGATAATAAGCGCCATCAATGGCAACTGCTGAGTTGGACCCCGCAATGTAGTTACCGGTGGACGTGTAGAAACGTCCATTAGCTCCCCATGAACCGGTCCCGCCCTGTCCGTTTATAAACATCCATGTAGATGCGAAAGACGGAATTACAAACGCGATTAAAAGCATTGCAATAGATACGATAAAAACAACGAGATTCTTCTTTTTCATATATGCCTCCTTTAGGGAAAAAATAATATACGGTTCTTATCTTTGGGAGACATATGTCTGCCGCAGATACATCGAAACTCCCACGAGTGAAGTTGCGGTGTATCTGCGACAGCAAATAACTCTCTTTTAATGTCCGACCTTATTCAGGTTATGACTACATTGTATCACATTTCGTCAAAAAAGTCAATAGGCACGTATTAACTCAGAACCTTTGCAACATAAATGATGGCTTCTTGCCATCAAAATAGGTAGATTCTATACTTAATTTAATACCACTTAAATAAGAAAGGATCTACCTATGTCATATTGTACAGGCAAAAACATAGAAAAATCA
>JAZNJY010000018.1:0-31677 GCA_045578285.1 Candidatus Nanosyncoccus sp. | reverse complement strand
TTTTAATATATAACTATTTTCAAAAAATGTAAATACTTTTTGTGCTATAATAGTCATGTAATTAGGAGACTCTATGTCAAAAGTAGAAATCATCAAACGTCCAATCGAACAAATTGGCAGCGATATTAAAAAATCCGCTTGGTCGGCCGTAATTGAGTCGCTTGCAATCTTAATTCTCGGTATTCTTTTTATCGCTTGGCCAGACATGATGGTGAAAATTGTTTCCTATATCGTCGGAATTTTCTTCGTTATTAAAGGTTTATTCCAAATTATTAATTATTTTGTAGAAAAAGGGCAAAACGATTTCTTTAATAATGGTCTCCTCGTAGGCGTGATTTCTATACTCATTGGTATTACGGCTCTCGTAATGGGAGAGGGCATCGCCAATATTTTCCGCATCGTGATTGGCGTCTTTATCATTTATGAATCACTGGTCCGTATGAATACAGCAATCAAACTTAATGCTGCCGGCATCGGAATTTGGAAATACATTCTGCTACTCTCCATCGTAATTCTTATTCTTGGCATATTCGTCACATTCAATGACGTCACGACCGTTATTGGTTGGATGATGATTGTTGCGGGTCTCATTGGCATTGTTGGTGACACGATTTTTATTCAGCAAGTTAATAACGTAGTGGATAAACTCACCAAATAGCTATGAAAGATTTTAACGTCGAAATCATCAAATGCATTTACAAAGAAGAACGTTTTATGTTTGCCTTGATGATTTTTAACGTGATTTCTTCTATTGCACTATTCATCACCGGCGTTATAAATCTTAATCCGTCTGCTGCTGTAGTCAAAATCGGTTACGGCGACATAGGTGGGTACCGTAGTGGTTCTTGGGCTGACATGTTGGCTTTTCCAGTTCTTGCTATCATTTTTGGTGTTTTCCATAATTTCATCGCAATTCGTATTTTTAAAAAACGCGGTGCTGGCATGGCTAAGTTTTTCCTTATTACGACTACTGCGCTAATTTTTGGTACCATTATCGTCCTCTTAAGACTTCTGGAGAAAATCTAGATGCGTCGCAATCTAGAAATTCCACAGGGCAAGCGCACTCGCCTCTACCGTTTTTTGGAGATTTTACCCGGATTAATTTCTTACGGCGCTATCATCTTGCTTTTTGTTCTATCTTGGCTTGATCCGGTTCTTGGCAGTATTTATCTCTTCATTATTATCGCGAGCACTTTGGTAAAAGCTTTTGGCGTGGCCTACCGCACTATTCAGGGTTATGAAGTCATGAAAAGCGCCGAACGTGTTGACTGGCGTGGGCGCATGGAAGACCTTAGCCATCCACACGAATCCTTTGAGCGCCTTCGTGATGACGACAACAAAAGCTACCATTTCAATGAGCACGTAGAAAATCTCAAACTCATGGCGGCCATGCATGCCGATTATCCAAATCCGGAAAAGATCTACCATGCCGTAATCGTTGCTGCCTATAATGAGGGAATCGAGGTTCTTACCCCTTCTATCGAGGCTATCGACAAGAACACTTTTCCGAGTGACCGCATCATTGTAGTCCTCGCCTACGAAGAGCGTGGTGGCGAAAGCATGGAAAAAACCGCTAAAGAACTCCACGCTAAGTTTAAAGACACGTTCAAAGATTTTCTTTTAGTCAAGCATCCGGACGGTATTCGTGGCGAAATCGTGGGCAAAGGCCCGAACCTTACTTACGCCGGAGAAGAACTCGCTCGCTACGTAGAGAAAAAACATATTCCAGTGGAAAATGTCATTGTGACTTCACTAGATAGTGATAATCGTATGCACGAAAAATATCTAGACTCCGTAGCATACGAATTCATAACCAACCCTCGTCGCCAACACCTTAGCTATCAACCAGTCTCTCTCTTCACAAACAATATCTGGGACGCCCCAGCACCTACTCGAGTAATTGCTGTCTCCAACTCATTTTTTAATGTCATTTCGACGATGCGCCCACATGTTTTACGTAACTTTGCATCGCACTCTCAGCCGCTTCAGGCACTTGAAGCTATGCATTTTTGGAGCAAGCGCACAATCGTGGAAGACGGACACCAATATTGGCGCAGCCTGTTCTTCTTTGGTGGCGATTATTCTGTGCTTCCAATTCGCATCCCGATTTATCAAGATGCCGTCGTTGACGAAACTCTCTTTAAAACCATCAAAGCTCAATTCATTCAAGTCCGCCGCTGGTACTACGGTGCTTCCGACGTGGCCTATGTTGGCACTAGACTATTTGTCAAAAAAGACCAGCGCCAAGTTCCGTTCTGGCAACTTTTCCCGAAGTTTTGGCGACTCTTAGACGGCCACGTCACACTCGCCATTATGGCACCAATTGTTGCTTTTGGTGGTTGGGTACCGATGATTATGAACTTGTCGGCGCACACTATGGTTGGCTACAACTTGCCGAACGTCGTTAGTATCGTCGAGACTATTGCTGCTGTCGGTCTTATTGTTACCGTGTTAATTTCTTTTCGTCTATTACCGCCACGCCCGGCTAAATACGGCAAAGGCAGGGAACTACTTATGATTTTGCAGTGGGTATTGATGCCAGTCACTTCAATTCTTTACCAATCTCTCGCAGCATTCTATTCCCAAACCCGTCTCATGCTGGGTTTCTATATGGAAAAGTTTGATGTCACCAAAAAAGTTGTAAAAAGATAATTCTTGTAGTCATCGGGTTTTTGATTGAAATTTTTGTGTTAAAATAAAAATATCATGAAACCAAAAGTCTATTATACTAAAGAAATTACTCCAGAAAGTCTTATTGAAATCTATCAAGCATTAAATGTTGAACTACCAGGTAAAGTCGGTGTCAAAGTTTCAACTGGCGAAGACGGTGCAAAGGGCTATCTGAAAGCAGATCTTATTGGGCCATTTGTTAAATTTCTAAATGGAACTATTCTCGAATGCAATACTGCCTACCCTGGCGCTCGCAATACCGCCGAAGAGCATATTAAGGTTGCTGAAAAACATGGCTTTACTAGCTTTGCTCCAGTTGACATTATGGATGCCGATGGTGATTTTAAAATTCCAGTCAAAAATGGCAAACACCTAAAATACGATCTCATCGGCAAAAACTTTGCGAATTATGATTCTATCGTCAATCTTGCCCATGGTAAAGGACATGCCATGGGTGGTTTTGGCGCCAATCTCAAAAATCAGTCTATTGGCATTGCATCCAGAAACGGCAAAGCTTATATCCATTCTTGTGGCAAAACCAAAAGTCCAAAACTATGTTGGATTATTCCTTATCAGCAAATTGATTTTATCGAATCAATGGCCGAAGCCGCTACCGCAGTTGCTGATTATCTAAAAGAACAGGGAAAACCAATTGTTTATATTACGGTTGCCAATGCGTTGTCTCTAGATTGCGATTGCGATGCTAACCAAGGCGACCCAGTAATGCAAGACATTGGTATTTTTGCATCCCTAGACCCAGTCGCAAATGACCAAGCCTTCATTGATGCTATTTGGAACTCCAAAGATTCCGGTGCCAAAGATTTGCAAGAACGCATTGATTCTCGCCTCGGACGCGAAATCTTACCTTATGCAGAATCGCTAGGATTGGGTTCTCGTGACTACGACTTAGTAGAAATCTGATTTATCGCGGTGCTGCAGAGCCACCAAGCTACTAATGCGCCTGTAAAATTCCCAGCTGCACAAAGTAGCACCGATAAATCAAATCCCATCGCTGCGCCCATCGTAATCACATTAGCGATAGAGTGTTGAAATCCGCAAAAGATGAAAAGTGGCACACCAAAAAGTATGCCAAGCGGCGAACCTTTCTTATAGATCGCTACCGCAAGATACATGATTACACCACAAAGTGCCGATTTTAAGAAAAATTCCCCAGAAATATTCCAGCCCAACATCTTTGTATTAGCAGCTGCCGCAACGTCCGAATCGATTAACCCAAAGACCATTCCAAATAGATATCCAAAAATCAAATTGGAAACTAGAATTATAATCAAATCACGAATTTTTAAATTATCCTCAAACAAAAAACCACATTTTCCAGTGAAAAGATTAAGCTTTAATACGCAAACTCCAAGTAAACCAAAAGCAAACAGAAATGGCCCGATTGGCGAACCTATTTTGAGTAGTACATAGTCGCCTAGCCCAATTAGCAAACTTGCGCCCGCCGCGAGTCTTGCCACCCTCACATATCTTGTGAATTTCATTTTACCTCCGTTCTGCTCAAATTATATCATTTTTTTAAAAAATATGATATAATAAAAAGAACGGGTGATTAGCTCAGTTGGCTAGAGCGTCTCGTTTACACCGAGAAGGTCGGGGGTTCGAGCCCCTCATCACCCACCAGAAATTAAAGAAAGAGCCGAAGGCTCTTTATTTAATTTCTGACTAGTGTTGTGAGGGGCGAGAACCCCGTAGGGGTTCGCCTTCCGTAGGAAGCGAGTGAAAAAGAAAAGCAAGCTTTTCTCTTTCCGAGCTGACGCCCGGAAGTGTGGATTTGCCGGCGGCAAATCCACCCCCTCATCACCCACCATAGATTAAAAATGCCCCCTTTACAGGGGGGTATTATCGTTTCTAGTGTCTTAAATCTAGTCTCAGATTAGTAAATCGGTGCGTTGAGTATAGCATCCACATAAAGTGCTCCGCACCAGCTCATGCCAATTTTTGCCCAGGTTTCGGCGTAAGTAGGATGGTCTTTCAAATAGACATATTCCCACTTATTCATTACGAATGGACTGTGCCACTCGTCAAACCAAAACTCTTTACGTTCGTTACCAAGATAATCGGTAAAGGCTGAACTAAGGTTTACTCCTACGGAGCCACCTTGGATTTCGGTTACTTGGCCGACCAGAAATACTCCATCGTCGAAAAGCCTGCGCGTACTGGGAATGCCACTTGACACCTCGCTGGGCTCCTGATGATAATAGTAAACCTCATCCTCCACCTTTATCCAGTCTTTTGGCCTAGCGCACGCAAGGTAAGGCTTGACCTCTTTTGCAGCTGGCACTTCCATGATGGAATCGATATACTCTAACCTAAGGCAAATCTTGCACTTCTCGGTTTCAGAAACCGCATCGTTGAACTTCTCTTCCCAATACTGTTTAATAATTCCGAGATTCTTTGCTCCAAGTGAAATAAGGTCATTATCACTCATTACGTAAACTCCACGCCAATGGTAGGGAATTACATTCTGAGGATTTGCTACTAAAACTGGCTCTTCCATATTCAAAGCTCCTTTCTCTGAGCGTGACTTTATAAGACACGCCAAAACGATGTTAATGTTCAAAAGACATAAGTCTATCTTCATATTATAGCACACATTGATAAAAATGTCAACCATTACAGCACATTGTAGCACCTTAAGGCACATTATGATATAATTCAACAAAAGGAGAAAAAAATGACTAATATATATGATTACAAGGTTAAAAAACGAGATGACTCAGAGCTTGATTTAAAAGACCTAAAAGGCAAGATATTAATAATCGTGAACACTGCCACCGGTTGTGGATTTACCCCACAATATGAAGGTTTGGAAAAGTTGTATTCCAAGTACCACGAAAACGGGTTGGAAATCCTAGATTTTCCATGCAACCAATTTGGTCATCAGGCCCCAGGCACCGACGATGAAATTCACGAGTTTTGTACTGCCAAATACAATACGACTTTTGATCAGCTCAAGAAAGTCGAGGTGAATGGTGACAAAACTGAGCCACTATATGCATTCCTGAAAAACGCAATCCCAGAAGACCCAGAACCAAAGGGGATTAAAAACAAGCTCGCTATGAAGGCAATCGAAAAAATGCCGGGCGTCGCTAAAGAACACGGTTTTATTAAATGGAATTTCACAAAATTCCTAGTAAATCGTGACGGTGAAGTCATAGGACGTTTTGGTCCTACCGATGAGCCAGAAGCAATGGAATCAAAAATCAAGGAGATCTTATAATGATGGAAATATTAGACTTTCATGCAGATTGGTGTGGTCCTTGCCAGATGATGAAGCCAACTATAGTAGAATTTGAAAAGTTACATCCCGAGATTAAAGTCACCGCTATCAACGTAGACGAAGAACAAGAGATTGCCGAAAAATACGGCGTCTCTGGCATTCCGTGCCTAGTCGTTCTAAAAGATGGTGAGGAAATCAACCGTGCAGTTGGTGTGCAACCACTAAAAAAGCTTGAAAAGATGGTAGGTTTGTAATGTACGACGTTGTTATTATCGGCGCTGGCATGGCGGGCCTCACTGCGGCAATCTATGCCGTGCGTGCTAAGAAAAGTGTTCTTGTGCTAGAAAAAACCGTGCATGGCGGACAAATCATCAATACTTTTCACATCGCTAACTGGCCAGGTGACTATGAAGTCTCTGGCGTAGATTTGATGAATAAAGTTTATAATCAAGCAGTCACGCTTGGCGCTAAAATCGAATATGGTGACGTCTCGGAAATCACGCGTCGCTCGGAGGGCGGCTTTACTATTAAAACCGATGATGAGACCTATACCGCCGGTTCGGTGATTTTGGCTGTCGGTGCCACCAGCAGGAAACTTGGCCTAGAGAATGAAGAAAGGCTCACTGGTCACGGAGTTTCTTACTGCGCAACCTGCGATGGGGCATTTTATAAAGACAAAAAAGTTGCAGTAATTGGCGGCGGCAACACCGCTCTCTATGATGCGCTTTACCTTGCCAATATTGCTAAAGAAGTTTATTTAGTTCATCGGCGTAGCGAATTTAGGGGCGACAAAATCTTAGTAGACAAGCTACGCGAAAAAGATAATGTAAAATTTGTACTAGAATATCAGCCAAAAGCTATCCTAGGAGACGAAAAAGTCACCGGGCTCGAGCTTACTCCGTCTAGAACATTAGACGTTGATGGCATCTTCGTAGCGATCGGCGAAAAACCTATGACCGAAAATTTTGCAGGTCTAGTGAATATTAATGAAGGCGGATACATTGTAGCGGGCGAAGATTGCGCTACGTCGTGTCCGGGCGTATTTGTGGCAGGAGATTGTCGTACTAAGGATGTAAGGCAGCTCATAACAGCCGCTTCAGACGGCGCAGTTTCTGCCACTATGGCAATAAAATACCTGGATAAATAATTTGTTCAAAAAAATCCCCACAGGGTAAAGAAGGGGATTTTTTGGCATTTTTGCCGTTTTTTCATCTACAAAGCGACAAGCTGTAGCGCTTTCAGCGTTTTTACTGGAGAAAATTATATCCACCATGATAGAATCAGGGTGCGGAGGTGAAGGAGAAAAATGTTAAAAATAGTGATTTTTGATAGTGGCTATGGTGGTGAAAATTTTGCAGACCAATTAGAATCTGAGCTTCCCACTATGGAAATAATTCGAGTCATAGACTGGCGAAGTGCTGACGAAATCCTAACAAATTCCAAACGTGCGCGTATTTTAGCTGAAAAAGCCCTGCGCCCGTTTATTGGCAAAGTGGATCTTATCGTCATCGCGAACTACCTCGTGTCGAGTACTAGTCTTAAGTATTTCCGCCACAAATACAAGAACCAAAAGTTTATTGGTTTTACGCTCAAGCCTAGACGCATTACGCCTGGCAGACCTACCCTTATCCTTACTACTAAAGCAGTCACTAAAAGCCTTACCTATTTTAACTTCATCCTCCGTCCCAGTGTGCGAACGATTTGCCTGAATGGCTGGCCGTCACTTATCGACGACGGTGAACTTGCTGAAGAAAAATTTAAGGCCGACTTAGTGTTGGCCACTAAGAAAATTAAAAAATTTGTTCCACAACAGATCCTGCTTGCTTGCGGACAATTCAGTGAATTAAGGCCAGAATTTCGTAAGTTTTTTGGGCACAATGTTCGTATTGTGGATAGTTTTGATGATACAATTAATGAAATTTGTCACGAGTTAAAAATTCGTGGACGCTCTGGTAAAAAGTCTTCATGACTATCATAATCTCTGTTTCGTGGTATAATATATATACTAACAGAAAGGATAAAGATGGAAGAGTCTAAAAAAGACAATCTACAGAAAATGAGACATACTTTAAGTCATGTATTGGCCGCTGCGGTCACAGAGCTTTATCCTACAGCAAAATTTGGTATTGGCCCAGCCATCGATAATGGTTTTTACTATGATATAGATTTCGGAGATGTGAAAGTTTCAGATGCCGATCTTGAAAAAATCGAGAAAAAGATGCGCGGAATCATTGCGCGCAAACTTCCAATGACGAAGCGCGTTGTTTCTAAAATGGAGGCTTTAAACTGGGCACGCGATCATGGTCAAGATCTTAAAATTGAACTTATCGAAGAATTGCCTGAAGAAGCCGAAATTTCTTTCTACGACATGGGAGACGTGTTTACTGATCTTTGCAAGGGTCCACACGTAGAAAACACCAGTGAAGTTGGAGCCTTCAAACTAATTAAAGTTGCTGGAGCCTATTGGCGCGGTGACGAGAAAAGAGAAATGCTTACCCGTATTTATGGCGTTGCTTTTGAAACTGAAGCAGAACTAGACGAATACCTAAAGCGCCAAGAAGAAGCTAAAGCTCGCGACCATCGCAAACTTGGCAAAGAGCTCGATCTCTTTTGCTTCTCAGATTTAGTCGGCGCTGGGCTCCCTTTGTTCACTCCGCGTGGCACCGAACTCCGCGAGCTCATGGCAAACTATTCCTTAAGCCTCCGCGGCCGTGAGGGATTCAAAAAGGTTTGGACTCCACACATTACAAAGACTGACCTTTACAAGACTTCTGGACACTATGCTAAATTTGGTGACGAGTTGTTCATGGTTCACTCTCAGGTGAACGGTGAGGATTTTGCTATGAAGCCAATGAATTGTCCTCATCACGCACAGATTTTTGCTTCTCGCCCGCGCACTTATCGTGAAATGCCAGTTCGCTACATGGAGGCCACCACGGATTATCGTGACGAAAAAACTGGCGAGCTTGGCGGCTTGTCTCGCGTACGCTCATTGACACAGGACGATTCTCACGTTTTCTGCCGAAAAGACCAGATTAAAGACGAAGTCAAACGCCTCGTAGCAATCGTAAAAGAATTATACACCACAGTTGGCATGCAGAAACTTCGCGCTCGCCTCTCTTACCGCTCCGACGAAGACAAATATCTCGGTGATAAAAAACTCTGGGAGATGGCACAAAATCAAATCAAGCAAGCCGCCATTGACAATGGTCTAGATTATTTCGAACAAGAAGGCGAAGCTGCATTCTACGGTCCGAAGATTGATTTCATGGCAGAGGACGCCATTGGCCGTGAACATCAGCTGGCCACCATTCAACTCGATTTTGTCCAGCCAGAGCGCTTTGGTCTCGAATTCGTTAACGAGAAAGGCGAAAAAGAACGTCCGGTTATGATTCACCACGCTACCCTAGGTTCTATCGAACGGTTCCTCTCGGTCTTCATTGAGCACACTGGTGGTTGGTTCCCGTTCTGGTGCGCACCGGAGCAGGTCCGCATTGTTACTGTTAACGATAAGGTTTCTGACTATGTCGCAAAAATCACCGATATCTTAAATAATATCGTACTCGACAAGCCTTTGAAGTATAATGAGCTTCGCTACACGGTTGATGAATCTGCAGACTCACTTGGTAAGAAAATCAAGCGCGCTACAGATATGAAAATCCCGGCTATTCTCGTTGTCGGTCCTAAAGATGCCGAAGAGGGAATTGTTTCTATTCGTCTTCGCGACAAAGAGGAAAAAATCAAGCTAGCCAAGCTCGCCGAGTTCTTGAGGAAGATATAACATGACGGGTGACGGACCTGGAGGGGGTCCCCCGCCGAGATTTGGCGAGGTGGGGGAGGAGAAGGTCCGGCAGGACCCGTCATGTATCATCATCCTAGGCCCGACCGGCTCCGGCAAAACCGGCGTCTCTATTGAGATCGCAAAGACCATCGGCGGCGAAATCATCTCCGCCGACTCCCGCGCAATCTATAAAGGCATGAATATCGGCACTGCTAAGCCAACTCCAGAAGAGATGGATAATGTTCCTCACTGGGGGATTGATTTGGTCGAGCCAGGCGAACGTTTTACTGTTGCCGATTGGAAAGCCTATGCAGAGGCAAAAATCGAGGACATTAAGTCTCGTGGCAAGGTACCAATCATAGCTGGTGGTACCGGACTCTATATTGATGCGCTGATTTACGATTATCACTTCCACGGCCCAACAGGTCACAAAATCGGTGATACTGAACAAAAAAGTTGTTCAGACCGCAAAGATATAAAGGGAGACTATCTAATTATAGGGATTAAGTGGTCTACAGATGAATTGAGAGCTAGATTGAAAGCTAGAATCGAACAAATGTTTTGTCCAGAGTTATATGCCGAGACAGAATTTCTGGTTTCTAAATACGGCTGGGGCAGCGGTGCTATGAAGAGCGATATTTACGAATACGCCTGGAAATATTTACGGGGCGAAATGACGCTCGAAGAAGCCAAAGAAAAATGTTTTTACGAAGATTATCATCTAGCCAAAAGACAGCTTACATGGTTTAAGCGTAATCAAAATATCGTTTGGTTGGAGCTTGCAAAAATTTATCCATACGTGATAAAATATATACAGCATGAGCAAAGAAAATAGTACACCAATTGAAAAATTATTCGGCTCCAAGACTCGCGCCAAGCTTCTAAAACTATTTTTCGAAAATCCCGAAAAGTCTTTCTATGTTCGCGAAATGACCAGAGTTATTGACGAGCAAATTAACTCAGTGCGTAGAGAATTATTGAATCTAGAGAGTATCGGCGTCATTAAAAACGAAACTTTCGACAATAAGATTTACTACTCCGCCAATAATAAGCATCCATTTGCTCGCCCATTAGCAGATATCTTTTCTAAAAAAATCGATATATCTCGCGAAAAGGATATCCATGAAACTACATGGGAAGAATATTGCCGTCCAGTAAAAAACTATATTAAAGCTTTGGTGGTTACGAACCGTTTACCTGGCCAGGACGGCGTCGACCTTCTAATCATTGGCAACGATAAAACCAAAAAACTTACCCGTTGGGCCGAGGTCATTGAGAAGAAACAGGGAAAACCAATCAATTATGTCATTATGTCCGCAGATGATTTCACCTACCGCAGGAGCGTCAAAGACCGTTTTGTTAGTGACATTCTCGAAATGGAAATTAGTGAGATCGTTGATCCAGATAAAATCATAAAATAACAGGAGGAATATGTTCGAAATTGAAAGCAAAAGTCCAGAAGAAATTATAATTTCCACAAAAAAAGGCGCAATAAAGTTTAATATTGCAGATGCCACTATTGATGCAAATCTTGCCGTTGGTAAAATTACCGGCCCAGGCGAATTTGAAATTGGTGATGCTACGATTCGTGGTTTTGCTACAGAGAGTAAAAAGACTATTTATGATGTTGAAATTGGCGGCATTCATATTGGCATACTCGGTGGTATCGAAGAGAATTTAGACGATATTGTTGCAGATATTCTCTGTACTTCAAGCATACGGGCAATTCGTGAAATCGAACCAAAACTCGTTATTTCTATGGGCAATGTAGATGCTATGGTCTCTGAGCTAAAATTAACTGCTCGTACTGAGAAAAAACTTAAAGTCAAGAACATCGACTCGCTCCCAACTACTAAAGAAGTGGTGGTGTTAAATTAATGCGAGACCCACTATATATAATAATAGTATTCATTATTATATTAGCGTCGGTTATTTTGCATGAGCTAGCGCATGGCGTGGTGGCGTATGTTTTAGGGGACAAAACGGCGAAAGATGCGGGGCGGCTTACCTTAAATCCACTCAAGCACATTGATCCATACATGTCGATTTTAGTTCCGGTAATTCTTTATCTATTAAACGCACCAGTTTTTGGCGGAGCTAAACCCGTACCTATTGACTCCCGAAACCTAAAGTGGCGCGAATGGGGGTTGGCACTAGTTGCTTTAGCTGGGCCGTTTACAAATCTTTTTATCGCTTTTGTTGCATTTTTAATCGCACATTTTACTGGAATACTCTACAATACAAATGCGGATTTACTACATTTCATATTCAGTGAAATTATTTATATCAACTTGGGATTTTTATTGTTCAATCTCATTCCAATTCCACCGCTCGACGGTTCAAGGCTTCTCTATGCAATTTCGCCAGACTATGTTCGCAATGCTCTTGCGGCAATGGAACGCTATGGCTTTATTATTGTCTATCTTCTGATTTTTCTATTTGGTGATGTCTTTTCTAATCTCATGCTGAATGGCATGAACGGCATTTTACAAATGTTTTATAATCTGATACAATAGAAGTAGCCCTATCGGCAGCATGATTTTCCTGAATAATCATGTCATAGGGATTTCGTGGCTTACGTCCGTGGATGTATCGCATAAGATTTTACCCACCTTGTATCTATTACGGGGAAAACAGGCCGGTAGGGCATTAAGGGTGGTATGAAACAAAGAATTCGCGTAGTTGGAATTATTAGAAACGAGGATGGGGTTTTAGTTTTGAAGCGCAGCCGTGGCCGTTCTGAGGCCCCGGTTTTTTGGGAGCTTCCTACTGGAAAAATAAAATTTGGGGAACAACCAGAAGAAGCTATGTTAAGGGCGCTTTCTGAATATACTGGTCTCACAGCCAAGTCAATAAAAATTAAAGACGTAATTACATTCTTAGCTTTGGAAGGCTCTAATCGTCTCAGTAACCTATACATTATTTACGAAGTGAAACTGGCTCAGGACAACACTAAGCCAACGCCGCACGACCGATACACTAGCTATAAATATATCAAAGATCCAGCTACGGCCAATGTAAGACTGAATGAGGCCAGCCTGGCTGTCTTCGAAATTACCGAAGGCAAGATCATTACTGAACATGTTTCGCCACGTGGTACTGCATCTTCTGTTACTGTTTATGTCGATGGCAGTTCTCGTGGCAATCCTGGACCATCCGGCATTGGGCACTATATTATTGATGCAAATAACCACATATTATCTCAAGGCGGTAAATTTATTGGCTTTGCTACCTCTAGAGTTGCGGAATATTATGCCATGCGGGACGGCATTGAGCGCGCTATTGCCCTTGGAGTTAAATCAGCACACTTCATTTCAGATAGTCTCATGGTGGTTAATCAGCTCAACGGAATCTTTAGCGTCAAAAACCAGGACATACTCCCAATTTTTAAATACATTCAAGAAAAAATACCACAATTTGACCAGATCTCTTTCTCGCATGTCCCCAGGGAACAGAATACAATAGCTGACCGTGAGGCGAATCTAGCCATTGATAGAATCTTGCAAAGGAAATAATCACTCTAGATACTACGCTTTACTACAAAATAACCATTGACTTTTTCATCTAAATATTGTACAATATAACCATGAATAATCCAAAAAGTATCATCGGTTCAACCGAACTTGTCGAAATTTGCGGCGTTAAAAATATCCCCGCAAAGATTGACACTGGCGCCGACTCGTCCACCATTTGGGTCTCCAACATTAATATGGGGAAAGACGGGGTGCTTACTTTTGTGCTTTTTGGAAAAAAATCCCCACTCTATACCGGGGAACAACTAAGTGTCACTAGCTATCAGACTAAGATAGTGCGCTCGTCTAACGGCCACGAGCAAATTCGTTATTGCACTTTACTGGACCTTACGCTTGGCGGAAAAACATTAAAAACCGTCTTTACTTTATCTGATCGTTCCAAAAACCATTTTCCAGTTTTGGTTGGCCGATATACCTTAAAAGACGGAGATTTCCTTATCGACGTCAAAAAAGAGTCCATTCCGCGTAGCAACCGTTCAAAAACTCCGCGTTTGAACAAAGAACTGCAAGAGGACCCATACGCATTTCATAAGAAATATTTTAATAATGGAGGGCAAAAATGAAAATTGCTATATTATCCAACGGACCAGGGAATTATTCAACCAAGCGTTTGGTAGAAGAGGCTAAAAAACGCGGCCACGAAGTCGAAGTCGTTAAATACAAGAATTGTTATCTCTCACTAGATGATAAACATCCAGATGTTTACTATGACGGCGAAAAACTTAAAAAGTTTGACGCAATTCTTCCGCGTATCTCCAACAGCATGACTCGCTATGGTTGTGCCGTGGTTCGTCAATTTGAAATGCAAGGGGTATGGACTCCGACCCCATCAGTGGCAATTACGCGCGCCCGTGATAAGTTGCGCGCTGCGCAAATTCTCGCAAAGTACGATGTTGATACTCCAAAAACACTTGTTTCGCGCAACACTTCTGACATCGACGATCTTCTGGAGCAAATAGGTCTCCCAGTCATCATCAAGCTTGCCACCGGCACGCATGGTAACGGCGTAATTTTAGCCGACACGCGTAAGGCTGCTAAGTCTGCACTCCAGGCGTTTTATTTATACAATGAGGACGGAACCAATATTTTATTGCAGGAGTTCATTAAAGAGTCTGCGGGTACAGACATTCGTGCTTTTGTGGTCGGCAATAAAGTCGTTGCCTCCATGCAGAGAGTGTCTCTCGATGACGACTTCAGATCAAATCTCCACCAAGGCGGGCAAGGTACCCCGGTCAAGCTCACTGCTGAAGAAAAGAGAACCGCACTTAAAGCTGCTAAGGCCATGGGTCTCCATATTTGCGGCGTCGATATGATGCGTTCCAACCGTGGGCCACTTGTCCTTGAAGTTAACGCGTCACCTGGGTTTGGGATTGAAAAGGCTACCGGCATAGATGTTGCTTCAAAAATCATCGAGTATATCGAAGAAAACGCTCCTCGCCGCAACAATAAAGACCGCGTCGGCGCCTAATGTGATATAATATAGGGGAGCCAAAAAGGCAATCGCTTGGTTTTATCCAAGAGGAAAGTCCGGGCAGCACAGAGCAAGGTGGTCGCTAACGGCGACCGTCCGCAAGGATAGGGAAAGTACCACAGAAACTTATACCGCCACTGACTATCGGTGGTAAGGGTGAAAAGAGCGAGGTAAGAGCTCGTAGCGCATTATGGTGACATAATGCGAGGGCAAACCCCACCTGCTGCAAGGAGTGCTAATTCGCCCCTGCTCGGGGACGCACGCTCACCGCTTGAGCACTAGAGTAATTTGGTGCCTAGATAGATGATTGCCAGCTATGTTTACGTAGCTACAAAACCCGGCTTACAGATGGCTCATATCAAAAAACCACCCGAAAGGGTGGAATTTTGATTATTTTTTATTCTTTTCCTCTAAGGAGCTTAACCTTTCCCTATAGTAATCTTCAAACAACAAAGAGTATGAACTTTTCTTTGTCTCCTTTGGCTCACTATACTCATGGTAGGACCCATCATACAATTTAGATTTTTTGCTCAGCTCCTCCACCTCTGGCAAAGCTAAAACTTGCCTGCGGTGCTCTTCGTCAAGAGTCTGCTGACCCTTTTTCTTTTCTTCCTCCGTTAAAGACTTATCTCTCCATAACTCATGAACTAAATTGCAAGCCTCTCTTTGTCGGTATACGATTTCGTGAAAACAATTCCACTCATTGTATATACAGCGTTTTAAAAAACTTTCAGAATCTTCCTTACGTTTTTTATTCTTTCTATTTAGCCAGATCTTTTTAAATATATTTTGCTCAGCTAATTCCTTTTCTAGTTTATCATAATCCTCTTTAACACTTTCAGTAAATTCCATACGATCGGCGCGTCTAGCTGATTCCGACTGTATATAGCTTTCAGAAATCAAGATGGAAGACATGAGCTTTGTATTTCTATCACTTGCGTCGATTCCGAGCCGATTACATGCGATATTAAGCAGATTTCTAACTTCATCTTTCTCACTAGCTTGCTTGCTCTCGACAGATTCCACAGAAGTGTTGGACTCCTTCTGCTTGGCGGTTTTTTCCACTAAAAAATCTTCATAATCCTGAGGGTCTCTAATTCCTTCCGGTAAAGTTCCAGCTAATCTAGCTTCTCGATATGAACGCATATGATCATCGAATGACTGTTCCTCGGCGAGCTTCGCCATCGGATTTTCTTTTGATTCTTTTGGGGTGAGCTTTTCCTTGTCCATTTTTATATTCCTTAATATTCTTAATTCGATTATAGCATGGAAATATCTATGCATATCAAAAAACCACCCGAAAGAGTGGAATTTTGATGCAGATTAATTTATTTATTTATTTACTTTTTCTGCGCGTGCTTTTGGGCTTTCAATAAGGCCTTTTTTCTTCAATGTGCGTAGTGCAGATGCAGATACGTTACATTTAATTTTTTGACCATTGATTACCAAAGTTCTTTTGCTAACGTTTGGTTTAAAAACCTTACGTGTATGGCGTTGAGAGAACGAAACGTTGTGGCCATACATTTTGCCTTTTCCGGTAATTTCACAAATCGCCATCTTATTTCTCCTTTACTGCCATTACGATTGCTTTGAACGCTTCAGGGTTATTGACTGCAAGATCTGCAAGCACCTTGCGATCTAAGTTGATGTTCTTGGCCTTCATTCCAGCGATAAGCTGAGAGTAGGAAAGACCAAGTTCTCTCGAAGCGTTATTAATGCGAGTAATCCAAAGTGCTCTTAAGTCGCGCTTTTTATTGCGACGATCGCGATAGCTATATCTTAGGGCTTTGATTACGCCTTGGTTCCCAAGACGGAAGCTACGAGTACGAGCGTGCTGCATCCCCTTAGCTGCTTTTAAAATCTTCTTATGTTTCGCGTGCGCCGCGACACCTCTTTTGACTCTCATGATTAAACCCCTAATGCTGTCTTAATGTTTTTCTTAATTTTGCCATTAATTGCAGCAGCAGTTTTCATGTTGCGCTTCCTGGCTTTAGATTTCTTTGCGAGAATATGATTCCCGAAGGCCCGCTCACGGGTAATTTTGCCAGAACCAGTAATTTTGATTCTCTTGGCGGTACCTTTATGCGTTTTTAGCTTTGGCATAGGTTTTCCTTTAGTTTATTAAAATTATTATTCAAAGTGCGACCGGAGGCCTAGAAAGTAGGAAATTACTTTTTTCGAACCTGAACCGATAGGTTGCGTCCATTGAACTGCGCTTTACCTTCACAAACCACGTCTTCACCCATTAAGCCAAGAACCTTGTTTAAAAGATCCTGACCAATTTCTTTATGGGCCATTTCGCGTCCGCGAAAGACAATCATAATCTTTACACGATCGCCGTCGTCTACAAAGCCACGCATTTTACGGACTTTAATGTTAAGGTCGTTTTCTGAAATCTTGAGACCAATTTTCATCTGCTTCAACTCAGATTGCTTTTCACGCGCTTTTTTGCGATTCTTTGCCTCTTCTTTCATCTTTTGGTACTGGAATTTACGCCAGTCAATAATTTTAACGACCGGCGGATTGGCGTTAGCGGCGATTTCCACTAAATCCACTCCCTGTTCCTTCGCGAGAAGTTGGGCATCACGGCTTGACATAATGCCAAGCTGCTCGCCGCTCGGGCCTATAACGCGTACCTCCGGATAACGAATTTCTCCATTTATTCGGGTGCGTGATGTAGTTTTTATAGTAGTCCTTTCTTCTCTTGAATTAACCTGTAAACATTATACCTCATCTTTTGCGATAAGTCAACGCTTCTGCTATATGTTTTTTCTCAATAATGGGCAAACCTTCAAGATCGGCTATTGTCTGGGCGACCTTAATGGTTTTAAAGTAAGCCCTAGCGGAGAGCTCTAGTCTTCGTGAAGCTGTACCCAGCAGCTTTTCGGCAGCCGGGTTCATCTTAAGAAGCCTAGAAACCTGAAATGAGGAAAGGGAAGAATTAAATATGCCATTTTGGCCAAAACGGGCCTTTTGTCTATGAATTGCCTCTGTTATAGTATTTTTTACAACATTATGTTCGGTTATAGAATCGGAGACTGGCTGCATCAAATCTTCATTTTCTACTTTTTCTACGCTCACATACAAATCAATTCTATCAAACAGTGGGCCAGAAAGCTTTTTCTGATAGTTTTGAATTTGGGTCTCCGTACACTTGCATTCATGCGTCGGATCCCCCAAATAACCGCATAGACACGGATTCATTGTGGCCACCAGCATGAAATCTGCAGGATAAACATTTTTACGATTTGCTCTAGAAATAGAAATCTGTTTGTCCTCGAGTGGTTGCCTCAAAGATTCTAGCACTGACCTTTGAAACTCAGGTATTTCGTCTAGAAACAGGATGCCCTTATGAGCCAAGGAAATCTCACCAGGAATCGCCCCAGCTCCGCCGCCAATGATTGAGGTTGCACTAGCTGTATGGTGCGGGCTCCTGAAGGGGCGCTGTTCTACGACCTCATCTGTTGCCATCCCGGCAAGGGAATATATCTTCGTGATGTCGATTCTTTCTTCTGGCGTAAGCTCTGGCAACAGGTTGGCTGCAGCCTTTGTCAATAAGGTTTTTCCAGCTCCAGGCGGTCCAGAAATCAAAATATTATGATGTCCAGCTACGGCTATCTCCATAGCACGCTTGGCTATTTTTTGACCACGTATATAGTCCAAAAAAGGCCCAGAAACCGATTTTTTAGCCGTTTCTGGCGATTTTAAGTCAGATTTTGTCCTGCATAGTATGCCTTGGTGTTTTAGCTGCAAAAACAACTCTTGCAAGGTATTTACTCCATAAACCGTTATTCCGTTTATCATTGCAGCCTGAGATAAATTCTTCATCGGCACAAAAACTTCTTTAAACCCCGCTTCCTTTGCGGTCTCCACGATATTTATGATGCCTTTTACGGGCCGCAACTTGCCAGTCAAGGATAATTCTCCCGCAAAAAGTTTTCCATCTACATCCGAGCTTAGTAGCTGACCTGATAGCATCAAAACCGATAGAGCTATCGGTAAGTCTAAATATGAGCCATCTTTTTCTAAATCTGCTGGAGCCAGATTAATCATTACTTTTTTATCAGGAAAACTAAATTCCGAGTTGATAATCGCACTTTTCACGCGTTCTCGT
Organism: Candidatus Nanosyncoccus sp.; assembly: GCA_045578285.1. Classification (GTDB taxonomy): domain Bacteria; phylum Patescibacteriota; class Saccharimonadia; order Saccharimonadales; family Saccharimonadaceae; genus Nanosyncoccus. The sequence continues at coordinate 12,867 of JAZNJY010000018.1, read as the reverse complement.
GACTCATTTACGGTCTTATTTGCCATACCCACTACGTTGAATGCTGGGAGCCCCCGATTCATGTCTCCCTCGACTTCTACTATTTTGCCGCCGAAGCCATACGGTATTGCTGAATATATTTTACTTATCATGCGCACTCTTTAACACGGGTTTAAAAGATTTTCAACCCCCCACCTAAAAAACAGGGAAATTAAAATAATTATGCTTGTGGAAAACTCGCCCAAAAATATACAAAAATTGTTCAAAAAATGTATTGACATTAGCATTTTTGGGCGCTATAATAGAGATAGCTTTTGAATAAAAAAATTATTCAAAAGGTCAAAACAAACATTATAGCCAAAATAACTCCACACTCTACTTATGAAAGCCGGTTTTCCTCGCAGTTACCGGCTTTCTTCTTGTCTTGAGAAAGAAGTTGTGGTAAAATTGTAACCAGTTGGGGCTGACAAAGCTTAGACGGATCATTAACAGACGCGAGGCGTACCGACTAAATACCGTAAGTATTAATAAGTGCTAAAAACACGAACGTAGCGCATGTTGCATACATGCCTGCTTATGCCTAATTTATTATAGGCTGGTTTATGCCCAAGGTTCCGTAGGGTATAAATTATCATACAACGGGAATAAGGCCGTTCTGGTGGCGCAGAACAGCTCGAAAACTTAGCCACGGCGGTCGTCAGTTTAGTTTTCTGCAGCTGACGATAATCGCTAAAATAAAACAGGAAACTACGTGCGTAGAATCGTGTCCAGGTGATGACTCGGACGGGGAGGCAGTATCCCCCAGCTCCACCATTGAGTAAGATTTAGGGAAAATATAAGAATAGAAAAAATAAGCCGACAGGCTTATTTTTTAATACATAGGGACCTTCGTAATATAATAAATTTATTTATTATATTAGAAGCGTCCCGTATGTATTAAAATGACCTTATCATTTTCTATTCTTATATTTTAAAACGACCGACAATGGTCCCGTTTACGTGGACCAGTGCTAAAACGCCTTAAATGTAGCTAAAAATACTGATATCGTTGTAAACATCACAACATTTTGAGCAAAAAAGTAGAACAGATAACAAATAGGGTAATCGTTGTAAAAAACACAACATAAAATTGAACAAATCTATTGATTTTTTAAAGTCTTTGTGCTAATATGAAGACAGTCGAGATGACTAAAACAAAAACTAAAAACAAAAAAAGGAGCGGCTATGAAAAAAATCAAAAAGCGTCCTAAGAAACCATAAAATTTGGCGGGCGAAAAGGTAATTTCTAGCCATAAATTACAAATAGGAATTACCTAGAGCTCCGCAAAATGCGTTGAGCGCATTGGAAAATCTTTCGTCAGTACCTTCTTGCAAAAAATAAATCAGGGCGAATAGAAATACCAATAAGGATCAATGCTTCACCTAGCGTGAAGCCGTCAAAAAAGGGAAGCGCAGGGGTTGTGGCAAATAGTTGATTAAAGTGGCCAGATAACCCCGCCTTCTTCCTTAAAAAACTTGGGGGCATAACCATTATTGTGATATAATACAAGTTATGAAATATAACCGTATTATTATCGGTATCAGCATCATGGGACTCGCAGCTTTAATCTTGATGCTGAATCTAACTTCGCCGACGGAAATTGGGCCTGTCGGTGTTTTGTTATTTTTTACAACATTATACATCATACTTTTTGGTATTATTTCGCTGATTATGCATACATTTTTGTACTTTGCGTCAAAAAAAGTTGTTTTGAGTAATAAGGATTACTTATACTCAGCTGTATTGGCATTTGGCCCAATCATGATGCTTATGGCAAAATCATTTGGCGCAATTAATATTTGGACGATTATTCTAATCGTCATTTTCTTGGCTTTGTCGGAATTTTTAGTATACAAAAGAATCTAAAATGTGCTAAAATAAGCATATGGATTATGGTGAAAAACAATATTTTGACGATTCTCGGGATAATTTAAACCTAGAAAATTGGACTTCAGAGCATAATCTAAGAAATATAGGTAGCGGGGCAATTTTTTCAGACAAAAATAACCCTGTGCTAGATAGCACCGAAAATGATGTGCTTGGGCAAATTGTCGATATAGATACTGCTGCCGTATCGACGTCGAATGCTAGTAGTGATGCGGTCGAGTCAAAGAACACCGCAGGTCCAAACGAACAATATGCTGCAATTGTTGGAGACCACTTTAATGACAGAGTTTTTACAGAGATAAAGCGCGCCGAAGGCGAACTAAGCCAGACCGACAATATGAACAATTTTTACGAAGAAATTCGTGGTATGGCAAGCATAGCATCAGATAAGTGGGGAAAGTGAACATGGAAGCGTGGGTAATATTTTTTCTTATAGTGGTCGCAATGGTCGTTATTGCATCAATTATTTCAGCTTCGCATATTTCGAAGTTGCGCAAGGAGAAAAAATACGAGCGCGGGCTCAAGATGGTACCACTCCTTATTCATCTTCCGCCATCCACGGATGATATTGAGGCCGGAGGCCGCGATAAGCGCGATGTCGCAAACGAGGCTATCTCTAAAGCACAAGTCACCTACTCAATTCTTGCATCTACATTGAAACAGGGGTTTAAGACTAAACTATACGGTCAGCGGCACTTTTCATTCGAAATTATTGCAAAAGACGGTTTTATTAGGTATTACGCCATCGTCCCATCCGAATTAGCCGAGACTGCCAAACAAGCCATTCAGTCAGCCTATCCTACTGCTCGTATCGAACAGAAAAGAGAAGAGAACATTTTTGCCCCGAACGGGAGAATTGATAGTATCTCTGGTGCAGAACTAAACTTAAGTAAAGATTTTTATCTGCCAATCTCTACCTATGAGGACAGCAAACGTGATGCTTCCATGGCAATCCTGAACGCTTTATCCAGTGTGGGTAAAAACGAGGGTGCTGCTGTACAAATATTGTTCCGTCCCGCACAAAAAAACTGGTTTGCGCCAGCTAAAGAATACATCGAAAACATTAGCAAGGGCAAGAAAACCAAAACTGTAGGTGCTGGCATCGGACAATTTGCGTTAGATATCATAAAAGCCCCGTTTGAAGTTCCAGAAGAACACGAAAAACACGAGATTAATACTGGAATTTCCAGTATTAAGCAAGATGAAATCTCGGCCATCACGAATAAAATGCGATATCCTGGCTTTGAAACACTAATACGTATTATTGCGAGCTCAGATACTAAACCTCGCTCGGATGCAATTTTAGGAGGAGTCGTTAGTGCATTTTCGCAATTCAATTCGCCAGAGCTCAATGGTTTTAAAGTTAACATGTTCAAGAATCAAAAGAAAATTGCCGTTGACTATACTTTTCGATTTTTCCCCATAAAGACTCGAACAAATATTTTGAACAGCGTGGAGCTAGCGAGCATTTTTCATCTCCCAGACCAAAACTCCATTCCAAATTCACAAGTTGAAAGGCAATTGGTTAAACAGGTTGATGGTCCTGCTAAATTAGTCACCGACGGAGTTTTCCTCGGGGTTAATGAGTTTAGGGGCAATAAAAAGTCAATCTATCTTTCCGACGACGACCGTCGTCGTCATATGTATGTAATTGGTCAAACGGGAATGGGTAAATCTGTATTTCTGGAAAATATTGCCTTTCAGGATATGTGCGACGGGCGAGGGTTTGCTTTTATCGATCCTCACGGCGATGCGGTTGAGGCACTTCTAAAACGTGTGCCTAAGGAAAGAATCGATGACGTAATCTATTTTGATCCTGCGGATATTGAACATCCGGTTGGCATGAATATGTTTGAATTTACCTCGGAAGATCAAAAGGACTTTATCGTTCAAGAGGGAATTAGTATGCTTCAATCACTCTTTGATCCATCCAATCAGGGTTTCTTTGGGCCTCGAGGCCAGCATATGTTTAGAAATGCTGCACTTCTCTTAATGTCGGACCCCGCAGGGGCTACGTTCATTGATATCCCGCAATGTTTCACCGACCCAGAATTTGTTAAGTCTAAGCTAAAGTATGTCACCGATAAGGCCGTCTACGATTATTGGACCAAAGAATTCCCAGCCTCGCAGAAATCTAGCGATGCCGGCGAAGTTATCACTTGGTTCGCTAGCAAATGGGGCCCGTTCCTTTCGAACACTATCATGCGTAACACGCTCGGCCAAATAAAATCAGGCTTCAATATTCGTGAAATCATGGATAATAAAAAGATTTTTCTCGTAAATCTGTCCAAGGGACGTTTAGGTGACATTAATGCAAACCTTCTCGGTATGATTTTTGTTATGAAGTTCCAACAGGCTGCTATGTCTCGGCAGGATATCCCAGAGGAAGAGCGCAAAGATTTTTGCCTTTACGTTGATGAGTTCCAGAACTTTGCAACTGATTCGTTTGAGTCTATCTTAAGTGAAGCCCGCAAATATCGCCTCAACTTAATTGTTGCTAACCAGTTCATGACTCAGCTTACTGACAAAATTAGGGAAGCACTGCTTGGTAACGTCGGAACCATTATCTGTGGTCGTGTCGGTGTCACTGATGCAGATTTGATGGTTAAAGCCTTCACGCCTACATTTACTGCAGAAGATCTCACCAAGACACCAAATCATGCCGCGGTTGCCAAAGTCATGATGTTCGGAATGCCATCCAGTGCTTTCACGATTAGTTTACCAGCCCCAATGGGTGAACCAAACACCAACCTCATGGAATCCCTAAAAGTCTATTCAGCCACTAAATACGCCAAGACTAGGGCGGAAGTAGAGCGAGAAATTAACGAACGCTGGTCCACCGCAAAAAAAGCCTCTGTGACGCACGTAGAGGCACCTAGGAGCGATGATGGCGCAAAGACTGGGTTCCTAGACGGTTGGCTCAATAAGCAATAAAAAACGCAAATTATGCTATAATGCTAGCATGAATGAAGGACAAGACTGGATCTATACCGACATCGTCAAAGACCATTTTCTGAACCCGCGTAATTTTCTCATGGGCGATGAATCTCAATTTAAATGTGACGCCACTGGCATAGTCGGTAACCCCATCTGTGGCGATCAGATGAAAATGTTTTTAAAGATTAACTCCGAAACTGATACAATCGTGGATATCCGTTGGAAAACTTACGGTTGCGCCTCAGCCATTGCTTCGACATCTGCATTGTCCGAAATCGCCAAAGGCAAAACTTTAGACGCAGCTCTCAATATTACCGCCGAAGACATCGACAATTATCTCGGCAAACTGCCTAAGCACAAATTTCACTGTTCAATTCTTGGCCACGATGCGTTGCGGAGCGCTATTGAGAATTATCGCGCCGAAAAGGTATAGTGCTCATCTGTTGTAATTTGTTCACTATGCCAGGTAAAACCTCCATAACAGCGTCAACGTCGCTTAAAGTACTCGTCAAGCCAAAAGAGAAGCGAATCGAAGAGTGCGCTACTTCGGCGTCACCAGTTTTTGCCATTAAGACATGTGATGGTTTTGTGTCGCCAGCAGCACAAGCCGAACCAGTCGAAACAATGATTCCTTCGGCATCAAGATAAAGCTGAATAGATTCGCCCTCAGCGGCTCTAAATGAAGCATTTAGGATATTTGGTAAAGACGCGTCCGCGCTTAAATCTGTATTTAGGGAACTGCCAGGAATTTCATCCAGAATTCTCTCGGCCAATCTGTCGCGCAATTTTCTTACTGTAGTGTCATATTTTTCCCAAGACTTTTCTTGTGCTATTTTCTCGAGCGCTGCCCCAAAACCAATAATTCCAACAGTATTATAAGTTCCGCCCCGGCGTTTGTTTTCCTGGTTTCCACCTATAAGCAGAGGCAAAAAAGGCACTCCGCTTCGCACATATAGTGCACCTACGCCAATCGGGCCACCGATTTTGTGTGCCGAAAAAGTCGCGTAATCTAAGCCTAGTGTATCCACATTGATCGGAATTTTGCCAAGCACCTGCGTTAAATCAGAATGCAAATAGGCTTTTCTTCTATCTGTAACTAATGATTTACCCCAATCATTCTTCAACTCAAATAATGGAGAATCTTTATATTCGCTACGGTCAATCTTAGGCAAAGTAAGTCTATCGCCAGTCTCATTGTTTGCTAACATATAAGAATACAATTTGGGTAACTTATTACCGCGGTAAACCTTTGCAGCCTCTAAAACTGAATGATGCTCTAATGGGGAAGTTTCAATTTTGCAGCCGTCAAATATGTGCAGAATCGTATTATTACTTTCACTCGCTCCAGAGGTAAAGATGATTTCTTCCGGTTTAGCCCCGATTAGTTTCGCGAGTAGTCTTCGGCATTTTTCGATTTCGTTCATTGCTAAATGCCCGGGTGTATGTAACGCGGAGGCATTCGCAAAAAATTTTACCTCTGCCTCGCGCATAGCTGCAATTACTTCGGGTAGTAGCGGACTAGTCGCTGCATAATCTAAATATGTCATGCGCTAATTATACCACGCTTGAAATTTTTCATCCTAAGGTGTATAATAGAGAAGTATATTTAAGAAGAGGTATTAAAATGGCCGCTAAAGAAGCCTATGATTCGTCTGAAATTCGTGTCCTAGAAGGTCTGGAGCCTGTCCGCTTGAGACCGGGCATGTATATTGGCTCGACCGGTTATGATGGTCTCCATCATCTCATTAAAGAGATCGCCGACAACTCTATCGATGAAGCTATTGCTGGATTTGCCAATAAAATAGAAATCACTATTTTAAAAGACGGTGGCGTCAGAGTAGATGATAATGGTCGCGGTATCCCTGTAGACATTCATCCCAAGACTGGCAAATCCACCCTCGAGACAGTGCTCACCGTGCTCCATGCTGGCGGTAAATTTGGTGATGGTGGCTACAAAGTGTCTTCTGGTCTGCATGGCGTAGGTTCTTCTGTAGTGAACGCGCTTTCCACCCACATGATGGCCGAAGTCTATCGAGATGGCAATACTAATCATATTGAATTCGATACCGGCAAGCCAACCATGGACCTCAAGGTCACCAAAGGTGCCCCACGCGAGCATGGTACCTCCATTACTTTCTATCCAGACCCAACCATTTTTAAAGAAACTACTACCTTTGATTACGACTGGGTATCTAACTATGCTAGACACCAGGCCTATCTTACTAAAGGCATCCTCATCTCTGTAAGAGACGAAAGGACCGGCGCCGAAGAATCATTCTATTTCGAAGGCGGCATCAAAAGCTATGTCAAGCGCCTCAACCAGGGCAAGGAACTACTGGCCGAAGACATCTTCTATATCGACAAGCAAGTCGGTGAAATTGGTGTGGAGCTCGCATTGCAATATAATGATACATTTTCGGAGACGATGAAGCCTTTCGCGAATAACGTTCTCACTCCAGATGGCGGTATGCACGTAGTTGGTTTCCGTACTGGCCTTAACCGTGTCATTAATGATTACGCCAGAAAAAACGGTCTTTTGAAAGAGAAGGAAGACAATCTTACAGGCGATGATATCAAAGAAGGCCTCACGGCGGTCATCCTTGTGAAACTGCCAGATCCTCAGTTTGAGGGGCAGACCAAAAATAAGCTTGGCAACCCAGAAGTCCGTGGTATCGTCGATAAAATCATGACCGAATATTTCGGCTATTATCTAGAAGAAAACCCGCAAATTGCCAAGAAAATCGTCGGCAAAGCCACTTTGGCTGCTAGGGCTCGCAAAGCTGCCCGCGCCGCTCGTGACAATGTTATTCGTAAAGGTGCATTCGAAGGATTGAATCTCCCATCAAAACTTGCCGACTGCTCCTCTCGTAATGCTGAAGACTGCGAATTGTTCATCGTAGAGGGAAATTCGGCGGCTGGTTCTGCCAAAGAAGGTCGTGACTCTAAGATTCAGGCTATCTTGCCTCTCCGTGGTAAGGTGCTCAATACAGAGCGTGCTCGTCTCGATAAAATGCTTGCAAATGCCGAGCTAGTTTCGCTCATCAAGGGCCTGGGTGTGGGCATTGGTGATCAGTTTAATATTGACGGTCTTCGTTATCATAAAATCGTCTTTATGACTGATGCTGACGTCGATGGCTCCCATATCTCCACTTTGCTCCTAACATTCTTCTTCCGCTATATGCCAGAAGTGATAAAAGCCGGCCACGTTTACCTCGCGAAGCCACCTCTATTTGGTCTCATCAAAGGAACCGGACAAGGCCGCAAAATTGACTATATTTATGATGAACAGGCTCTTGAGGAGACTTTGACCAAGAAAATTGAGGAAAGAAGAGCTGCTGGCGTTAATATTGATCCAGAAGCTGAGCGCTTCAAACAGGCGGGCTATACTGCTCAACAACGCTTTAAAGGTCTCGGCGAAATGGACGCATCTCAACTTTGGGAGACTACCATGAATCCAGAAAACCGCATTCTTATCCGAGTAAATATTGATGACGCCGAAAAAGCAGACGCTATTTTTAGCAAACTCATGGGCGACCAAGCCGAACTTCGTAAAAACTTTATTCAGGCAAGAGCGGCATCTGTCGACCTTGACGATTTGGACTTTTAAGGAGAAATCATGGAAGAAGACAACAAAAAACCAGAAATTATTGAAGAGCCAGGCATCGAGCGTCGCACCGTCGAGAATACGATGGAAGATTACTTCCTGCGCTATTCGCTATCAGTCATCGTAGATCGTGCACTTCCTGATGTTCGCGATGGTTTGAAGCCGGTAAATCGCCGTATATTATATGCCATGAATAAAAACGGCTGGAAAGCTCCTCATGCCACAGTAAAATCGGCGCGCATCGTCGGCGAAGTAATGGGTAAGTATCACCCACATGGCGATTCATCTATCTATGAAGCCATGGTTAATCTTGCCCAGCCTTGGAAGATGCGCTACACACTTGTGGAAGGTCAGGGTAACTTTGGTTCTATGGATGGCGATGAAGCTGCTGCTTCTCGTTATACTGAGGCTCGCCTTGATAAAGTTGGCGCAGAACTTCTCGCTGATATCGAAAAGGAAACAGTAGATTTTCGTGATAACTTTGATGGTACCGAAAAAGAACCCGCTGTCTTGCCGTCTGCCGTACCAAATATTCTCTTGAATGGACAGATGGGCATTGCTGTGGGTATGGCGACCAATATTCCGCCACATAATTTGGGTGAATTAGTTGACGCCACTGTTGCTCAAATCGATAATCCGGATATTACCCTCGAAGAATTAATGAAATACGTAAAGGGTCCGGATTTTCCGACCGGCGCAGAAGTCTATGGTGGTGAACCAATGAAACAAGCTTATGCTACTGGTAAAGGCTCGGTCGTCATTCGTGCAGTTGCCAATATTGAAGAACGCAAGAATGGTCGCTATAACATCGTAATTACCGAAGTTCCTTACGGCATGAGCAAGGAAGACTTCATCGACAAAGTTCGTGATTTGGTGCTCGCCAAAAAACTCGATCATATTGCTGATGCTCGCGATGAGTCCGCACGCGGTAAGATTCGTGTTGTAGTAGAACTTAAAAAAGACGCTTTTCCAAAGAAAATCCTTAACCAGCTCTACAAACTCACCCCTCTTCAGACATCGTTCCATTATAATATGCTGGCGCTCGTGGATGGAATTCAACCACGCATTCTTGGACTTAAGGAAATCCTAGCAGAATTTATCAAACATCGCCAGAAGGTTATTCGTCGCCGCACCGAGTTCGACCTTAGGAAGGCCAAAGAGCGCGCCCATATCCTAGAAGGCTTAAAGATCGCCCTCGACAATATCGACGAAGTCATTAAAGTCATTCGTTCTTCTTATGACGATGCAGATAAGCAACTCATGAGCCGTTTTGGTCTATCTGAAATCCAGGCAAATGCTATTCTCCAGATGCAACTTCGCCGGCTCCAAGGTCTCGAACGTGATAAGATTGAAGACGAGTTGAAACAGCTCCACGAGCTTATTCAAAAACTCGAAGCAATTCTTGCCGATGAAAAAGAGGTCCTCCGTGTTGTCAAAGAAGAGCTTATTGCCATGAAAGAAAAATATGATGACCCGCGTCGCTCTAAGATTATCAACCATGAAGTTGGAAAGTTCTCAGAAGAAGAACTTATCCCTGAAGAAGAGAGTGTGATTCTTCTTACTTCTGAAAATTACATGAAACGCGTCTCTCAGAACGACTTCAAAAAACAGAATCGCGGCGGCAAGGGAAAACGCGGTATGACTACGAAAGAAGAAGACATGATTGCTCAGATTCTAACCGCAAATTCTCATGACTACTTGTTATTCTTTACGAACCAAGGCCGTCTTTTCCGTATGCGTGCCTATGAGGTGCCACAAGCTTCTCTTGCTGCCAAGGGTACTGCAGCTGTAAATATGCTCAATATGCACCCAGAGGAAAAGATAACCGCAATCATCAAGCAGGGTGAAACCGGCGATAACAAATTCCTTTTCATGGCTACAAAGAAGGGAACCATCAAGAAATCAGCCATCAAAGATTTTTACAATGTACGTTCCAATGGGTTGATTGCCATCAAACTCGACTCCGGCGACGAACTTAAATGGGTCAAGGAGACCACTGGTGAAAACGATATTGTGATTTCGACTTCCGCCGGCCAAGCTACTCGCTTCAACGAAAAAGAAGTCCGTGTCATGGGCCGCGCCGCCATGGGCGTTCGTGGTATGCGTCTCCGCCCGAAAGATGAAATCGTGGGCATGGACGTCATTACCGATCCAAAGCAAAAATTAATCGCTGTTTCAGCCAACGGTTACGGTAAAGCATGTTTGGTCTCTAACTTCCCACCGCATAAGCGTGGTGGAGTCGGCATCAAAGTTGCCGCAGTCACCGAAAAGACTGGCCCGATTGTCGCTGTGCATACATTAGATCCATTAGCCAAAGAGGTCATTATGATGTCTACTAAAGGTCAGGCTATCCGCGTCGCTATGAAAGAGATCCCAACGCTCGGCCGCGCCACTCAGGGCGTTCGTATAATGCGCATGGCAGACGGCGACACTGTTGCGTCGATAGGAATCGTTCTCCCAGAGGAAGAAGAGACTACAGAAGAATTGCAAAACAACACGAAATAGTATAAAAATCTCAAAAAAAAGCGCTACCTGTATAAAAATTAGCAGGAGCGCTTTTTTATTTTCATAAGAGGTCAAACTGCTTATTAAGATAAAAACAAGGTGGGGGGTTGATTTTTTGAATGACTTATGCATATACTCCCTCAAAATTAATCATAGAGGAGTATCATGAAAAGAAAATCACTTTTCTTAATATCAACTTTTACATTTCTAAATATTATTTCGTGTCTGCAAAATCCAGTTCATGCCGAAGTTGTCTATAACGATAAGACATATTATACGCTCGCTGATTTACTAAAGATCGAAGAAGAGGTCGAAGTTGCCAAAATCTCAGAATGTGGAGAAAACTACGATTACGATTGCGGCGAAGACGTATTCTGGAGACTCTACCAAACTTCTGAAAAATACAAAGCCTACGGATCTATTAAGTATAGCAACATGGTTTTCTCGGCAATCAACCCGTCGGAGAATACTGCTAAATTTTTCTACCGCGACACTGACCCAATGTTCCCAGAGGAAGCCAATCGGCGCTACGAGTTAGAAGAGCTCTACATCTACTGGCTCGATCCAGCTATCGACCTTCCGACTACCTACGGTTATGGCCAATATGCGGACATGATCAGAAATAATACATATAATCCGGACGAAGTTCACGTTTTATTCAAGGGCGACCAGCCATCAGATTTCGACTGGCTTACCCCAAATCAGGAGTCAGTCATTAAATTTAATGAGAATTCAGTATATAGCAGTACTCAAGAACTTCGCATTTATGCCAAATCTAACGGTTATAGCTACGGTGTTATAAACGGCTTTGCGACATGCCTTGCGTCTGATGAATACAAAGATGGCAAAGAATGTACAAAGATCTACGACGGAAACACCGCACCTTTCTTTATTCCGCTAGCTATTGAATCGGTGGAGCCTGAAGTCGGCTCATCAGATATCATCGCGGAATCAGAAATCAATCCAGAGCCAGATACGCCAGACGCTGATAGAGCGATGGATCCAGATATTACTATAGCTCCAGAATCTGTACCTAGGCCAGAGGAAAAAGCTCCAGAAACCATAATGGGCGACGTACTAGCCCCAGACACCGGCGCCGTTGAGCAGCAGAACTCACGTCGGGACTCCTTTACATGGTGGCCAATCTTCGTAATTATTGCAGAAATTGCGCTCATAGCGGTATGCATGACTGCCAAAAACAGGGGAAAGAAGCACTAAAAAAAATGCTAGGGTGGGCAAAAAATGTAAAAAAGTCCAAAAAAGTCAAAAAAAGTACTTGACTTTTCAACTTTGGTAGAGTAAACTAGTAATTAGTCTAAAGCTGCGAGATAAATTTTGAGAGTCTTTAGAGAATGTTTAACAATTTAGTTGTGCAATTAATCATCGTCAGTTTTTTAATTTGAGTTTTTCAAATTCACCAGCCTTTTAAAAGGCTACTTTAATGGAGAGTTTGATCCTGGCTCAGGATGAATGCTGGCGGCGTGCCTAATACATGCAAGTCGAGCGGTAACAGGGGGTTCCACCGTTTCCTTGACGCACCTAGCGCTTATGTCGTAGGTTGTGGAATTTCGAGGGAACAGTGGAACCCTGCTGACGAGCGGCGGACGGCTGAGTAACGCGTGGGAACGGACCCCAAACTGAGGGATAACTACTCGAAAGAGTGGCTAATACCGCATGTGATCTTCGGATTAAAGCTTCGGCGGTTTGGGACTGGCCTGCGTACGATTAGATAGTTGGTGAGGTAATGGCTCACCAAGTCGACGATCGTTAGATGGTTTGAGAGGATGATCATCCAGACTGGGACTGAGACACGGCCCAGACTCCTACGGGAGGCAGCAGTAGGGAATCTTTCACAATGGGCGAAAGCCTGATGGAGCAACGCCGCGTGCAGGATGAAGGCCTTCGGGTTGTAAAC
>JAZNJY010000017.1:0-6738 GCA_045578285.1 Candidatus Nanosyncoccus sp. | reverse complement strand
GGCAAACGATGAGGTTCGGCTAGAATATCTAGACGATATGGAACTTGTAGCCAATAATTATCCGCAAGGTATGATGGTTATGATCAACGAGAGAGGATGCCTTGAGGACTTTCTTATGAAATGTAATGAGAGACTTTGTGGCGCGGCGCAATGGGAAATCTGCATGCAAACAGAGAAAACCCTTGATCGATACTATAACAGAGTAGACGAGTATGCTCAACAGCTTTCGCTCAAAGAATATCGCAAAAAGACTAAGTGCCAGTTTGGTTATTACTCTTGCAATCGGCCTTGCCCGCTTGGGCAATCTCAAGCGTTTACGCGCGAAGTATAATACCTCTAGGACAACTAAAGGGTCTCTAAAGAGACCCTTTTTTAATGGGTAAAGTTGTTCGAACTTCGTCCAGATGCTTCCGCCACGGCTTTTGGGTTGCTTTTTTACAAAAAGCCCCTTCTGGGGGCTTTGGGAGTGTTGAGGCTACTTCTTGATGAAAAATGCGTATATTTCTTCGTCCGGGAACGTAGTTACGCAGTCGTATTCCACTAGTCCTTCGTCGTATAGTTTATCTAATTCGTCGAGAATAATGCCCTTATCAGCAAACCCTTCTTGCTCCAATCTAGATATTAAATCAACTATACAAAACGGCGTCGTTTGAGATCGTATAGCCTCGCGGACTTCTCTTCTGCAGTCTGACATCTGTTACCTCCTAATTTGCTACTTGGTTTATAGTTCCAAATCTAAACTGTAATTATTATAGCACGTTTAGAAAGTTACGGTTTTAATGCGGGAATGCGCGCCACGAGTGATTTCGATGGTGGTTTTGGGAACCTTGAAGTGCTTAGAGAGGAGTTTGATGAGGGTATCGTTGGCCTCGCCATCGTGGGGTTTGGCGCGAAGATAGATCGTGAGTTCGTTTTCAGCGGTTTCAATGATTTTTTCTTGCGAACTACCTGGTTTAACGGTGATTTTATACTCGAGCATTACTGAACCTTTGGAATAACATCAATAAGCGCCTGATATAAATCTTTGTCCGGAGGAATTTTGAAATGTTCCATGGATGCGGTGTCGGAAAATGGAATACCATGGTAATCACGAAGAATAACAATTGGAGTACATTCGTTACTTTCACCCATAAGAAGAACGGCCATAGAAGTGAGCGGATCAATTAGGTTAACCTTAGTGATATGCATAAGGCGACCGAACAAATCTGGTTCGCCACTGATGTCCCTCAGTGGCTCAACGCCGGCAAGACCGATAGCAATACCGGTAACACCCCAACGCAGAGGAGTGGAATGCGAATCAGTGGCGACGACGCCGAGATTTTTAAGCCCATGTTTTTTCATTAGGTAATCGCGGATTTTGCGACAAGTAGCATCTGGATCTTTTGGCCACATCACAAAGTAGCCATCCGCATTAGATTCGTCTATGCCAGCAGCAGGGATGAGAATATTTTGGTTTACTGTTAAATTAACATGAAAAGTACCCGAGGCATTAGTGTATGGAAGGTAGCGCTCGGCCTCTTTTTTGATGAGTTCTTCTTTAGTGGTCTCGGTAATTTTGGCAGTGCGACCTTCGCTAATGCCAAGAATTTTGCTAGTAATGAAGACGATGTCGCCGTCCTTAATCTCGAGGCTATCGATGATATCTAAGATGTTGTCTTTTGGTGGGCGGACGATGCGGGTTTTAACTGGGATGAAATTGAGATTCATTTTTTGCGGGACTTTCTCTTTAGTGATTTAAAAAAATTGCGATGGGCAGGAAAACCATATTTACCAGTGATGGGGTCTTTAAAAATGGTTTCTTTTAGAGGCATTAGGGTTAAGGTCATATAGGCGCCAAAGAAAACAAAAACTCCGATGCTGGATAGGTAGACGGCAAGTTGAGAAAGTGGTTCCAGATTGATAATAGCGAAGAAAGCTAATTGGGCCAGAATGATAGCTGCGACAAAAGTGAGAATATCTACGGGAAGAAGTGGTTTTTTACTGAGGCGAGTGTACGAGTAGAAAACAAAGGGGATAAAAAAGGTTAGGACGACGAGGCTGGCGAGCTTAGCAGGGAAGTAGTTGGGGTTTTCACCGTAAAAATAGCCGTCAACGAGGCCCCAAAGAAGGGTTGGAGTGATGGCGATTTTGATATGTTCCCAGGTAGATTCATTAACCGCGGTAAAAAGGCCGAGGATTTTGTTTTCGTGGCTAAGATCATAGAGAAAGTGCGCAAGCGTGCCAAACGAAACAATGGCAATTACGCTAATCCAGAGAAATAAAGTTTGGTCCATGCTCTAATTATAGCATATGATATAATGAGATAAATGGAAGGTGATAAGAGGATTGCGATTTACGAAGGGTTGAAAGGGGAAGTGGTTTTTGATGTGGATGCAGAGGGGGAGACAATTTGGGCGACACAAGCACAAATGTCCAATTTGTTTGGAGTGGATAGGACTGTAATTGGACGACATTTAAGAAACATCTTTAATGAGGGGGAGCTGGACGAAAAAGTGGCATGTGCAAAAAATGCACATACCACTCAGCACGGTGCGATGACTGGAAAAACGCAGGTACATGAAATCAAAACTTATAATCTAGATGCAATTATTTCTGTGGGATATCGGGTAAATTCGAAAAAAGCGACTAAGTTTAGGATTTGGGCGACGTCGGTTTTGAAACAATATCTGAATAATGGCGTAGCGGTGAATGAACGGAGGCTAGCGACACTAGCGGAGCGACGGGAAATTAAGAAACTACACGATGTCGAAGACATGATGGCGATTGTGCGGAGGCTAACTACGCGAAGCGAACTGGACGCTGGGGAAGCGAACGGAATTATCGAAGTGATTTCGCGCTATGCGGGGAGCTTTAAAACTCTTGAGGAATACGATGATGGACATATTGATTTGTCATTCATGAGTGCCAAGCGAAAGCAAAGGGAACTCACGATTGATACCTGTATGGCGGCAGTAGAGCAGCTACGAGAAAGCGTGGGTGGCTCGGATTTGTTCGGAAAACGGCGAAACGGAAGTTTTGAGGGCGATTTAAATGCGATTTTTCAGAGTTTTGACGGCAGGGAACTATACCCTAGCGTGCCAGAGAAAGCAGCAAATCTATTATATTTCGTAATTAAAGACCATCCGTTTTACGACGGAAATAAGCGAATTGGGGCACTTCTTTTCGTGCTATTTCTTACGATGAATGATTGTCATTTGACCGAAAAAGGGGAGACGAAAATTTCCGACCGGGCACTCACGGCGATTGCACTTTTAATCGCGGAAAGTGAGCCATCAGAAAAAGCACTGATTGTGTCTCTGGTGTGTAAATTACTGGAATAGTGTGGTATAATGAAGGCATGGAAAAGCGTGTGAAGTCTAAAACTGGAAACAAACACGGTGGGATGAAGCTCAAAACACAAAAAATAAAGGCTGGGCTTCTTAAGTCGTATTACGGCAACCCAATGAAAGACATGAAACTTGTAGCGATTACTGGCACGACTGGCAAGGTAACCGTGGCGCATTATGTGCATGAAATTTTAAGAGCTTCTGGCGAACAAGTAGCAGTATTAGCTTCGGATCAACCATTCAAAATTGGAATGCTTCACAAATTCTTATCCGACGCTTGGAAAGCCGGAGCAAATGTAGTAGTTGTGACGGTACCAGCTGAGACTTTGCGTGACAATGTGTTCTATGGGCTACCAGTACATGTGGCGGCAATGACAAATTTTGTGACTTCCTCGCTTAGCGATATGACTACAGAAGAATTCCTGGATTCTGAAAAAACTTTATTCGATATGGAACCAGAAATCGTAGTATTAAACCATGATGATATCAACTATGATAAATTCTCCGAGTTTAAGGGCAAGAAACAAACCCTTGACTATGGTCAAACTGGTAAAGATCTAAAAATCTTGAATTCTAAACTATATGCAAAGGGAACTGAGGCAACTCTCTCCATGAAGTCTGAAATCGTCTCCGTGGCTACTTTTGTGCCAGGGGAGACTGCAGTATCGTACATGGCCTGCGCCGCAGCAATTGCAGAGGCACTAGACGTGAAAAGCAATTTCATTATTGATGGGATTGCAAATTATGAGCCGATGGAGTAAGGGGTAGATAAAAAAGTAAAGGTAGATGGGTAGCTTAATTTAAACCCCTTTCTGAAGCTGGACCTCATTGTTAGTAATTTTTAAACAGTTAGTCAGGTGAAAAGTTTCTTATTCGCGCCTTCGGCGCTTTTTAGGGAAACTTTTCACGCTGTAACTGTTCATAAAAATTACAACAAACAAATCTGGTCTAAATCTCATTATGCTTCAGAAAGGGGTTTAAATTAAGCTACCCGAACGTACTTTTTTTATTATCATATATCCAACTTTGCGTTTAAAAGCGCCAGAAATGTTGATTTTAAACGTAAAGTTATGAACGATAGTTTAGATAATTGGCAAAATGTAATTTATATGCCATGGATGCCGGGGGCGATATTGTAGTATTCTAGATATTTTAGGAATTTGTCTTGAGCGGCGAGGCAGGTGTCTAGAAGGTAGCCTGGCTGGCTTTGCCATTCTTTAAGGCCGCGGTAGTAAAAAATCTTTAATTCATCATCAATAATAAAGGGAACAATATTCAGGCGCAGGCATTCTTTGAAGAGAATCAAGCGACCCACGCGACCGTTGCCGTCCTGAAATGGGTGGATTTGTTCGAAATCGTGGTGAAAAGCAATTAAATCTTTAAGAGTGAGATTTTTACGAGCGCGGTATTTTTTAAGAAGCTTTTTCATGGCAGAAGGCACATCTTGCGGCAGAGTAGTAGCCTCGCCGCCGACTTCATTGGGGAGCTTCTTATATTCGCCCACGGCAAACCAATCTTCACGCGAATCGCTGGTGCCGTTTTTTAGAATAAAATGAAGCTGTTTAATCATGTGTTCATTAACGCGGCGATTGGCGTTCTCGATAATATAATCGATGCAACGAAAATGATTGGCGGTCTCGATAATATCGTCGGTATGGATAGTCTCGAACTTTTTTAGAGCACCGATGGTATTGGTCTCAAAAATATAGCGAGTCTGATCTTCGGTAAGCCTGCTGCCTTCGATATGATTAGAGTTATAGGTGAGCTCAATCTGGACCTTATGATAAATGCCGCCCTTAATCCCATAACGATCCTCGCGGCGGAGAGTCTGCAAAAGAGTTTCTGGTTTCTTGCCGCTTTGCCGCTCTGGCTTTTTTGCATCGGTCGGGATGTGCCAGATGCCACCTTCGAGCTTAGCGCCAGGGATTCTGCCAGAGTGGCAATAGTTCCGCACGCTACGCCCAGAAAGGTGGTATTTTTTGGCAAATTCTTCGACACTTATATATTCCATGCACCTATTATACTCTCTGTATCGGCAAAAAATCAATAGGAGAAAATATTTTCTTTTGTGGTTTTTGCCGATGGCATCCTCTTTGCGCCCGATAGTGAAATGCGTAAAAAGTAAGGATAGATAGGCAGCCTAAAACCCTTTTTCTGAAGCTTGGACTTATTTGTTGATAATTTTTAAACAGTTAGGCAGGTAAAAAGTTTCTTATGCGCGCCTTCGGCGCTTTCTTTGTAAACTTTTCACACTGTAACTGTTCATAAAAATTACAACAAATAAATCTGGGTCTAAATCTCATTATGCTTCAGAAAAAGGGTTTTAGGCTGCAATATCTCTGTTTTATAAATCGATATGTAAGGTTTGTAAAATGATTCCATAATAGTGTAATAATATGATTATTGATTATTTATACATATTAATATACAATAACATTAACGGATACCTCTAGAAAGTATCCTTGGATTGGTGGTTACTGCTCAGTTACCCGGACAGTAACTTTTTTAGTTTTAGGCCAATTTATCTTTACTTTATTTTTTTATGCAACGAATTGGAAGACCATCATGGCGATAATCTGCACCGATTTGGACGATAGATTCTGTCATTCGTAAAGTTCTAGAAACTCCAAGCCCATTAGTATCATTTGATGCTGTAGCCGTCCAGAAAACGGCCAGCGTACCCAACTTATTAAACTCGCCATTATAGGTACCGGAAAGTGGCAATTTAAAGTTAGCAACAAAAGTGCTACCTGAGCTGTAACTATTTATTAAAGTTTCATACTGGTCAGACGTAGGTAATCTCCATCCTTTAGGACAAACATCATAAGCAGCATTAATTACGCCATTGTCTTTGCATACTGTCCCTGCACTTGCGGCACAATAATTGTAATACACGCCAACATATTCATTGCCAGACACCCCCATGCCATATATTTGTGTGGTTGTTGCCTTTGAAGTCTCTATTCTAGGTTCAGTAAAACTCAAGCCACTACTGTCCGGCAAAGTAAACGATACACTAGAACTCATATTTGTATTGGAGGTGGACAATGTCTGCACAAGTGTATTTTTACCAAGCATCAGATTCCTTCTCATCCACCATTTACCATCGGCAAGTTTAGCCACTCCATAATTCCGATTATCTCTAGAATCGCTCAAGGTACCACTAGTTACATTACTACATAATATTGATGGATTAAAATCTTGGAGCGTTCCACTGACACTTGTCGTACAGCTCTTCCCATTCGCAGTAAATGTCAGGTTAGATGTAACGCTAGAGATAGATTGTGCTCTGTTAGTATAAGTAGCAGATCCAGTCCAGTTGACCCAGTCATAGCCACTACTCATAGTAGCAGTGATAGTTACAGCACCACCATAGTATGTAGTAGCAGATGCAGTACCACTACCACTCTTT
>JAZNJY010000016.1:0-4996 GCA_045578285.1 Candidatus Nanosyncoccus sp. | reverse complement strand
CATGTTTTAGATTCCCTTGCTAGGCTCTTGCGAAGTGGGCGAAGGCGCGGTTGGCCTCGGCCATACGGTGACAATCTTCCTTCTTCTTAAAGGCGGCACCGGTCTCGTTGTAGGCATCGACAATTTCGAGCTCTAGACGCTTAGCGTATGGCATACCGGAGCGAGCGCGAGCAGCTTGTACCATCCATGTAAATGCAAAGTGCATCTGGCGATGACCTTGAATTGGGAATGGAATCTGGTAGTTAGCACCACCAACGCGGCGTGACTTAACTTCAAAATCTGGAGAAACGTTTGCGATGGCTTTTTCGAGTACTTCTACTGGGTTCTCAGACTTAAGTTTCTTAGCAGCACCTTCGATTGCGGCGTAAACTGCGCGCTCAGATGCTTGCTTTTTGCCATCCAACATGGATTTATTGATGAGTCTCTGTACGTAGATTGACTGATATTTGCGATCTGGAGAGACTTTTCTTTCCAAAGATTTAGTAGTTTTACGTGGCATAATTACTTACCCTCCTTCTTCGCGCCGTACTTAGAACGACCTTGTTTGCGACCATTGACGCCCTGAAGGTCTAAAGTACCACGTACGATGTGATAGCGCACACCTGGAAGATCTGGCACACGACCACCGCGTACGAGCACTACTGCGTGCTCCTGGAGGTTGTGACCTTCACCGCCGATGTAAGCCCAAACTTCTTGGCCATTAGTGAGGCGCACGCGAGCGACCTTACGCATAGCGGAGTTTGGTTTCTTTGGTGTCTTGGTTGTTACTTTGATACAAACACCACGCTTAAGAGGCGCAGCTTTCTCGTAGCGCTTGGTCTTAAGAGTATTGATGATAGAACCAAGAGCTGGAGATTTGGATTTTTTCGCAGCCTTTTTGCGAGGCTTGCGAATCAACTGATTGATAGTTGGCATTCAAAATTCCCTTATTGTAATATGTAATTTATTATGATTGTCGCGGCTTTCACACGACTTCCTCGCTTGCAAGTACAGCAATAGCAAACGAGATGAAACTCTTTAAAACATTGTATCATAAGATGATGAAAAAAGCAACTAAAAAACATACTTTCGAGGGGCTTTTGCGACTAATAAGGAGCAAGTGAGCGCCGGTCCGCCCGTAACGACGGGCCGGACCAAGCGTCCCCGAGAAAGCATGTTTTTAGTTGTTTTTATTTATTTACTTTTACGAGATAATCCAAGGTTTTTTCGATCACCATGCGATTTCGGATATCCATTTTGACGTTAGGATCTTTAAGTGATTTCAAAGCTTCTGGGGATTTTTTATAAACATCCTTAAGCTCAGCGATTTTTGCCGATACAATATCGTCAGAAACGGTGATTTTTTCGGCCAAAGCCAAATTCTGCAGGACCAAAGAACCTTTCACGCGTTCGCTAGCTGCTTCGCGTGCCTTTTTCTCCCAGGATTCCATAGTTTCGCCTGCGCGCTTGATGTAATCTTCGAGACTCATACCCATGCTGGCGGCGTTTCTGGTTACGTCATCGCGAATCGCGTGCATTTGGTCGTCGATTAAGATTTCTGGTGCAGTCACTGTGGATTTTTTTACCAAAGCTTCTACTAGATCATTTTTGTATTTTTCAAGATTTTGATGCTCGGCCTGCATCTCGAGATTTTTTTTGATGTCGTCCTTTAATGCGGCTAAATCTTTGAATGGGCCACACTTCTTTGCGAGTTCGTCGTCAATGGCTGGCTTTACAACTTCGTTAACCTGCTTCAAAAGGACTTCAAACACGGTCTTTTTGCCAGCGAGATCTTTCATGCCGTAATCTTTCGGAAAAGTAAGCTCAAGCTCAAACTTGTCGCCAGGCTCATGCCCTACGATGCCGTCTTCAAAACCAGGAATAAAAGTCTTGGAGCCAAGTACTAATTTGTAATCTTTGGCTGAGCCGCCGTCAAACGCTTTGCCGTCTTTTTTGCCGACAAAATCAATTACGGCCTCATCGGTAAGTTTTGCGGCGCGCTTTACGACCTTTTTCTCTGCAAATGACGAGGCGAGGTTTTCGAGCACTGCTTTGATGTCTTTTTCGGCGATTTTTGTCTCAGGCTTTTTCACGCCAAGTTTTTTATAATCACCAAGTTTAACTTCTGGCAAAATGTCGGCGGTAGCAGTATACTCCAAAAGCTCACCCGGCACATATTTGGTGATGTTTGCATTCGGAATCACGAGCGGCTGCTTAGAATTGTCAGAAAAAGCTGCAATAATTGTGGTGCGAACTGCAACATCTGCAGTCTCGGCATTGAGGTCGTTTTCCGGAATAAACTTTTTTGCTACATCCATCGGAACTTTGCCCTTGCGGAAACCAGTTACGTTGATTTCTTTAGCAAGTTTAGCAAGCGCTTTTTCTTCGGCGCCCTTTAAATCTTTCGTATCTAGAGTCACTGTAATTTCTACGCGCGAATCAGACAACTTCTTTACTTTTGTTTTCATAAAAACTCCTATAACTAACTAGATTATATCACAAAGACCGAAAATGTCTAATCGTAAATCTGTCGTCCACGCCAACTTTGACATTTGGATTTAAGATTCCTTGACGGTCAAAAATATTTTTGATGGTGATGTAAAGCGCTTTTTCCGGGTCGGTCATGGTACTATCCGCCGCAATGGCTTTTACGCGACCTTCCGGCGTGCCTCTTACGATTGCTCCGCCCTGCCGCTTAATTACATACGCGCTCGTACGCAAGAAATTTGTAGCTTGCTTACGAAAATCATCACTTTTTACATTTAGTTTTGGACTCAAATTGTAGTTTGATGCCGAATAAGAACCGTAAAGCGCAAGGTCTAATTTGAGGCTAGCCTCAAGGAACTTCAAATCGTTCACGAGGCCTGGAATACTGCTACCCGGTACCGAAAAGCCAACCATAAGCGGCGTAGCGCCGTCGATTTTGGTTAAATTCGTGAAGCTTACAAGTGAACTCTCGAGGTCATTCAATGCCGAAACGGTCTTGTTGTTTTCTATTATGACGTTTACGCCCCTTGCCATCTTCTTGCCGTATTTCTCGATTTTTCTAACCTTAGCATTGCTCTTGCCGTCAAACTTTGCAAGCACCACAAAACCCGCATCCATTTTCTTGGTGATTTCGTTCGGCTTCTTACCGTTTTTCTCAGCGATTTTGACCGTGCGAAGGTCGTAAAAATTGAGCTCTAGCGGCTTCAGTGACTTTGCCAGGTCGAGCAACTTGTCTGCTTCCGAAAAATCTCTAAACGTAATTGCAACGCGCTTGGTTTCTTTTTGAATTGGTACGGCGCGAAGAATCACTTCGGTAATCACGCCAAGCGTCCCTTCGGAACCGAAAAACAGTGGCAAAAGATCCATTGACGTTTTGTCGGCTACGCGCACGATATTTTTGTAGCCAGACAAATCCTGCTTGTTAGCCCGAAGTACTTTAAGTAACGGCTCATTCTTTTTAATGAGCTGTAGAATCCGGCCATAAATTCGGCTCTCGTTAGTTTTGTCTTTCATCCTACGCATTACGGCTCGTTTGCTAATTCTGCTGGTTTGGAGCAAGTCGCCATTTGGCAGCACAGCTTCGAGCCGTTCCACAAAATGATAAATGCCACCATACTTACCCGACCAATCGTCCGCCGGACAGTTGGAAATTATTCCGCCAATAGTTTCATTGTCATGACCGACAATCGGAATCGTAAGACCATTTATGGAAAGCGCAAGATTTAGCTCGCGAAGCGTAATCCCAGCTTGCACACGCACTAATCTTTCGCGCTTGTCGGACTCTAAGAGCCGATTAAGTCTCTCGGTGGAGATTATCATGCCACTGCCTAGGTCTGCGCCCATCTCGTCTAGGCCAGAACCGCGCACGGTCACTGGAATACTGATTCCCTTGCTGGCTAACTGACTCGAAAAGCGCATCAATTTACGGATGTCTTCTGTAGATTCTGGTAAAGCCACTAGTTTTGGCTTGATTTTGAGTACGGAGCGGTCCGTAGAGTAAGCTTCCAAGATCTCCGGCGTGTCAAATACATCGCCGTTAATTAACTGATTTAAATATCTCGCAATCCTACCCATCCTGCTTACGATTATAACACACAAAAATTAAAAAAAGTTACAAAATCTTGTGCAAAAATGCGATTCTTTGTGCATTATATCTTGCAAAAATATGCATTTTGTGATATAATATGAATAGGTAATATTTACACACTACATACAAAGGGGGAAATCCAAATGGTAAAAACTGTTACTGCAAACCTGAATGTTACTGATCTTTATAAGATACTTGCTGAAAATCCGTGTGAAGCGGCAAATGTGTTAAGAAACATCTATGGTTTTGAAGTATTGAAACTCAAAACAGAGGTCCAAAAAACTGCAAAATTCGTCGAAGACGAAGACGGTTTGGACGGAAGTCGCGACAGATACATCGAAGAAGAGCTTGAGAACTTAACCGATAAGTTCGACGAAGCTACATTACTCATGAAATTCTTCCGCTTTGTAAATTTAGCTGATAGCGGTGAAACCAAATACACATCGGATATGCTCATAAACGACCTGGAAGGCGCCAAGATGTTAGTTGACATCGAAACAGTTTTCTTTCATGGAAGTGTTCATGCAGTAAGAGCCGAACTCGCAAAAGCTAGCGTTTCGTGCTACGATAGTAAATTCGAAAAGGATACGCACGGCGAAAAAATCTTCCTTGACTGGAAGAATACCGCAATCAAGAGGCTGGAAGAAGTTGTAAAAACACTCGATACAATCGACTCAAAAATTGGCAACAAGTAAGCAAAAAAGCGGCCCCTTAATGGAGCCGCGTTTTTATTGCTACAATTTATATTTGGTGCGGCTTCATAAAACCGCTAGAACCTATTTTGGCACAAAAGATCAATAAATAAAGGAGGCTTTTAGCGGGCTGAAATGGGGGCAGCCCGCGTAAAAGCCCCCTTGCGGCAAAGCCGCTTCCGGCGGGGCGGGCGCTCGGCGCCCCGCCGGAAAAATTCATCTACAATGATGAAAATATAGCGTATTGGAC
>JAZNJY010000015.1:0-22269 GCA_045578285.1 Candidatus Nanosyncoccus sp. | reverse complement strand
ACATAGGTCTAGATTTTGGGTCATCCAAATATCACCGTCACTAGTCTTTACGGCAGTATAAGTCTTATTATCACGGCTATCCGTAACAGTAAACTGTACTTCTGGGATGATACTACCTTCCCAGTTGGCGATATCCTGCATTACGTATGTTCCAGACTCGTTATAGTTTGGATGTACTAATACGTATCTCACTTGCCCAGTATAAGTACCGGGTGCTTGTGTATTAGAAATATATGCAGCATAAGTTGTAGTGATCGAAGAACCTAAGTGAGTAGAGCCGCTAGCTGAATCCGTAGGGCTATCAAAACGTGCTACAGCGGTATAGGTGGATGGCACCACATGAAAAGAGTCAAACCCATTTTGAATGGTAGGAGCATAGGTACCAGCGACTGGTAATACTTTCATTGCCCAGTTAGATACATCACTACCTGAAGTACCGGATGTAGCGGTACCAGTCACGATATCATCACTAGAAGTCAGAGTTGCGCCACCTTTCATCACAGTGTTACCCTCTTCGTTATTAGTGTAACCAACAGCCAAAATACTGTAACCATTCCTATCGTTACAAAAAGTTTGTATAGTAGTGCTGCCGATACCATTTGGATACTCAGTACCAGAATACGTACCATTCACCATCGTAGCGGTGTGTTCCGATGTGACGGTGGCAGTCATAGAGCAAGTGGATTCTACCGTCACCGAAGCTGTGGCGGTGGCAAGATTAGACGCCTTCACGCCAGGCGCAGTAAGCACCATGCCCGCAACCAGTGTGCTGCCCACCAGTCCGCCCAGTGCAAGAATACTAGTTTTTTTGTGCATGAAATCTCCTTAAGGTTTCTTCTTTTTCTTTTCCTACTACAATAATACATTACCATTTTCAAAAAAGCAAGAGCTTCATCAAAACTAGTCCCTAAGCGACCCCACCGACACAACATACACACCGTCATCTCTACGGTACGAATAATTAGTGCCAGTCAGCACCATCAAAAAATCCGGAGCATTCCCATCAACCATCGTCTTGAATTTCAATAAATTATTCGCGGCCTCCTCAATCTGCCCTCCACCCAGCTTTATTTCTATGGCTCCCCATTTACCGTTGTTCAAATGCAAAATCGCATCCACTTCAAAATTATCTGCATCGCGATAATAATATATATTCTCGCCAGTTCCGCCAGAATAAACAATCAAGTCACGCATAGCAGCGCACTCAAACAAAAAACCAAAAGTTCTCAAATCTTTAAGCAAATCACCAGGTTTCATATTAAGCACCGCCATAGCGATGGACGGATCGACAAATTCCTTCTTTGGCGTGGTACGAATCGCCGATTTCGACCTAAAAGCAAGCTTGGTCGCCGGTACGTCATAGATAACAAAAAGTTTCGACAAAGTTTCTAAGTAATCGCGAACTGTTACCCGTGAGACACCAGCACCAAACGCAGTTTTCGTATCTTGCTCAATAGTAGCAACAGAGACCGGCGTAGAGACATTCCTAGCAAGGCTCTTTAACACGCTGCGCATTTTATCAGGATTTCTTTCTATGCTATCTACATGATTGATATCCTCATGCACCACCGAATCCAGATAACTTTCAGCAACCTGCAGACGATATTTATTACTAAGCGACGGAATAACCGGAAACCCACCCCAGCCAATATAGTCGGCCAGCTGCTCCAGTTGCATATCATTTACGGCAGAAATATCTTTTCCGTTTGCAATATCACCAAGCGAAACCTTACCATCAGAAAATCCCGATTCATAAAAACTCATCGGCCGCATCACAATCCTAGCAATTCGCCCAGTCCCAGTATGCATAGTTTTGCCTTCGGCAGGTTTAGCCGAACCCGTAAGTAAATACTGTCCCATCCTGCCAGTCCGATCCACATCCATACGAATAGAATCCCACACCACCGGATAGCGTTGCCACTCATCAAAAAGCCGCGGCTTTTCGCCATCCAAGAACAGCGACGGCTTCGTGTCTTGAATAAGCTGGTATTCTGCCTGACGATCCGGATCTTGAAATTCCAGAAGACTTTTCGCGTGCTCCTTAGCAGTAGTGGTTTTTCCGCACCACTTACAACCCTCAATCAGCACGGCGCCGCTCGATTTAAGCAAATCTTCCAATCTCTTATCTATAACCCGTGGGAGATATTTCATATTATTTTTCCTATTTATTCACTATCAATTATACACCATTTTACAAAAAAATGGAAGATTACTTTACAATTTGAGGACGTTTTACTTTCCAATTTGAGGAAGATTTACTATACAATTTATGGGAAATGGCATTACTTTTCTTACACCACCCATATATAATAAAATATAGTCATGAATCAAGCTTTTATCGATAGATATTCACCATTTCTATAATTTCTATTTTGGCACTATTGACAGCCGAGTGCTAATTTGCTACAATAGAGAAAGAATTAGCACTCACCATAAAGGAGTGCTAGAAAAAGGAGATAAAACATGTCAAAAATCATTGGTATTGACCTCGGCACCACCAACAGCGCTTTCGCGTACATGGTTGCCGGCAAGCCAGAAGTCATCACAAACGCAGAAGGCGATCGCACTACCCCATCCGTAGTTGCTGTCACCAAAAAAGGCGAACGCCTCGTCGGTAAAGTTGCTCAGCGCCAACGCGTCACCAACCCTAAAAACACTATTTATGGCATTAAGCGCCTCATCGGTCGCAAGTTCGAAGACAAAGAAGTCAAACACGACCTCGATATCAGCCCATACAAAATCGTCAAAAAGGGCAATGGCGTTGCCGTAGAAATGGACGGCAAAGAATATACCCCAGAAGAAATCTCCGCGATGGTATTAAGCAAAATCAAAGCCGACGCCGAAGCTTTCCTTGGCGAGCCAGTCACCGAAGCTATTATTACCGTCCCAGCCTACTTTGACGATTCTCAGCGCCAAGCTACCAAAGACGCCGGCAAAATCGCTGGCCTCGAAGTCAAGCGCATCATCAACGAGCCTACCGCAGCCGCCCTCGCTTACGGTCTTGAGTCCAAAAAAGACGAAAAAATCGTAGTCTTCGACCTCGGTGGTGGTACCTTTGATGTTTCCGTCCTCGAACTTGGCGACGGTGTCTTTGAAGTGATGTCCACTAACGGTGATACTCACCTCGGTGGTGAAGATTTCGACAACATCCTCGTAAACTTCCTTGTCGACGAATTCAAGAAAGAATCCGGTATCGACATCAAGGGCGACGCCGCTGCTATGCAGCGCGTCAAAGACGAAGCCGAGAAGGCTAAAAAGGAGCTCAGCTCAAGCACCAGCACCGACATCAACTTACCATTCCTTTCCGCTGATGCCGATGGCCCTAAGCACTTCGAATACACTTTGACTCGTGCCAAGCTCGAAGAGCTCGTCAGTCCCCTTCTCGACCGCCTCTCTGGCCCAGTCGAAAAAGCTTTGAAAGACGCCAAGCTCACCACCAAAGACATCGACGAAGTTGTCATGGTTGGTGGCATGACTCGTATGCCAGCCGTCGTCGAAAAGGTCAAATCCATCTTTGGCAAAGACCCGATGCAAGGCGTCAACCCAGACGAAGTCGTAGCCGTAGGTGCAGCCATCCAAGGTGGCGTGCTTCAGGGCGATGTCAAAGATGTCCTTCTTCTCGATGTTACCCCACTTACACTCGGTATCGAAACCATGGGTGGTGTTCGCACTCCTTTAATTGACCGCAATACCACTATTCCAACGAGCAAATCTGAAATTTTCTCTACCGCTTCCGACAACCAGCCACAGGTCGAGATTCACGTCCTTCAAGGCGAACGCGAATTTGCCGCCGACAACAAATCCCTCGGCCGCTTCATTCTAGATGGCATCGCTCCAGCTCCACGCGGCGTACCTCAAATTGAAGTCACCTTCAACCTCGACGCTAACGGCATCTTAAATGTTACCGCCAAAGACAAAGGCACCGGCAAAGAGCAGTCCATCACCATCCAAAACTCTGGCAATATGAGCAAGGATGATATCGAAAAAGCTCGCAAAGAAGCCGAAATGCACGCCGAAGAAGACAAGAAGAAGCGTGACACCATCGATGCTAAGAATCATCTTGAAAACGCCATCTATCAGGCCGAAAAAATGCCAGATGAATTCAAAGACAAGATTTCTGACGACGACAAAGAGACCATCAAAAAAGCCGTCGAAGAGGCCAAAAAGGTCTTAAACGACACCGATGCTGACAAAGAAAAGCTCGAAGCTGCCGCCAAAGAACTTTCTGACAAAATCATGCCAATCGGCGCAAAGATGTACCAGCAAGCCTCATCAGAAACCAAAGACGACTCCAGCTCCAAAAAGGATGACGAGCCTGTCGAAGGTGAAGTCGTAGACAAATAATATGCTATAATTGGGGTATGAAAATCATATTCCCAGAGCTAAAAAACTCGATTGCAGAAGAAGCCATCAAAAACTTCCCTGACGTCGAGTTTTTTGCTACCGAAAACCTCGACGAAGCTGCGAGTATTCTAGCAGAGGGAAAAGCCGATTCTATGATTTCTGGCCTTGATTTTTCCTCGCGAGACGTGCTCCTCGCCTATAAAAACCATTTACCACTAAAATCCAACTTCTTCTCTAGCTGTTTTATTTGCGAGAGGGAAAATCTGCATTTTATCCTTGCCGATGGCGGCGTCAATAAATCTCCAGACGAAGACAAACTTTATACTATCGTCGAAGATTCCGCCAAAACTTTCGAAACCTACTACGAAGAGCAACCAAAAATTGCCATGCTTTCCTACTCCACCAAAGGCTCCGGCGGCAAAAATCCCGATCTTACTAAAATCTATTCCGTCATCACAAAAATCCGAGCAAACCACCCAGATTGGCTCATCGACGGCGAATTGCAGCTCGACGCTGCCATTAATCCAAAAATCGCCGCCAAAAAGGCCCCTAATTCCCCACTTCAAGGCTCCGCGAATATCCTCATCGTCCCAGACCTAAATAGTGGCAATATATTATATAAGTCCCTCGAGCAATTTGGTGGCTTCACTATTGCTGGCCCAATTATTCAGGGCTTTAAGTTCCCCATCGCCGACCTTTCACGCGGCAGTACCGTAAAAGACACCATTTTAACCATTAAAGTCATCAAAAAACTTCACGAAAGGAAATCATGAAATATTTCGGCACCGACGGCATCAGGCAAGAAGCCGACAAATTTACTCCCGAGTTTTTAAACTCCATAGTCGCAGGCCTCTACGACTATGCCTCTAAACTAATCGAAGACCGTTCCGTCAAAGTTCTCCTCGGCGGCGACACTCGCGAATCATCTGAGTGGATTATCGAAGATTTAAAAGTCGCTTTAGAATCTCTCGGCTTCGAATACGCCTCCGTTGATGTTCTTCCCACTCCGGCTATTAATTATTGTTTCTATGAGATGGGCTTTGATTTTGCTATCGATGTTACCGCCTCGCACAATCCATACACCGACAACGGCATCAAAATCTTTGAACGCGGCCCACATTCCGGTATCAAACTTACCGAGCCAGGATGCGCCGCCATCGAATCCGCTATCATAAATCAAAAGACCATCGACCTCGTTTCTCCAACCCTCCGCGAATCTCTCCACGACGAAGCTCTTAGTCTCTACAAGAAACATCTCACAGACTATCTCGGCGAAGTAGACTTTACTAATCTCCACCTTGGTATGGACTGCGCAAACGGCGCTACATCAGTCATCAACAAAACCATCTTTGAATCCCTAGGTGCCAAGGTTGAGCTCATAAATGCCGACGCAAATTACGGCCAGGGCATCAACAAAGATTGTGGTTCCACTCATTTAGAACAACTTTCTTCACTCGTAAAATCTGGTCACTTAGATTTTGGCGTTGCTTATGACGGCGACGGTGATCGCTGTCTCCTCGTGGACCACGAGGGAAACACCATCGATGGCGACGAGTGCATTGCTATCCTTACCAACTTCCTAAATCTCGATTCCATCGCCATCACTGTCATGGCAAACCAAGGGCTCCTAAATTGGGCCGCCGATAACCATATTAAAACCGAAATCACCGCCGTCGGCGATTCCAACGTCGCAGAAGCCATGCGCACTCACGATATCAAAATCGGCGGGGAACAATCCGGCCACATCATTCTCCCAGGCGAACCTACTGGCGATGGTATTCTAACTAGCCTCATGATTGCAAAAGCCGTCGTAGCTGCCCAGACTTCCCTCGCTTCCCTCGCCAAAATCATTACTAAATTCCCCCAGATTATCGTCAATTTCCCAGCCACTCCTGCCCAAAAGGAAAACCTTAAGTCTAAAGACACCGCCAAAAATCTCCTTCTAGACTACAGCAAAAAACTAGAAACCGTTTCTGGCCGCTTACTCGTTCGCCCTTCTGGCACCGAACCACTCATTCGCATTACTATGTGGGGAAACGATGCCTCCGTCATCGAAAATCTTGCCAACGAGCTCAAAAACAAACTAGGGGAAATCTTATGAGAATTGAACGCCTAACCGAATACACACCAGAAACCGCCACTCGCATCCGCGAACTTTTGATTCAACTATCACGTTCCAAAAAAGACCGCGGCGAAATCCCTCGCGAGTGGTTTGACGAACTCATCGCATCAAACCATCACGACATGCTTCTCGCTATCGACGATAACGACAAAATCATTGGTATCGCCACACTTTCCATTATTATGGGACCTATCGCCCGAAAAATTGCCTATCTCGAAGATTTCGTCACCGACGAATCCGTTCGCGGTCAAGGCGTCGGCTCCACCCTCTGGCAAGCCATGCTAGATTGGGCCGCCGAAAAAGGTTGTCTTGAACTCAACTTCACATCTGGCCAAGGCCGCGAAGCTGCCTGGAAGTTTTACCAGGAAAAAGGCGCCGAAATTTACGACACCAATTTCTTCCGCAAAACTATATAAAGCACTGGCGGCAAAAGATAAATTTGCAAGGCATTTGCTAACCCCGAGAAAAACAGCAAAGACACACCATAAGAAACCCCGAGCGTCATGATTATTATGCTCATCGGGTTTTTTCTTATGTTTTTTACAATCATCACAACAAGTAGAATCGCCAACAAAATCCCCACCGCACCAGTTTCAAGCAGCAGAGAAGCATACTCATTCTGTACGATTTCCTTCGGCGAGCCAGTTAGGCCAGCATTATACATTGCTTGTCCAGCTCCACCGATTCCCACGCCAAACACCATCGTTCTAAAATCTCGCGACCATACTTTTATTGCATTATGAGTCAACTCTGTCCGAATATTCGTAGACTCCTCTACATAACCATCAAACACCGATTCTTCTATAGCAGTCGCAACCTCGCCTTCCTCCACACTAACTTCCTCGGTCGTTCCTCGTATATCAATGATTCCAAGCGACAAATGGTTCAAGACTTTCGACACTCCCGACACATACGTATCGTTCGTCGGCGATACTTGCGCCAAAATCCCTTGCACGTTCAATGCCGCCAAAAACGCCAACGCCACCACGCCCCACACTGCTAAGATTCTCTTCATATTAGTCTTTTTTACAATCATCGCCGCACTCATAAATATCAGCCCCACTATGAACGCATAAATCGCCCCCCGCGAAAAGGTCAGGAATAAAGTAAAGGTAAGAATAAAGATAGTAAATAATATAGATAGATGGCGCCAAATGTTCTTTCGAAGGGCCTCCGGAGCGCGGCAGCGCGAGGATAAGCGGCGCCCGCCCGTGGCGACGGGCCGGGCGAACGCAGCCCAAGAAAGAATATTGGCGCCTTCCAGGTATATAGCTACTAATGTCGGAGCTAGTAGCAAATTCCCCATAAACTGTGGTTCAATCGCAAATCCATTTGGATGTGGAAATCCAAACATTTGATACACGCATCCTCGGCAGAGAAGTGTATAATCTCTTGGCACGCCCATCACATCCATTACGCATTGCACCACGCACCACGCACAAATAGCAAGAGCTGATGCAAAGAAAAACTTCAAAAAAGTATAAGAAAAACCCCGTGCGTCTAGAAATTCTTTGCGAAATCTCAAGATTGCATAAATTGCAAACACAACAAGCCATATTATCCCCACGGTCAAAACACTACGCACGAGATTATCAGACCAAGCCAAACTTACCGTTGCAAAAATAGGGAATAGCAGCCACCGCCATTTTTTGAAAAACGAAAAATCCCGTTGCCGCACCAGAATCACTAACGAAATCACATCAAAAACCACAAGCCAAATCATCGGCAGGGAAAGCTCAAAGTTCATCGTTTCCGACACGCCAAGCGGGATTATTGGATAATACGAAAAAAGCAGCACCGCCGGCAATATATATATAAGCCACCGCAAAATCTTACTTAGTTTTTTCACGCACAAATCCCATCAATTCTTTATCAAATCTTTTTGCACTAAATTTATCCGCCGTTTTTGAAACTTCCCCACGATCAAATTTCTTTTTTTCAAATTTTTCCATTGCATCAACCAAAGACTTTACATTTTGTTTGTCGAACAAAACTCCGTTCACATCATTCATCACGTAATCGCTTGCGCCACCCTCTTTGTAAGCAATCACTGGACATCCAGCCGCCAACGCCTCTACCGGAGCAATTCCAAACGGCTCCTTGCTAGGGAATAAATATCCCTTTGCTTTCATCAAATATTCCTTCAACTCAGCCTTAGTCATCAATGGCAAAAACTTCACAAATTCTGAACCTTTTGCAAGTTTAACTAACTTACCGTGTTCCGGACCTTCACCTATAATCACAAGTGGTCGTTTCATCCGTACGCAAGCTTTCACTGCCAAATCAATCCGCTTCCAATTCACCTGCCTACTCGTCACTACGTAAAAGTTTTCCACAGACTTTTCCACAGACTCAATTTGCTTTTTTGTGGTTTTTATTGCGAAATCTGTAATCTCCACCGGTGGATTTATCACCACTGCTTCCCTCTTGTAATATTTAGCAATCAGCCCTTTAGCATAATTGCTAATCGTCACGTAATAGTCTACCTTCCCTGCCGATTTATAATCTGCTTTCCTAAGTGGCTTCACTAAAAGCTTAAAGAAAAACCGCACAATCGGATTCAATACGCCAAAACCAGGGTTCTCAACATAATCGTCATAAAGCTGCCAATAATATTGCGTTGGTGCATGACAATACGAAATGTGTACACCATTTGGCACCGACACCGCTTTTGCTTCTGCGCCGGTTACCGAAATCACTAAATCATACTCCGATAAATTCAATTTCTCAAAATATCTCTGCCGAAACGGTCCCATAATTCTCCGCCATGGCGTCGGAAAAACCTGTAACCATCCAGTCCTCACATCCGCGTCATTAAACCAATCAATTCTCTTTGGGTCGTATTTCGACGTGTAAATCGGAGCTTCCGGAAACAACTTGTGCATCTCTAACAGTACTTTCTCCGCTCCACCCACCTCGGTCAACCAATCACAAACCAGCGCTACTTTCATTTTGCTCCATCTCTTTTTAACACGGCTGCAATCGTTTTAAAGAAAATCTGAATATCCAGCATCAAAGACCAATTCATTACATAGTAAATATCTAGCGCCCTACGTTCTTCAAACGAAATATTTCGCCTACCAGACACCTGCGCAAACCCAGTGAGTCCAGCCTTCACTGAAAGTATCAAAGACCTATCACCGTAATTTTTGAGTTCTCCTGGAAGTAACGACCTTGGTCCAATCAAAGAAATATCTCCCTTCAAAATATTAAAGAGTTGCGGCAGTTCATCAATCGAAGTTTTTCTGAGAAACCTCCCCAGTCGCGTAATCCTTGGATCATCGCTCATGTAATCCCCGTTCTCGCGATAAGCTTTAATTAACTCCGGTTTTCCCATTTTAGTAAAAGCCTCTTCCGCCGTCATGCCACTATACTCTGATTTCATCGTTCTAAACTTGTAGCACTTGTATTTTTTGTT
The DNA here is from genome assembly GCA_045578285.1 of Candidatus Nanosyncoccus sp. Classification (GTDB taxonomy): domain Bacteria; phylum Patescibacteriota; class Saccharimonadia; order Saccharimonadales; family Saccharimonadaceae; genus Nanosyncoccus. Next base: position 12,385 of record JAZNJY010000015.1, on the reverse strand, counting down.
ATATTTCGTTAGTCTTTCATCCGCATAAATTGGCGAGTGATGAATGTCCGAAAGTTTCAAAATTAGCCATACAATCCCCATCGGTATCGCCGCAATAATAATCGCAACTAGCGCGAACGCAAAATCAAAGATCCTTTTAATTAGTGCTGCCCCACCAGTCAGTGGCGTCAGTCTCACCAATACCGCTGGCGTATTTCCAACAAGTTCCATCTCGCCAAAATGCGACGAAAGCGCCGTTTCACTCGGCACAAAATAATACATCATATGTCGGTCAATTGCTTGCCTGAATATTTCTTCAGTATTTTTCTCGTCTGTCTGGAAAATCACATCTGCCCGATTATATTTCAAAGCTTCATCCACCGATTCAAACCTTAATTTCATCAAATCATCTGGAATGTACTTCTCTGCCGAAACAATCCCCACCAGTCTATATCCGCAACCCGGCTCCGAAGTAATGTAGTCCGCCAAATATTCAGTGTTTTTCTGATTTCCGATAATCACAACGCGCTTCGTTCCGTAATTCTTCTTAAAGATCTGCCTTGCGAAAAATCTTATCAAAATCCTCCCCGCCATCAAAAACACAAACGAGAGTAATACGCTCATCCCTGCCACCATTCTCACCGGGAAAATGTCTTCATAGGTAAAATATCCGTAGACAATCATTGCGCCCACGCTCAGCATCGCCGCAATCATCACACGCCAAAGTTCTGGCAGCCTAGACTTCCCCAAAAACACAGCCTTCTTGTATAACCCGAGCGCCGCCAAAATCACCAAAAGAATCGGCACTAGCCAAACAATCGTCATTACGAATTCTAAAAGTTGCGACTCAAACTCATACGGCCGCGGATCCACGTGTACTCTAATAAAGTACGCCATCGCAAACGACAAGACTAGCATCAACCCATCACCGATAATCAACGCCAGTCGTAAAACAGAATCAGACTTCTTTTGCATACTCTAATTTTACTCTACCGTAACTGATTTAGCAAGATTCCTTGGTTGATCCACATTGTATCCTTTGGCTACCGTCATGTAGTAAGCAAATAATTGCATCACTAGATTCATTAAAATCGGCGCAAAAATTTTCAGCGTGTCTGGAATCGTAATTACATCTTCCACTGGGAGCGCAAAGTCAGAAACATTTGTCACCACAACCATATGTCCACCTCTCGCCAAAACTTCTTGCACGTTCGACACTGCCTTATCATATAGTGCACCTTCCAGCATTAGCGCCACTTCGAAAAACCTGTCATCCACAAGTGCCAAAGGCCCATGTTTTAGTTCTCCAAACGCATATGCATTTGCATCCACATAAGAAATCTCTTTAAGTTTCAAAGCCCCTTCCATCGCCGCCGGGTATGCCGTGTCACGTCCTAAATAAATCGCATGTTCATAATTCTTGTATTTTTTTGAAATTTCTTGAACTTTTTTGTTTGCAGATTGCAAAGTTTTGTCAATTATTTCTGGCATTTTCGCAATTTCTTCTACATATGGTTTCAAAATATTATGTTTCACACCCTTCGCCTGCGCAATCGTAAGTCCAAACATCACCATTGCAATCACCTGCGACGTAAATGCCTTCGTTGACGCCACCGAAATCTCCGGCCCCACATGTACATATGTACCGCCATCCACTTCACGCGCGATCGTCGAACCGATTGCATTCACGATTCCAATAGTTTTTACGCCTTGTTTCTTAATCTCACGAAGACACGCGAGCGTATCCGCCGTCTCGCCCGACTGCGATACAATTATTGCCACCGAGTTTTCCGGAATGTAGGCCTGTCGGTAACGATACTCACTCGCAATTACCGTTTCAATCGTAATCTCTGGTGTAAATTGCTCAATATAGTATGATGCGAGCATCCCTGCATGATAAGCTGTTCCGCACCCCACAATAATTAAATGCTTAATTCCCCTCAACTCGGCTTCGGTTAGACCTGGTCCACCAAGATGCACAATTCCCTGCCCTAAGTCCACTCGCCCACGCAAAGTTTCCGCCAAAGATTTTGGCTGCTCCATAATCTCCTTCAGTAAGAAGTGCTCGTACCCGCCCTTTTGGATCGCGGCAAGGTTCGTCTCGATTTCTTCAACTTTTGCAGACACCGGCTCAGAATCCAAAGTTTTGATTTCTATACTATCTCCAGTAATCCGTGCCACTTCACCATCATTCAAATAGATTGCCCGTTTTGTATGCCCTACGAGCGCCGAAGCATCCGAAGCAATTAAAGTCTCATCCGTACCAACACCAATTACGAGTGGCGAACCACTTCTCGCTACGACAATTTCTCCTGGTTCTTTCTCCGACAAAACTGCAATACCATAAGTCCCCTTCACGAGCTTCAAAGCTTGCACCACCGCATTCATCAAAGGATATTCACCATCCTTATAGAAAGAATTCACTAGTGCCGCAAGCACTTCCGTGTCGGTCTCCGACTTAAACTCATGTTCCATCAAATGTTCTTTGAGTTCTTTATAGTTTTCAATAATTCCATTGTGCACCAAATAAATCGAACCTGCCTTATGCGGATGCGCATTCACTTCCGATGGCTCACCATGCGTTGCCCAACGCGTATGTCCAATGCCAATCCTATCTTCGCGTCTATTATTTGCTAATTTTTCTTCCAAATTAGAAATCTTCCCCTTAGCCTTTAGAAGCGTTGCCTTACCGGAATCATCCAAAGTCACAATTCCCGCCGAATCGTATCCACGATATTCCAAACGTTTTAAACCAGATATCAAAAAATCCTGTGCTTTTTTATTGCCCACATATCCCACGATTCCACACATATTGCGACCTCCATTAGATACCTACATTATAGCACAAAAGTTATTTGTAAACCCACCCCAACGCCAAATAAATATCGTGTGCCGTAGGTAACCCTAGATTTTTCAAAGTCAAATTCGTAATATCGTCCGCAATTACAACCACAAACAGCGTAATTACGAGTGTCAAGAACGCACGTTTTTTCATATCAATTGAAAGTTTCACACAAAACGGCAATACTAAGTACACTAACGCCAACGCGCCAACTCCGAAACAAATTACGCTCGCCGGACACACGAAACCATCGATATTCCCCGCTCCAAAGAAAGAATTCGCATAGTTCCAATACCTTGTCCCATTTCCCACTGTATATACAACCCATCCCGCGAACCATTCCAAAAGTCCACAAGAAATCGCCGATACCACAAACACCAACCATGGATATCGCTTAATCTTATGACTCACAAACATAATAATCAAAGCTCCATACGCATAAATATTCATCCACGGCAACAAATTTCCGCCCTTAATATATAAATGCCGGAAACCACCTTCAAATTCCGCCAACACGAATTCCCACACCCAACCAATAAAGCCGGCCAGCACCACCATAAAAAGCACCACGCCCACCTTTTGATAAGTTTTAAGTTTTAAATCGTTATCCAAATACTTCTCGCGAAAACTCTTTTTCGCGATTTTTTTCTTGCCCATGCTTATATTATACGCTACTTTTTCTTAATAATCCATTTATCAAGCGCCGCAAGAAGCGCCGGCAAAAGCCCAAGAATAATTATTGTCGCAAAGGCCGTGCCAAGCGAAATTGACTGGCAAATTTTGCCCGCAATCGCCGACGTAAAGTTCCCCACAATTGCCGTCACGATAATCAGAATCGACGCCGATGTCAAAATTGCTTCAATCGATTTATTATACGTATTTATCAAAGCTTCTTTAATGTTCATCTTGCCATGCTTACGATTTTCCATATAATACGATGTGTACAAAATCGCATAGTCAATCGTTGCGCCCATCAAAATCGCCTGCACAATAATTAGCGCAATGAAATAAATACTAGAACCAGTCAGCGACAAATACGCCATCACAATATACACTGCACATTGAATTACGAGCACTAGCAAAAATGACACAAATAATGACTTAAACGTGCATACCACCACCGCGAAGATCGCTAGCATCGTAATTATCGTGATGAAGTTCATTTCATCATTAAAGGTCTGCGACATTTCATAGGCCATCGCCGAATCGCCTAAAACATAATAATCTATTTTATTATTTGGACCCATTTTTTCCTTCACGTATCTAATAAGCCCAAAAGTTTTCTCGCCTTCAGCTGGCAAATTCGTCTCAATCAAAGCACGATAATGTATCGGCCCCACCAGCAAATCTTTTGCATCATTTATCGTAGTTCTCCCATCAAGAACTTTTTGTTTCGTTTCTTCATCAATTCTAGTTCCAAATCTTGCATCTGGTAAAATTTTGTCTGCCAAGTAGTTCACGAATGCCTCAAGCGTCAAAGTCCAATTTTCATCATAATCGTAAAGCGAACCGTGATACAAATATACAAGGAAAAGTTTATTCTTATCAAAGTCGCCCGCAAGTGGCAAAATTGCCCGATAAAGCGATTCGTAATTATATTGCACACCCGCCGCCGCCGAACGCATCAAAGTAGCTAGTGCCGCAAGTTGTGTCTTTTCGTTTTCACCAAGACGTTCAGCATATTCTGGATTCGGCAAAATCTTTTCGTCAATAAAGCTAATCAAATCATTCAAGGAAACCCGCGGTGCAGTATTTACATGACGATAGTCATAAAGCGCATAAACCAGTTTGAGTTTATCTGCATCAAGCCCAAAAGCCTCCGCAAGCCCACTATAATTATATTCAGTAGTTTGATTCTGCATTACAAATTGTGCTAACTTTAGTTGCGCCAGAATCTCCGCACTCATCGCGCTTTCAAGTTCATCATCATTAGCATGAAGAATCAAGAAATCCACCAATTCGTGCGCCGAAATATTCGTTTCATCCGCCACCGATTCAGCTTGATAAAGTTTATAAAATCGCTCAACCTCAGAAAGTTTCTCACTTATACTAATCTTTTGTCGCAAATCGCCAATTCTAACATTGACTCGCTCTATAGTTTCATAGATTTTCGTTTTTGTTTCTTCGTCAATCTCATCGTATTCACTAAGATCTAAATTGTCCAATTTATCAATGACAACATCCAGCGCCGTTTCAATCTTCCCAGCAGCCTCAGCTACATCGCCGTACGAATATTGTTCATTAAATTCTTCCGCATCAACATCAATTCCATGTTCTTTAGCAGATTCTTTTATTTTATCAATCCCATCAAGAATCTCATCTGCCTGCTCTTTTTTAATTCCAAGCTCATTTAACACGTTCTCGTCCGTCAACGCAAAATTTACCAGCTCCCCCACCGTTGCACTAATCATCGGTGTTTCTGGTGTACTATAATTATAATAGACGATCACTTTTCTTACCGTGTCTTCACTAATGCCAAAAGTCTTCGCAAGCTCAGCTGCAGTTTTCGGAGTATTCGTAAACGCACTGTCACTAAACATCGCAAGTTTCTTCAGATCCGCCTTTTGGGATTCGCTTACCATTGTGCCGTATTTTGAGTTCATCAAAACTTCATTCTCTACAAACCTAGCAAACTCTCGAGCCGTAAGCTTCACATCCGGATTTTGTTCTGCCGCATAAAGCACGAACACATCATCAAGCTTTTCTGCATCTACACCCAAGATTTCTGCAATCTCGTCTCTTCCCCTTAATACGTTGACCTTAATTTGATCCGTAAAATTCGCTAAACGATTTATCTTGTTTCTCGTTTCATCGTCAACTTCGTCCGAAAAACGTTCACTATACATTACTTCACGTTGTAAGAATTTTACAAAATCTTCAAGATTTATTGTATGCGCATCGACATCCTTATAATAATTATAATATAGCGCCTTAATCAAATAATCTTCTGCTTCTGCTTTTTCCGAACCGAGCTCATTGATTTTATCAATCACTTCGTTGTATTTTTCAGGCTCATTAATCGTGTTGCCATAGCAAAGCACCCTCGTGGTATCTTCACGAGCATCCAATTCCTTGCAAAAACGAGTGACGGATTCGTCCAACTTTTTGTCGTAAACCAAAGCCATTTGATTTGCTTCATTAAACACGTCTTTAATCTTATTGTTTTGAGAAGCAGTATAATCAATCGTCGTATTCCCTTTTAGCAGAAAAGCCGCCACAAAAATCAGCAAGAACGCCGGAAACGCAAAATGCCTTATTCTATTAGCAAACCGCCCCATGAAATCCATTTTAAAATTAATGGTCTTTTTTGCTGTTTTCTCAATCGCCTTATCGAAAATTAAAAGAAGCGCTGGGAGTGACGTAAAAATCGAAACCAAGCTCAAAATCACGCCCTTACTTAAGACCAGACCCATGTCACGCCCAATCGTAAAGCTCATCAAAACCAAAACAATCAAACCCACTACCGTCGTCACAGAGCTGGAACAAATCGCCCCAAACGAATATCGCATCGCGCGGCGCATCGCAGTCTTTTTGTCTGGATGATCATCTGCAGCTTTTTCCTGACGATATCTTGTTGACAACATAATCGCATAGTCCATCGACAGTGCCATTTGCAAAACCGCCGAAATCGCATCCGTGATATGCGACACGCTCGGAAAAATAATATTTGTCCCTTTATTAGCTACCACTGCAAGCAAAATCGCGAACAAGAACAAAAACGGTTCGATCCATGACTTGCTCATGATGAGCAAAATCACCATCGCAAACCCAACCGCAAGAATCACGATATTTATTTGGAGGACCTGACCATTAAACTCCGATACCTGTCCAGATTCCGCCCATTCATATTCTTCAGAATACTTATCATGGATTTCATTATAAACTCTCGCTGCTGTCTCAGAATCCGCCGGTGCATCTACATTAATTTTGTAGCGAGTGTAATTTTCGCGATTATATTCTTCCGTCTCGTCATAATCTACCGACTTTACGCCATCTATAGACTGAATATAATCTTTGATTTCAAACTTCTGGTCCTCAGGCACATCAGTCAGCATCATTTCGTAGTTACTCGTCTTATCATAATCAAACTCATCATTCATAATCGTAAGGCCGAGAGAAGTCTCAGAGTCTTCTGGCATATATGTATAAATATCTTTATTAATATTTACTTTTGTAGCAAGAAAACCACAAATTGCAGTAAGCACCAAAAAAACAACAAATATAATATAGCAATGCTCCACAATAAAATCCGTAATTCTACGCATATCGTCATATTATAATGCCGGCTATCTTAATCAGGAAGCGCAAAATTATTGAACTCTGTTCAATTTTAGACAAACTATTGACAAAATGTACAAAAAGCGCTACAATAGTATTATGAATAAAACATCATACACACGCACCACAGCAAAAAATCGTCGCAGAATTCAAGAAGCCTTCGCGAAGCTTCTCGCCGAACGCGGCTCATTAGACAAAATCACCGTCACAGATCTGGCCGAATATGCCGAAATCGCCCGTGGCACTTTTTATAACTACTACGACAACCTTTATCAAATCAGAGCTGAGCTCCAAAAAGAAATCATCGATCGCCTTTTTGCAGAATACGACATTTTGAATACACCAGAAGGTACCGCAAGCTACATTGACGATTTTTTCACCTTTCTTAAAGACCAAGAAAATACCTATCGCGAACTTCTCCTTAGTACCGCTTCACTAGACTTTTTACATCAGCTAGAAGAAGACATGAGCCAGCGTATGCTTCTGGCGCTCAAAAAGAATGGCATTCTAGACAAAAATACCGAAATGGACATGCTTTTCATCATCAACGGCACAGCTGCAATCATTCGCAAATATTACCGTAACGAAATCGATATTACCCTAGAAGAAATTCGCGATTATCTCAAAGAGAAAGTTAGTCACTTTTTTGCTAAACATTGATAACGGAATCTATACGTTTTTGTCGTCTTCCATTGGCAAACCCGTATCAGGAGCCAAAGGATATTCTTCATCATTATTTTCTTCTATGATTTTAAAAAAATGCTTAACTTTAAAAATCAGATTCTTACGTTTTCAGTGCAAACAACATCCAAATTTGAACCCTATTGCAAAAATTACAATTTTGATTATAATTGAATATGAAAATCATTTTCAAATTGGAGCAAATATGCGGAGAAACGAAAGCTATAGCACCAAACAAAGAGATGTTATCATAGCAAAAATTAAAGAGCAAAGCAAAAGTTTTACAGCCAAAGAGCTCTACGAAAGCCTAGGCGGCAAAATTGGACTAACTACAATTTATCGCTCTATCGAAAAGCTGAGTAGTGAAGGCGTGCTTTTAAAAACTACTCGGGATAATACAGCCGAATACCAATATTTGGCGCCCTGTGACGAGGAGGACCATTTCTTTTTGAAATGCGATCACTGCGGCGCATTAGAGCATATAGACTGCAAAAAAATTCACGGTTTAACAAAACACATTATGAAAGAACATCATTTTAGACCTATAAAGGCGCACATTGTTATCGATGGACTCTGTGCAAAGTGCATGAAATAAAGGAAGACATATGAAAAAGACGACAAAAATCATCATTATCTTGATTATGGTTATAGGAATATCTCTAGGTATCATTCTTGGCGTCAATAAAACCAAAGAATCAAACGAAAAAATTTCAATCATCACAACAAACTTCCCGGCCTACGACTTAGCTCGTGCAGTAGCTGGCGATAAAGCCGACATCAAAATGTTAGTAAAGCCCGGAGCAGAAACTCACGACTTTGAGCCGACCCCACAAGATATTATCGACATCAAAAACAGCGCCTTATTCGTTTACACTGGCGGCGAATCCGATGAATGGATCGAAGGCATCCTAGAAGATATCGACATAAACAAAACCAAACTCGTCAAAATGATGGATGCTGTTGAAGTTGTCGAAGAAGAAACTGTAGAAGGCATGGAACACGAAAGTCACCCCGAACACGAAGAGGAAGCCGAGTATGACGAACACGTCTGGACTAGCCCCAAAAATGCCATCAAAATTGTAGACGCTATCAAAGACGAACTGTCCAAGATTTCTCCAAAAAATGAAACTCTCTTCGCCGAGAATTCCAGAGTATACATCGACAAGCTATCCGAACTTGACCAGAAATTTCAAGACATCATAAAAGCTGGAAATAGAAAAACCGTCGTCTTCGGTGACCGCTTCCCTCTTCGCTATTTTGTGGACGAATATAATCTCGACTATTACGCTGCATTCCCTGGCTGTTCCGACCAAACCGAAGCCAGCAGTAAAACCGTTGCATTTTTAGTGGACAAGATAAAAAATGAAAGAATCCCTGTTGTGTTTAAGATTGAAATGAGCAGTGGCAAATTAGCCGAGACCATTTCTAATGAGACTGGCGCAAAAGTTTTGGAATTTCAATCCGCACACAATATCTCGTCCGATAAATTCAACGCTGGCGTTACCTATATCGACCTAATGGAACACAACTTATCCGCATTAAAAGAGGCCTTAAACTAAAATGAACCTAATTACTCTGGAAAACCTAAAGCTAGGATACGGCAACACCGTCGTATTGTCAAATATAGATTTAAAAATCGAAGAAAAGGATTTTATCTGCATCGTTGGGCCTAATGGTTCCGGAAAGACAACACTAATTCGCAGTATTCTGGGACTAATTAAGCCGATATCTGGCAAAATTCATTACGAAAATATTGAACAAAAATCCATCGGCTATATGCCACAAGAAACTTCTGTAGATCCGCATTTTCCAGCCTCAGTTTTCGAGATAGTCCTATCTGGCATGTTAAACCGAGGTAGCAATTTCTACAATAAACAGGCAAAAGAAAAAGCAGTGGAGGCACTAAAAAAGCTTGGCATTGCAAAACTAAAAGACTCTAGTTTTTCCGAACTTTCCGGCGGGCAAAGGCAAAAAGTTTTGTTAGCGCGCGCATTGGTTGCAACAGAAAAGTTGCTGGTCCTCGATGAACCATCAAACAACCTAGACCAAAAATCCAAATCAAATCTATACTCCCTAATCAAAAGGATAAATAATGATCACGGCATTGCAGTAATTATGGTGACACATGATTTGAACCATGGCAATCTTATCGGCGACAAGATACTTTCACTTAGGGATAAAGAATACTTCTTCGGCACAACCAAAGAATTCGTCAGAAAGGTACACCATGAATAGTCTCGTTGAAATGTTTTCTTATTCATTTATGATTCGCGCCTTGATAGCTGGTGTGCTCATATCGCTTTCGGCCGCGTTGGTCGGCACGCCACTAGTACTTCGCAAAAACTCCATGCTCGGAGACGGTTTATCACACGTTGCGTTTGGAGCTTTTGCCCTAGCTTCGGTCCTAGGATTAGCTCCACTTCCAGTAGCGATTCCAGTAGTTATTTTAGTATCATTTTTAATTTTGAGGTTAGACGAAAATTCGAGAATACACGGTGATTCTGCAATCGCTTTAATGTCCGCAAGTGCACTTGCGATCGGCACATTCATAGTTTCGCTCGCCGGCACAAATGTAGATATCAATAGCTATTTGTTTGGTAGTATACTCTCAATTAATGATGGCGAGGTATGGCTAGCTGGCATTATGGCGCTTCTTATTATTGGGATATACGTCGCTTTTCATAATAAGATATTTGCCATTACTTTTGACGAAAAATTTGCACGCGCCATTGGCATCAACGCCAAGCTTTACAATGCGCTATTTGCGATACTTTGTTCAATCATAATCGTGCTTGGCATGAGACTAATGGGCGCGTTGCTAATCTCTAGCGTCCTCGTGTTTCCAACCCTAACGGCCGAGACGCTTTTCAAGAAGTTCAAAAGCGTCGTCATCGCAAGCACAGTATTTGCGGTAATTAATTTCGTTATTGGCTTAATCATTTCCTACCTACTGTCAACGCCAACCAGCGCAACTATTGTCATCGTAAATCTCTTTGTGATAATAATGCTGAAAATTCTATCTAGAATTGTTAAATAATCGCACGAAAAGCTACCAAATTATCACTGTTTTCAAATTGTATGGTACAATAAAATTAACTAACTAGGAAAACTAAGATGCCAAACAAAAAACAAACTCAAAAATTATCAAACTGGAATAAAGCCTGGCGCATCGCTCTTGCTATCGCTGTGCCTCTTGGTGGCGGGTTCATCATCTCGCTTTTTACGCGCGATGCTATGAGCAAATTCAGTAGCTTCAACCAACCACCACTTGCTCCACCAGCTTGGCTCTTCCCAGTCGCTTGGACAATCCTTTATGTTCTAATGGGGGTAGCCAGCTACCTTATTTGGAAAAAAGGATACGATTCCAACAAACTTGCCGATAAAAATGCCAGTAGAACTGCATTAATCATTTACGCCATCCAATTAGTATTTAATTTTGTCTGGACACCACTCTTCTTTAGTCTCGGTTGGTACTGGCCAGCTTTTGTCTGGTTAATGGTCATGTGGGTACTAATTATTATCCTTATGGTAAAAACCTACAAAATCTCCCGCCCAGCCTTCTGGATGTTGCTACCATATATAATATGGTGCACTTTCGCCGCCTACCTCAACTGCGGCATTGCAATATTAAATTAAAATGCATAATAATTCACAAATTAACACCATCATCGAACACATCAAGTCGGAATATAACACTAAGCCAGAGTTCCTATGGCCAGATCGTTATCTGGGCTATGCAGTTTTTCGCCACGGCGACAACAAGAAATGGTTTGCACTAGTCGCAACTATATCTGCTGCCAGTTTGGGGCTAAAAGAAAACAGACAAATTGATGTCATTAATTTAAAGTTCGATAAAAATCAGACCTATGACTTCGCCGAAACGAGTGACCATATCTTCCCTGCTTATCACATGGATAAGAACAACTGGATCACTATTTGGCTTGATGGGGCCCTACCGAACGGGCTAATATTTGAACTCATTAAGAAAAGCTACTTACTCTCAGCCAAATAAAAACACTGCCTTTCGACGAGTTCAATAATTCTTTCATTTGGTGAGGGGCGACCATACAAGCAAAGAGATTCGGATGCCGCTTTACTCCATGGGGATGTCGTGCTTCGCACTCCATTGGGATGTCGCTTCGCTCCATGGGGATGTCGCTTCGCTCCATTCGAACTTTAAGAAAATAGAATTCGTATATAAAGTTTCCATGGAAGAGTATATTGAAATGTGCTCGAAGTTTGGCGAACAGGCCGGTATAACCAATGAGCAAATGAAAGAGTATTGCACGAAAGTGTTTCCAACTTTGAAGAGATGGAAAAATGAAAATTGAGTATTTAGGGCATTCGTGTTTTAGACTGGACGATGAGCTGGTGATTGATCCATATAAAGATGGGTCGGTGCCGGGACTTTCGCCTTTACGTGTGTCGGCGGTGAAGGTGATTTGTTCGCACGAGCATGCGGATCATAGTGGGGTGGAATGTGTAGAGATCGTGGACGGTGAATGTGGGTTTGAGATTTTGGAGGTGCCGAGCTGGCATGATGACCAAGGCGGGGCGCTTCGTGGGCCGAATACAATTTTTGTGATTTCAAAAAATGGTGAAAAG
>JAZNJY010000014.1:0-28301 GCA_045578285.1 Candidatus Nanosyncoccus sp. | reverse complement strand
AATGATAACAAGTGGGGATATACTACTGCTTCTACTATAGATACTAATACTACTACATATTCTGGATTACTATATAATGTAGATACTATTATTAAAGCTACTAAATCATCTACTGGTATTCCTATGAATAACACCTATCCTGGTACTAATACTACTAACTTTACTATAGCTGGAAAAGCAGGACAAACCCAATCAGCAGGAGAATACACTAATATCATTAACTTCCGTGGTGTAGCCAATGTAAGTACTGACATATCCATTACAGACTTAACCTATATGCAGGATATTGCAAAACTAACCGATGTAGAAAGACAAGCCGTAATATCTTCTATGACTACTGGTACATCATACCAATTACAAGACAGTAGAGATGATACCACATATAGTATAGCAAAGCTAAAGGATGGGAATATATGGATGCAGGATAACTTGGCATTAGGCGCTTCTCCACTCGTACAGACACTCTCTACCAGCAATACCAATATGAGCCCAAGTGTAGCATTTACTTTGCCGACTAGCTCTACGGCTAGTGGATTTAATAGCTACACTGCGGCACAAATAAATACAAACTACGCAAATGACCAACGGCCGCTCGGTATGGGACAGTCTGGTACTGGCAAGATTGGCGTTTATTATAACTATTGTGCTGCGAGTGCTGGTACATACTGTATGGCTGAGGATGCCGGCTCCGGCAATGCTAGCTACGATATATGTCCAAGTGGGTGGAGGATGCCTACTGGTGGAGCTGGTGGGGAATATCAGATACTAGGGGATCAGTATGGTTCGGATGGTGCTTACGTATTAGCAATCAAGGCTCCTCTCTCTGGCCATTATCGTCTTGGATCAATCCAAGACGATAACGTAGTCGGCGCCTTCTGGTCTTCTACTTATGCTACCGTTGGTAGTATGCATTATCTCGATGTGCGCGCGTCAGAAATTATGCCGCAGTATATGCATGGTCGTCTAGGTGGAATTTCGGTCCGATGTTTGTATGACGCTACGCCAAACATGCAGAATGTAACCTCGAGCCAACTCGCCACAATAATGTCAAGTATCGGTGATACTGCGATTCTAAATGATAGTCGTGATGGGGCTGTATATAATATAGGCAGGCTCGCAGATGGGAAGTATTGGATGTTAGACAACCTAGCACTAGATCCAGCGATATACAAACCTAATACAATACTTACAACGGCAAATACCAATATGAGTCCGAGCGTAGCTTTTACGCTACCAACATCCATAAGTACTGGATTTGACAGTTATACAGCAGCACAGATAAATACGGATTATAAGAATACGGAAGTAAGTCTAGCTATGGGACAAAGTGGGACTGGAAAGATAGGGGTATATTACAATTATTGTGCGGCGAGTGCAGGAACTTATTGTATGGATTCCACTTCCGGAAGTGGGGATGCACAATATGACATTTGTCCGAAAGGCTGGAGGATGCCTAGTGGAGGCCCATCCGGAGAGTTCCAAGCTATCCGAAATCAATATGATTCTGATGGAGCTATGGCTCTTGCTCTTCGTGTGCTCCTCTCCGGTAGCTTCATTGGTGGGCAGACTTATAATCAGGGTAACAACGGTGACTTCTGGTCTTCTACTTATTTCCGTTCGATGACCATGTATGATCTAACTGTAGGCACGTCGGGTGTTAGTCCACAGAACGGCTACGATCGCCGTGGCGGGTTTTCTGTGCGATGCGTGAAAAAATAAGGTGGGGGGTTGAAATTTTTGTGAACTTGTGAATATAATCGCGTAACTTAAAAAAAGGAGAGTTATGCGGTTAAAATATTTAGTGCTAGCAGGATTGATTACGATTGGGACTTCTGCGCCAATAATAACAAAGAAAGCAGAAGCGGAGAGTTGCCCAGACCTTAGAATAGTATTTGCAAGGGGGTCTGGTGGAGAGCGGTGGAAAGATCAAAATTATTTAGAATTTAAGGCAAGGATTGAAGAAAAATTGCCGAATGGAATTTCGTATGAATTCGTAGATTTGGATTATCCGGCAATTGGCGTAGGGCTAGACAATATTTTTGTGTCACTCCGTGCACTATTTGGAGCGGGAGACGCTTACGAATTTGGGGATTCGGTCAATGCTGGAGTAGCTAAGGTTAAGCAAATGGTGAACTCTGGTTGCGCAAAAACAAAATACATAATCGGTGGATATTCGCAGGGTGCAATGGTGATTTCAAAAGCGCTGCCAGGGTTTAATGCGGACAGAATTATTTACGCGGCGACATTTGGGGACCCGAAGATTTATCTGCCAGAAGGCGCTGGTCCAGTACCGGCGGCCTGCGCAGGAAAAGAATTGTCGGACTACAGGATATATGTGCCGGATTGTAGAGCTTTTGAAGGGCTACTTGGGAGTTATCAGCCGTACCAGCCGGAAGGTTTTAAAGGCAAGCTTGGAACTTGGTGCAATAAATACGATATTTTTTGCTCGTCATATTTTAGCATTGGGAGCCACACAGCATACGTGTCGGACAATCTTTATGAGGATGCTTCTAGGGTAATTGCTAGCAAGGTAGCGGCGGCGTTTGAGGTGAAAAACAATTATTCATCTCCACACGATACAGCAATTTTGATTGATTCTACTGGGTCGATGGAGTTCATGATAGACCAGTTCAAAGATGAAGCACTGAGGCTTGCGGATGAAACATTCAAAATTGGCGGGCGCGTAGCACTTTATGATTACCGCGATCTGGATGATCCATACGAGCCGACAGCTAGGTGTTCGTTTGAAACCTGTACGACAGACAATTTTGCCGAGCTCCTCAATGGAATCGTGACCGGCAACGGCGGCGATGATGCAGAGTCCATGCTTTCGGCCTCGGTAAAGGCCATGAATGAGTTGAAATGGCGGCAAGGCGCAACAAAGTCGTTGGTAATCTTGACAGATGCGCCGTTTCTCTCGCCAGACCGCGACGGCACAACGATGCAAGACGTGATAGAACTGAGCAAGAAAATAGATCCGGTAAACATTTACATAGTCACAAATGCAACAGTAGCGGCCGAGCACCCCGAAATACAAGAATTGGCGAATGCTACTGATGGCGCAACAGTGACCGACTTTGATAAACTAAATTTGTTGACCGACCACATTCTAGAACGATATGATGCCTTGCCGAGAGTAGAAGAAGAAGTGGGGTTTGGCGGAGAATCTGCGGTGCCTACGCTAAAAATCACTGATGTGGCAAATGATGGCGATTCGGTAACGGTGAACTTTGAGCAGACTGGAAGCAAGGTTTTAGTGATTTTGAATGATGCTATGCTAGGAATAACAAAAGAAAATTTTGTAACCATAAACGGACTGAACCGTGGCACAAAAAATGAGTTGACTTTAATCCCAATGACGGAGACTCGACGTGGTCAAAGAAAAACCGTAGAGATTACGGTTGAAATCAAGGCTCCCGATACCGGAATTGCAAGATAATGCTATATACTTTTATTATAGCATGCTTTATCGATTTTGTCAATTATAGGGGTTGTTCTTTAGATGATTTTATGCTATAATTGTGGTCATGACTTTAAATAAAGACTTAATTAGAAACGTAGCAATTATCGCCCACGTTGACCACGGTAAAACTACCCTGGTGGATGGGCTTCTTAAGCAGTCCCATACTTTTCGTGATAACCAAGCAGAGATGCAACAAACTCTCATCATGGATTCCATGGACCAGGAGCACGAACGTGGCATTACGATTACTGCAAAACAAACCTGCGTGTATTACAATGGTTACAAGATTAATATTATTGATACGCCAGGTCACGCCGATTTTTCGGGCGAGGTGGAGCGTACCCTCAATATGGCAGATGGTGTGCTTTTGATTGTGGATGCGCAGGAAGGGCCGATGCCGCAGACTAAATTCGTGCTTTCAAAAGCTTTGGCTCTAAAATTGAAGCCAGTGGTGATTATTAATAAAATTGATAAGCCAGCGGCGAGAATTGAAGAAGTGAAGGATGAGATTGAAAGCCTATTCCTAGAGCTTGCAACCGATGAGTCTCAGCTTAATTACCCAATTTACTACGCGATTGCGCGCGAAGGCAAGGCCGGTAAGACGACCGAACTAGATAATGATTTGCATGTAATTTTTGAATCGATTATTAATGATATTCCAGCGCCATCAGTAGATGATTCTTCCTCTGATGCGCAACTTCTCGTAGCAGCACTTGCGTCTGATAATTATCTCGGCAAATACTGCATTGGTAAGATTTTCCGCGGAAAACTTAAAAAAGGACAGAACGTCAAGATTCTGCATGGCGAAGAAATGAAGAATGCAAAAATTGACAATCTATTTATCTATAAAGGGCTCGGGAAAGAGGAAGTGCAAGAGGCGATTGCGGGTGATATCGTGGCTGTAACTGGCGTTGCTGAAGCAAACATCGGTGATACAATTGCAACTGGCGACAAACCAGAGGCTCTACCTACGATTGAACTCGAAGCACCTACGCTTTCGATTTATATTGGGCCAAATACTTCGCCACTCAAAGGTAAAGAAGGCGAATTTACTACGTCTAGGCAAATCGCAGAGCGCCTTGAAAAAGAGCTCGAGACGAACATCGCTCTCAAATTGCAGCCAGATGGACTTGGTTACAAGGTTTCTGGTCGTGGCGAGCTACATCTTTCGGTTTTGATTGAGACTATGCGCCGCGAGGGCTATGAGCTAGAGGCTGGACGCCCAGAAGTGGTTTACCGCGAAATTGACGGCAAGAAATGTGAGCCAATCGAATCTCTGACGGTGGAGGCTTCACCAGAGTTTGTAGGAGCAGTGAGCCAAGAACTCGGAATCCGCAAAGCGGAGCTAAAAAGTCAGGAATTAACCTCTAGTGGCACGACTAGATTTGTATATGAGATTTCCACCGCGGCCCTGATTGGCCTTCGCAACAATCTCCTCACCGCCACTAAGGGCACCGTAATCATGTCATCAATTCCGTCTGGATATCGCCCAATCGAAGGAAAGTATCGCCCAGAGCGAAATGGCGCATTGATTGCGTCGGAGAATGGTACTTCTACGGCCTATGCGCTAGATTCTGCACAAGCGAGAGGCGTTTTGTATATTCCGCCGCAGGTGCCAGTTTACCAAGGCATGATTGTTGGACTCTCCAACAAAAAAGATGACCTAGACATAAACGTTTGCCGAGAAAAGCAGCTCACTAACATGCGTACACACGCATCGGATGGCGCGATTCAACTTACGCCATACACTCAGTTGTCACTTGAACAATGTCTAGATTTCCTGTTGGATGACGAACTTCTCGAAGTAACACCAAAATCTCTAAGACTTCGCAAACGTCAGCTCGATCCAGTCAAGAGAAAGAGGGAAGCGCGTGTTAATTGATACGCACTGTCATCTGCACGATAAAGAGTTTTTTACCGCCGAACAAGCGGAAGAGGTGATAAAACGCGCGCATCAAAACGGCGTGGAAAAAATTGTTTGCATCGGCACGAGTCACGAAGATTCTTTAGCGGCTAGAGATTTCGCCAGCAAACATACCAATACATATTGGACACACGGAATACATCCAGAAGAAACAAACCCTTCTCGACACGCTTCGTCGCGCCCGTCGTTACGGGGCTCCTCGCTAACTCGCTCCCCGTTGGTCGCGAAATGTCTCGAAGAATTTGTTTCTTCTTCATCAAACCGTCCTATCGCTATTGGGGAAGTAGGACTGGATTACCATTCAGAGGGATATGACCGCGAGGCGCAGATACGGCTATTCGAAGAAATGTTGCAGCTCGCCGTCGATAACGATTTGCCGCTTTCTTTTCATGTGCGAAATGCGTTTGACGATTTTTTCCCGGTGGTGGCGAATTTTCCAAGTGCGCGCGGCGTAGTGCATTCTTTTACGGATAGCAAGAAAACTCTAAAGAAAATTCTTGAAAACACCGATTTTTATATAGGCGTGAACGGACTTGCAACCTATACCACCTTGCCAACTCCGCCACTTGAGAGAATTTTGCTCGAAACGGACGCCCCCTTCTTGACTCCAGCGCCATTTCGTGGTATAATTAATGAATCGGGGTACATTTTGCAAATTGCAGAGTGGCTCAGTAATAAATTAGAGGTGGATTTAGCAACTATAGAGAGAGTTACAACTGGAAATGCAGAGAAATTATTCAGATTTGAACAAGCAGACAAAAAAAGGTCAAAGAACCTCTGATTTTGCATCACTTTATGACGAATTAAACCAAATCGGGGAGGAGCTTGAAAAATGCCGTTCAAGAAATTCCTAAGAATCCGAACTGACGCCAAATCTGGACGTGGGTATTCAAATAAATTGTCTTACGACGACTTGATGAACGCCGAGAGCGAGATTGGACGCACGATTTTTGGGCCAATTCCAGCAGGTCACAGACGTGAATTTTTTAAATCGAGGCATAATGTTTGGATTTGGCACGAAGACTGGACAGATGCTGCCGGCATCACACAGGATATAACCATCCGCTATGAAGTCCAGCCAGCTGGAGTCTACAAACGGACTAACGGTGGAGAATATGCCAAGGTTGAGGGCGAGGAGCTCAATAACTTTGTCAACGCAGCAAGAAGGTATTTCGAACTTGTCAGAGCACAGCTTTATTGCTAAAATAAGCTTATGGAAATAGACGAGCTAGCGAAAGCTTTTGAAAAAGAAGAGAGAAAGCCAAAAATTAAACCTTTACCCGTGGCGGTATTCATAATTGGGTTAGTTGCATTGGCAACTGGCGTAACGTTTTTGGTCTTAAAACTAACTAGCGGCTCCGCAATAAATGATGCGGAAAAAATCATTGGAATCGGAACCTTCGTAAAAGAAGGTGAGGATGGTGTAATTTGGCAGTTCACTGAAGCTGGCAAAGGTAAACTCACCACCAATAACCACTTAAATGACTATGATTTTCTGTGGACGATTGAAGACAACAAATTAAAAATCCAGACCGCGTGGCTTTACGATCTGGATAATGAATATAGCTACAAACTCGAAGACAACAAGCTAGTGCTGGACGAAAAGATTGTTTTCGTGCCAGCGCCAGCCAGCTAAGTTATTTCATTGACTCGATAAATTTCATGAAGAGTGGGTGCACATGAAGCGGGCGAGATTTGAACTCTGGGTGTGCTTGGGTGGCTTCAAAGAATTTTAGCTTTGGAGCTTCGACGAATTCGACCAATTTGCCATCTGGGGAATAACCAGAGACTTTTAGACCGCCTTTTTCGATAGCCGGGAGGAATTCCTGGTTAACCTCATAGCGGTGACGGTGACGTTCAATAACTTTGACGTCGCCGTTTTTTAGGACTTCGGTGCCATAAATATATTCACCGCAATTTTCAACCTCATCGCGGTAGATATGCGCAGCTAAAGTGCCGTGCTTTAGCTTGGCAGGATAATCGCCAAGGCGCATTGAAGCACCGGTAGACTCTTTGCCTTTTTGGTCTTCCATAATATAAATCACATTGTTATGGTCTTTGCTGCTAGCACCAAATTCTTCGGAGTTAGCATTCTTAACACCGCCACGACGGGCTGCCGCAATACAAGCCACTTGCATACCTAGGCAAAGGCCAAGATACGGAACATTATTTTCGAGACAATAATCTGCGGCGATGATTTTACCTTCGGTACCACGCGTACCAAAGCCGCCTGGAACCACGATACCATCAACAGAGCGCAAGAGCTCGAGAGTATCAGGGTCATTTTCCTCAAGCTGCTCGGCATGAATCCAAACGAGATCGAGATTTACCTTGTTGTGCGCAGCGGCCGCCTTTAAGGTCTCCGTCACACAAATATATGTATCCTCGTTGCCAACGTATTTTGCCACGAGGCCGACTTTGACGGTTTTTGGCCACTTAGTGCTACGGAGCTCAGAGAATTTTTTCCATTTTTTCATGTCCGGTTCGCTGTAATCATCGACAAACTTGTTGAGAATTTCAAGCACACCGGATTTTAAAACATTAAATGGAACGTCGTAAACCGAGTCAATGTCTGGAAGGTTTAGGACTGCACCTGGATTTAGGCCAGCAAAAGCAGCGATTTTTTCACAAATCGAGCGCGGAGCTGGTTTTTCGGTGCGGACGCAAACCACGTCTGGGATGATGCCAAAGCCGCGGAGGTCTTTCAGGGCGTTTTGGGCTGGTTTAGTCTTAAGTTCCTTGCTGGTATTAAGCCACGGTACAAAAACCACCGAAAGGTATAGACAGTTTTCGCGACCGACTTTGTTTGCAAATAAGCGAATCGCTTCGATAAACGGCAAACCCTCATAGTCACCAACCGTACCGCCGATTTCTACGATATGCACATCGCTGTCTTTAGAGGCAAGAGCGATTTTTTCTTGAACGAGGTCCGTAAAATGCGGGACAAGTTGAACAGTTTTACCATGAAAACCGCCTGAGCGTTCGCGTTCGATTAGCTCCTTATAAATGGAGCCAGAAAGCGTAATGGAATACTTGCTGGTTTCAAAATCGAGAAAACGTTCGTAGTGGCCTAGGTCGAGATCGGTCTCAATGCCATCGTGCGTGACGTAACATTCGCCGTGTTCGACCGGGTTCAAAAGACCGGCATCAACGTTGAGGTATGGGTCGCATTTTTGCATGGTGACCTTGAAACCTTTGGCTTTTAAAATGGCGCCCATTGAAGCCGCCGTGATGCCTTTGCCGACACCCGATAGAACGCCACCTGTTACAAAAATATATTTACAAGGTTTTTTATTTTTTTCCGCACTAGACATACGGGGGCCTCCTCCCACCATTAAATTACATTGTTATTACGCTTATTGTAACACAAAAATAATTTATTTAACAAATAATGCCGCCACCAAGACATATTTCACCGTCATACAAAACCGCGGATTGACCAGAAGCAGGACGCTTGATTTCGTTTTCGAAATACAAGGTGTCGTTTTTTAATACGGCTGAGATTAGAGGAGCGCGATGGCGTAAGCGAACTAATACACTTAATTCTCGACACGCTTCGTCGCGCCCGTCGTTACGGGGCTCCTCGCTAACTCGCTCCCCGTTGGTCGCGAAATGTCTCGAATCAAGCGTATTAGTTCTTAGCAACATGTCCTTTAACTTCAGCTCTTTTGTCCAGATGTGGGAATCGTTTAAATTTTGCGAGACATAGACAATGTTATTTTTTAGGTCTTTTTTCACAACATAATACGGTAGTCCACTATTTACCTCGCCTTTGTTGCCAGAAAGATATAGTCCATGGCGCTGACCAATGGTATAAAAAATTGCACCTTCGTGATAGCCAAGAACTTTTTCGGTTTCGATTTCACGAATTTCACCCGGTTTTATATCGATGTATTCTTTCAAAAAATCTTTCATGCCGACCTCGCCCACGAAGCAGACACCCATGGATTCTTTTTTGTAGGCATTGTGAAGGCCTTTTTCTTCGGCGAGTTTTTTTACGTCCGGCTTCAACATATCGCCGATAGGGAAAAGCGTATGTTTAATGGCTTCGTCAGAAATGCGATAAAGAAAGTAGGTCTGGTCTTTGTTTTCATCTCTTGCCCTAGCGAGAACAACAGCCGATTTTCGACACGCTTCGTCGCGCCCGTCGTTACGGGGCTCCTCGCTAACTCGCTCCCCGTTGGTCGCGAAATGTCTCAAATCAGCTTTTGTTCTTGCATAATGACCAGTAGCAATAAAGTCCGCGCCACGTTCCATCGCTTTTTCGTAGAAAAGCTTAAATTTGATCTCTTCGTTGCACATAATGTCTGGATTTGGCGTGTTGCCTTTTTTGAATTCATCAAGCATATACTCGACAACTTTCTCATGGTAAGCCTCTTCAAAATCCCAAACCTCAAAAGGAATGCCAAGTTTTACGGCCACGCGCTTAGCATCCGCGAGGTCTTCGGCCCAAGGGCATTTCATACCAGGGAGGTCGCGGCTCCAGTTTTTCATATACACGCCAACAACGTCGTATCCCTGTTCAACGAGAAGCGCTGCCGAAACACTAGAATCAACGCCGCCAGACATACCAACAAAAACTTTACTCATATTTCTCCAATCTTTTTCTTTCGTTTTCTACGACTTCGTTAATGATTTTTGCGGCGGCGCGAATCTGGGATTCGTCATTAGTTTCGCCAAGAGAGAGACGAAGGGAACCAGCGATTTGCTCATCAGAAAGGCCAATTGCGGCAAGAACATGCGATTTTTTGCCTTTACTGGCGGCGCAAGCGGCACCAGTAGATACATAAACTTGTTTGTCTTCAAGAAGATAAATCAACCTTTCGGCGTCAATATTATTATAGCACAGAACTACAAAATTGTCAAGCGCATGCTTTTTATTGATAAGCTCGCACCCCTGTAATTCGGAAAGCAGGAGCTTCCTCAAGTTGGCGTATTTTTTTCGGTTACCGTTTAAATGTTCTTTTGTGAGTTCTACGGCTTTTGCAAATCCGATTACGCCCGGGACATTTTCGGTACCAGAACGAAGACCGTTTTCCTGACCGCCGCCATAAGTTACCGGAGTAAGTTTCACGTCGTGCGAGACGTAAAGCGCGCCAACACCTTTAGGGCCGTAAATCTTGGCAGCGTTTAAGGTCAAAAGGTCTACGCCGAGGCGAGCCACATTGATATCGAGAAGATTGAGGGCCTGCGATGCGTCAGAATGGAGATAAAGTGGAGTTTTAATACCACGGCTTAGGCGGTCAAATCTAATCTCGCGAATTAAGCTCGCAACTTCGGCAAGAGGCTGAATCGTGCCTAGCTCGTTATTAACGAGAGAAACAGAAATTAGTTCAGTTGCGTCGGTGATTTTGGATTTCAAATCAGCCATGTCGATACGACCATTTTTGTCCACCGCAATTGGCACTCCACCGTGCTTCTCGGCTACTTTCCGTACCGAGTCATGTTCCGTAATTAGATATAAACTCGAAGATATATTCGCGAATGCTAGATTATTTGCCTCGGTAGCACCGGCGGTAATGACGAGGTCGGAAACCTTGGCGCCAATAGCGTGCGCAATCATAGCCTTGGCCGCCTCATAATCGGCGGCGACTTTTTTGGCTGGAAGGTAGGCGGCAGACGGGTTAAAGAAATCATGTAAAAAGTACGGCTCCATAGCCTTAAAGACTCTTGGATCTACTGGTGTTGCTGCTGCATGATCTAGATATATCATGTGTATATTATAACATATTTTAGAGTTAATTCAAGATGGCCTTGATGCGACGAATCCCTGCAGAGCTAGATTCTTCTTTGACAATTTTGAACTCACCAATGACTCCAGTATGCTCTACGTGAGGGCCACCACAAACTTCGCGTGAGACTGGATTTTCAAAATCACCAATCGTGTAAACTTTGAGTTTCTCTGGATATTTGTCCCAGAATTCACCGTGGGCTTTCAAAACATCGCGCGCGTAGGCCTTATCGTATTCGTCAAATACAACTGGGAGGTCAGCCTTAATCCATTCGTTAACCTGTGCTTCGACTTTTGCAATTTCTTCTGGGGTGAGCTTATGATCGCAGTTAAAGTCAAAACGGGTGCGCTCGGAGGTGGCGTTACTGCCTTTTTGGACGATGTCAGGGCTGATATGTTTTTGTAAGGCCGCAAGCATCAAGTGGGTAGCGGTGTGATATTTGATGGTTTTTTCGCCGTGATCTTCGAGGCCGCCCTTAAACATGCCTTTTGAAGCCGTCTGGGAACGCTCACGCTGCTCTTTCAAAGCTTGCTCGAATTCAGCCTTGTAATCCGAAATCAGGTCGATGTGCTCGCGATAACATTCTTCAACTGATAACTCAAGTGGAAATCCATAGGTATCTTGGAGTTTAAACAAATCACGGCCAGACAATACGTTGTTATTCTTCGCAAGTTTGCGTAGCTCCTTCAAACCCTTATTTAACGTGGTGCGGAAAGCATTCTCTTCCTTCAAAAGGACTGCGAGCGCGGACTCGCGATGGGTGAGAATCGAATCTGGAAGCTCTTTGTAATTTTCCGCGACGATCGGGACGATTTCGGAAAGGAAATTGGTCGAAATGCCGAGGTCGAGAGCACGCAAAATCGCGCGGCGAATAAGACGACGCATAGCATACCCCTGGGTTTTATTGGATGGGGTAAGCCCTTGGGCTGCCAAGAGATATGCACCACGGATATGGTCGGCAATCACACGCATCTCATCGGTGTTGGAATCGTAAGATTTACCAGAGATTTCTTCTAGCTTGTCGATGATTGGCTTCATGAGGGAAATCTTAAAGACATCAAACGAGCCGATGGCGGCAGCTGCAATACGCTCGAGGCCTCCACCGAAATCGACGTTTTTGTGTTCGAGTTCAGAGAAAGTACCATCCTGATTTCTCTTATATTGCATAAAGACTTGGTTGCCGATTTCCATGAAGCGTGCGCCGTCCGAAGCTGGATGTGCGAGGCCGTATTTTTCGACGTCTTGCTTGTCTTCGCCAAAATCATAGAACACTTCGGAGTCTGGGCCGCAAGGGTCGCCTAGCGGGGTCGTTTCGATGCCGCCGCCGCGACTCCACCAGTTTTCGTGGTCGTCGTAGAAGAAAATACGCTCGCCTGGTTTGATACCGCGCTTATCGCCTTCGGTGGCGGAGCCAATTTCGGCGATTTTGGCGTCAATACCAGCCTCGCGGAACACTTCTTGCCAGATTTCGGCAGCCTCAGTATCTTTTGGAATACCGTATTTTTCGTTGCCGATAAAACAAGTAACATAAATTTTGTGCGGGTCGAGCCCAACAATTTTCGTCAAAAACTCAAAAAAGTTACGGATTTGCTCTTTTTTGAAGTAGTCACCCAGTGACCAGTTGCCAAGCATTTCAAAAACCGTAGTGTGGCGTGGGTCACCAACATCTTCGATATCTTGAAGGCGCATGGATGGCTGCGAATCAGTAAGACGTTGGCCGTCTTTATGCGGTTTACCTAATAGATATGGTAAAAGCGGCTGCATGCCAGAACCGGTAAAAAGCGTAGTCGGGTCTCCTTCGAGCACGAGGGGAGCCGGCTGAATAACCTTGTGGCCTTTTGAAACTTGAAAATCTAAAAATTTTTGACGAATCTCGTTTGCGTTCATTCTATTATTATAACACAATTAGTTCGAGAGAAGCTTATCTATCTTAGCTTTGATGCCATTTTCTTTGGGCGCACCTGCAAGAGTGTCGATGCCGACCCGTATAAGACCGAGCGCAGTAGCAAAGGAATAATCTAGGCCAAAATCATTTTTGTCATCTATAGACATATTCGGAAGTTCATGAATATCTATCAGATGAATCACTGGGCGACGAGAGAACGGCAGGCGCGTATACCAATCAGACATAGCAAGTTTTTCCTGCAAAAGTGAAAGTCCAGCCCCGCCGCCACAGAGCAAAACATTTCGCGGCAAGGAGCCAAAGTCGTAATCCTCGAGCGCCACTTCTACGCCAGTAAGCCAGACGCTAATGTTGCGAGAAATCGCAGCTTCAATCTTGCTTTTTAGGCGATCGTCCAGCTTGCCGGAATCGTAGTCGAGCTTATATTCTTCAGCCTTTTCAAAATCAACACCAATAGCCTCGGCGATTTGATGCGTAAAGCTGCGTCCGCCAATCGAAAACATTTTGGTGCATTCAACTCCGCCATCATCGACTACGGCAATGTCTGTAGTGCCACCACCAATATCCATGACTATGCCAGAAAAATTAGAGTCGAGGTCGTCGCCAAGACAAGCGCGACAAACTGCAAATGGCTCAACCGCTACTGCGAGAAGATCAAGGTTTAACTCGGCGCAAACTTTTTCGATAGCCGCGACATGAATCATTGGCGCAAAAGCCGTGTAGATTAAAATTGAAACATCGGCTCCCTTAAAACCAACTGGATTGCTGATTTTGTAGCCATCAATCGTAAGTGAAACAATAGCAGAATTTACCAGGCTGACTTTAACATTGTCATTGCCAGTTTCTAGGGCAACGGTTTTTTTAGCAACATCACCAGCTTTTTGCTGGACTTTTTTGATAATTTCGTTCATTTCGGTTTCGGAAATTGGCAGATTTGGATCTTTTCGGGTGTATTTGACAGAGGTGGTATTGCCCTTGATTAATTCTCCCGCTATGCCGACGACTGTAAGGCTGGCACGCTCACCAGCTTTGTCTTCCACTTCAACTAAGGCTTCCTCGCAGGCTGAAATTACGGCCGGGATATCAGAAATAGCCCCTGCATGCATACTACCTTCTTTTTGGCGAGCCTTGGCGGCGGCCAGAATCTCGAGGTTGCCCTTTTTGTCGGGAGATGCTAAGACGGCCTTCACGAATTCGGTACCGATATCAAGTCCCAAAATTGTGCTCATGGCTTAATTATAACACACTTTCCGGGCTTCAAGCCACTTAACTCGTATTTACCAAAAGTAGTACGATGGAGCTTAGTAACACGATAGCCGAGCGCAGCGAATGTTCTTCTGATTTGACGATTGCGCCCCTCGCTCAGGATTACAATGTATTTATCGGCGTCATGAACCACTTTGAATTTTGAAGGGCCATCATCGAGCATGATGCCATAGTCGGAAATCATTTGTTGATGCAACGGTTCAAGAAGGCGGTCTAGCTCAACTTCGTAAACCTTTTCTTTATGAAATTTTGGATGCGTCATTTGAAAAGCAAAATCACCGTCATTAGTCAGAAGGATTAAACCGGAACTGTCTTTATCGAGACGACCGACAGTTTTAAGTTTTTTGTATTCTTCCGGAAGCAAATCGTATAAGGTCGGGGCCGAACCCTGAGCACGGCGCGAGCAAACATAGCCTACCGGCTTATTCATCGCAATATACAAGTAGTCCGTCTCAAACGGAATGATACTTTTATTATAGCACACTTTGTCGTTTTTGTCAATACGGGCACCAAGAATGGCAGGCTTATCATTCACTAAAACTTTGCCATCCGCGATTAAATCATCGGCTTCACGACGAGAAACACCGAGACGTTCGGCCAAGAATTTATTGAGCCGAATTGATTCCATTTTGAGCCTGCACATCCTGCGAAACAGCAGAAGTTCCTCCTTCGGGAGCGCTCAAGGGCGCTAGCCCAAGCTTCACTCCCTCAGGAGCAACTCCTACTGTTTCGCTTGCTGGTTTACGGTCACCCAATACTTCATGGATGGCGTTCACTACATCTTCGATACCGACCTGAGATTTGACAAGGTAACGATCGGCGCCGAGACGTTCGCCACGAGCGCGTTGGTCATCGGATGACAAAGCGGTCATCATGATGATTTTAATGCCAGCAGTCTCTGGTGTATTACGAAGAATATCTAGCATATCAAATCCAGAAATCTTTGGCATCATGACGTCTGACAAAATCAAATCTGGTTTTTCGCGAACTGCAGTAGCTAAAGCTTCCTCGCCGTCGCCAGCAGAGACTACATCGTAGCCTTCAGCGGTGATGCGGATGCTGTAAATCTCACGGAGCGCCGCGTCGTCTTCTACAACCATTATTTTCATTGTGTTCCTCCTTGTGGTGTATTATTTACCATACCATTGTTATAAGCAATCATGCGTTTTTCGTATTCTTCGCCAGTAATTCGTGGCAGAGAAACATAAAAAGTTGAACCTTCGCCGAAAGCGGACTCAGCCCAGACTCGACCACCCATAGCTTCAACGCGTTGCTTAACAAGATAAAGACCTAGTCCAGTGCCACCGATGGTACGTGTATCAGAATTGTCGGCACGATAAAATTTTTGGAAAATATGCAGCAGGTCGTCGCTAGAAATCCCCATGCCAGTATCGGTGACATTAATAAGTACTCGGTCACCATCGCCAAGTACATTAATGTAAATCGAGCCACCTTCTGGGGTGTATTTAATAGCGTTATCGATAAGGTTGCCCATGATTTCGCGCATAAAATTCACATCAACATAACCATAGACGACTTGGTCAACCTTGCGGGAATTGCCGAGTGCGCTAATAGGCTCAGCCGCACCAAATTGATAATTTAGTTTAGCATTGCTGATTGGCACGCGATACTCATCACTGATTTGCTTAACTAGACCTATCATCTCGGCTGGCTGAAAGTGTGGACGAAGATGGCCGTCGTCTAGCTTTGTGACATCCAATAAATCACGAAAAAGCTGTCCTAAATGCTGCGAAGCGGCATGTGCAGAATTAAGATAAGTACGTGCACGCTCGTCGATGGTGGCGGTCTGCGGGTTCAAAGCCAAAGATAGATACCCCTCAATCGACGCGACTGGCGTACGCATCTCGTGTGAGGCCGTAGAGATAAACTCTGTTTGCTCGCCTTCTTCGGCGAGCTCACGGGTAATGTCGCGAAAAGTGATGATTCGACTATTGGTCGGATTATTGACCGGGATAAGAGAAAGCGAAATAGGAATGCGTTTTTTGGCTGTACCAGAAATCAAGCATACTTCGTATCCTTCAAGCACCTGTCCGGCGCGAATGGAGCCTAAGATTTGGTTTTCATTTTCGGCAAGCTCGCGACCTTCTTTGCTTTCTATTTTAAAAAGAAGCCCCGCATCAAATCCAACAATACTCTCTGGCGAATTGTAACCGAGCATTGAAGCAGCAGCTGGGTTCGCATATTGAATAATGCCGGCGCGGTCAACAATAATCACGCCGTCACGAATCGTAGCAAGAGCCAAATCGGCAAGAAAATTCTGTGGTGCAGGACCCTGATTAGAAGACACAAGCTGTTTATTGCGTTTAAAAAGATTCATTAAATATATTTTAACACAAGCTTAAAAAAATATGCTAAAATTATATATATGAATAAAGATGTGATTTATATTGAGCCAGAAGATGATATTACTGATATCATTACCAAAATCGAAAACTCAAAAGAAAAAATCATTGCTCTCGTGCCGCCAAAAAAGGCGAGCGTATTCCGTAGCATCGTGAATATCAAACTAATCGCAAAGGCGGGCGTAAATGCTTCAAAATCGGTCGTACTAGTCACTACAGATCCGTCGATTATCAAATTGGCTGGCGCCACAAAACTGCCGGTGACCAAAGATTTACAGTCTGCACCAACAATTCCAGAAAGTGATACGGCCGAAAAAATTGAGACCACGTCAGAAGACACAGTGATTGAGTCGACCGGTGAGACTGAAGAAGAAGTCGTAGAATCAATTGAGAAAGAGGCAGAAGAGAAAAAGGAAGATGAGTCAGAAAAATCAGAAAAGCCAGAGGAATCGGACGAGGAGAAAGAGAGAAAAGAAGACGAAAAGGATGAACCCGAGGGCAGCAAAGATAGCAAGGGCAAGAAAAAGAAGACCTTAACAGGAAACTGGTTTTTAGATCACAAAAAAGTTTTAATTCTTAGCGGCGTTGGCGCTTTGGTGCTGATTTTGGCCTTAGTGTGGGCATTTGGAATTGCTCCAGCAGCCTATGTTACTGTCGCAGTAAGGACTACGAGTACTAATTTCTCCGAAAGTGCAACTTTCACAAATAATCTTTCTGAAGAAAACATTTCCGAAGGTAAATTTTACCTCACCGAAGAAAAAATCGAGACCAAAAGCGAAGTCGAGTTTGATGCCACTGGCAAAAAAAATGTTGGCGAGAAAGCCACCGGGGAAGTAGAGATCTACTCATATTTTAACGCGACTGACTCTGGCGGATTCCGTCAAGTCGAAAAAGGAAAGACTTTTACAATTAATGGGCTAGTCTTTGTCGCTGAAAACGCTGGTTCTATAAAATGGGATGGCATATTGTCGCACTGCCAAAACTACGAGACGGACAATCTGGCCGGCGCTAAGCTAAGCGATGCAAGATGTTTAGTCTACGGCGACACCGTAAAAATTACCGCAGCCGAACCTGGCGAAGCCTACAATATTGCCGCGAATAATGGAGACTGGAAATATACAACCAACGAAAGCATCCGAGCTTATTCCAGCTCTGCTACCTCTGGCGGAAGTGATAAAACTGTCACCGTAGTTCGGCAATCAGATATCGATGCGGCTCTTGCAAAGATTGCCGATAGCAATTCTGGCACAGAGGCGGCCCGCAAACAACAGTTGCTCGACTCAATTAAAGAAGATTCGTTCGTAATCGAGTCCAGCTACAAGCAAAAAATGGGCGACCCGATTTCTGACCCGAAGCTCGGCGAAGAAGTCGAAGAAGGCAAAAAAGCCAAATTGACCGTAATAACCACTGATTCAATTTACGTCATCGACAAGACCAAGGTTGAGGAATTCATTTCCACAAAGGCAAAATTAGCCGAAAATTACAAGATTTACAAAATGAATGATCCATTCGTGGAGAATTTCACTGCGGTGGGCGACAGTTACATTGGCAAAATCAAAACTTCATTCGTCTCTGGTCCAAAAGTTACCGAGAATGACGTAATCGACGCTATTAAGGGTAAGGGGCTTGGCGAAGCTAGGGCGGCCCTGCTCGATACGTTCAGCGGTATTGATAGCAATAAAACTAAAATTAATGTTTCTTACCCATGGGTCTTCAATATTCCAAGCAATCCAACCAAAATCACCGTAACAATCGATGTCGAGGAATAAATCGTGAAGATTATTGGACTTGATGTTGGCGCAAAGCGCATTGGCGTGGCCAAGGCAGATTCAACAGTACGTATCGCCGTACCAGTCGGGTTCGTCAACGTAGACGGCTCGGAATGGCAGGAAATTGCTCGTATAGCCCGCCTAAACAATACGAATTTGTTCGTTTTGGGGCTTCCTAGGAGCAACGAAGGCAATGAGACGGCACAGAGTCAGTTTGTAAAGAACTTCGCCGTAGAGCTCCAAAAACACATACCTGAGGCGAAGATCACTTTTCAGGATGAGTCTTTGACTTCTGTGGTGGCCGAGGAAAGACTAAAAAGTCGTGGCAAAGCCTATCAGAGAGGTGATATAGATGCCGAAGCGGCAACTGTAATTTTGCAGGATTTTTTGGAACGGTTTAACCCTGGAACGCTTAATTCATTCTCTTCGGACACGCTTGGTCCGGCCCGTCGTTACGGGCGGACCAGCGCTAACTCGCTCCCCGTTGGTCGCGAAATGTCCTCAGAGAACGGAATTAAGCATTCCAAAAAAAAGATTATCACAATATCGGTAGTATCGGTATTAGTCCTAGGGTTAGGCGGGGCGACAGCGGTGCTGAAATACCGTGATCATGTACGCGCGGAACGGGAAGAGTACTACCGAGAACAAGAGGCCGCAATGAAAGCCGAAGTTTTTCAGTTCACCATTGCGCCAGGAGAGACGATTTTCGACGTAAAAAAGAATCTATTGGCCATAAAACGAGGCGATAACACCGCAAATTACACCTCAGAAGAAGTAGATGCCGCGCTTAAAGCTGACTATGACTTTGATTTTTTACGTGAACGTCCAGAAGGGGCGAGTCTGGAAGGCTATTTATACCCAGAAACGCACGAATTTTACGCATCAGACAGCGCGGAGACAGTCATTAAGCGTTTTCTTGAAGGCATGGCGAGTGCGATTTCCGAAAATAATTTACAAGCTAAATACGCCGAGCGCGGGCTTAGTCTATATCAGGGAATCACCTTGGCTTCAGTCGTACAAAAAGAAGCGACTCCAGGAGAGCAGTCGACAGTGGCGCAAGTCTTTCTGTCTAGATTAAATTACGGCTGGAAATTAGGCAGCGACGTGACGGTTTCTTACGCCGTAGACGTCGTAGATCCAGAGCGTAACATTTACAAAGATAATGCGGCCGCGCTCACGATTGATTCTTGCTATAATACAAGACTCTATACTGGGCTTCCATGCGGGCCAATTTCAAATCCTGGGCTTTCGGCACTTAAGGCTGTAGCCGAGCCATCAGATAGCGCTTATCTCTTTTTCTTGACAGGAGACGACGGAATGATGTATTATAGTTATACAGAGGCCGAGCATAATCAGAATATTTACCTCCATTGCCAGGTCCTTTGTAACGTATCATTATGACAAAAAACCGCAAACGAATCAATTTTAAAGAGCTAAAGAAAATTTTGCCCTATTTTATAACCGCAATTGCGACTTTAGCTGTTGTTTTTGTGGGCTCGCTAGACAAGCAAAATTCAGATACAAACTTAAGCTTGGATGCTTTTGCGGAGAGTAATTACAAGATTTCAGTAGACCAGTTATCTGAGCTCTATGTAGTGGCAGATTTATCCGATTCATTAGGGCTTGCTAGCGCATCAGACGTGGCGTCTAATTTTGTGGTAACTTCATCAATGTACGAAGCTGGGCAAACTTCTGCTGGAAAAATTGAAAAACCTCACGTGACTGATGCTACGGACGTATCTAAGCTCGGCGTGGAGTATTACACCGTAAAAGAGGGTGACACTATGGAGTCTATTGCGGCAGCTAGAGGTCTCACGACCGATCAGATTAGATGGTCAAACGGATTTAAAACTACTACTGTCAACGTTGGTGACGTCCTCAGCTTGCCAAAGAAACCAGGTATCGTCTACACAGTAAAATCTGGTGATACGGTCGAATCTATTGCTTCAAAATACGGCGGTACCGTAGCGGAGATCATCGCACAAAACAACCTTGAGGTGTCAGGGGTGTCAGAAGGCATGAAAATCGCAATTCCAAACGGCTCTTTGCCAACTACGGAACGCCCTGAATATGTGGCTCCAGTGGTGCGTTACTATTACACATACCTTGGTAATACTTCTGAGCGTCAAAACATTCAGATGATTGGCTACAAATATGGACTGGGCGGCCCATACGCAGCTGGTCAATGTACGCAGTGGGCATGGTATAATCGTAAAGATTTACCATCCAGTCTTGGTAACGCAAACACTTGGGCTAGAAAAGCCGCGGCTGCGGGCTTCCCAGTTAGCCGCACTCCTTCAGCGGGGGCAATCTTCCAGACTACCTCTGGTTGGTATGGCCACGTTGGATATGTGGAGTCGGTCAATCCAGATGGTTCAATCATTGTAACTGAGATGAACTACAACTATCGCGCGTATCTTGTGATTCGGGCAACTATCCCAGCTAGCGCAGTAGGGAATTTCAATTACATCCACCGAAAGTAACATTGATTTTTTATTAAAAATATGCTATAATAAGGAGAGTTATGTTTAGCGATACGGCAAAAGTGAGTTTAAAGGCAGGGAAAGGCGGTGACGGAGCCGTTTCGTTTAGACGTGAAATCTATATTCCAAAGGGTGGCCCAGATGGCGGTGATGGCGGCAAAGGTGGCGACATCGTATTTAAAGCCGACAAAGACACCAATACGTTGATTGATTTTCGTTTTACACCAATCTTAACGGCAGAAGATGGCAAAAATGGCTCGGGCACTCGCTCGGCTGGAAGAAGCGGTCGTGATTTGATTGTAGAGGTACCGATTGGTACAATTGTGAAACGTGACGGGGAAGTTATTGCTGATTTAACACACGACGGACAAACCGCTATTATTGCTAAGGGCGGCGATGGCGGGTTTGGTAATGCTCATTTCAAGAGTTCGACTAGGCAAGCGCCAATTATTCATGAAGTCGGCGAGCCAGGTGAAGAGTTTGAGGCTGAAATCGAGTTAAAGCTCCTTGCCGATGTAGGTTTAGTGGGTCTACCTAATGCCGGAAAATCCACATTCTTGTCAGTAGTCTCTAACGCTCGTCCAGAGATTGCGGATTATCCATTTACAACCCTTACACCACAACTTGGCGTAGCCACGATTGACGGCTACGACCTCTTGATTGCAGATATTCCAGGCTTAATTGAAGGGGCCTCCGAAGGCAAAGGCCTTGGACACGACTTCTTGCGCCACGTAGATAGAACCGCGGTTTTGCTTCACTTGGTTGACGTTTATAATAATGACGCTGGCGAGGCTTATAAAACCATTCGCACGGAGCTCGAAAAATACTCTGATTTAGCTTCGCGCCCAGAAATCGTAGCACTCACGAAGTGCGAAGGTGTAGATCCTGAGATTATTGAAATGCAAATGGCATCTATTTTAGCGGTAAATCCTAATGCTCGTATTTTTACCATCTCTTCAAGTGCCCATATGGGAATAGAAGATTTACTACGAGAATTGAAGCGAGTTTGCTCGATGCGAATTGAGCAA
The DNA here is from genome assembly GCA_045578285.1 of Candidatus Nanosyncoccus sp. Taxonomy (GTDB): domain Bacteria; phylum Patescibacteriota; class Saccharimonadia; order Saccharimonadales; family Saccharimonadaceae; genus Nanosyncoccus. The sequence goes on along the minus strand of JAZNJY010000014.1, from coordinate 6,370 downwards.
GCCCGAGAAAAATCCGAGGAGGATAGTCGAGACGAGTACGAAACTGAAATTTCGGCGCAGTCCCGATTAGCCGACGAGGATTTTTCCCGGAGCGCAGCGAACACAGCATCGAGTGAACTTGCTTCAATTCCTACTATATCTCTATCTCCGGAAACAGTGAAGACTTCTTGGAAAGTAGAGAAAGATGAAGATGGCAAGTTTATCGTAACAGGTGAGAAGATTGAAAAGTTTGCACGACGTACTGATATGGGTAATTACGAGAGCGTGAATCGCCTGCGCGACATCATGAAAAAGATGGGGATTCGCGCAGAACTTACCTCGCTTGGCGCAGAGCCAGAATCAATTATTTCGATTGCTGGTAAAGAATTTACCCTTGTGGAAGACTGGTAAAAATTAGCTTAAAAAAGTACTTGACAGCGCACCGCTTATGCTTTATTATGGTATTAAGCTGGTACGCTTCACAGGGGTTCCACTGATTAGTTAGTGGAGTGTGGAGACTTACATTAATAATCAAAAACAAACAGAGGATTAAAACAAAACAATGTGCCCCCAAGGGTGGGCGCGTAACAGCGGAAACCGGTCGAAAGACCGGTTTTTATTTTACGGCAAAATATGTTATAATATAAATATGATTAAGTTTACTATTGTTACACTGTTTCGGGAGGCCCTGGAGCCATACCTCAATACATCGATGATGTGGAAGGCACGCGAGAAAGGGCTGGCCGAGTTTGAGTTCGTGAATCTCAGGGATTTTGGACTAGGGCCGCACAAATCTGTAGACGATACACCTTATGGCGGCGGAGATGGAATGTTACTCAGATGTGAACCAGTTTTTAATGCAATAGAGTCCGTAAAAGCCAAAGATCCAGAAGCAAAAGTAATTCTTCCTACTCCCGTAGGTGAAATATGGAACCAAGGGTTAGTAAGAAGATTCGTAGCTGGACTGGGGTCGCGTCCGTCCGGCCCGTCGCCACGGGCGGACGGCGCTAAATCTCGCGCTGCCGCGCTCCGAAATCCCCCAGTTCCAGCTCCAAATCTTCATTACATAATTCTGTGTCCACACTACGAGGGGTATGACGAGAGGATTTTGTCGATTGTAGACTATAAGATTTCGCTTGGAAAGTACGTTCTAACAGGCGGTGAGCTACCAGCGCTAATTATTATTGATTCTATGGTACGCCTAATTCCAGGCGTGCTTGGCGGAGAGCAATCGGCCGAGATTGAATCTTTTTCGGACGGGGATAATCTGGAATATCCGCAATACACCAAACCATACGATTTTCGCGGCATGACCGTGCCAGACATTTTACTCTCTGGAAACCACGGCGAAATCGCCAAATGGCGCGAAGAGCACAGCGGCAAAGTGTTATAATTAAGCTATGGAACTTAGCGCAAGTGTGGAGGAGCTGAAGGGCGTAGGCCCGAAGACAGCGGAAATTCTGAAGAAAGCTGGGATTAAGACCTTGCGGGATTTTTTTTACAACTTGCCTCGAGATTACGAAAGTTTTCAGGCGGCAGACAGCATCGAAGCGATGCGACCTGGTAAGGTTGTAATTAGGGGAAAAATCGACTCAATTTCAACACGACAAGCTAGAAAACGGCGACTTTCTATCACCGAAGGCGTAGTGCGCGACAATACTGGAGCGGTCAAAGTGGTTTGGTTCAACCAGAGTTACCGTGCCAGACAATTTTCACCAGAGAAAGAATATTATTTTTCGGGGACATACGAGCTCAAAAATGGGCGCTACCAGCTGACTTCGCCCTCTGCTGCTTTGGTATCCGATATCGACCCATCCTCAGCTCTTAGCCCCATCTACGTGGCCCACGGCGCAATGAAGTCGCATGATTTTCAAAAAATCATGAAGTCTGCGCGCGAAAAATTCGACACCATCCCTGATTTGCTACCCACAGTGCCGAAGAATACCAGAAAAGATGCGCTTTTTAACGCACATTTTCCGACGGACGCAAAAGATATCAAAAAAGCGCGAGACTACCTGGCATACGAGGAGCTATTTGAACTAATATTAGCCGCGAAACTCAATCGTCGCGAGAATGAAAAATTAAAATCCGCACCAATTCCGTTTGATGCGACAAAAATCCGGGATTTTGTAGGGAAATTGCCATTTAAACTTACCAATGCTCAGCGCCTGGCTACCTGGGAAATTTTCCAGAACATGGAAAAGGGCACGCCAATGAACCGACTGCTTCAAGGTGATGTGGGGAGTGGCAAAACGATGGTAGCGGCGTTATCAGCCTATGAAGCAGTACTTGCTGGTGGACAGGTGGCTTTGCTTGCGCCTACGGCAATTCTTGCCACACAACACTACGAAAGCTTAGCAGAATTACTGGGGCATTTTGGTGTAAAAACTGCGCTTTTAACTGGCGCCACCAAGAAAAAATCTGAGCTAAAAACTTCGATTAAGTCTGGCGAGATAGATTTCGTGATTGGCACTCACGCACTTCTTACAGATGATACCGAGTTCAAAAATCTCGCGCTTGTGGTAATTGACGAACAGCACCGCTTCGGCGTGGAACAGAGACAAAAATTGATGCTAAAATCTCCGGCTGGGCTGGCGCCGCACCTGCTCTCCATGACGGCCACGCCTATTCCGAGGTCGTTGCAGCTCACGGTTTTTGGCGATCTTGATGTTTCGATCTTGAACGAACTTCCTAAGGGTCGGCAACCGATCGAGACAAAGATTTTAACCGAGGTAGAGACCAAGGAGCGGCTTTACCCGCAAATTTCGCAGGCGATTTCTAATGGACAGCAAGCCTACTGGATTTGTAAGGCGATTGACGACAGCAACGTAAGCGAAGCTACCTCTGTAAAAACACGCACAAAAAAGCTACGCGAGGTTTTTCCTAAATTTAGAATCGAGTTTTTGCACGGCAAGATGAAGCCAGCTGAAAAAGACGCCGTAATGGAGCAGTTTGCCAGTGGCAAAATCGACATTTTGGTCTCCACTACGGTGGTGGAGGTGGGCGTGAATGTACCAAATGCTACGCTGATGGTGATTGAAAATGCAGAGTCATATGGCCTAGCGCAGCTACATCAGCTTCGCGGCCGAGTAGGGCGCGGATCTTTGAAATCGTTTTGTTACCTTCTTACCTCTGGAGATACGGATCCGTCTAGGCGCCTACGTGAACTCGAGAAGTCCACCGATGGATTCCACTTGGCCGAGGTAGATTTAAAACTTCGTGGGCCAGGCGAGATTTATGGCGCTTTGCAACATGGGGCCCTGGACCTCAGGATTGCTTCGCTGTCTGACACTCGGCTAATTCAGCGTGCACAGACGGATGCGGAAAAGTTTTTACAAAATGAGCAAAATATGTTAGAATATAAAGAGCTAATGGCTGGCATATCTAAGTATCAGCAATTAACCACATTAAACTAAGATGAAAAACAGCGTAAGAATCATTTCTGGAGATTATAAAGGGCGCGAGATTATGACGCCTGGCGGAGCCACGCATCCAATGGGCGAGCGTGAAAGAATTGCGCTTTTTAATATGATTTTGCCATATATACCTGGAGCGAGGGTACTAGATGCTTATGCTGGAAGCGGAGCTCTAGGAATAGAGGCGCTGAGCCGCGGGGCCTCTGAGTGCGTCTTTCTTGAAAAAAATATTCAGGCGGCCAAGGTGATTTCAAGCAATTTACGCGAGCTTGGGATCTCCGAACGTGCCACAGTGGAGCGAGGAAGCGTGGCGAATTTCGCCTCGACGGAGCCTTTTGATGTGATTTTCGCAGATCCACCATATGATGATTTTAAACTCGACGAGGTGTCGCATTTGGCAGTTTTTTTGGTAGATGGCGGCATCATGATTTTGTCGCATCCTGCAGAAATTCCAGAGATAAAAGGGTTAACATTAATTAAAACTCGCCAGTATGCCAGAGCGCATCTTTCTGTTTTCACAAAATAGTATTGCTTTTTTAGCAAAAGTGTGATATAATTAGCTTATAAGGAGTTTTATTACATTATGTATAATTTGGAGATTGAGAAAAAACAGAGACGCAAGTTAATCGCGATTACACTTTGTATGGTAGCTGTAATCGTCGTACTCATTGTCGCAATTGCCTTAGTGGTAGCAGGTAAGTCCTCGAACAAACCGGCCATTAGTGATGCTGAAGCTGGCGAATTCTCACTAGTAGACGACAGCGCTAAGACCGAAGAGAAAAAGACCGAGACTGAGGCGAAGACCGAAACTAAGGCTGAGGCTTCCACGATTGGAAAAATCTCTACTCAGACCAAACCAGAAGCCGCTCCAACCGAAATCGCTACCAGCGTACCAAGTACTGGCCCAGAAGATTTACTTCCAGTAGCACTTCTTCTCGGTGCTTTAACAACCGGCGTGTCGGCCCTTGCACTCAATAAGCGTAAAATATAAATTAAGTTTTTCACAAAAATCAAAGCCAGAAATTTTCGTTTCTGGCTTTTTTGTGTTATAATACATATATGCCCGAGTGGTGAAATTGGTATACACGTATGCCTTAGGAGCATATGCCAATTGGCGTGCTGGTTCAAGTCCAGTCTCGGGCACCAGAGCAGAATAATCTTCAATCTTTTCGCCCGCAGAGCGATTTTTAATTACCGAGCGTAGCTCGGAGTATAGGCGAAAATGGGCTTGCGGTGCGGGGGTCGCAAGCCCATTTTCGCCTGCCCTCCCATCACTACGGTTGGCCTTTAGTGTGGGGTGTTGGTCGGTCAGAAAAAGGTTCAACCCGAACAATTCAAGCGCAAGTGATTTTTTAGCTACTAAATTATCAGATTTGGCAATTTTATAGATAGAGCCAAGCGAATTGAGCCAATTTCGCATAGGTTCAACCCAACTATTTTGGTTAGTGTTGGAGCCTTTCAAGAGTTCAGAAAGAGTTTTCTTTTCATTAAGTAGCTCAGACTTCTTTTCTATAAAGGTTTCGCGATCTATATCTTGTTCTAAATAACTATCAAATAAGATTTTTTGTTTGGCTTCTATATTTCTCAATTTCTGCTCTATTTTGCTGCGCCCAACTTGACTACTAGCCAATTCTTCGGTCGCTTCTTGTTCTAATTTATCTGATAAAAAATTTATCATTGCCTTTGGTGGCGAGAATTCTAACAAAAAATCAGAAAGCCGAGCATCTAATAGTTCTTCTCTTATTGGCCTTTCTTTGCACTTGATAGTTTTGCTTTTACGTGAACATCTATAATAAATGTAATTATGGCGATTACCGTTTTTCTGAACTTTGATTTTATTTTCTGCGGTTATCATCATACCGCAAGAACAATGAAATAGCCCGCATAAATCGTGTTTAATCTCTTTTCTATTATATTGATGTCCGCGCTCTATTAAGACTCGTTGGACTTTATCAAATAAAGATTTTTCTATAATAGGTTTATGTGAGCCTTCATATATTTCACCACCATAGCGAAAAAGCCCATAATAAAAAGGGTTGGTCAGTAAAGATATTGTTCTGTTGTATGAATATGGTTTGCCAGTGCGCGTTGTTATCCCTTTTTCTTTTAAAAGAGAAGAAATCTCTCGGTGTGTGTAATGTCCGCTGGCATAAGCTTCGTATATCTGTCTAATAACGCTAGAAAGTTCTGGATCCGGAATAATAGTTTTTGTCCGATAATCGTTCAGATAGCCAATGGGCGCCGGTCCAGGAAATTCACCGCGCCGGACTTTTTCACGAAGTCCGCGCTTTGTGTTTTCTGATAGACTATCTACATAATACTTACTTTGTCCGAAAGCCATATTGAGCATAAACTTGCCTTGTGGGGTCGGCTCAAACCAAAAGGTTGGAAAAACTAACCTAGAAATGACGCCCGTATCTACCAAATAGACTATTTCACCGCCATCCACAGAGTTACGCGCTAGCCTATCTGGGTGCCAGGCCAAAATGCCGGACGCCTCTCCGTTTTTAATTCTAGTAAGGAGTGAATTAAAAACGGGGCGACCCGGCATTTTGGCAGTTCTTTTCTCAATCATTTCGTCAATCACAACTAAATGATTATCACGAGCAAACTTTCGCAACTCATTTAACTGCGCTTCAATAGATAAAACTTGTTTGTCTTCCGTATCGGTGCTTTTTCTAACATAAAGAATTAGTTTTTCCATAAATACCTCCTTTAACCAAAAAGCCGCCTTGGTGCAGACAACTTAGCAATAACAACTAAATCGTTTCCAAGACGGCTTTTTGAAGCCAATATAAAAATTGTTATTGAATTGTTGTCTGCTCTTTAATTATATCAAATAAATGAACCTTTTTCTAGAAAAACCAACACCCCACACTAAAGGCCAACCGTAGTGATGGGAGGGCAGGCGAAAATGGGCTTGCGACCCCCGCACCGCAAGCCCATTTTCGCCTATACTCCGGGCTACGCTCGGT
>JAZNJY010000013.1:0-42085 GCA_045578285.1 Candidatus Nanosyncoccus sp. | reverse complement strand
TTTTCTTGTCATTTTGTTGTGTAGTTTATGGTTTTTGAAAAATGGGATAAAAATGGTGCGAATGAAGAGACTCTAACTCTCGACCTCTTCCTTGGCAAGGAAGCGCTCTAAACAACTGAGCTACATTCGCACGTTATGTTGTTATTATAGCAATAAAGAGTTAGAAAATCAAGAAGAAAATATAGCTCCAGATATTAGTGATGGTATAATGAGACTATGAAGATGTCTAATACCGCAATAAATAAAGTCGGCAATGTTATTCGTCGCGGAAAAGATGAACCCGGCTATGAGGACGCGGTGAAAATGTTGAATGCCTGGAGGGAATCTCACATCCACCTTATGGATGAATTTTATGATAGATGTGTGAGAATTATGCTCACTAATGAATCAACTAGAAATATAATTGTGGCGCAAAGGCTCAAACGCTTACCTACTATAATTGGTAAGTTGAACAGGTTTAAAACTATGCGGTTGTCTAGCATGCAGGATATTGCCGGGGTTAGGATGATTGTTCGTGATATGGAACAGTTGGCACAGGTTGAAAAGATTATTCGTGGATGGAGAGAGCCTCTAAAAGTACGTGATTATATAAAAAATCCAAAAGACGATGGGTATCGTTGTAAGCATTTTATTTTTAAAAAAGATGGTATGTGCGTGGAAATTCAGTTAAGGACTCAGATACAGCACATATGGGCTACATCCGTAGAGACCGTGGATGTTTTTCGTGGTTCGTCTATGAAATTTGGCAGGGACAGAACATATTGGCGCGATTTCTTTAGACAGACATCTTCGGCGTTTGCTATAGCCGAGGGGGAAAAACCTGTCCGTGAATATAGCAAAAAGAATTTGAGCGAGATTTGTTCTATCATCGAGATGACGATGAAGAAACATAAAATTAACCAATCTTTGCACGCTATAGAAATTGCTAAAATGATTTCGGCGGATGAACATATTGATAAAGATGCATATTATTTGGTTTTGGATTTGGACTTTGACAAGAAAACGTGTTACGTCTCCGGCTATAAAGAATCGGATTACGATATGGCAGTTTTGGAATATCAGAGTTTAGAAAAAAATCTTGAAAAAAATAAAAGTGTCGTATTGATTGCGGTTAGCGATATTAAAAGGTTAAATGATGCATATCCGAATTATTTTCTAAATTTGAGATTTTTTAACGAGCTCGTAAAGTTTATGCTTGAAAAAAATAAAAAAAGAGGTTAGAATAACAGTAATGAACATGAAAGAAGTTAAAAAGATTATATCTGATGCTTTTGCTCGCGAGAAAAAGGCTAAAGATCAAAAGACTTCGCGCTAATTGCGCTAGGTGAGGCGTATGGTTGACGCAAAGATTACGCTGATGATTGTTGCAATAATCTTGATTGTCATAATCGGGATTTTGAGCTTTTCGTATATTAAGGCGGCATTTTTGGTGACTTCTGGGTTTTATGTAGCGGCAACTGCGATTGGTATCATCACGGTGGCGCTTTCTGGTGTAGTGGCTGCGGCGATGCTGAAAAAAATAACGCCGATGGAAGACGTGCGACTGGATGGAACGGTTGAAGAAATAGCTGTGGTGGATGATAGCGCAGAGACTGAGACCGAAACAGAAGAGTTAAGCCCAGAAGAGTCAAGTTCTGAGGGGGTAGCTACGGAACCGGAAGAAACTCCGGCGGAGCCGACTCCGGCTCCGGTTGCGCCGGCGCCAGCTTCGCAGACGGTGGCGCCAGAAGTAAAACCGAGTGCGGACGAATCTTCGCAAGCTAAAGTGAGTGAACTAGTGCCGAAGTTTTCGGTTTGGAAAGGCTACTACAAAGGATTTGATTATAATTACATCGAAGTGGAAAATGGCACGCCATATGCGTATATGCCGAGTAATCGTGGGAATTTTCAGAGCGATCTTAATAATATCGTGAATAATCGTGAGGGTGGAAATATCGTGGTGATGGCGAATGCAGGGTTATTTAACGATGACTCTAGTCCTAGAGGAACTACGATTCAGAATGGTAAGATTTTGTCGGTGGCAAGTGGTAATTGTAGTGTGCAATGTAACTTAGTGGTGGACGAATACGGAAATGTAGGCTACACTGGCGAGACGATTACCAGTGGGACGGCGAATTATGTGGATGCGAGAACTGGTGCGACGGTGGAGAATCGGAGGATTGTGTCGGCGGTGCGTGGATTTGCACCATTTGTTATGAATAGCACTGCTGTGAATAAAAGCACGAATTTGGGGTTTAGTAAAGACAGCTTTCGTGCTCGGCAAATTTTTTGCGTAAAGCAAAATTCTTACATGATTATCACAAATACTGGAGAAGGTGAAGCTGGCGGTGGGTGGAACTTTGATGACATGGTGAATGTGGCGAATTATCGCGGGTGCATTTCTGCTTATAATCTTGACGGTGGTGGTTCTACGGCGACGGCGTATCGTACATCGCTTAGTCGTGCCTTTACGGTGCTCGCGACTACTGCGCGACATGATCCGACATTTATTGTGTTTACGTCGGATAATCTCGCGCCGCGTGGAAAATAGTTTTCCGTGCAAAAAAGTGCTATAATAAATACATAACTAACATAAGGAGTGGTAATGAATTTAGGTTTAATAATATTAATCGTGATTGTGGCGCTAGTTGCCGTGATTGGTGCGATTGCTGGGCTCTACAATGGCTTAGTCAGTTTGAACGAACGCGTAAATGAAGCTTGGAGCGATATTACGGTTCAATTAAAATACCGTGCAGATTTGATTCCAAATATCGTCGAGACTGTGAAAGGTTACGCAAAACACGAAAAAGAAACCTTCGAGATGGTGACCGAGGCTCGTTCTGCAGTGATGGGCGCAAAGACCGTAAAGCAGACAGCTGAAGCTGAAAAGGAAATGCAATCTGCGCTTGGTCGCATCTTTGCTATCGCAGAGGCTTATCCGGAGCTCAAGGCAAACGGGAATTTCGTAAAATTGCAGCAACAACTTCAAGATGTAGAAGACAAGATTCAGGCTGCACGCAGATTTTATAATGCTGGTGCGAAAGAACTTAACACTAAAATCAAAACTTTCCCATCCAACATTATCAACAATATGTTTGGTCATTTCAAAAAACGTGAATACTTTGAAGTAGCAGAAAGCGAAAAGGCGAAGATTGAAAAGGCGCCTGAAGTAAAATTCTAAAATGTACAAGCAAATTGCCGAAAATAAACGTAAAACCGTAATCATTGTGATTGCATTTATATTAATGATTGCAGCGATTGCGGCGGCGTTTGCTTTCTTCTATAAAGATCCGTGGATTGCGGTGTGGACGGTCGTGATTGCGACTATTTACGCCGTGATTCAATATTATGCGGCAGGTGCGTTGACGGTAGCGATGACTGGCGCAACGGAGATTGAAAAAAAGGACAATCCAAGACTATATAATATAGTGGAGAATCTTTCAATTACTACAGGGCTACCGATGCCAAAGGTTTATATTATTGATGATCCGGCGCCAAATGCTTTTGCGACCGGTCGCGACCCGAAACATGCGATGGTGGCGGCGACTACTGGGCTACTTGATATTATGAATGACAAAGAGCTTACTGCGGTGATGGCGCACGAAATGTCGCATGTAAAGAATTACGATATCAGAGTGTCAATGATTGTGTTTGGTCTTGTTTGTGTGGTGGGGCTAATTTCTGATATTGCATATCGTATGATGTTTTATGGCAACCGCAGGCGCGACGAAGAGGGGAGTCCGATGGGTTACGTTTTGATTATCCTCGCGGCGATTTTGTCGCCGATTCTGGCGGCACTCGCGCAGATGGCGGTGTCTAGACAAAGGGAATATCTTGCGGATGCCTCGGCGGTAAATATTACAAGATACCCAGAAGGTATGATTGATGCTCTCAAAAAATTGCAAAATCATAGTCAGCCAATGAAAAATCAAAACGTGGCGGCGGCTTCGATGTACATTAATGATCCTTTGCGCAAAGGGTTTTTCAATAATATTCTAAGCACACATCCACCAATTGAAAAACGCATAGAAAGACTCGAGAATGGCAAAAAGAATTTCTAAACAAAGAATTTCTAACCACCGTACTTTTCGTAGGTCGTATCGCGAGGATTATAAGCGCGAGCTAGAAGTACCAGGAATGATGGCGCATATTTTTGGGACGTTTAAAACACTTTTTAAAAATTGGAAATTGTTTTTACCACTTCTTATTGTATCCGTCGTAATGGCGGTGGCCTTTGTGGGGCTGATGAGCGAAGATATTTATCAGCAATTTCAAAAAATACTTGACCAAACAACCGAGCAAATGGGGAGCGGTGACATTGGCGTAGTGGCAAAGTCTGGACTGCTTCTTATTTCGACAGTGACGACTGGTGGACTTTCGGGCGGTTCTAGCGAAGCGGCGGCGGTTTTTGCAGTTTTGATTTTTTTGATGATTTGGCTAGTGACGATATTCCTACTTCGCCATATTAAGGCGGGGAAGAAAGTAAAGTTTCGTGACGCGCTTTATAATTCGATGGCGCCACTAGTGTCATCTCTCGTTGTGTTTTTGGTGGCAGTGCTGCAATGTGTGCCGATTTTTCTTTTTGTAATTGCGCTTTCGGCGGCAATACAAACTAATTTTCTTGCGACGCCGTTTTATGCGCTAGTGTTTTTCATTTTTGCAAGTTTGATGTTTTTACTTTCGGGATATCTATTGTCATCTACGTTGATGGCTTTTGTGGCAGTGAGCGCACCAGGACTTTACCCGATGAAAGCGCTAAGGATTGCTGCGGAGCTGATGCATGGGCGAAGGACTCGCTTTATGCTTAGAATCATTTCGCTAGCTTTAATGCTTGCGGTGACGTGGGTTCTTATAATGGTTCCTTTGATTATGTTCGATTTATTTATGAAGCAATTCGAATGGACGAGTCAGATTCCGTTTGTGCCAATTTGTCTACTTATTATGACATGCTTTACGGGAATTTATATTACGGCGTATATTTATATATATTATCGTTGGATGTTAGGTTATGACGGAAAGGAAGAAAATGACAAAAAAAGAAGCTGAAGCTAGGATTTTGAAACTTCGCGAGATTATTAATGATTATCGCTATCATTATCATGTGCTGGATGAGTCGATCATGAGTGAAGCGGCGGCGGATTCTTTGAAACATGAGCTTTCGCAGCTCGAGGCAGAATATCCAGAACTCATTACGCCAGATTCGCCAACGCAACGTGTGGCGGGGCGGCCTCTGGATAAGTTCGAAAAAGTGACGCATGAAAAGCGGATGATTTCGCTTGCGGACGTATTTTCGCGTGAGGAGGTTTTGGATTGGATATCGCGTAACGAAAAGCTAGTGCCGGGTGGAAAAATTGAAGAATTTTTTACTGACATTAAAATGGATGGGCTGGCTTGTGCTTTGAAATATAAGGACGGTGTGTTTTACCAGGCGGTAACGCGAGGCGATGGCTTGGTTGGTGAAGATGTAACGCAAAATGTGAAAACGATACGAAACATACCGCTCAATCTCGCTAGCTCAAGTCTACTCCCTCGGATCGAGCCATTACCTAGCGAGATTGAAGTGCGTGGCGAGATTATTATCTTCAAGAAGGACTTTGAAAAGTTAGCGGGAGAGTTTGCGAATCCGAGAAATTTGGCTGCTGGTTCGATTCGTCAGCTAGATCCAAAGATTGCGGCGGGCCGACCGCTTAGATTCATGGCGTACGATTTAGTAAAGCCAAACCTTGCAACGCATAAGGAAGCGTACGAAATGCTTCGAAAGCTTGGCTTTCAAACTTCAAACGAAGACCGCGTATTCAAGGCTAGCGAAAAGAGAGAGCTTTTTGAATATATTGATAAGCTAGACGATTATCGTAAAGGCTTGCCATTTAATACTGATGGTATGGTGATCAAAATTAATGACCGTAAGGTTTATGATGAGCTTGGAATTGTAGGAAAAACGCCGCGCGGTGCGGTGGCATTTAAATTCCCGGCAGAAGAAGCAACGACGAAAGTGCGCGATATTGTGATATCGATTGGGCGAACTGGTGCGGCGACGCCGGTAGCTTTGTTTGACCCGGTTTCGGTGGCGGGGACGACGGTGCGACATGCTTCGCTTCATAATGCGGATGAGATTGCTAGACTAGATGTGAGGATTGGCGATACGGTGATTATCTACAAAGCCGGCGATATTATTCCGCAGGTAAAAGAAGTGCTTTTGACTTTGCGCCCGGAAGGTGCAGAGAAATACGATTTTGAAAAAGCTTTAAAAAAACAATATCCAGAGCTTGAATTCGAACGACCAGAAGGCGAGGCGGTGTACCGCGTGAAGAATGAAACGAGCGATTTTATTTTGAAACGAGCGATTGAATATTATGCATCGAAACCGGCTTTAAATATTGAAGGTCTAGGCGAAAAAAACGTGGCGGCATTGGTGGGTAGTGGTTTGGTGAAATCGATTGCGGATTTGTATGCGCTTAAGGTTAGTGATGTGGCGCAGCTGGAACGATTCGGCGAGCTTTCAGCGAAAAACTTGGTGGATGCAATTAATGGCTCAAAACATCCTGCGCTTGCAAAATTTATTACGGCGCTCGGAATAAGGCATGTTGGAGCGCAAACTGCAATGAGTTTGGCACGAAAGTTTGGGAAACTCGAAGCGCTAGTGAATGCGACGGAAGAAGACTTACTTGCTATTCCTGATATTGGCGACGTAGTGGCAGAGTCGATTTCGGCGTGGTTTTCGGATGATGACAACCTGAAGCTTCTTTCTGATTTGAAGGTTCACGGAGTGGAGCCAAAAGAAGAGGAAAATGTGGAGTTGCCACTATCTGGAAAATCTTATGTGGTGACTGGCACGCTCGCTTCGATGGGGCGAGAAGAGGCAGAAGATAGATTGCGAGAACTTGGCGCCACGGTAACCTCTGGTGTCACAAAAACAACCACGGCACTTATTACCGGCGAAAAACCAGGTAAGTCAAAAACCGATAAGGCAGACAAACTCGGTATTGCGCGGCTTTCTGAAATAGAGTTTTTGAAATTGATTGCATAGCGGGAAATTTTTTATGTAATTTTGAGATTTTTTATTTTTCTTATGTTTTTTTGGAAAAACCTTGTGTTATAATAGAAGCATCATGATAGAAGGTCTTACATACAAACTAAACATTGGTCTATTAACGTTAGCCACGATAGTTGTTGGCGGTGCATTTAAAGGTGGTTCTGCTTCTGCAGTGACCGCTCAGTCTAGCCTTGGCATACAGTTTTCTTTTAATTCATCACTTTCTATGACCTTGTCTTCTTTTGATCTTGTTGTTCCAAATATTACTTCGGGTAATTACAATAATAGTAATACTATTACAATAAATGTGGCTACTAATAATAACTATGGTTATACTTTGATGGCTACAGTTGGTGATGACACTAAACAAGCTTTTGCAAATAATAGCTTAGTAAATACTTCTTCGTCTAGTGCTACTATTTCTAGCTTGCTTCCTACCGATAGATTGACTATTGCTAATTTTGGCGATGGTAAATGGGGATATACTGTAGCTCCTACTGTGAATAGCAGTGCTGTGTATAGTGGCATTTCACATGATACGGATACTGTAATTAACGCAACTAAGAATACTGCTGGTTTACCGCCATCTGAAACTAATTATCCTGGTGGTAGTACTACTAACTTTACCATAGGCGTTAAAGCTGGTACAGCACAAGGTGCTGGTACATATACTAATGTAATTAACTTCAAGACTGTTGTGAATGTAGATACAGACTTTGGGGTAATATATATGCAAGATTTGGGTCGCCTTTCGGGAGAGGAAGAGCAGAAAATGCTACTATATATGCCAGAAGGAAACATCTATCAGTTAGCTGATAACCGTGACGATAAGATGTATAATGTAGCCAAGATGAAAGACGGTAAACTCTGGATGGTGGAAAACCTCGCACTAGATCCTGCTACGCTTAAGACTGGGGTGACTTTGGGTGACGATAACACTAATATAAGCGCAGGTATTTCGTTTACTTTGCCGGCATCTAGTACGACTGGGTTTGATACTACTACTGGATATACTACCGCGGCGATTAATACAGAATCTAAGGATGTTTCCGTGCCGATTGCCGGAAGCGAGACTGAGACCGGTAAGGTTGGTGTCTATTACAACTACTGTGCCGCTACAGCTGGGACTATGTGTAGTGCTTCTACTTCGAGTGAGGCTAGTTACGACATTTGTCCGTGGGGATGGGAGATTCCAAGTGCATCTGAATTGGAGAGTCTTGTTCATGCATATTCTTCTGGGGAAGAATTTGTGTCTGCATTCAAGGTTGCTTTTGCTGGTCTATTTATGGACGGAGAACCTTCGGCGCAAGGTACTATGGATGGCTTCTGGTCTAAGACTGTGGGGATGATAAGTAAATATAAAACCGATTATACGGGGAGAGAAGGTTTAGTAGTGGTCGATTTGGTTAGAAGTGGTGTGCCAGAAGAATATATAGAGCAGGCTGGAACAACTATAAGTGTTTCTACAAATGCCTATGTAAACTCAGACCTTAATCGTTCTAGTGGACATTCGATTCGATGCGTGTATCGTGGTGCGCCTATAGAATTGATGTAAAGTAAGCAATATGAAAACATCCACCGATTAGGGCGGATGTTTTTTGTTGGCTATGGCTAGATGGTCGGGATTTAAATGTTGCGGATACGGATGGTATCCGTGCCGAATTTGTCGCGGTCGCCAGAAACAATGACAGCAAGAAGATCTTTTTTGCCTTCTTTGGTCTTAAGGTAGCTACTTTCTTTTAGCTCTTTCGCGAGGGCATAGCCGAATTCTTCGGAATATGGACGCACGAAGGCGGAGTTGGCATAAATCAATGCGAGCTGGTTTGCGACGCGTTCGTTTGCGGTAACAGAAACGATCGGCACATTTGGACGCTCGGCGGCCATAGCAGTAGCGGTGGCGCCAGAAGCGGTTTGGCAAACAATAACATCGGCATCTATCTTTTCGGCGAGACGAGCGGCTGCGGCAGAAATTGCGCCGTAAGCATTGCCGTCGTTTTCACGGAAAATTGCAGCGATGCGAGAATGATTTTGAGTATATAAAATCACCTTTTTCATGGCTTTGATGGTCTCAATTGGATATGAGCCATTGGCGGTTTCGTCTGAAAGCATAACTACGTCTGCGCCTTGGACGACAGCGGTTGCAACATCACTTACTTCTGCGCGGGTTGGCTCTGGAGAATCTACCATTGAAGACATCATTTGAGTAGCTACGATGCAGAGTTTGCCATGAGTGCGACACATTGCAATGAGTTTTCTTTGGATGATTGGCACAACTTCGGCGCCAGCTTCTACGGCCATGTCGCCGCGGGCTACCATGATACCATCGGCGGCTTTTACGATAGCTTCGAGATTTTCATCGGTGGAGATGGCTTTTTTGGTTTCAATTTTTGCAATAACCTTGGCGGTGCTGCCATAAGACAAGAGGAGCTGTTTGAGTTTCTCGATGTCGCTGGCGGTTTGAACGAAAGAAAGGGAAACATAGTCAAAATCTTGGCTAGCGCCATATTCTATATCATGCAAGTCTTTTTGGGTGAGGATGTCGCCACCAAAATCAGTTTCTGGAAGGTTGAGGCCCTTCTTTGACATGATGAATCCGTCGTTTAAAATCTCAACTTTAATTGCGGTGTCGCTGACGATTTCTGTAACAGTGGCTTTCACTTTGCCGTCAAACATGGAAAGCGGTTCGCCCGGCTTAACCTTTTCGGCAAGGTTGTACTGCACTGGTACGATAAAGCTACCGTCGTGTTCAAAGTTTGTATCGGCCTCGAGGACGAGGAAATCACCCTTCTTAAGGTCCAGGCGATTGTCTTTGATCATGCCAAGACGAATCTTTGGACCTTGGAGGTCTTGTAGGATTGCGACGCTACGACCTTTTTTTTCGGCGGCTGCACGAATCCATTTAATTTGTTGATCGCGTTCTTCATCGGAACCGTGTGAGCAATTAAGGCGGCAGCCATTGGCGCCAGCCATGATAGCTTCTTCGACAAGTTCTTTAGTATTTGTTGCTGGTCCGATAGTCGCTAAGATTTTTGTTCTTTTAAAAAGTTTACTCATACTTAATATATAATAACATAAAAATGCGTTTTGTGATATAATAATGACATGAGCGTAAGCAAAAACAAAAAATCTTCAAAAATACATATCAAAAATCCCGTTGCTCGTCTTTCTCGTAAAAAGAAGGAGGGGGAGCGCGATCGCAAGATTTTTGTGATTGCAAAACGTTTGTCACTTGCAGTAGTGGGGCTTGCTATGATGGCGGTGGTTTTGACGCTTCTGATGGTTTCGTTTACAAAACCAGAAAAAGTGGTGACTTCCAAGATTGAGGCGATTACGGCGGATTATTATGAGAATTATTTTTATGACAGAATCAAGGATTATAATAGTTTGAATAATTATACGGAAAATGGTTTTTCAAAAGTCACACTAAGGCAGTTATTATTGTTTGATAGTGAAAGGCATGCGGATGCGTCTAGCCTATTGAATCAATATTGTGATGCGGAGTCTACTTATGTAAAAATATATCCGGAAGAGCCGTTTTCTAGAACTGATTATCACGTAGATTATCACTACTCTTGCACGTTTTGAGATTTTTTGATATAATGAAAGTACGGTCTCATAGTATAACGGTTAGTACAACGGGTTTTCATCCCGTCAATCCGAGTTCGACTCTCGGTGAGATCACCAATGGCCTTGATAGGCCGTTTTTTGTGCTATAATTGAGTTATGAAATTAAATACTATTCGAGAGGTAAATGTAAAAAACAAAATAGTTTTGGTGCGGGCGGATTTCAATGTGCCGATTAAGGATGGCGAGGTGGTAAATGATCTTAGGATAAGAGCAGCGGTGCCGACTTTGGAACTTCTTCGGGAAAAAGGTGCGAAGAAAATTATTGTGATTTCTCATCTTGGTAGGCCAGAGGGGAGAGATAAAAGTTTGTCTTTGAAGCCAGTGGCTGAGGTTTTGAATAACTTGATGGGTAAAGTGAGTTTTGTTGATGACGTGTCTGGACCGGATGTGGAAGCTGCAATAAAAAAGTTGAAAGCCGGCGATATTTTATTGCTTGAAAATCTGCGTTTTTACAAGGGTGAGGAAAACAACTCACGTGATTTTATTCGTGAGATTATAGACACAATTGGCGCAGAGATTTATGTGCAGGATGGTTTTGCGGTTCTACATCGTGCGCATGCCTCGACGGATGCGGTGGCGGATTATTTGCAAGTTTACGCTGGTCTTTTGGTGGAAAAGGAAATTAAAAACTTGGAAAAAGTGGTTGAAGCTCCGGCCCATCCACTACTTTTGATTGTGGGCGGTGCAAAAGTTGAAGATAAAGCGCCACTGATTGAGAAATTTAGTAAAATTGCCGATACAATTGTGGTGGGTGGCAAGATTGCGGCGGATGGTTACACGGCGAAGTCTAAGAAGATTTATGTAGCTGAGGATTTTGATGAAGATGGAGATGGTGCAAAAATGGATGTTGGGCCGGTTTCTACTGGTAAGATTGCCGGTTTGATTACAGATGCTAAGACAATAATTTGGAATGGATTACTCGGCAAAGCGGAAGACATGACATACGCGACGGCGTCTACAATTGTGGCCGAGATGATGGGCGAAAAAACTGATGCCACTACGGTGGTTTGTGGCGGTGATACGACTGGTTTTGTGAAGAATTTGATGGAAGAACATCCGAATTTGGAATATTCTTTGATTTCTACGGGTGGTGGAGCAAGTTTAGAATTCTTGCTTGGTAAGAGAATGCCTGGGCTTGCGCCATTATTCATGTCGTGATATAATTTTTTCATGAAAAGAGCAAAGACTTACCAACAAGTAATTGGTGAAACGATTGAGCAGATGCGGACAGAAAAAGGCTGGACGCAGGGGGAGCTTGCCGAAAAAGTAGGCACAAGTCAGTCGGCAATTCATAGAATCGAGAAAGGCGGGCAGAATATTTCACTTGAAATGGTGAAGAAGCTTTCTGAGGCGCTGGGAAATCAGATTCTCTCTATAAATGATTCAGTTTCGCAAAGTTATAGGATTCGTGGTGGTAAGGAACTTTCGGGCGAGATTACCGTAAACACATCAAAAAATGCGGCGGTAGCTTTGCTCTCAGCTTCACTTCTTAATTCTGGAACTACGGTGCTTAAACGCGTAGCTAGAATTGAAGAAGTGTTCAGAATCATAGAGGTTTTGGAGTCTATCGGTGTAAAATGTCACTGGAAAAATCGTCGTCGTGATCTAGAAATTATATCACCGCGTGAATTAAAAATGGACGAAATGGACATAGAGGCAGCTAGGAGAACGCGTTCTATAATTATGTTTTTGGGGCCTTTGACGCATCTTTTTCAAAGATTTAGAATTCCGTATGCGGGCGGCTGCTCGCTTGGAACTAGAACGGTGAATCCGCACCTGCAGGCGTTAGCCACTTTTGGACTAAATGTGGACGCGGAATGTAATAGTGGCTTCTACGAGGCTTCTGTGGATCTCGACACGCTGCACAATGAGGCGGACCGTTATATTGTTTTGACAGAGCGTGGCGATACGGTAACGGAAAATGTTTTGATGGCGGCAGCACTTAACCCTGGTAAAACTACAATTGTGGGTGCTTCGCCAAACTATATGGTGCAAGATTTGTGTTTCTTTTTGGAAAAGTTGGGCGTAAAAATTGAAGGAATTGGTACGACCACTTTAAAGGTGTATGGGCGAGCTTCAATTGATAAAGATGTAGAATATACGGTTTCAGAAGATCCAATTGAGGCGATGAGCTTTATTGCGGCAGGACTTGTAACGAAGTCCGAGATTAAAATTTTGCGCGCGCCGATTGAGTTTCTTGAAATTGAACTTGAAATTCTTAAAAACATGAATGCTAAGATTGAAAAATCGCCTGAATATTTGTCTGCGAATGAGCGAACTCGGCTGGTGGATCTTACGATTCACAAATCTGAGCTTGTGGCGCCGGTTGATAAAATTCATCCGATGCCATTTCCTGGACTGAATATTGATAATTTGCCGTTTTTCTCGGTGATTGCTGCAGTGGCAAGTGGGCGCACGTTGATTCATGATTGGGTGTTTGAAAATCGTGCGATTTATACGACGGAACTTTCGAATTTGAATGCAAAAATTGAACTTCTGGACGCACATCGGGTTTACATTGAAGGGCCTACGAATTGGCGACCGGCCGAAATGGTAGCTCCGCAGGCTCTCCGACCAGCAGTGGTGGTGCTGATTGGTATGTTGGCTGCGCCTGGAACCTCAATCTTGCGTAATGTCTACTCGATTAGTCGAGGTTATCAGGATTTTGCGGTAAGACTTAGACATTTGGGGGCTGACATAACGCCGCTGACTGGTATATAATATATAGATGATTATTACAGATGGCCTAAATGAAAGACAAAAAGAGGCGGTAGAGACGCTTGAGGGACCGCTATTGATTTTGGCGGGAGCGGGGTCCGGTAAAACGAAAACTTTGACGCATAGAATTGCAAATCTTTTAATGCATGGCGTAAGGCCGGGCAGTATTCTTGCGGTGACTTTCACAAACAAAGCCGCGAAAGAAATGCGCGATAGGCTAGGAAGAGTAATGTCTAGTCTGGGGCCGCGTCCGAATGCCCCAGACTTAGACTTTACTCTTCCGTACCTAGGGACTTTTCATGGGATTTGTGTGAAAATTCTTCGGATTGAGGCGGAAGCGGCAGGACTTTCGAAAAATTTTGTGATTTATGATGCAGACGATCAAATTTCTTTAATTCGGCGAGTGATGAAAAACTTGCATCTTTCCGACAATAAGGCTTTAAAGCCAAAGTCGGTGCAGGCGGTGATTTCGAGTGAGAAAAATAAAGGCAACGGTCCAGAAGAATATGCGGCTTCAGCGTTTTATCCGAATCAACGTGATATTGCGAAAATTTTTAAGGCGTATGAAGAAGAGAAGAAAAAAGCGGCGGCGCTTGATTTTGATGATCTTTTGACGCGGACGCTCGAGCTTTTTAGCAAGAATTTTACAGTGCGAGCGAAATGGCAGAAAAAGTTTGAGCATATTTTGATTGATGAGTATCAGGACACGAATATGGTGCAGTATCAGCTCGTGAAATTGCTCGTGAATGAAAGACGTAATATTTGTGTAGTGGGGGATGATTGGCAATCGATTTATTCGTGGCGAGGTGCAGATTTTACAAATATTTTGAATTTTGAGCGGGACTTTCCCGGCGCCAAAGTAATTAAACTCGAGCAAAATTATCGCTCCACCGGGAATATTCTTGAAGCATCACAAAAAATTATAAACAAAAACAAAACTCGCACTGACAAAACTTTGTTTACTGAAGCGGGGAAGGGCGAGCCGGTGGAAATTGAAAGCTTGACTGATGAAACTGCGGAGGCTGAGTATGTGGTGCGAAAAATATCGCAGCTTCTAAAGGACTATCCGGATTTTGCAAATTTTGCGGTTTTATATCGCACGAACGCACAATCTTATGCTTTTGAAAAAGTTTTTATGAATCGCCATGTGCCATACAAAATTGTGGGCGGGGTGAGATTTTATGACCGCAAGGAAGTGAAAGATGTGCTTGCAATTTTGAAATTGATTGTGAGCGGGAGAGATAAGGTGAGTCTTGCACGGGTGTTTTCGAATGTTGTTCCTGGAATCGGCGAGGTGTCACTTGCGAAAGTTCTTGCCGCGATGGATGAGGTCGATGGTTCGTCGCCTCTGATCCAGCATGATTTATCGTCGGTTTTAAAGACTGCGAAGGCAAAAAATGCGATTTTGAAGTTGAGTGAATTTTTGAAGTCGGTTTCTAGTGCAGACAATCCGGGTGAAATTGTAAAAAGAGTGATTTCGTATTTTGATTTTAAGAAATTGACCGACGATGGAACGCCGAGCGCGGATGATAGAATGCAAAACTTGGAGGTGCTAGCCGGGAATGCCGGTGAATATGCGAATCTCGAAGATTTTTTGGCGGACGCGAGCTTAATGTCTGCAGCGGATGAAAAATCGGAGCAGAATTCAGTAACGTTGATGACGCTTCATGCAGCGAAGGGTCTGGAATTTCCAGTGGTGTTTGTGGTGGGGCTTGAAGAAGGGCTTTTCCCAGGTTCTAGGGCGTTTGATGATGAAAGTGAGCTCGAAGAAGAGCGGCGCTTAATGTATGTTGGGATGACACGCGCGATGAAAAGGCTATTTCTTACTTACGCGGCGAGCCGGTATTCGTTTGGTAGTCGGAATTACAATATGCCGTCGAGGTTTTTGATTGAACTGGGTTATAATCCGTACGGTTCAGCGGGATATGCTTCTGGCTATCGTGACGAAGATGGGGATGGGTTTTCGGATTTTGACGAGTCGGATTTTGATCCGTTTCCAGATGATTTGCCGGTCTATGAATAGATATGTTTTTGTTGAAAAGATGGTATAATCGGAATATGAAGATTTTATGGACTGACGGCAGCGCGAATCCGAATCCTGGACCAGGTGGATTTGCTGTGATCGAAGATTTGGGTCCCGATTCTAAGCCGGTAGCTCTTGGAAAAGAAGACGATACGACGAATATTAGGATGGAAGGCTCGGCCATGATTGCTGCGATCGAATATGCAGGTGAAGAGGGGTGCGAGATTTATTCGGACTCGGAGTTTTGGATTAATGTGCTGACAAAATGGGCGCCAAGTTGGGAAAGAAATGGTTGGGTTAAAAAAAGTGGACCAATTAAAAATCTTGATTTGGTACAAAAACTTTACGGTTTATACAAAAAATATCCCGTTGAGCTAATTTGGGTGCGAGGACACGTGGGGACTCGGCTCAACGAAATGGCTGACGAGTGGGCTAACAAAGCACGTGAGGGTGCAAAGTTATCTTAAATGTGATATATTATATATATGAAATTATCAGAGGAACTTATCTATCGTGGCTTTAAGGCCGAGACAACTATTGAAAATCCAGCGGATTTAGATACGCGCGAGAATAAAAAGTTTTATTGGGGCGCGGATCCTTCGGCGGATTCTCTCACGATTGGCAATTTGGCGGCTCTCATGATGTGCGCTTGCTTTGTGCGACATGGTTGGACTCCATATCTTCTTGTCGGTGGTGCAACTGGGCAAATTGGTGATCCAAAAGAAAATGGCGAGCGTGATTTGAAAACACTTGATGAAGTGGAACATAATAAGAATTGCATTCGCGCGCAAATTGAAAAAGTTTTAAATGGTGGTGATGGTGATTCTAAAGATTTTGAAACGCCGGGGCTTACCATGGTTGATAATTATGATTGGTTTAAGGACATCAATTATCTTTCTTTTTTGCGTGAAGTTGGTAAAAATTTCTCGATGACGCAACTTCTTGATCGTCAGTTTGTGCAAAATCGGATTGGCGAAGGCGGTTCTGGTATTTCTTATGCGGAATTTTCGTATACTTTGATTCAAGGTTATGATTTTTTGCATCTTTTCCGCGCGCATGATGTAAGGATGCAGCTTTGTGGTGCAGACCAGTTTGGCAATTGCACGACCGGTATGCATCTGATTCGCAAGCTCGAAAATGCCGATGTTGACGTATGGAGTACGCCGCTTATTATCGATCCAGTGACAGGGCGTAAGTTTGGTAAGTCTGAGGGCAATGCAGTTTGGCTTGCAAGTTCTGACAATGGCGGCGGTAATTATACTTCGATCTTTGATTTTTATCAATTTTGGCTCAATCAACCGGATGAAGCAGTGGAATATTTGATTAAGATTTATACAGTGCTCGAGCCTGCAGAAATTGATGAGATTTTGAAGCGACATTTTGAGGCGCCAGAAAAACGCATTGCGCAAAAGGCTTTGGCACGCGGTGTAACTGAGGTAGTGCACGGCAAGGATAATGCTGCGGCGATAGAAAATTTGACATCGGTTTTATTCTCGCGTGAAACTGATTTTTCGGATTTTTCGAAAGATGAACTTACAGAATTTGCTGCGTATCTGCCGGTGGTAGCAAAAGGAACGATGTTGGTTGATATTTTGACTGCGACTGGGCTTGCTGAGTCCAAGAAAAAAGCGCGTGAATTTATCGCTCAGGGTGCGATATCGGTTAATGGCACAAAAGTTCTTGAAGATATTGCAATCAATCAAACCGCCATCATTAAAAAAGGTAAAAACAAATTTACAATAGTGAAGTAAGATAAAAAAGACCCATCTCGGGCTGCGTCGAAAACCCCTGTCGCCACAGGGGTTTTCGCGCTTATCCTCGCCTTGCCAGGCTCCGGAGGCCCTTCGATGGGCTTTTTTATCTCACCTCGACCCTAACTCTTGGTAGACTTTTACCCGAGAAATGGGTTTTCTTGGTCTTAACAAACGTTACGACGCCATCTTTTGCGGCGTGGATTGTGAAGTTACGAGACATGTAAGTGCCTTCGCCAGCTAATTTAGTAGCACCAGTTTGGCGAACTAGAACTTCACCGTTTTTAACTTTTTGGCCACCAAAGCGCTTAACGCCAAGGCGCTGGCCAGCATTGTTATGGACGTTTTTGGCGGTACCGCCAGCTTTTACGTGTGACATTTAATTCTTCCTTAATATTATTATATCTCTTGCGACGATTTGCCCTTCACGATAATAAAGAAGGCCCTCGCGCGTTTTATTATTAACATTATACCCCATCTTGGCGATTTCGTCAACAATTTCAAGACGAGAATAGGTGCCGTCTGCGCGAAGCCAGGCTGGAGCGGCGATTACAACTGGGGTGCCAGGCTTAATCTGCGTACTGAGATTCTTCAAGAAACCTAATATTATACTACTACATTCTTGTTTTTCGGTTTTTAATTTAATTTCTACCGGCACTTGCGACATTGGCTTGCCTAAATAGCCCTCACAAGCTACTGCATCTATCGGTTGTTCCCATTTGAAGCTGGTAGCATCACCAACTGAAACCTGAAATGGGTTGCTTTCGGAGCATTGCGACCAACGGGGAGCTGGCGCAGCGAGCCCCGTAACGACGGGCGCGAGCGTTGCGCGCTCCGAAAGTAACCATTTCAGGTTTCTACTAGTGTACTCTACCATGCGTTCAGATAGGTCAGTGCCGTAGGCGTGGTAGCCCATGAGGAGAGCTTCTTGCAAGACAACGCCAGTGCCACAAAATGGATCTAGAATTGTAGAACCTTGCGGCAATGGACCGCAGAGATTGATTAAAATCTGGGCGAGTTTTGGCGGGAGCATACCGACCTTAGCGTCGCGAGCTGGTCTGGTTTGGTCTCGGCGAGCGTAAGCGTCGATATCTTGCACGCCGATGACTCTGTACCAGTCATCGTCGGTTTTAATGAGCTCGACTTTGCGACTATTTTTGCCAGACAAGCCATTGTGAAGAGAAGTAGCGGTCGATAAGACGGCATCTTTGTTTTCGACAACGCGCACGCTGCGTCCGTGACGTACAAGGATTTTTTTGAGCTTCAAGGCTTCGAGGCAAGCGGATTTTTTTGAAGCCTTTGAAGAGTAATCGGAAATACCGAGGGTGATTTTGCCGTCTTCTAATTTGCGCAAGAAATCAAGAGGTTGCTCTTCGAGTTTTATGGCGAGTTTTTGGGTGCCACCTAGACGATTTATATCAGTGCAAAAATCACTCATCTCGAGTTCGGCAATTGAAATTTCTGGCTGACGCCCCAAAACGGCTAAATATTTCATGGGATAATTATATCACGAATATGGTATAATGTCTGTATGGCTAAGAAGAAGAAGGGCTTTAAGTTTCCATGGCGGACGCTGATTTCTATTGCGACCGTGGCGCTTGTGGGGTATGTGATTTACGAAAACTGGGATGGGTTTGTTGATACTTTTAATAATCTAGGCCAAGCGAATATCTTTGTTTTGATTTTGCTAGTGCCAGAGCAACTTTTTATGTATTATGCTTGCGGGCAGATTTTCTTTTCGTATATCGAGAAGAAGTTGAAAAAGATTTTTACAAAGAAGGAAAAATTGAGAATTTCGACAGAACTTAATTTTGTGAATCGTGCAGTGCCGGCGGGAAGTTTGGGCGGACTTGCATATCTTACTTACAGATTAAAACAATATGATATATCGGCTGGGCAAGCGAGTTTTTTGTATATTTTTAGGTATGCGGTAACGACAGTGGTGAATTACTTACAGGCATTAATTGCAATTTTGGTTTTACTGGTGCTTGGCGGGATTCCTGAGGGCGCACATTGGATTATTTGGGTGTCGCTGCTCATGAATATGGGGGTGTTTACGGTTCTTGGGATTGTGGTTTTTGTAGCTAGCAGTAAAAAACGAATTGATTTTTTTGGCAAGATAATTGCGAAGGTCACGGATTTTATTGCGAAGACGGTGACTTTTGGGCGGGTGAATCATATGGTGCGACATGAGAGGATTCAGAATTATTTCCTGAGTATTCATGATTGTGTGAAAATGGCGAAAAAAGACAAAAAATCTTTGATTGCACCAACGATTTGGGGTGTGATTTATAGTCTTTGTGAGATTTCGGTGTATTGGATTGTGGCGATTTCGCTAGGACGACCAGAGATTTTGCCAGTGATTATGGTGGGGGAGGCGATTGGCTCGGTGTTTGACGGGATCGTGCCATATGGGCCGTATGAACTTGGTATGGTGGGGGTGATGGGGATTATGTTGGGCGGTAGCGAAGAAGCGGTGGCGATGTCGCTTATTGTGGTAGTGATGGCACGAGCGTTCTCGCTTATTTTTACGATTGCAACTGGATATTGGCCGTATAATCAAGTAATTCGGGGTAAAAATGACTCCGACTGAATTTATCGCAATCGTTAATGATACTTTGGGCTATAACTATGAAGCGGTAGAGATTACTGGTGAGGTAGCAAGCTTTAAAGTGAACCAGGGAAAATGGGTGTTTTTTGACATTAAAGATGAAGAATCTAGTATCCCGTGTTTTATGACGCTTTGGGCGATGAGACAACCGCTTGAAGATGGCATGAAAGTGGTGATTCGTGGTACGCCAAAGCTTACAAAATGGGGAAAGTTTTCGCTGACGGTTTCGGCGGTAAAACCGGTGGGTGAGGGAAGTCTTAAAAAAGCTTTTGAAATGTTGAAAAAGAAGTTGGCGGGCGAAGGACTATTTGATCCAGCGAAAAAACGCGGGATTCCGAAGGATTTGACGAAGCTTGGCGTGATTTCTTCTTGTCAGGCGGCGGGGTATGCGGATTTTATCAAGATTATCAATGCTAGGTGGGGTGGCATGAAAGTGGTAACGGCGCATACGCAGGTGCAGGGGTTGGACGCGCCGGATCAGATTATTAGAGCGCTTTCTTATTTTAATGAGCGGAGTGATGTGCAGATGATTGCGATTCTTCGTGGGGGTGGTAGCGCGGATGATTTGTCTTGTTTTAACGACGAAAAGTTGGTGCGGGCCGTGGCGGCGTCAAAAATTCCAGTGATTTGTGGAATTGGGCATGAGGTTGATGAATCTTTGTGCGATTTAGCTTGCGACGTGAGGGCTTCTACGCCATCTAATGCAGCGGAAATATTGACTCCTGATCGAAATGTGGTAAAAATGGCTGTGCGCGATAGGATTTTAAGGGTTGGGCGTGATTTGACTAATATTGTGCAACGTGCAAAAGACGAAAATCGTGACAAGGTTGAGAAAATCTCGCGTGGATTACTTGCGAAGTATATTGAGCCAAAGCTATATGAAGTCCAAAAAAACATGACTGACGTTCTAAAAAACATAAAACGCGAATTTCAACTTCGAGAAAATTATCTGAAACAGAAAATTACGATGCTTTCGGCACTAAATCCAGAGGTGGTATTGAGGCAAGGATATGCGATTTTGGCTGGTAAGGTTTCTCCAGGAAATGTTGTAAAAATTACAACCTATGAATCGGAAATCATAACATTAGTGCAAGAAGTAAATGAAAGGAAAAAAGATGAGTAAAACGACGAAAAATTTGAATGAGAAAATTGCAGAACTTGATGGGAAAGTAGAGTGGTTTTATTCGGATGATTTTAAATTGGACGAGGCGGTAGAAAAATATAAGCAGGCGGCAGAGCTTGCGAAAGAAATTGAAAAAGATTTGACAGAGCTTAAGAATGAAATTGAAGTTTTGGCTGAAGATTTTAGTAAATAGTGGTATAATAGGCTTATGGAAAATAATCAAATGCCATTAGTGCAGCAACCTTTGTCGGTTGCGCCATCGGTCACGGCGCCACCTGTGCCGGTTGAGAAAAAAAGTAAAACTGGGATTATTGCAATAATCCTTGCGGTGACATTTTTCTTGATAGCGGCTACTTTTGTAGGGTTGTTTATTTGGTCCAGGATGGATTATTCGGATTTAAATGATAGCGTAGAGCTAAAGATTAGTGAAGCGGTAAGTGAAGCGAAAACCGAGCAGGCGCTCGCTGATGCAGAAGAAGCTAAAAAAGATACACGCGTGTTTACTGGGCCGACGGATTATGGTCAGCTTTCGTTTGACTATCCAAAAAGCTGGAGTGTGTATGTGGAATCGGACGCTTCAAAGGGCGGCGATTATGTAGCTTATCTTAATCCGATTGAGATTGAGCCGGTATCTGATTCTACTGTCTATGCTTTGAGGGTAACAATTCGTGATAAGGATTTTGAAACGGTGGCCAAGGAATATCAAAAATCTCTAGACAAGGGTGAGATGAGTGTCGAGACTACGACGGTGGCGGGTGCGACAGCAAACCGCTATACTGGCAAGATTCCAAATACAGATCTTAATGGCGTGATTGTGATTTTCAAGATTCGCGATAAAACAGCGGTGCTTAGAACAGACTCAATGTCGCTCGTGAATGATTTCAATACGATTCTTTCCACTGTGAAATTCAACGCTTAGGTGTTATAATGGGGGTATGGATAATGTGGAGGTCGATGGCGGTTTTGACGGAATTTTGGTGGCGGCACATGAGCTAAAGGGGCCGCTAGCCACGCTTAGGCAGTTGGCACTATCTTTGGATGAAATGGATTCAGAAGGGGAGCGAATTCGGACAGAAATGGTGGAAGTATCGGAGCGGGCGATTCGGCAAGTAAATGACCTTGCTAAAGTGCGACGATTAGAAGATGGTTTGTTTGAGATGGAACCGGTGGCAGTGAGGACGGTTTGCGATGCAGTGACGGAGGAATTGAAATATTTGTTTCGGGAGAATGAGCGAGGGCTTTTGGTACGATATAAATGCCGAAATGGCCTGGCGGTGGCAAATCGTGAACTTTTATTTAGCGTAGTTTATAATTTTTTGCTCAATGCAATGCATTATGCGGACGATGGGACGAGGGCGGAATTGATGGTAAGTGAAGTGCATGACAGAATAAGAGTGGACATAAGGGATTATGGGCCAGCGCTACCTATGGATGTGTGGCGAGAGATGAAACATGGTTGGATAAAAAAGCCAACTTCGATTGCGATGCGGCCAGGTTCTTCGGGGCTGGGACTGTTTATTGCGTCAAGATTTTCACGATATATGAACGCAAGGGTAGGGGCGACGAGACATCGCGATGGTACGAGTTTTTATGTGGAGCTTTTAAAATCTAAGCAGGCGAGTTTGTTTGATGATTTTTGTAATTGACGACGATAAAGTGATGGCGAGGTGTATCGCGAAGGCTTGCAGCGGTGCTAAGGTGCGGATTTTTGGTGACGCGATTAGTGCAATGAATGAGCTCGACAATGAGCTTCCGGAAATGATTTTTTTGGATGTACTACTGAACGGTCCGGATGGTTTTACTTTTTTGAATGAAATGGTTTCTTATACGGATACGGCAAAAATTCCAGTGGTAATTGTGACTTCGCTTGATTTTGGAGGACGGGATTTGAGCGCCTATGGCGTGGTGGGGGTGCTAGACAAAAGTAAAATGGTACCGGAGGATATTAGGCGGTATGTCGAAAAATATGCAAGACATTAAGACTTTGGCTTATGTGATGAGGCGAACGAATTTTGGTGAGGCGGACAGGATTTTGAGTTTGATTACGCCAGAAGGAAAGATTTCGGCAATTGCAAAAGGGGTAAGAAAAGAAAAATCAAAACTTGCTGGTGGGATAGAGATGTTTTCGCTAACGGAACTTAATTTGCATTTTGGTAAAAGTGATATGGCGACGGTAACGAGTGCGAAGATGCGAGAATATTACGGGAATATTTTGACGGATTTTAATCGGATGGAGCTTGCGGCGATGGTATTGAAGAAGATTAGTTTGGCTGCGGAAAGTTCAGAAACGCCGGAATATTTTGAAATAGTCGATGCTTGCCTTAAGGGGATAAATTCTGGAATGGATATGAGGCTAGTGGAAAGTTGGTTTTTGATGAATCTTGCTAAAGTTTCTGGGGAAGAAATCAATTTGTATCGGGATAATAACGGTGAGAAATTGGCGATTGAAAAAAAATATAATTTCGTAGCGAGTGAAAATGCGTTGGTTCCGGCTCTAAATGGAATGTTCGGTGCGGATGAAATAAAAATTATGCGTTTAATGCTGGTGTCGAAACTTGCAGTGGTTGATAGAGTAAAAAATATAGAAAAAAGTTTGCCGGAAATTTTAAGATTCGCGAGAATTGCAAACAAAATGATTTAGATTATGGTAAAATTAAGAAAAGGAGTAAGATGGAAAGAAGTAGAGAAAAGCAACGAAAGAAAAGAATGACATTGATTGTAACTGCTGCAGTGGTAATAATTGCGGTTATTGTAACTGTGGCGACTTTGGCTATTAGTGGTGCTTTTCGCAGACGAGTGGATGAATCGTTTTTTGAGTCGGATGATGGTAAATTGGTAGTTTCGATGAACTCTGAAAATGCGTCTTTTGAGAATAGCGAGTATGAGCCCGAGATTACGCGGATTGTTTACTACCATGATGGAACCAATATTACTGGTATGGAGATTTATTATGAATACAAGACCGATGCAGAAGCAGGCGTGGCAAATGGGAAGATTTTTACGAACGGAAAAGATTGGGCGACTAGCAAAACCTTGAGCGGACGATATATTATATTTGGCGTAAGCTCCGATGAGTTTGCCGGATTAACGGTTGAGCAAACAAAAGAAACAATTGAAAATATGAAGGCTGCTGGGGCCACCATAGATAGTGTCTCGGAAGAATCGGTGACAGAAGTTACTACAACGGAGGAATAAAAAAATACCCCCTTAGGGGGTATTTTTGTTTAGAGCTCCGAGATGGCTTGTTTGGCTTTTTCTACGGTGTCTTTAATACTCTTTTTGATGCTCAGTTCTGGGTGAGCCTCTATGTAGCGCTCGATAGAAGCAGCAATGACTTCTTTTGCGGAGTCGATACCCTCGAAGGCTTTGACTTTGGTGGTACCAGGCTTCTTTAAATCTTTGTAGTGATTGAAGTGAAATTCAATTTGTTTCAAAGTTTGCTTCGGTAAGTCCTCGAGTGTGTTGTAGGCATCGCCGTTGTTGCGATCATCGGCTGGAACGCAGATGATTTTGTCGTCGACTTCGCCACCGTCGACGAATTTCATGACGCCAAGGATTTTGGCCTTCATCCAGATGCCAGTGGTGAGAGGCTGGTCGGTAATCATGAGAACATCGAGCTCGTCGCCATCTTCATCGATGGTTTGAGGAATGAATCCGTAGTTGCAAGGTTTTGCAAAAGCCATTGGCTCAACACGATCAAGCATAAAGCAAGCATGTTCGCGGTCCCATTCGATTTTATGATTGCTGCCGGTTGGGATTTCGATTACGACGTTGAGTTCGCCATTTTCGTAATCGCCAGGGGTCAAAACTTTGTTAAAGTCTGCCATAATTCTCCTTTTTATATATTATCAATTATAACACGGATTTGTTCGGTTGTGTCACGGTCACGGATGGTGACGGTGTCGTTTTCGAGGGTTTCAAAGTCTACGACGACACATTTTGGTGTACCGATTTCGTCTTGCTTGCGATAGCGCTTACCGATGTTGCCAGAATCGTCCCAGGTGACGTTGCCATATTTTGTGCGAAGCTTGTTGTAAACTTCACGGGCTTTTGCGACGAGTTCAGGTTTGTTCTTAAGAAGCGGGGAAACGCAAAAACGATATGGTGCAAGATTCTCTGGAAGTTTGAGGACGATGCGCTTTTCGCCGCTGATTTCGTCTTCGGTGTAAGCTGTGGTGAGAATTGCCATAATGAGGCGCTCCACGCCAAAGCTTGGTTCGATGACGTGCGGAACGAAAGTCTCGCCAGTTTTCTTGTCACGATATTCCAAATTTTTGCCAGATTCGCGAATAATGTTTTGAAGGTCAAAATCTGTACGATAGGCAATACCCATCAGCTCTTCGCGGCCAATTGGATAGTCAAACTCTACATCGACAGTGCGCTTGCTGTAATGTGCACGGTCTTCTGGGGCAACTTCGAGGTCGTGAATTTTTGATTTTGGCAAACCCATTTTGTTTTCAAGGAAATCATAGCAGGCTTTGTGAAGTTTTTCGAAATTTTCTTCCCAAGTAGCTGGGTTGACGAAATACTCAATCTCCATTTGTTCGAATTCGCGTGAACGGAAGACGAAATCGCGTGGAGAAATTTCATTTCTGAAGGCCTTACCTTGTTGGGCGAGGCCAAAAGGTAAATCTGGATAAATTGTGTCAACTACGTTTTTGTAATTTGTGAAGATACCTTGTGCGGTTTCTGGGCGAAGATAAGCTTTTGATGTATCGTCGGCGACGGAACCAACGTGAGTGGTGAACATCATATTGAACTGTTTAACGTCGTCCCAATTTTCTTTGCCGCAATTTGGACATTTAGTGTGGGTGGCGCGAAATTCGTCTGGTGTTACTTTTTCTGAAACGTCGGCTATTTTGTCGGCGCGAAAACGTTGATGGCATTCTTTGCATTCTACGAGTGGGTCAGAAAAAGTCGTAGCGTGACCAGAAGCGATCCAAGTACGTGGATTCATAATGATGGCCGCATCTATGCCATAGATATCGTCGCGACCTTCGACGAAATAATTCCACCATTCCCCCATAACTTTTTTCTTAAGAGCAACGCCAAGCGGACCGTAATCCCAGGTGCCGGCCATTCCGCCGTAAATATCAGAGCCGGGAAAAATAAATCCACGGCGCTTACATAAACTTACAATATCTTCCATAATTTGTATTATAACATTATTTCCAGATTTTAACATCTTTAATGCTATCTGGAAGATAGTTTTTGTCTAGATGAAAACCAGATGTCCATTCTTGGCCTTTACCAAAGCCGAGGTCCTTCATGAGTTTAGTCGGAGCATTGCGAAGCCAAATTGGAACAGGCTCATTCATTGACTTTTCGGCTAGGTCAAGAGCAGCATACCAAGCATCGGTAGTGGCGCGGGATTTTTTACTGAGGCTAAGTGCAACTGTCGCGTGAGCTAAGATGAGCCCAGATTCTGGCATACCGACGCGTTCTACAGCTTGAAAACAAGCGGTCGCAAGACTTAGGGCGCCATTTCCGGCGAGACCGATATCTTCAGAAGCAAAAATGACCATTCTGCGTGCAATAAACTTTGGGTCTTCGCCAGCTTTGACCATGCGGGCAAGATAATATAGTGCCGCGTCGACGTCTGAGCCGCGCATTGACTTGATAAAAGCAGAAATTGTGTCGTAATGTTTGTCGCCTTTTTTGTCATAGCCGGGAAGTTTTTTGCCGGCGGCTTCGATGACGATGTCTTTTGTGACATCACTGGAGAGCGAAAGCGCAAGCTCGAGATCTCCAAGAGCGCTACGAGCGTCACCACCAGAAAGCTCCGCGATATAATCGAGAGCGTCACTATGGATCCTTGGGCCGCGTTGCTTTGCTGGGCGTCGGGTTTTGTCGGATTCTATAGTGATGCTCTCGTTTTTGCAGGCACGTTCTAGAATGCTGAGGATGGCAGCTTTAGAGAGTGGGCTGACGACTACGACACGGGAACGAGAAAGGAGCGGGGAAATGACCTCGAATGATGGATTTTCGGTGGTGGCGCCGATTAAAGTGATGAGTCCAGATTCCACATGTGGTAAAAATGCGTCTTGTTGGGCTTTATTAAAACGGTGAATTTCGTCTACAAAAAGAACAGTGCGAATTTTTAAATTCCAGTTAGTTTTAGCGCGAGCAATGACTTCCTCAATGTCTTTTTTGCCAGCAACGACAGCTGAGATTTCGATGAAGTCCGCTTTGAATTCATGGGCTAATATGCGAGCTAGAGTGGTTTTGCCAGTGCCTGGAGGTCCCCAAAAAATAATGTTGACTGGTTCGCCGTTTTTGGCGATTTCGGTTAAGATTTTGCCATCGCCAATAATTTCGTCTTGGCCTAAAACATCTTCAAGTTTTTGTGGGCGCATACGTTCGGCTAGGGGGACTCTGTTCATGTAATTATTATATAAAAAAACTTTACAAAATAAAATTTTTTATGCTATTATTAAGCTATAATAACAAAAGGAGTTATTTTAATGTACAATTATTATTCTACGCCAACCTATAGCACAGGTTCAACTGCCGCTGTTGATCTTGGCGTGTGGGGAATTATCGCAATTATCCTTGCTATTATTGGCGGGATTTTAGTGTATTTCCTATTCGTTAATGCTAAGCAGGAGCCGAAGGGCAA
This sequence comes from Candidatus Nanosyncoccus sp., assembly GCA_045578285.1. Taxonomy (GTDB): domain Bacteria; phylum Patescibacteriota; class Saccharimonadia; order Saccharimonadales; family Saccharimonadaceae; genus Nanosyncoccus. The sequence continues at coordinate 14,601 of JAZNJY010000013.1, read as the reverse complement.
GTTTGTAAAATGGCTTAAGGATTTCTTAGCCTTTAAGGTGATGTGGATTGAGCCTATAATGAAGGTTTTTTACTACATTGCGACAATTTTCTGTGTTTTGATTTCATTCTCTTTGATTTCTTATAGTTTTGTTTCGTTTATTCTAACGCTTGTGCTTGGTCCGATTCTTATTCGCCTCATCTACGAAGCGTTCATGATGGCCATCATGATTTGGCGCAATACTCGCGATATCGCTGATAACACTAAGAAGAAATAAGTTTCTTAACTTGTCTTGCGACACCTTCTCCTCCGTCCAACAATATGGCGGAGGGGAATTTTTTTGCGAGTATATCTTTGATGAGAGGGTAATGAGTGCAACCGAGGACTACAGTATCATATTGTGCACAAATTTGTGGTTCTGGTAGGATTGCTTCTAAAAGATTGCCAATATCGTTGTCTTCATGCTCGATTGCATCAGCCAAGCCGGGGCAGGGAAGTAAATCTATATGCTGACCGGGTTTTTGATTGAGAATTTTTAAGTTTATAGTGCGTTCGGATTTAATAGTGCCTGGTGTGGCAAGGACGAGAATGTTTTTTGCGTTTTTCTGATTAGCGGCTAGTTTGATGGCGGGTTCGGTGCCGACGAATTTAAGATCGTTAAATTCGGTGCGGAGTTTTTTTATACATTTAACCGTCGCTGTGTTGCAGGCAATGACGATGATTTTTGCGCCCCAGGATTTTAAATCGTTGACATTTTTTGCGACGATTTTGTAAAGTTCTTCGTCGGATTTTTCGCCGTAAGGGCAATTCTTAGAATCGGCGATATAGAAATATTCCTCGTCTGGAAGCAGGGCTTTTACGGCTGCAAGAACTGTGGTCCCGCCACGGCCAGAATCAAAAACACCAATTTTCATACTGTATATTATAGTATATTTTGGAATTTTGTGTTATAATGAAGGGAAGCTGGCGCTGTAGCTCAGTTGGTAGAGCAGAGGCCTGAAGAGCCTTGTGTCACTGGTTCAAGTCCAGTCGGCGCCACCAGAATATATACAACTCGGCATTTTGGCCGATTTTTTAGTAGTAGATTTCTGTTAAGTACCTTGTAGCTTCTAGAGTCCTATTTGTGCCAATTTTGCATAAAAAATGAGACAAAAACTACATTTTTACCTCTATAAGATCACCTGTTAATACCCTAAACAATTTGGTCCCGCAAAAAAGCATCTAGAACTGAACTCAAGGTGTTCATTAAAAATCATTTATGAGTTTTCGTACACATTTCCGTTTATGTCTACAAGAGATGCGTGATTTGCACCACATAAGCCAGCGTCTCCACAGCCAAAGATTGATACAATTTTCTCATACCCATCTATATTTTCAATTACTCTTGGTCCATTTTCGGATATATTTATACGTGCTATGCCGCCATCTTTTTTGATGAGATAGAAATATGGGACTCCACCATTCCCTAAACCAATAAAGTATGCGCTAATTATGTCATCGGCTTCAGCAATAATAGCCGATCCATTATCCACGTCTATTATAGTGAGGTGAGAATTATCAACTCGTGCTGTTACTGTCCTCTTTACATTATCAGAGCCAGTGTAATGATAGTAATAACCAAAAATTGTCGCCGTATAATTCTTGGCCATATTATTCGAAAAAACTTGATAGCCATCAGTAATTACTGTATCACCACCGTTGACGCCTTCGTCTAAGTTAGCTTCCAAGGTAGTAATCTTATCATTGGAGTCCTTGATTTGAACTTTTAAATCAGAAATTTGGCTATCTTTCTGCGAACTTTGCATCATTCCATAAGCACCAAATCCAATTCCACAAACTGCCATAATGCATGCAACCACAGTAGCGATTTTTAATCCATTTCCACTTTTTTGTTTACTATTTACGACTGGCGTCATCGGTACTCCAGCCTCAGTATTCTGTTCCATCAAGATTCCTTTCTATAATACTTATGTTTCTATTATAACACAATTCAACTTTTCCCGAATATCTTCCTTATAGATTGTTAATACCTGCCCAATTTGCCCCCACCAGATTATATATAACTCGGCATTTTGACCGTTATTTAGTAGTATATTTCTATTAAGTACCTTGCGGTAATAGTATGCATCTTTGGAATATTTTTTCAGAAAAAACTGCCAAAATGCAATTTCTAACACCTGTTAAAATACCTGTTAATACCCCAAAGAGTTTGGTACATATTGAAGTAGGGTTTAAGCAGTTTCATATATCTAGAATTTTAGATAACGGCGACTCACCATACAATTCCACAAACCGCTTGAATTGTGGTGATCGATTTACTTCGATTAATTTTAGGCTGCCATTTTTTAATATAGCGAGGTCGATACCAATAAAATCAAGCCCAGATAGATTGGCAATCTTTTTACATATTTCTTTTTCTTTCTCGGTTAGCTGGCGCTTTCCTACTACTTTAACTTTTGAATCTGGCGATTTGCTAGTTTTTATAGTGGCTTGCTCAACCAGATTACCAAAAATAGCATAAATACGTAACTCCTCACGGATATCCATTAAGTCTTGAATGATATAATTATCATCAAATTTTTCTTCGCTAAAATATATATCTTTTGCGCGTTGCGAGATACGTTTTTTAGCCAAGTGCTTGCCATTACAGAATGCACCATTTGAAGGCAAGAATGTGTTCGGCATAAAGTCAGAATACAACATAAACTGACAATATTTATCCTCGAAAGATTTTATCTGTTCATATGAAGTAATGCCATCTATGCTATATGAAAAATGAAAAGTCTTTAAAGCGTTTTCGACATATTCTTCTACGCAAGACGATATATCATAATCATTAAACGGATCGCGCAGATAAATTATATTATAACACTTGTCGTATCCAGAGAGATGTTTATCATAAAAGTATATATCCCAGCCATGGCTTTCGAAAAAACTAGCAGAAAGATCTCTCTTGGTAGTAATAATCGCTTTCATTAAATAATTATAACACTTTCAATATTTCTCGAATAGTTTATAGATTGTTAATGCCTGAACAATTCGCTCCCACCAGATTATATTTAAATCGGCAAAATGGCCGATTTTTTAGTGGCAAATACTTGTTAAGTGCTCTACGAGTTATAGGGCGCTATCTTATGCCAATTTTGCACAAAAAATGTGCCCGAAAACGCATTTTTATCTCTGTAAAATCGTCTATTAATACCCTAAACCAAATTAGATGTTCTAGCCTATGTTATAATAGATATATATGGTAGAGAAGTATGAAAATAAAAAGCAAGACATTGATAATGGTCAGCAATGGGACAGTCTTAGCTCAATTCCGTTCAATAAGGCCGAAGCATCCTTATCTGATATTGCCGGAGATATAGCTAGTACAAATGTAACGGTCTATGAACGACTCAATGCGAGCAATGATGCTGCCGCTAAGGATGAATTCCTCAAAAACCCAAATTTAACTCATCCAAACAACGAATACGGCAATCTTGATTCAAATGAAGTAAAAAACAATTTGGAAACTCTGTCTATAATAAAGACGAAAATTGAACAGGCGCCTCTTTCTGAGCAACAAAAATATCTTCTCCAGATTTTGTACACTGATTGCTATAAGAAAAACGATTTTCTTCTTGCGAATATAGAATATAATAACGCGAGTACATTAGAGAAAAAACAAGAGGCTGCCGAACATCATCGCGAAGCCAACGAAGCCTTGTACGGAAAAGCTGATGAAGATACATTTTATACTTTACTGAGAGAAAAACTTGCTACTATTGATGCTGACTCTCTTTCTCCTGAAAATAAGACAAAATATGATAAACTACTTAACGATATTGGGCCACTTAAAGAAGTTGCGAATAGTCGTTTTAGGCCTAAACCGGAAACCGTTCAGCGCTTTGGCGAATATGTTCGTGAATTTTTTAAGGGCTTTTTAAAGCATATACCAGCCGACCAAGAAGAATTCACCGGCTCCGATATGGCTGAAATTGTCAATGAAATTCTCACTGAAGAATTATCCGACGAGCCGAATAATGAAACTATGCCGTATCAAGCTATCGTTAGCTCTTCGGCAAGCAATGCTTCTGCGAACCACGAAACTCGTCAAATTATTTTTTCTGATCGAAAAACATATCCACGCAATAAAGCCGCCGCCATTATTGTTCACGAACTAGGCACTCATGTTTTGCGTGCTATTCCATATGTTGGGCAAGATATTGCTTCGTTTTCTACCGGTTTCCCAGATAATGAAACTTTTGATGAAGGTGTCGCTAAGTGTGTAGAGCAGGCGCTTGCGGGGAAATATACTGATTCTGGCATTGATCACTATATTAATATTGGCCTTGCAACTTTTATGGGGAAAAATTTTCGTGAAGTATATGATATACAGCATACCATCAATGATTTAGGAGGCAAGCCGAGTAAAACTCTGATTAATTCTGTCCAACGATGTTTTCGTGGTACTGGTGAATTAGTCAATAATAAAGACCTGGCTTATTATAATGGTTCGGAAATGGTTTGGAAATATATAGAAAACCACATCGATGATCCTGAGCTATTCGATAACTTATTCCTGACTGGCAAATTAGATATTACTAATCCAGAGCACGAGCGTATCTCTTACGAAAAACGCACTAAGGGAGCATAATTCATAATCTCTCATGCAGTGTTGAGCCCATCTAGTTTAGTTAGGCATGCTAAATACTGCTTTTCTTATATAGTGTTAATACTCCGTCCAATCAGGTCGGTATATCTTTGGTAAATTATTCTCCACCTAACTCGCTATACAGATTATTAATTAGATCTCTATATGCAAAAATTTGATCCAACTTTTTTTGCTCTTCGTCCTTATTCAAAGGCTCTTTTTTAGAAACAGCGGAAAGATTATCGTATAAATACCTAAACCTGTCTATCTGTTCGGAGTCTGCGGTATTTAGACGAGCATAAATCTTTTTAAGTGTGTCAACAGATTTTCTTATCTCGAATTTAATAATATTAGTCATTTCACCATGAAATGGTTCTTCCACTGGAGCTTCTGGCTCTTCAGGCTCCTCTGCTGTAGTGTTAGTCGGCTCGAGGTCTTCTGTTTTGGTATCTGAGGCCACTTCGTTTTTTGACTCAGTTGTTTCTGGCTTGTTTACCGGTTCTTCCTGCGAATTCTCTCCTCCGACAGCTTCATTAAATACGATAACGCCCTCTTCGGACTCCTCACCCTCATTTCTTACGGCAATATATTCCGCAGTTTCATAACGACCACTATAAATATCCTGATTAATTTTGTTTAAAGCATCGTGGTACTCTTTAGAACTATCGCCCAATGTTGCGCCTAAAGCATAAACTGTTTTACCTATTTGTTGCCATACTTTCGGATCCATACTTTTAATCCGTTCATCGTATTTCAATCTTTCATCCCGCGAACGATATTTCATCACATCCCAATCATCGCCACGATCATCCACACTATTTTCATTGACATTTCCAATGAAATATACCAATCCATCCTCATATTTGGCGTTCGTATATTTGCCATTATTTATATCTTGATTTACGATATCTCGCCATTCAGAGAATTGTTGGTCGCCTAGCATATTTCTAATATTAGTAGATGAGCTAAAAAGAACTCTAAAGACATTGTCGTCAATACCTTTAGATTGCTTCTCGGCTCCAGCACTATCCTCTTTATCTTCTGAATCTTCAGCCTCTTCCATAATTGATTGTTTGGTAGATATCTCTTCAGTATCTAAAATTTCTTCAGCTGGAATCCCGTTTGAAGCTTCTTTCGAATTGACAGCCCCCTCCATTACAACTTCATTTTTTTCTTCATTAATAAACGCATTAGGTTCTTCATCCGTACTTTTATCAGCAAGTTTGAGCTCTTGACCTTCGAGATCTTTTGGTTGATCTATATCGCGAACTCCAGTAGGATTCTCGATCCTATGAAAAGATGCTAACACTTTTTCTCTAGCCTCTTTGATTGTTTCTCGCTCGTTTGTATTAGTAACCGCTCGTTCGTGCGACGTCTGATTGGCACGGTAAAAATCACCGATTGTACTTAGAGAACGATGCTGCTCCAGTTTTTTATCATTAGTCTGTATGTTTTCAGTTGTATCATCTATGCCGGGCAAACTGTCAATTAAAGATTTTAATTGACCCATTTTATCTTTTAGCGTAGCGATGTCGTCCCAAGTGGTTCTACCCCCATGCTTGCGCGTTTCAATGCTGTTACGATCATCGGCAACATGAGCTTGATCAATCCCACGGCTATGTGAACGTTCCATACCTCTCATACTTTTATTATAGCATATTTATCGATTAGTTTTACTCGCATACTTTGATAATATAGTGCTAATACTTGGGCAATTCGCCCCCACCACAACGTATTTAAATCGGCGAAATGGCCGATTTTTTAGTGATAAATGTCTGTTAATACCCTAAACAATTTAGTCTAAGATTCTTGTCGCTTATTTAATTTTTGTCAAGTCTCCATGAATGACCGTTGGCATAAAACCCATAATTTCATCATACATAGATCCTTTAGGAGCATCATTCTCTAGAAAAATTTTCTTGCCATTCCTATAGGCAATATATAGCTCAATCAATGTAGCACCGCCAACATATCCGTTGACCCCATGTTTTTTTAAATTTAAAAGATATACGGCATCTGCTTTCGCAATTTTATTCTCGCTATCCTCAAAACATTCACGCACGAGTCTTGCGTGTGCTTCGACTCCATTATTCCATGCCTCCACTTCAACATCTGGCGCGTCCGCAGTATGTGGCAAAGTTACTTTGTGCCCCATCTTTTCCAATGCTAATTTCTTACTCGGAAATCTATCGTAGAATGATTTTGAGGAAATGATATGTATATTCATATGCTTTTCATTATGCCTATTATTTTAACTCAATCTTCTTCTTTATCTCTGGCTTGTCTAAAGTTTAGCAGTTTTCCCATGTCTAATATTATAGCACAAAAAAAGAGGGATTTGCTTAGGTATTTCTCCGTTCGCATTACCCTCATCGTAATACTCTTACATTATAACATACTTTTTTATAAAAAAACTAGACCATTTTAGTAAAATTATTTAGCCTCTCTTGGGCATCTTCTCTGTAGATTGTTAATGCTTGAGAATTTCGCCCCCACCATTTGAATTGAAAGCCGCCGATGCGGCATTAATATGCGGTTTTGTTAGTTGTTAGGCAATGTTAATCTTAATAGGCTATCGACATCGTTGTAAGAGATTAAAGCATCTTTTCCATTTACTGTTACTGGGCACTTGACTGATGGGCCATCCGCTGTACAATCACCTATCTTAAAAGTGGTGCTATTGTCATTTTTACCTAATATTGTTTCGAGTAATATGGCGGCAGTTTTGTCACTGTTGCTGGATGCTTGCTCGGTAGTGTCGGAAGATGCTGTTTCCGTACTAGCAGTTATTTCTTCTATTTTGCTGTTAAGATTAGATATTTTGGTTTCAAGCTCTTCTGCCTTTGCTGCTTTTTCATTTATTTCGATTTTTAAATCAGAAATTTGATTATCTTTTTGTGAACTCTGAATCATGCCATATATTCCAAATCCAACTCCGCAAACTGCTACTATACAAGCAATTACAGTGGTAATTTTTAGTCCATTTTTACTGCTTAATTTATGCTCATCCGACATCGGCGTTATTGGCGTGCTAATTTCTGCATTTTGTTCCATAGTATTATCCTTTTTTCAACCATTCTTATGTTTTATTTTATTGTAGCATATTTGGATTTGTGGAGGTTGAGTTATGATACAATAGTTGCATGAATATTTCCATACGTAGAGCGAAAGAATCTGATATTGAAACTATTCAAGGATTTGGCTCAAAATTACTTAATTTTGAATGCGAGAATTATGATGCAAGTTTAGATAAAAACTGGGCTTTTTCTGACGAAGCTAAGGCAAAATATCTTAATGCGATTCAGAACAGATATGTGACTATTGCAGAAATAGACAATCAGCCAGTAGGCTTTTTGATTGGTAATATTATTACGCCAACAAGTAGTGACGCTCGGCAGATCAAACAAGCGAACCTTCAAAATATTTATGTTGATGAAACAGTACGTAAGGCTGGTATAGGCAAGAAGCTTCTTGATGATTTTAAACAATACTGTAAGAATGAAGGTGTTGCTCGTCTAAATGTTAGCGTGCTCGCAGCGAATGATGTTGCGACCAGCTTTTATTACGATAACGGATTTAAACCTCGATCGGTTAACCTTTCTCAAGACCTATAATTTTAACTTAGTAAAAAGTCCTGGCTAACTGCCAAGGCTTTTTAAGAGAATTATTTGGCCTTGTAACCTTTTTCTAGGCTAATTTCAAAGTTTGTAAAACCAGCTTCATGCTATAATATAGGAGTAGCATATAATATTGTGTAGAACATTAAGGTTTTGTTGTTCGGACTAATTGCAGAGGAGGTGTATGGATGATTTATACAAAAAGTACTGTAGATGCAGAAGCTATAGAGCACTTGTTAGAAAATGAAGAATGGCTAGTTAGGTATAATGCGATAAGAGCTTGTATAGGTAGAGAAGTACCACTAGAGATCATCAAACAGGGCTTGGACGATGTATGCGATGAGGTTAGAGTTGAAGCGATGAAAGTTTGCAAAGATAGGGATGTGCCACTAGGCTTCATTAAGCAGGGTTTAGAAGATTCATACAGTATAGTCAGAATCATAGCATTGATGGGTTGCAAAGGTAAAGATATACCACCTGAATGGATTGAGCCACTTCTGCATGATGAAAATTTTTATGTTAGCTATGCGGCATGGCATATATGTCAAGGCAGAAGTAATTTATTTGGGATGGTTAAGCATAAGCCTTTAGGACCAGAAAAAGGAGGGCTATACGCTGACATTGCTATAATTTCTAGAGATATAGCAATGGCAAGCCACAGTATTTACTTGGAACCGTATTGTAAGAGAACTTTTGAGCCGCCTGTTCGAGTTTATCAAAAATGTGAGCATGGCGTGATTGTGGTTGCAGAGATTCCGAAAGATGCATTAGTGCGAGGACAGCTGAATCAAAAATGTAGAGCCAGTAAGGCAAAAATCGTTGACATCATCGGTGATTACTATGGGGAGAAAATCGGTATTTCTTATCTTGATGAAAGTTATGGAAGTTGCTATTTTTACTATTTTGTAGGTGATGAAATTGAAATAGATGATTTTAATCCAAGTTACGAAGAATGGTGCCATTCTGGTTTTAATTTTTTCTGTACTTTAGGAGGGGCTAAAAACTATTGATAACTTAAGGCCCGCCGTGATGGCGGGCTTTATTTTTTTAGCTAATTGCTAAAATGATGTATAATATATTTTGCAACATACAGTACTATGTAGAACATTAAAATAAAGGGGGTCGTACGAATGAAATACGTAAAAAGAACTGTAGATTCGAGGACAATTAAGCATCTACTCAAAAGCGATGATTGGCTCGCGAGAATTGTGGCAATGACGGCTTGCGAAGGTATAGATGCACCACTGTATCTTATCAAACGGGGATTAAAAGACAACGATCGATATATCCGACTTGCAGCGATGAAGGCTTGTGTGGGTAGAGATGTGCCGTTGAAGTTTATTGAATATGGTTTGAATGATAAAGTCTATGACATTAAAGCTGCAGCGATGATGGCTTGTGAAGGCAAAAACATACCACTGGTGGTTATTAAAGACTGGCTAACTAAGTATTGGGTTATCCGAGCTGCTGCAATGAAAGCTTGTAAAGGTAGGGACGATATACCACTGGAGCTAATCGAGAAAGGTCTAAACGATAAGTTTTGGCTTGTTAGAGCTATGGCAGTAGAGGCTTTTACGGGCAGAGACATACCGTTAGAACTCATTGAACAAGGGCTAAACGACAAAGAGTGCGGTGTCCGTGCTGCTGCAATGATAGCCTGCAGGGGCAGAGACGTGCCACTAAGTTTTATTGAACAGGGGCTGAATGATGAATGCTCTACTGTTCGGATTGAGGTAATGGGGATTTGTAGAGATAGCGATATGCCTTTTGAATTCATTGAGCGAGGCTTAAATGGCAAGGAACAAACAGTTAAAGCGGCGGCGATAATGGCTTGCAGGGGTAGAGAAGTGTCACCAGAACTTATTAAGCAGTGGCTGGATGACAGAGATTGTATTATTAGAGCTGCGGCGATGAAAGTTTGTGAGAGTAATCATCCGGAACTCTGCCGTAAAAGAACCTTTGAGCCGCCTGCCAAGGTTTACAAAAAATGCACTGGTGATGTAATTGTGGTTGCAGAGATTCCAGAGGATGCATTCGTGCGAGGACAGCTGAATCAAAAATGTAGAGCCAGTAAGGCAAAAATCGTTGACATCATCGGTGATTACTATGGTGAAGAGATTGGTATTTCGATGTATGATAGACGCACCTCTTATTTTATAGGCGATGAACTCGAAATTGAGGATTTTGATCCTAGTGATGACGAATGTTCGACTGGTTTTCATTTCTTCTGCACCTTGGAGGAAGCAGGGAACTACTTTTGATTCTTAACCCGCCATTATGGCGGGTTTTTCATGTAAATGCAGCGAAGGTGTGCTACAATTTAGGTATATGTTTTATAGAACGGCGGAGAGTGTTTCTCCAAAACATCCAGACAAACTTTGCGACCAGATTTCGGATGCAATCTTAGACGCGTATCTCGCGGCGGATCCAAATGCGAGAGTGGCAGCGGAAACTTGTGGTGGGCACGGGGTGGTATTCGTTACTGGCGAGATTACTTCAAGCGCGCCGGCGGTGGATATTGTCAAAATTGTTAAGCGAATCGCCGGTGATGATATAGAAGTGCATACTAAAATCGTGAAACAGTCACCTGAAATTGCGGCGGGAGTTGATACTGGCGGTGCGGGTGACCAGGGGATTATGATTGGTTATGCGTGTGACGAGACTAAGGAGATGCTGCCGCGTGAGGTAGTATTGGCGCGGAGACTGAATCAGTTTATTTTTGAGAAGCATCCGCATGATGGTAAAACACAGGTGACGATTGCGCCGGACGATAGTATTGATTCTATTGTGGCGAGTTTTCAAAATGTATCACAGGATGAGCTTACAAGACTGGTGCGAGAATTTATAGAATTGCACAAGTTGACTGGTAAACTGGAGCTACACATTAATCCGGCAGGTGATTGGCATCAGGGCGGGTTTGATGCTGACACTGGATTGACTGGGCGGAAACTGATTGTTGATAACTATGGCCCGCGCGTGGCGATTGGTGGCGGATGCTACTCTGGCAAGGATCCATCGAAGGTGGATAGATCGGCGGCGTATATGGCGCGCAAAATCGCAGTGGATTATCTAAATAAGCGCAAGGCGCACGAGGTACTGGTAAGACTAGCATACGCGATTGGCTATGCGGAGCCACTGGAAAAAACCGTGATTATAGATGGCAAGCCAGAGGAAATTGCCGGTTATGATTTGACGCCGCGGGGAATAATTGATTTTTTGGACTTGAAACGCCCGATTTACGAAAAAACTGCTCGCTGGGGGCATTACGGCGAAGGATTTGATTGGGATTGAAAAATCCCCGGCTAGTTGCCGGGGACTTTTTTAGGAAAGGAACTCCATTGACAGTGTGTTGCTAATGCGTAGCTTTCTGAGGCTATTTAATTCGGTTTGATGAGCGCGCTCGTAAGTCATGTCGAGGTGCTTGGCTACTTGCTCAAGATAATGAGCTTCGCCGTCTTCAAATCCGAATCTGTACATAGTAACCGCGTATTCTTTTTTGGAAAGGCATGTCTCTAATGCTTTTTTTATGGCATCAATCTGAGATTCTGTGGGGTTTACGAAATTTTCATATCTTTCGTTTCCTACATGATAATCCACGTTGATGATTCTGCCTTGCTCTGTGTCACTAACTATCGCACAGAATTCATCAAATTCAACCGGTCTATTAGAAAGGTTAATTGTGTTACCAAAAACTTTCTGATAAAGTCGGTTGATGGCGAACGAGCCGGAATTGATGTCGTGACGGATGTATCCCTCTTTGTCGAGGGCCTTCATTAAATCTTGGGCGAACATGCCACTTTTAAGAAGCGACAAGCTGTAAGATATGTATCTGCCGCGCCAAACTACTTCATCGAGAGAGCATCCTTCTTCTTCGAGAAGAGCCTTTGTGCTGCTCGATATAATTGTTAGTTCGTCTAGAGATTTTAAGTTTTCTGCTTTTTTTACCATTTTTTCACCCTCCTTAGTGGTTGCAGTATCCTTTCCTAAATTTGTAATGTTCGTGGGTTTAATTTCCGAGATAACTATCTACTTCTTTGAGATCAGTATCGGAAAATCCGAAGCGCTTTTTCAGCGTGTTTTTTACAAAAGTTTTTGGATAATGCATCCATTTGATGCTACCCCAAGCTTTAAGCACACTCTTGACCAAAGTTTTATCGTCCGCTACTTCATCAGAGATGAAGCAAGCGATTGGTTGCACACCTTTGCAATCTGGGCGATTACAGAGTGTTAAACCCCAACGATGGTCTTCACCACAAGCGTATTCTTCGTAATTTTTCCGACCATAGGTTTTGCGCTGTCTCTCGAGGAGATTTTTGTAATCTTCCTCAGTATGAGTACGAACTCCCTTCGGAAAATTAAGTAACCACGCCAGGCAATCTGCCTTTTTGCGCGGAAGTTTGATTCTTCGTACTTCTGGAGTACCACTATCGTAGCCAATCCAAATAGGATCGCCCTCATCGACATTGTTCAACTTGATAGATGAACCGTAATCCCAAGAAATCGTTAACGTTCGTCTCTTTGGATTGTACGAATAAGCTGCACTTGCTCCTATTCTTTTGACTCCCCCATACGTGTCTTTCACGAAGATTTTGTGATTTGACATAGTCCCTCCTTTTGCCCTCCCCCGGGCCGGTATTTAAAGTTCGAGTAAGGCTCACCCAAAAATCAGCCTTACGACCTATAATTGTATCACATTGTTTCTAAAAGTCAATAGAGGAGAAGAGGCGTGAAAAACCCGCCAGGATGGCGGGCTATGAATCAATAGTAGTTTACTGCCGATTATTATACAACAAAAAAAGCTCCCCGGCTAGTTGCCGGGGATTTTTCAATTTAAGGAACGGGAAATGACTTTTTGCTTGAAAAGCTCTGTTTCGCGTTGTAATAGCTCGATGCCTGGCGCAGAATAGGTTTCTCCTACTTTGCCGTAATTCGCCTCTATTGTTGGGATGATTAATTGCAAAATGAAGTCATCATCTATGAAAGGCCATTTACTTAAGCGCGATTTTGTGAGCAGGTCTTTGATTGAGTCCTTTTCTATGGTGGATTTGACTTTGGGAAAATTGGCAAGCCAGTAAATCCATTTTTCGTATCGAAGACCATCGGACGTGTCATAAATATAATGCTTGCCGTCTTTGGTGATTCTTTCTACGAAATAATGCTCTGATTGAGCTTTGCAGAGATAAGTCGGATTGAGTCTAAGGTCTGCTATGGAAGCGCAGACGATGTTTACATCGCCGTCATCTCTAAGAAAGGCCTTAGACATTAGAAATGCCCGATCGTAGCACTTGCCGTTCGTGAGAAACTTACAGAGTAATAACACTGATGCTGGAATGTTATTGTAATAAATACCCCTAAGTTTTTCAATCAACTCTTCGTCGTAAAGCCGAATAAATCCTCTTTTAATTCCCCATAAAAGAATGAAACCGTAATAATAATTGTAGATTTTCCATCTTAAATTGGTAAAATTAGTCATCGTGCTTCGCCCTCCATGTTAAGACACTTGGAAAATCCCCCTCTGGTGTAGAGGGGGAGGCTTCTACTGTTTGGTATACCAAATGATTTTGACTTCTCCTGAAGTCGGGATACCATAGTGCTCTTCTGAGTTCTTGTAAGTTGCGACAAGCCAATTTTTGATATATTTGGCGCCGTCTTTTCTTGAGTACGCCAAATTATTCCCAATAAACCAGACGAGTTGGCCAAATTCTCCTTCATTTGGTAGGATGCCGATGTAGTGCACGCCACTCGATACGTCGGCGAATTCTGGGCCGTGTCGGCTCAGTTTCCAGCCGTTATATTCGAGAACTTCGTCCCAATGTTTTGCATCGAAGGCGTGTTCGCCTGGTCTGCGGGCTTTGGGGGTAGGGAATTTTAGTTGCTGGTGAAGCCTGGTTTTGACAAGCCAATTAATGTAGCTTGGGCTATGGCGGATAACCAAGTTGCTAGAATCCGAGATAAGTGAATACGTGTCATCTTCATCGGATTCGGGCCAGTTTGCGAAATCTGGATCCTCATAAGGATAACTTTTTGCACCGGTCTCCATAATGAAACGATAAATCTTTCGGCAAATGGTCCGAATGACACGGTTTTTTTGCCACTTGCGGCATGAATTTTTTGCGAAAAAATTCGCAGTAGTAATTTTTAATGTACTCATAAAGCGTCCCTCCTATAAAATGTAAAAGCCTTATTAGTGTATATTATATCATACTTACGTTAAAAAATCAAGTACTTCGTATTAACTCAGAACCTTTGCAACATAAATGATGGCTTCTTGCCATCAAAATAGGTAGATTCTATACTTAATTTAATACCACTTAAATAAGAAAGGATCTACCTATGTCATATTGTACAGGCAAAAACATAGAAAAATCA
>JAZNJY010000012.1:0-21238 GCA_045578285.1 Candidatus Nanosyncoccus sp. | reverse complement strand
TACCGAAGCATTTGGACGAGTGAGGGAGAGGTTGAGGGTTACGAGACTATTTACTGCTTCACCCGAGGTAGCTGGAGTGTCTGTGGCGTGAACTCCTTTATCTCCACCAGTGATATTGGCAATGGTAGTAGTAATAATGTTACTGGTAGGATTTAAGAAGATATAGGTAAAGACTAGAAGAGAGATGAATGAAAGAGTAGCAAGGGTACGAAAAACTCTGCTTAGCTTAATAGCGGAGCTGAACCTATATATATATATATATATATTATGTAGCTTTTCTGTGAGACCCTTTATCATGCTTATGATTATACACCACCTCGCTATTAAAATCAATACACTTGGTGAAATCTAATTTGTTGGGGTAGATTAGCTAATAAAATAAACTAATTTCGCGACATTGAGCGAACCCGATAATCCGAACAATTTCACAAGTCGAGTACGGTACTGAAATACCTTGCGCAGACTTGCCTGAAATTGTGAAGGTTATCGGACGTGAAGCGAAGGTGAGCAAAAATAGTTTATTTTATTAGCAACAATCACCTACTCTTACTAAAAATTCCATTCTCTCGTTACAGTCAAATTCTTCTCTAACGGCGCAGTAGAACCAGTTTTTTCACCAAATACCTGAATCGCATACATTGGATAGGCGAATGTCGCATCGGTGGATTCAAGCCTTAGCTCCACTCGGCGATACAAATCATTTGCCCTACCAGTAGAATCAATCACTATTTGTGCACCATCTAGCATTGCTATGTTTGAACTGCTAGATGAACCATCCGGATTCGTTTGTGTAGAACATGGATTACCATTTATGCAAAGAAATTCCAAAGAAAAATCTGTGTCTGGCTGTCCATATGGCAAACTCACCACAAACATAAACGTTTCATCGCTGCGGTCGCCACCAATTGGCCTTGGTAATTTCATTTCTACCGAACAAGCAAATTCGTCACTGGTATTGTTTGGGTCGCAAAATGTTACAAATGGTAAATCTTTCATGTGATCATTAGTGCTCGCAATCTGCACGTCTGAAATTCTATTTGTATTGCCATTGTAAGCTCCAGTATAATTGTTGGAGACCGATGTCATGGCGGCACTTCTACTATCCGTCGGTACAAAATACATCGTTGCCCTATCTGTCTGAGCACCAGAAGCCTTGCCATTTAATTGCTCTAAAGTGAAACTATTTGCAGTTTGTATTAAACTTGCCGTAATGGTTGGCGGAGTCGCAACTTTTACCGACTTTAGAGACTGGAATGTCACGCGCTGTGTAGTTGAAAGAAAATTTGTATAATTAAAAATCGCACCTTCACGGTTAGAATACCAACTGAGTCGCACCGTCTCTATGTCTGACGCTCTCACGCCACCATCAAGATTTACCTTCACCACTTGATAAGTATTATTCGCCGACAAGCTTGCCCTATAGTCGCTCAAACTCGTTTTAATCATTACGCAAGTATATGCCTCGTTAATATTATTCGACGAACCACCGGAAGTTTTTGTCTCCTGCACAAATACTTCACCTTTTTCTCTCTTGCCTATTCTTCCTAGCATATGCGCTACCATGTCACAATCCGGGTGATTCATGAAATACACAATGTCTTGACAATTCACATCATTTCCACCAGTCAAAGCATCTTGATAGGTTGCTGACTTCTGTATGCAAGCTTTGTAATTTGCATAAGCCAATTTTGCATCTTCCACACCCGCCAGCGCTGCATCATAAGCCGATTGCGATAAATCATCATTGCTAGTCCTGCTTATGGCCGAAATAATCACAATCGCAAAACTCGCCGCCACTATCACTAGTACCAACGTAGCAAACGCCACGATATAAAACGAAGCTGCGCCTTTTCTGAATTTTTTATTCATCTTATTCATCACTTTATTCCCCGCTCGATTGCACGGCAAAGTTAAATTTATTTATAGCACAATATTCAAAATTTTCCACTTCATAGTCATTCGGCGCCGAACAAGTTTTACCAGTTGACATGATATCAATCCCGCCGCCAATTGTACCTAGTATAAACGAACCCGCGTAAAACAAACTACTGTCTTCCGCACTGAACGCTGGCCTCGCAATCAAAAGTTCATACATGGCCAAATCGCCATCCATAGTATCAGAAATCAAAAACTCTGGATTTTCTGAAAAAGTCCCGTCAAATATTCCAGTCACATCAAAAAGATTAGGAATCGAAATCTCACCAACCGTTCTAGGATATTTTCTCGCTCTCGACTCGGTCGCACTATAATTTGGGTTAATCGCCGAAATACAAACCGCCCGCGAAGAGTCTTTTACTTTCAGAAGCTTAAACATTTTATCGGCCCCGATTGTAGCTATAGAACCATCCGCTTTTTTGTATCTCAAGCTTGCCCATTGACCATTCTTGCTACTAAATTCTGCATCTGGCGATTCAAAATACCCAGAATTCCAAATATACGAATAGGAACCCGTACAAAAAGCCCCGTAAATTGGTACGCTAGAATAATAAGTTTTAGAAGTCGTCGTTTTTCTAATATTCATTGGTGAATATTTTGTTACCGTCACAAAATTATAAGCCTGGTCCGCTTCGCAAGCCTCACGCTCTGTTGGGTCAGTATATACTATGCCGCAAGTTGCCGTTAAAGACTTCGCCGATGAATTCTGCGTTGCCACTCTAAAATCATCCGTTATTGCCATACCAGCAGTATTTATTTGCGTAAGAGTAATCCCCCTTTGATATGCGCCAATCGTGTTGCTAATAATCAAAGCAATCGCAAGCGCAAGAATCGTTACAAAAACCAAGGAGAGCGATATCTCAATCAAAGTAAATCCTTTTTGATAATACCTCTTCGTCATAATATCATTATATCATAACCGATTTAAACCAACATCTATTTAAAACATTTATTATTCGCATCATCTTGGTTAACTAGCTCCACGCCAGACGCATTTCTAGCTCCATTAATTATCCTCACGTTACGTCTCACGTCTGCCGTGAAATTTGGTCCATTTGGATTTACGCAGAAATTGACTTCTACATTAGTAAAACTATTTAATACATTCTTAAGAATTCTCATGGCTGGTGCAAAATTTTTTGAGCTATTCGCGTCGGCTATAATCTTGTTGACTTGTATTACTTTTGTACTCGCCAAAGTGCTAATTGCACCAGATTTTGGATGTCGCACTATCAAAACCGAACCAGTGTAAGGTTTACCATTCGTAACGCTATCAATTGACGAACCCCACGTCGGCGTGTATTCTCTCACATTTCCAGCTGGCACCACACTAGTTGTACTGCCTGAAGAGTTTTTAACTTCAAACACCACACCTGCATTTGCCGCTATCAACGCGCTCGTCACCGAACTCGTGCTCACACTGTCGCTTCCACCTATGACTTCATACACATAAATCCTTTGTTCAGAACTTGGAATCGCTGTACCATTCGGTCTAGTTGTCTGTCCAAAAGTAATCAACCTTCCGTAAATCGCGTAATCACTTCTTCCATCACCCGGACTCTGTGGATTCCCTACTTCGGAATAGACTGCCCTCAGAAACTCCGTATAATTTTGTGCTGAATCTTTAAACCTTTGTGCTCTTATCGAACTTTGCGTTCCCGCAATTACTCCAGCAAGAAGCAGTCCAGACACCGCCAAAAAGAGCGCCACTTCAATCAAAGTAAAACCCTGACGTTTCCTTTTCATAGTTCCATTATACCATAATCATTTAACGATTCGGCATCAGATACATCATCCACTTTTCAAAATTACTGTATTCTTTCACTTCGCTAACCTCCACCGCGACTTTGTGTTTATTTTGTGCTGCTTCTGAATTATCGGGCAAATACACCATATGCTCACCCGGAAGTTGTTTATCTCCATTTTTTCTCGCCAAGAGCTCCTGATACTCGTCGGTTTTGTAATACTCATTTTCAAGCTCCGCCGCTTCCACTTCCACCTTTAAAAGTTCCAGACTTTTTCTTTCCGCATTTAGCCTCTCCGTCAATTCAAAATTTCTTGTCATCGCTTTGATGGATTGATATGTCCATACGAGACACATCACCACCGCCACTAAAAACACCACATTTTCTATAGTAAAAAACCCGTGCTTCAACCGATACTTTAGACGCCTCCACCTAGTTAACAACTCGTTCATGCTTACCATTATAACATTTTTGTGATAAAATATCTAAAACGGGGTATAGCTCAGTTGGTTAGAGCATGCGTCTTATACACGCAGTGTCCTTGGTTCGAATCCAAGTACCCCGACCAGACGAGTGAGCGAGCAAATAAAATAAGCTTGCTTATTTTATTTTGAGCCACGAGGATGGTCTTCTAGACCACGGTAGGAGCTGAATAAAAATCCAAAATTTATTTTGGATTTTTTGAAGCGACGCCCCGTGGTATAAATTTGCGTAGCAAATTTATACCACGAAGCCGAATAAAAATCTACCACTTTCGTGGTAGATTTTTGCACCTAATTAACTTGCGCACTGTTTATTTTTTCTTGAGAGTCAAGAAACCATTGCGTGGATTTTCACAAACCATACGATCTGCTGGTAAATCACATGGGGTACCCTTACCACCTTTTTCGTCTTTAGTGAAGAAGTAGATAGTCTGAGGTTTGCCACCGCGAAGAGTTACTTCAGATTTATGCAAGAAGTATTTCACTCCCTTGCCATTGGTATGTTCGTAAGCCATTTAAGCTTCCTCCTTAAGTTAATATATCTATATCTTATGACCCCCAGCATAAAAAGTCAAGAGGTTTTCCCTAAAATCACATAAAAACCAGCGAAAGCCTAAGCACAATATACACAATCAATCTGATTATGATAATAATCACGATTATAAAAGTAATCAAAATCATAAAACCAGCAAATGTTGGCGCCCATACCGGCGAAGCATAATTCCTCCGATAGAGTTCCGTCGATGGAAGAGCAGCCACAATTTTATCTTGCAAATCTTCCGCCGCTGGGTATTTTTGAATTTCAGTCACCATACAATTAATATATTCTGGTGAACTCCAATTCCACCCATTTTGTCGCGCTAAAGTCTTACAAGTCTCACCAGCCAGCGCATAAATATTGCCATTCGGATTGCTATCGTTTGAAATAGTATTCTCAGCTTCCTCAAGCGCTTTCGTTGCGTCCTTCAAATATTTATGCTCCAAGTAAAACGGTCCCGTACCAAACGTCACTCTTTGCACGCCATTTTCTTCCACCACATTTATAACTATATTCGAAAACACAAATTCTTTCAATTTAATAAGTGCTTCCTCCAACTTTTCGTCGTCCTCTTCTACATCAGCCGCCAATACCGCATCTCTTAATTCCGTCATTCTTATATGGCTAAATCTCAACAATGTCGCATCTAAAAACAAAAGTGGAAGCAACACGAGCAACAAAACCCACGTCTTAATTTTGACGCGCCACTTACGTTTTCTTATAAATTCCCTAATTTTGTTACCCACCTGCACCACGTCTATTCTTCCGGTATTATTGCAAGATGCGTTTCATCAAGTTGAATTTGGTCAACCTCAGATGGCGAATTCATCATCAAGTCTACGCCATTTCCATTCTTTGGGAACGCCACAATATCACGAATATTGTCTTCGTTTTCGAGAATCATAAAAATCCTATCAATCCCTGGCGCCGCACCAGCATGCGGTGGCGCACCAAATTTAAAGGCCGAGAGCATTCCACCAAATCGCGCCTCTACATATTCATTGTTATAGCCCAAAATATTAAACACCTTGTACATAATTTCCGGATTGTAATTTCTGACAGCGCCAGACGCCACTTCATAGCCATTCATCACCATATCGTATTGGTCCGCCACAATTGCCAACTTCTCCTCGGTAGTCTTAGCGTTTTCGAGCGCCGCCAATCCGCCCTTTGGCATCGAAAATGGGTTGTGTCCAAAATCTATTTTCTTGTTTTTCTCGTCCCACTCATAAAACGGAAAATCAACAATCCAGGCAAGTGCCACTTCATCTGGATTCTTAAGGCCAAATCTGTCCGCAAATGCAATCCTAAGTTGACCGAGCACTTTGTTTACCTGATCACGCTCATCTGCCCCAAAGAATACTGCGTCGCCTTCTTTTGCACCAGTCCTTTCATGTACTGCAGATATTTCTGCCTCACTCATGAACTTCAGAATCGGAGATTTCTCGCCCTCTGCCGTATATAATATATATGCAAGTCCACCAGCACCCAATTTTCGCGCTTTTTCCGTAAATTCATCAATCTCGCGACGAGTTAGCTCAGCTCCACCTTTCACACATAAAGCCTTTACGCATGGTTGTTTAAACACTTTAAAGTCAGTCTCAGAAAACACGTCGGTTAGTTCAATCAGCTCCATTCCATAGCGAAGGTCTGGTTTATCTACACCGTAAGTATCCATCGACACCTTAAACGGAATCCTCGGGATCGTTCCACCCTCTGGCAAATATTTCTTAGCTGCTTCACTTTTTAGTACCAATTTTTTACCAGCAAATTCAGTTGCTAGTTTTTCGTACAACGGCTCAATCTCTCGACGCACCACATCACCATCTTCCACAAAAGACATCTCAAAGTCTAGCTGATAAAAATCGCCATAAAGCCTATCCGCTCTCGGATCTTCATCACGAAAACACGGTGCAATTTGAAAATACTTTTCCACTCCACCCACCATTAAAAGCTGCTTAAATTGCTGTGGCGCCTGTGGCAACGCATAAAACTTACCTGGATGAAGCCTAGACGGCACCAAGAAATCTCTTGCGCCTTCTGGTGATGAGTTAGCAAGAATAGGTGTCGTCACTTCCGTAAAGCCATTATCATACATATAATTTCTGATAAACCGATAAAACTCGCTTCGTCTCTGCAAACGTTTTTGCATCGACGGACGTCTCAAGTCTAGATAACGATACTTGAGCCGCATTTCTTCCGACGATTCCTGACCATCATCATGCGTATTAACTGGCAAGGGTTCCGAACGGTTTAAAAGTTTAAGTTCAGACACAACCAATTCAATTTTACCAGTTGGTATATTTGGATTTATAAGCTCAGGCTCACGCTCACGAAGTTTGCCAGTCGCTCTAAGGACAAACTCGTCCCTCACGCTTTCTGCAAGTCCAAAAGCTTCCGTCGTTTCCGGCGTTACTACTAATTGAATAATTCCACGATTATCGCGAAGATCAATAAAAATCAATCCACCATGATCACGGCGGCTATTTACCCAGCCTGCCACTTCTACTTCTTTACCTAAAAAATCGTTTAGCTTATCAGTAAAAACTCTCATATATTATATTATACCACTTTTTTGACCAATTAGATAGTTTAAGAGCATTTCTACCGTAAAAAATCCCATCATTTTTTCAGAGCTATCAAGTACTAAGAAATAATTTCCGCCAGTTCGCGTAATTTCTTCTACAGCAAACTCCAAACTATCACCAGCGTGCAAATAATTCACGTTCTTTTCCATGTATTTTTCAACTTTCTCCGCATCTCTCACTGAAAGGTCATTGAATATACTCGTATTCAAAATTCCAATCACTTTTTCCATCTTATCCACCACTGGAAAGATCTTAAAGCCAGATTTATAAAGCTTATCAAGAGTAAGTGGCCCCAAAATCTCATCTTTCCCCACGAAAACCATCTTGTCTTTAGTCTCCATCAAATCAATCACCCTGCGACTGTCAAAACTCATTACGGCCGCAATTCGTTCTCTGTCGCGCTCGCTAATTATAGCTCTTGGCGTAAGCTGTATAATTTTTATGAAATCCTCTAAACTTTTTGGCACTTCCATGTTAAAATCATTATAGCATAAAGGAGTTTCTATGAAAAAATACAAGGGTTTTTCTATCATGGGCGCCATTGGAATTGTCGCCGTTGTCGCTTTTTTTGCCGTTGCAACTTTTTTTGTTATCGATGGCATCAATAAATCCACAAATTATAACGATTATGATTTTTATTCCATCATCAAGCCAGACGCACATAATGGCTACATCGGCGACAATGTCAAAGGAAATCCAGATGCACCTGTCGTGATTTTCGAATATGCCGATTTTCAATGCCCAGGCTGCGCCTCAATCAATCCTCGTGTCAATGCTGCTCTCGAAAAAGCCAACGGCCAGCTCGCCATCGTCTACCGTAATTACATTTTGCCTTACCACCAAAACGGCACCGCCGCCGCTTCCGCCGCTCAAGCTGCAGGCCTTCAAGGCTATTACAAAGCCTACGCCGATAAACTTTTCTCTGAACAAGCCGAATGGGAGTACGCTTCAGCATCCGAACGTACCGCTCTCTTCCAAAAATACTTTGAAGAAGTCACCAAAGGCGAAGGTAATCTCGAAAAATTTAATTCCGATCTCGCTTCAGAAAATGTTTCCAAAAAAATCAGCTTTGACATGGGTATTGGTAAACGCATCGATGTCGCTTCCACGCCCGCATTTTATGTAGATGGTCAACTCATCGACTGGAGCAACAAAAACGGCGGTTCTATCACCGTCAATAATCGCACCATTACATGGGAAACCAGCCTCACCGGCGAGCAGTTCGAAGATCTCCTCGTCCGAATTACAACTGCTAAAACTGAATAATTCTAAAAAAATTATTCAGAAATAAACAAAAAACGAAATGGAATTTACTTTCATTTCGTTTTTCTAACTAGCCTTTTCTGCTGAACTCTTTTCCTCCGGAAAAGAGTTCAAGGCTCTATATTTCGATAAACTCTTGCCACTTGGCTGGAGCTATCTTAACTTTTGACTTACGCGCTTCAACGCGTTTTAGTCGTTTGATACGCATGTATCGAATTTTCTCCTTAATGTTTATCGCTCTACGACCTGAGGGCCCATCCTCGCACTTGGGAAATAACGAGCGACATTTTCCATTCTATCAAACAATTCAATATCATGCAAGCATTACTTTTTCAAAAACTTTGGCCTAAAAGTCTCGAAATTAATTGCATTCTTCTGAAAAGTCTTTACTGCAAGCCTTATCATTACTACGGCACAAATTGATACTTCCATCAAACCAATCGCAAATTCCACAGTCCCGAGCGTTCCAAATCCGCTCCTAAGCATCAACGCAATAGGTGCAGAAAGCGGGAAATATGTCAGGAAATATACAATCGTACCAGGCTCCGTCGCCAAGAACAACTGCATAAAATAAAGCGGAAACACCATTGCGATAATTGCCGGCCCGATAAACGAAGACGCGTCCCTCGCCGTCGATACCAAAGACCCCACAAATGTGCAGGTCCCCGCATAAAGAAACACCGATGCAATAAATAGCGCTATATTCATAATTATCGCAACTGGATCAATTTCAATCGAACCAAGCACCATATTAATCACTGGATTTTCACGGTTCAAAAACACCAGAATCAACACTGGCACCACAAATGTCACAATCTGCACCACCCCAAGCGCCAACATCGCAATAATTTTTCCAACAATCAAATGTTTAGCCGACACTGTTGTAAGAATCATCTCCGAAATCCGATTTTCCTTCTCTTCCACCGTCGCCATTAAAAACCTGTTTCCAAATAGCGCAACAAACATAAAGAACACCACAAGAATTGCAATCGGAATTATAGCTTTGCCTAGAGCATTAGCATTTTCACCATTTGCGGTCAAT
The DNA here is from genome assembly GCA_045578285.1 of Candidatus Nanosyncoccus sp. GTDB lineage: Bacteria > Patescibacteriota > Saccharimonadia > Saccharimonadales > Saccharimonadaceae > Nanosyncoccus. Next base: position 11,645 of record JAZNJY010000012.1, on the reverse strand, counting down.
TTATTGTCAACCACCTCAAAGTCACCCGTCAACGAAATTACATCCACTGGCTTCACTTTTGTTGCTGCATTTTGCGCCAAAATTCCTTTAATCATATTCCCGTCATAATTAAACAATTCCAACCCCTCAGAAATATGATAAAAATCCACTTTTTTGTTTTCTACAAAATCCGCCGGAATGTAAAAATACAAATCTGCCTCACCTTTTTTTATCATTTCAACGCCGTAATCTTTGTCGCCATTTATTATGTATTTTGCCATTTCTGGACCCAAAACCCCAGCCTCGTCCGTAATTGCTATTTTTGCATTTTCGTCAATCGTCGGATTTGTATCTACGTGCTCAGTCCCGAGCGTAAAACTAATAAAATAAATCAAGCCAATTAAAAGTGGCATGAGCAGAATCGCCGCCCAAAACGCTGGCTTTTTAAGCTGTCTAATGATTTCAAATTTTGCCACTTTCATTGTTGTGTTACTCATTTTCACCTCCATAAACTTCTACAAAAATTTGGTCTAGCGTTTTACCACCAAATTCTTTTCTGATTTCAGGAATCGCACCATATGCCCGCGCCACACCGTCTTTCAAAAGCAACGCCCTGTCGCACAATTTCTCCACTTCGTCCATATAGTGTGTGATCAAAATCACCGCTGTGCCTTTTTGATGCAGCTCATCAATAATCTCCATCAAAAGCTTACGATTCATCGGATCAAAACCTTTCGTTGGTTCATCCAAAATCAAAAGCTTCGGATTATTCATTATTGTAATTCCTAGCTGAATCTTTTGTTGCTGCCCACCAGACAATCGTTCCACTTTTTCGTTCATCTTGTCAATTAGTCCCACTCGTTTCAAATATTTTAACGACCACTCCTTCGGTTCTTTTAATCCTTTAAGTTCACCAAAATAAACCATTGTGTCAATCACGGTTTCTTTGCGATAGAGCCCACGCTCTTCCGGAAGATACCCCACTACCACTGATGCGTCTTCTGGGTTATATTTCTTTCCATCAATCAAAAGCTCCCCAGCCGTTGGCGCGTAAAGTCCTAAAAGCGCCCTCAAAGTCGTAGTCTTACCCGACCCGTTCGAACCTAGTAGTCCAAATATCTCGCCCTTCTTCACTTCAAAATTCAAATCGGAAATCACAGTTTTATTCCCAAACTTCATCTTGAAATTTTTAACCTCAACTATATTCTTCATGCGTTCATTATAACACGCTAAAACAATTCCCACAAAAAAATGGTAGAGCCAGCTGGAAAGGGATGTCGCTTCGCTCCATTCGAACCAGCACAAAAAAATGGTAGGGCAGGTTGGAATCGAACCAGCATTGTATCCTTAGAGGGGATATGTCCTATCCGTTGAACGACTGCCCCACACCATACTATATATTATACACTATTCTTCCGGTTTTCTCAACTTATAATAAATCGATGGAGCGAATCTGATTGGCGCCAAAAACTTCTGCGCAGAATCCTCCATCTTTACAAGCCTATCCGTACCAAGTGTCTTTTTTAAAGTCTTGCTTCTAAAATTAGACACCGACAATACTTTTTCACAGCTAAATCCAGTTTTTTCAAAAATCTCCTCCACGTACTTTGGATGGTAATTATAAAAACCGTCCTCAGAAATCTCTTTGTAATTCGCTACCTTTTTATCAAATGGATTAACTTTACTACGCCTTGTTATGAATCTTGCAATTTTTGGCAAAGTCCTTTTGTTTGCTACCTCAATCACAGCAACTCCGCCTGGTTTCAAAACCCGATAGAGCTCCGCCACAGCTTTTGGCATGTCTTTGAGATGGTGCGTCACTCTTACCATCATAAGGCCATCTAATTCCCCATCCTTAAACGGCAAATTATAAATGTCTCCGGCCCTCGTTTCAATCTTGTCACCATAAATTTCTTTTGCCTGCTCAAGCTCTGTCTTGGAATAATCAAAAAGATAAATCTTGTGTGCTCGCTTCAAATATTCGTTTGCAAGCCGGCCATAGCCACCACCAATGTCGGCAAACTTTTCCATCCTTTTTGGCAAAAGTTTCCGAATCGCCATACGATCTGCTTGGTCTTCATATTCGCGATCTACGTTTTCCCAAAATTCTTTTTTATAGTCGTAACCGTTGTAGTCAGAAATAACTTTTTCACTCATATGTACTATTATATCACACGCGATACTTCTGCGAGTGTAGTTTCGCCCTTAAGCGCCGCAATCACACCTTTCTGTTCCAAAGTCAACATGCCATTTTTCTTAGCCGTAGCTTCAATTTCTACAGTATTAATGTCGCTTACGTCACCACGAATGTATTTTGCGATGTCATCATTCACAATCATCTGCTCCATCAAAACCATTCTGCCACTATAGCCAAACGGCTCTTTTTCAGTTTTTACAGGATCGTACAAAACTATATTTTCAAAATCAAAATCCAGCATTTCTTTTTCAACTGCTCGCTCTAGCTTAGTGTTGGCATCTCCACGTGGCTTCGCCACCTTGATTCCTTTGAGCAACTTCGGGTCAACATCCTTCAAAACTTCGCGTATGTATCGCGCTTCAGCTTCCGTAGCGCGCCTTGCCTCGCGAGACGCCGACAGCTTACGTACCAACCTCTGCGCTATAATCAAACGAATCGAGCTTGCAAAAATCGGATTCACGCCAATCAGGTCAATCATTCTTGCAAAAGCTGCCGATGTAGAATTCGCATGAAAAGACGACAATACCAAGTGCCCCGTAATCGAAGCCTGAATTGCAGTCTTTGCCGTGTCCGCATCGCGAATCTCGCCCACCATCACCACATCCGGGTCAAGTCGTAGTACCGAACGTAATCCTTCCGCAAACGATCCACCAGCATTTGTATTAATTGGAATCTGCGAAATCCCAGTGATACCATATTCAATCGGGTCTTCAAGCGTAATAATCTTGCGATCAGTCGTATTAAGCGCATTTAACATCGAATACAAAGTCGTGGACTTACCAGAACCAGTCGGACCCACCATTAGTACCAACCCTCTCGGATGCGAAATTATTTCGTCAATCTCTGCCTTCTCTTCATGCGACAACCCCAAAAGATCCAAATTAAGCAGTGATTCATCAAAGTTAAATAAACGTAACACTGCATCTTGACCATACATCGTCGGAATCGTTTCCACACGAATATTCAAAGTATAAGTTGCGCCATCTCTCGTGATTTCCTTTTGCATATGTCCAGACTGTGGTTTATTTGATGCCGTAGACACATTCGCGCGTGACGAAAGTTCCCCCATAAAAATCCTGTATTTGTCCTTGTCGATATTTGCCACTGGATGAAGCATTCCGTCCACACGCATCCGAATCCTAATTTCCCCTCTCAAATTCTCGATATGAATATCCGAAGCCCCCAACTTATCCGCCTGGTCAATCAAAAAATCAAACACCTTTTCTGTTGACACCTGCGCCAAAGTCCTAGAAACGCTCGCAATCGTTGCCGAATCGCCATCGCCAGCAATTTTAATATCATCGTATTTTACTTCCTTTGGTGGGTCATAACGCAACATGAAAACCTTATAAGCCGAACCGGAAATCAAGAAAAAGTCCACCTTCTCACCTTCGTCCGCGTAACTTTGACGCATTTTCTGAATCAAAGTTCTCGGTGTCTGACTCGTCACCATAAACTGATAATGTTCTTCGCCACCGCCTCTATGTAGCGGCAAAATAAAACCCTCGTGCATTTCTTTAACGCTAATCAAGCCGTGAGTAAGGAGCACGTCATCTTCAAAAGGTCGCGTATCAAGATACGGAAATCCCAATATTTTTGCACGCTCTCTAGTTGCGTTTTCTTCATTTTCTCTACGTTTATTTTGAATTTCCCGTTCGTCCATATTACAATTATAACATAATCATTATGTTTTTTAAGACATTCGTGCTATAATAAAACGCGGAAGGGTGGCCGAGTGGTTGATGGCACTGGTCTTGAAAACCAGCAGATTAACGTCTCGCAGGTTCGAATCCTGTCCCTTCCGCCAAATACGCAAGTTCGCATCCCACACGCAGTGTGGGATTTTTTATCTTGTCCCTTCCGCCAAAATACGCAGGTTTACAATCAAAAAAAAGACCCTCATGGGTCTTTTTTTAGCGTCCATTTTTAAGACGTGGATGCTTGCGTTTATCGCTATGCTTATGATTATTGTTCCGATTTTGTTTCGCAACCGGTTTTAGTGTAATTTTTCTTGCCATATGATTATTATATCATATTATTCTGCATTCGTATAGGTGTTAACCACATCGTCGAGGTCGTCCACCGCACCCAGCAGTTTTTCTAATTTCTCCGCGTTTTCACCTTCTACCGGCACATACGAATTCGGCACATACTGAAGTTCCGCCGAGGTCACAGTCATGCCGGCATCCACCAAAGCCTGCCTTACTTTCATAAGATCAGATGCTACTGTATAAATCACCGTTGCTTCATCCTCATCCGCCACATCCTCAGCGCCCGCATCAAGCGCTGCCATCATCGCCTCGTCACCTTTTTCGGAAATCTCAATCACGCCTTTACGCGCAAATTGGAACATCACCGAACCCGGCTCCGCCATACGGCCACCATTTTTATCAAGCGTATGACGCACCTCTGGCATTGTACGATTTTTGTTGTCGGTCGCGACTTCAATAATAATCCCCACGCCACCTGGACCGTAAGCTTCATAAACTTCTTCAATCAAAGCTGCCGCAGATTTATCTGCCACACGCGCAATCGCACGTTCGATATTCGCCTTTGGCATATTAGCAAGACGCGCTTTTTCAAGCACCATTGCAAGTGATGGATTCATGGCTGGGTCAGTTCCCGCTCGCGCCGCAATCGCAATCTGATTTCCAATCTTCGTGAAAAGTGCCCCTCTTTTTGCGTCAACCACAGCTTTCTGCCGTTTAGTCGTCGCCCATTTACTGTGTCCTGACATATTTTGCTCCAAAAAATTATTTACTTCTCTTAATTTTACCACTTTTTTCCAAATAAGTCCAATCACAAACGGCATCAAGATCACAACATAGAGCAAAAGCACACCCCATTGGCCCTCTTCCACCTTCACTAAAAATTGCGGAAACGAGGCAAACGTTTCCACCACGAAAATATGAAAGTCCATCAGCTTCGCAGCCAGAAACCCCATCACTGCCCCGATCACTGGCACACCGCAAAACATCCCCGCCGCAAACACTAGTCCCATCGCATACGGCAAAGTTGGCAAAATCAACAAATTCGCCACCACATTCACCAGCGAAATTTGTCCAAAATAGTACAGTGTGATCGGCATGGTCATCAAAGTTGCCGCAATCGTCGTGAGTACCGTCGCCGCCACAAAGCCAGGCTTCCTTGCCCCATAGAAAAACCGCGTCAAACTCGGCCCCAAAATCATAATCCCCGCATACGACGCAAACGAAAGTAGCCACCCAAGGTCCACAATAAAATCCATATTTATAAGTAGTGTCATCGCCATAGTCATCAGAATTATCCGCCATGGCGCCATTTTTCGCCCAACATACCAAGTGATAAGCGTCATGATACTCATTATTCCCGCTCTTAAAATCGACGGTGTCCACCCAACCATCGCCATAAATAGCACAATAAAAACTCCCGAGAACATCACTCCCGCAAATCGCGACACCCTTCCAAATACTTTTCTACAAACCTCCACCAAAATCGCAAGGTGCGCCCCGCTTGCTACTACAATATGTGTCAAACCTACCGTTTTCAAATTTTCTGACAATTCTTTCGTCAGGCCAGACTTCATGCCGAGAAGATATGAAAGCCCTAAGTTTACTTCTGGTTCTGGAATTTCCGTCCGCACTCTTTCCGAAAACCAGTCCCGCGCAAAAATCATAGTTTTGTTAAGTCCAAAATCGTCCATTCCCTGTTTTTCGTTACCGCAAAACCCCAAAGTCACTCGCAAAATCGCCCACAAAATCACGCCACATGCTGCTGCCACCACAAACCATGACGGATGAATTTTTCTCGCCAAAATCATGCGAGATTATATTCACAAGTCGCCAAAGATTTCAACCCCCCACTGTAAAATCCCCAAAAATATGCTATAATATATACGCGTGCACCCGTAGCTCAGTGGATTAGAGCATCTGTCTTCGGAACAGAGGGTCGTGGGTTCGAGTCCCTCCGGGTGTACCATTTTTGTTCCAGATTACCGCAACATTCGGGACTCGGACTTCGTAGCGAGTCCCTCCGGGTGTACCATTTTTTTAGTCATCCGTATTCGCTTCAATTATCCTTCGAGCGCGCAATTCTGCAAACTTTGCCGTTTTGCGTATCGCTCCGGCATGTCCAGCCAAAGCTGCATAAGGCGCAAATTGTCCAGCCCTCACTTCGCGAGACATCCTTGGATGTCTTTTTGGTTCATAATGCGGATGGTTGATTATCTCATCGTATTTCATTTTCGGTGTCCTCCGATTTGCGCATTCCTTTCTCGCCCCGTCGCTCCCTCTTCGAAATTTATTCCTGTCAGTATTGCATTTTTACCATAGCGTTTTTTGATCGCAAGCACCGCTTTATTCCATCTTTTTTCTTTCGTATCATCTTTTACTTTGTCAAATAGACTGAGCTGTCTTATTTCTTTAGTCGCATCTCTTTCGGTTTCTATATGGTTTACATCAATCGTTAATCTCCGAATCAAAAGCCTCCGGTCTACTATTTTTTCAAATAACGCTTTCACCGCCGCCCTAATCTCAAGCGACGAACAGCTATAATTGTCCAAGTTGCACGTGCCATGCGCATGTTTCGGCACCAATCGCCCATAAAAATCCGCTTTCGCCTCACCGTCGTATCCATTTTTCATGTTCACTACGTCATATCCAACAGTTAATACTACCTGATTCGTCACTAGCCCGTGCTTTAATAAATGCAGCCCCACCTCATCCGCCATTTCCATCGCTACCACTAAGGCCTTGTCATACGAATATGGCTCTTTTAAAACCTGTCCTGACGAAAAAGAGTTACTCTTTGGCCGATAATTCCGAACATCAGCAATCTCACAAGGTTCATAGCCCCAAGCATGGTCTATCAGCAACTCTGCGTTTACGCCAAACATTTTATACAAATAGTCTTCGTCTTTTTCCGAGCAAAGCGCTATATCTCCCATCGTATAAATGCCCGCGGCCTCCAACCGTCTTGCATAACCTCTCCCCACTCGCCAAAAATCTGTCAATGGCCGATGCGACCACAGCTCCTTGCGATAGCTCATTTCATCAAGTTCCGCTATCCTCACGCCATCTTTGTCTGGCTTTACATGCTTTGCTACAATATCCATCGCTACCTTAGCTAGATACATATTTGTTCCAATTCCTGCCGTTGCTGTAATTCCAGTTTTTTCTAAGACGTCTTTTATAATTTTTGCTGCCAATTCTCGTGTTGTTAGCCCATAGTTTTTTAAATATGGTGTCGCATCCATAAAAACTTCATCGATTGAATAGACATGCATGTCTTCTTCCGCAATATATTTCAAATAGACATTATAAATCCGAGTGCTATAGTTAATATAAAAAGCCATTCGTGGCACCGCCACAATATAATCGAGCGCTAAAGCTGGATTATTTTTAAGCTCTACGGCATCCGTCGATTTACCAATTAACTTTTTGCCATATTTTCGCTCCCGCTCACGATTAATTTCTCGCACCTTTTGAACTACTTCATAAAGTCGCGCCCTCCCAGAAATCCCATATGCCTTAAGGGCAGGCGATACCGCTAGACAAATCGTTTTGTCCGTTCGCTCCAAATCTGCTACCACCAAATTCGTAGTAAGTGGGTCCAAATCTCGTTCCACACATTCTACTGAAGCATAAAAAGATTTAAGATCAATCGCAATATAGCTTTTCTGCATATCCTCATTGCTAGCGTAAGTCATAGCTAAATTGTATCCTCGAAATATGATATAATCAAGAGGCAGCACCCATAGCTCAACTGGATAGAGCGTCAGCTTCCGGAGCTGAAGGTTAGAGGTTCGAGCCCTCCTGGGTGTACCAAATATTGACTTTTTCACCAAAATATGCTACAATTATAAGAGTAGCGTATTTTTTTACATAGGGGGACAAATGCATGTACATTGTAGGAACAACAGAGATGGACGGCCAAGGAAGAATCAATATCAACGGGCTCTTTGGCAACAAAGATATTCATAGCGTGGTTGTTATGATTGATCCCGAAGAGGAAGCAATTCTTCTTCAACCGATTCTAGACGATTTAGAAGAAGCCAACATAGCATATGGCGTTCCATCAAAAATCGATGACAAAAATCGCCTCACCATTCCAAAATGGATTCGCGATGAACTCGGTACAACAACCAAGTTTAGCCTGGTTTACAACGATGGCGATTATTACATTTTTCCAAAAACCGGAAGTCTCATTCCCAGCGCCGATTAACTCGGCGCTTTTTCACGCCAAACTGTCAAATCTCTTCAAAACTTCCAAAAAGTATGTTATAATAACCTGTATGGTACCGTAGCTCAGTTGGTTAGAGCGTGGGACTCATAAGCCCAAGGTCACTGGTTCAAACCCAGTCGGTACTACCAAATTAAACAGATTATGACAAACAAAAAAGGTTTTACCATTATTGAACTCATTATCGTAGCGGTTTTTGCATCGCTACTTTTTGTCTTGTTTTTTATCCAAAAGTCCAATCTAGACGCTTTTGAACGCGACGAGGACCGCAAGACTGCCATTAACGCCATGTACTACGCGCTCGAAGAAAGTTTTTATAAAGATCACAAATATTACCCATCTTCAATCAGCGAAGATAACATCAAGGTTATCGACCCGGCCCTCTGGACCGATCCAAACGGTTTCAACCTTGGCGACCCGCTCAGTTCTTATTCCTACGAGCCAGCAGACTGCGACTCAAACAATCACTGCAAAAAATACATCCTAAAAGCCAATCTAGAAAAAGAAGACGCGTATATAAAGGTCAATAGAAATTAAAATTATTTTGATTTCTGCTTGGCTTTTTCTTTCGCTTCCGTCACTAGCTTAGACACCGCTCTCAGCTCCTCCGAAGTCACATCCGAATAAGGGAAAGTATAGGTAGTCTCATCGCCAATCGTAGAAAGCCTAAAAGTTCCATAGCCAAAAATCCTTTGCATCAAACCATCTTGATGAAAGCTCACGTCCTCAATTGATGATAAATCAATCGTGTTTACACTAGTAGACACTGTTGATTTCATTATCATCTGAATTACATGCTTATTAGTCACAAATAGTCGGTTCCCACGATACACCGTATAAGAAATCAACCCGATAATCACCGCCGTCGCCACCAAACACGCCAAAATTATATACATAAAATTCCGCCCCATCTCGTCTAGGCTATTTTGCCCAAGCAAAATCATCAAAAACATCAATAAAATCAGCGCCAACCCACCGGCCACGCCACCAAAAATCATAAAGAGACAAATCTTAGCCCTGGAAAACGCATATTCCACATATTCATCATCTTCAAGTTTCAAGAACGGAAAATCTTTTTTACTTCTCGCATTCCGAATTTTTGCTAAACCTTCATCCATAACGGCTCCTTTACACTATTATATCTTATTTTTGAAGTTTTGTAAATGCTCTCGCCCCTTTACGGTCACCACTCTTCCCTTTGGTGTTCGTGCGAGTAACCCCAGTTGCAGCAAATACGGCTCGTAAAAATCTTCAATTGTCGTCGCCTCGTCACCAGTAAGTGCCGCTATCGTCGTGAGCCCTACCGGTCTATCTCCGTAATTTTCCCACATTAACCTAAGCATATTTCTGTCCGCCGGATCTAGCCCCAAAAAATCAATCTCCATCAACGCTAACGCATTTTTCGCAATCTCTACGTCAATCACCCCATTTCCGTGTACGTCCGCATAATCCCGCACTCTCTTAAAAATCCGATTTGCAATTCTAGGCGTCAGGCGCGACCGTTCCGCGAGCAAAGTCAAAGCCTCCGCATTAATCTTGGTTGCAAGAATCCCTGCCGTCCGTTTGATAATCTGCTCAATCTCTGGCTCTTTGTAATACTCTAACCGATGGATAATTCCAAACCTATCACGCAACGGCCCCGCAAGAGACCCAGTTCTAGTCGTCGCGCCAATGACTGTAAAATGCGGAAGATCTAGTCGTACCGAGCGCGCCGCCGGCCCCTTACCAATCACGATGTCTAGTTTATAATCTTCCATTGCCGAATATAGTACCTCTTCCACCGCTCGGCGCAACCGATGAATCTCATCGATAAACAGCACGTCTCCATCTTTTAGATTTGTCAGAATTGACGCAAGGTCACCTGCCCGTTCAATCGCCGGTCCCGAAGTCACTCTAAGCGACGCACCTAACTCATGCGCAATCACTCCCGCCATTGTAGTCTTTCCTAGCCCTGGCGGACCATATAATAATATATGGTCGAGCGTAGAACCGTCCGCGCGTTTCTTTACCGCATCAATCGCCAGCTTCAAATTCTTCTTCAAATGCTCCTGCCCCACATACTCAGCAAATGTAGTCGGCCGGAGCGACACTTCCATGCGCTCTTCTTCTGAATCATTCGCCGACATCGTCGGCTCCACTAACCTCTCAATTGTCATGTTTAAATTATATCACATAGTAATAAGGAGAAACCATGCAAAAAGACATGCATAGTCACATATCAATCAAAAAATACCGCGACATCAAACGCAACCTGCAAGCGTTGGAGCAAACCAACTACGACAGCATCATTATTATCCCCTGTAGCGGCGACTCAGGCTGGCACGAAATCGCCGAACACTCCGCGCTCTTCTACTACTACGAGGTCTGCCAAAAATTAAACCTCAAAAACAACTTTTTTGCCGACGTCACAAGCTTTTACGACCAATACGAAATCGGCTACATGCGCACCCTTAGTCCAGATAGTATCAAAACCAACCTAAAACGCGCTGGCCTCTATCAGTCCGAAGAAACCAAATCCTACTACACCATCGTTAAGCTCACCAAATCTTTCACCAAGGGAGAAATCGCCGAACTTAAATCTCGCGAACACGCTCGTCGACTCCAAAATCTCACCGTCGAAGGCACCATCAATCTCGACCCAGAGCTTCACCAAATCCTAGTAAGCCTCGCCCGACGCCTCCATAAACTCTGTAACAACAAATTAGACAAATTATCTACTATCACTCGCGGCGCCGAAATTGTCAATCTAGCCGACCACGTCCTCCTAGAATACCACCAAATCGCCGCCGGTGCGAGAACCCTAGAAAACTTAATCAGCATGCGAAAAGAGCTCTATCACCTCATTTTCCTCATCAAAGTCATGGGCGACGTCAAACTCTGGGACCTCGAAATCTGTGTCAGCGTCACCGAGCCACTCGTAAACGCCAAAAACCGCGTCGAATCCCTCATCAAAAAACAAGCCAAAAAAGGAAAATAAAAAATGCCTAAACCACTAGATATTAAAAAAGCCGCTAAAGAAATCGACACCACCGGCCTCCGCACCTGGCTCATCAAAGAATTCACTATCGCTTTTAGAGAAGCCCGCAAAAACAAATTAAACACCTTTAACGAGCACACCTACGACGTTAACTGGGCCACCAACGTTTGTCGCCTGGTAGACGCCGTCCTCGAACACTACTACGAGCCCAGTTCATCAATTTCGTTCGTGATTTACGAACCCATGATTCGTGAAATCTTCCCCGCCCCCTTC
>JAZNJY010000011.1:0-29915 GCA_045578285.1 Candidatus Nanosyncoccus sp. | reverse complement strand
ATTATATAAAAGTCCAGAATATGTAGTAGTACCAGTATCTATGGTAGAGGCAGTAGTATATCCCCATTTGCTATCACTAAAATTAGAAAGGATTATATTGTCAGAGGTAGCTAAACTGGTAAAGGTATTATTATTTGTATTATCAGTATTAACTAGATTATTATTAGAAAGTACTGGATTATTCTTATCTCCTACTTTAGCCATTAATGTATAACCATAACTATTATTAGTGGATACATCTACTGTAATAGTATTACTACTAGCATAATTCCCTGGTGTAAGATGCGGAATCACTAGATCAGCAGATGATAAACTAATAGAAAGAGATGAGTTAAATGAGAATTGGAAGCCAGTAGTAGATTGTGAGGTGAGAGCGGAAGTATTACCATTACCGCCAAACAATATAGTATAGATAGTATTAATAAGAATAATGGCAAGAAATGCCAGAACTATATATATATATATATATATACGACAGCCCGAGTTTGTTAGCTAGATTTCTTATCATGCTACTTATGATTATATACAAAAGTTATCAAAAAGTCTATACAAAATCTCACAAAATCCTAATTTCCTTGCAACTGCTCATAGTCTATGCCATATTGAGCGTATTGCAATTTCATATAAGCCGTATCTAGCTCGGTCGCCGCAGTCTTGAGCGGATCTTCATTCGCCACTGCCATCACCAAAAACTTCAACGGTTTATTGTATCCGCCACAGATTTCCATCGAATCTCCATAAGCAAGTTTACCTGGAACAGTAATTTCTCTCACGCCACCAAGCCTCATCCCCACAACGCCAGCACTCCAACCCTCAATCATACCAAGCGACGCGTCGAGCGCTTTAGCGAAGGCGGTCGGGTTAGTAGTACTATCAAGTGATGAATCAAAAATACTTTCATCCGCACACCAACCTATATAATACGCACGATAATCCGTATCATCTTCAGTCAATTTTCGTCCGCTACCCTTTAGAAGGTCGCGTGTTTGGACACCATCGCCATTCGCCGCGGTCTCGTTGTAGGCTTTTACTTCAGACTTATATGCAATAAACGTATTATAGTCGTTTGCACTAACTTTTTTGAACTCGGCTAGTTTGGTCGAATACTCTTCCGAATATTGCGCAATTTTTTCTTCACTCACACCAGTTCCTGATGAACTAGCGTTGCTCTTGCTTCCATTAATAATAATTGCTGCGTAACTTGCGATAATTGAGCCTAGCATAATTATAGCAATCAAACTTATCACAATCCTTTGTTTAACACTCGTCTTTAATTCTTTTTCTTCCATATTTGCTCCACTTAGTCACCTCATTATAACACAAAAAAATAACCCCTTAAAGGGGTTATTTTGTTATTCTGCCTTTTTTTCAGGTTTCTTTAAGATTGCAACTTTCTTAAACGAACCACCTGCTTTTTTGATTGCTTCAATTGCAGATTTTGAAGCAAATTGAGTCTCAAGCTCCACTTTAGCGGCAATTTCACCACGAGTGATTACTTTCACCTTTACGAATGGGCTAGAAATCAAGCTATTTTCGGCCAAGACATAGTTGTCAACTTTGCCGCTGAGCTCATTCAAGCGATCGGTATAAACAACTTCTGCCTTTGGATGGAAGCTCTTGAATCCTTTGAGTTTTGGTACAGCTTGCATGATTGCGCGCTGACCGCCCATGAATCCAGCTGGCATCTTTGAATGACCAGTACGAGCCTTCTGACCTTTCGTACCACGGCCAGCGGTTTTACCCTGACCAGCCGAGATACCACGACCCTTACGAGAAGGGCGGGTGTTTCTGTTCACCATCAAATCATTGTATTTCATTATTTGCTCTCCTTCTTGGCGGCAGTCTTTTTAGCAGCCGGCTTGGCAGCTTTTTCAGCCTTCTCAGCCTTTTTGCCTTCATTGCCATTCCATTCACTGCGTGGAACCTGTTGTTTCAAGCCTTCGATCACCGCGTAGGCGATGTTTACTTTGTTGGTAGAACCAAGAGACTTAGAAATCAAGTTCTTTACGCCGGTAAGACCCATGATGGAACGTACAGTACCGCCAGCGATAATCCCAGTACCAGGAGCAGCAGGCTTCAAGAGCACATCTGCGCCAGTTACCTTAGTGCGGGTTTCGTGGCAGATAGTCTCGCCGTCCATGTTGAATGTAACCATGGATTTCTTTGCCTTGCGGCCAGCTTTTGCAACAGCAGTCGTCACATCGTTGCCTTTAGCGACACCGATGCCAACTTTGTTTTTATGGTTGCCAATCGCGACCAAAGCTTTAAAACGCATTCTGCGACCACCGGCTACGGTTCTCGAAACGCGATCAACTGCAATCGTAATTTCATCAAATTCCTTTGGTGCTACGTCTGCCTTCACGCGGTCACGGCGACCTTTACGGTCCATTTTCTTGCCGGCGATGTCGCGAACCTGCTTGGTTTCCGCAACCTTGTCTTCCATTTTTAGAGTACCAGATTTATTGATCACTCTTGGGGCTTTTTTATCAGCTTCTGCCATATTAAAACTCCAATCCTTCCTTGCGGGCAGCGTCAGCAAGTGCACTCATTCTGCCAGCATATAATTTAGATCCACGATCAAACACAACTTTCGAGACCTTTGCAGCTTTTGCCTTTTTAGCAATTTCTGCACCAATCTTTGCAGCTTTTTCGGTCTTGGTTCCAGTCATCTTGCTACCAACCGTAGTTGCGTAAGCAAGCGTGACTTTTTTGTCATCATCAATCACCTGAGCGGTGATGTGGAGGTTCGAAAAATGAACCGAGAGGCGCGGGCGTTCGCTCGTACCATGAATTTTTGCGCGGGTTCTTGCCGCTCTAAATGCCTTATTCATTATTTCTTCCCTGCCTTTCCAGCCTTGCGGATGATCACCTCATCAACATACTTAATACCTTTGCCCTTGTATGGCTCTGGCTTCTTGAGGCTGCGGATTTCGGCTGCTACCTGACCGACTTTTTGCTTATCAATGCCAGAAACAGTAATTTCCATTTTATTGGTGGTAAGCTGGACACCTTCTGGAGCTTTATATTTCACTGGATGTGAAAAACCAAGTGCCATTTCAATTTCTTGTCCACCGCCCGAAAGGCGAAAACCTACACCGTTAATTTCTAGTTTTTTCTCAAAGCCCTTAGTTACGCCTTCGACAGCATTAGCAAGCAATGCTCTCTGAAGACCGTGCCAAGCTCGAGATTTTGGCTCATCATCCTCGCGGGTGATAGTTGCCTGAGTACCTTCAACCTTCGTAGAGGTTTTTGGCTGAACCGGAACGATGAGCTGACCCTTCGGCCCTGCGACAGTAATTTCTTTGTCGCCGACCGTGATTGTCACTCCCGCCGGAATATCGATGGGTTGTTTTCCGATACGACTCATATCTTCCTTTACTTTAATATCTCTACCATTATACCACAGAGAAACAAAAAAGTAAAGGGATTAGCCCTTTACTTTATCTGCCATATCATTGAATTTTTTTGTGAATGCCTGTCTTTTTGAAATCCGTGAATTTCTGTGCTCTGTCATTAGAAACACCAATGTATTTTATTGTCGTTTTCTCACCAGTTTTTACTATTCTGCGCCTAATAGTATCATCAAGATAAAACCTACAAAACGCAAAACCGATCACCACAAACATCGCTATGGCTATTGCCACGATGACATCTCTGACCAAAGTGTTATTTATCGGTCTACTTGGCGTATTCGCAGAACTTAGCTGTGTCACATCCCCAATATCATAAATCTTCTTCACCTCCACATTAGCCACGGAAACAATCTCGTTCGCTATCTTTGCTGCATCCTCAGCATTAGAATTTTTTACAGCAATATTCAAAATCGAGTTGTCACTTCCTGCTTTAATCGTAAGATTACGGCTAAGCTCCGATACACTAGTATCAAGCGACAACTTAGAAATAACTTGTGTCAAAGTTAAATCACTCTTTGCCACCTCGCTATAAATATTCGCCAACTTTTGGCTAGCATTAATATCGTTAAGAACCGCGGTCGAACTACTATTCGCATTCGTCCTAGAAATAATAATCGTAGTCTGAGCCTGATAAATCGGCTTCTTAAAACGCAGGTCATATACAGCTACGCCCACTGCCGCGATAATTGAGAATATAATAATCCCCAAAATATAACGCTTTAAATATTTCACAAATTCTTTTGTGCTCATATCTTCCATACCCCCATTATATCATATTTATACAAAAAATCAATATATTAGCTCAGGCGTTATTGAATAATCTTCAATAACGCCTTTCTCTACCCCTGAGCAATTTATTCTTTTACAATGCCAGTATCAGGTGCTTTTGGCAATTCCGCATCATCAAACACACCAATGCTCACCGTCAAAGGATCCCTGCTGATAATATCACCAGTCAACTTATTGCCTTCAACTAACGCATCAACAAATCCGTACAAATCGCCAATCTGCACAATCGTGCCGTCTTCAAGCTCAGCCTCCATCGAATCGCCTTCTTCAGGCGCGCCATCAACATTGTCTATCACCTCATTAATAGCACCGGCGACTGCCTCCATTATGATGGCCGCGTCATCCCCCTCATCATCTACGTCAAACTCAAAAAACATCAACATAAAGTTGCTGTACGAAAACGTACCGTCTGGCGTCTTAACTGCCACCGACAAAAACGCAATCGGGCTATTCGATTCTTCGCCAGTTTCCGCGTTAGTAGATCTTGGCATCTTGTTTACAGTCAGGTTATAGGTGCCATCTTCGTTATCCGCCAATTCGACGTATTCATTCTCATCCTCAGTCGAAAAAGCGCCCGAAGCCACGACCACATCATCTACATTATACCCATCTGGCAATTCGAAACCAAAGGTCTGAGAAGTTCCCACAGCCTGCACTCGCTTCAGATTTGTGCTTATACTATAAACCGTAATATTTGCTTCATCCACCACGGTTTCACCATCAATCAAAGAAACCGTCGTCTCGCCTTCTGCGACCGGCACCAACACTTCATACACAAAATCTTCACAAGTCGGCTCGCTCTCACCATCACCCCAGCAAGACTCGCTGGTTCTTTCCTCAATTTTCACAATAGATTCGTCGGCAACCACATACTCATACCCCTCTGGTTGTGTTGGCAAATTACCCAGCGAACCACTTCCGAGGCTCAGATATTGATCCTCAATGGTTTGATAATCAGAGACAGTAGTCTCCTCGTCACTTGGCGTCTCATCTTGTATTGAAACCACATTTCCCGCCGGAATTATTACTCCCCCAAACATTAAAGCCAGCGCAGAAAAACCCGACACTAGCCGCTTAATACTATTCATCATATATTTATGACCTCCCTTTACTCCTTATTACTTATGATTATAAGCCAATCAAAACCAAAAATCAACCAAATTTTCAACAAAAAACTCACCCCTGTTAAACAGAGGTGAGTTACTATATATTATATATAGCTTACCAGACGCGCACTAGAATCTCGCCACCAAGACGATTTTTCTTTGCTTCGCGTCCAGTCATTAGGCCCTTAGACGTAGAAATGATTTCCATACCACGTCCAGATTTGATTGCCTTGATTTCGTCAGCACCAGTATAAACACGACGACCCGGTTTTGAAACCTTTTCGATCTCATTAATACGAACAACTTTACCTGGTTCGTTGATTACAACATGTAGCGTGCCGCGTGGTTCGCCCTCAATTACTTCATAAGAAGCGAGGTAACCGTTCTTTACTAAGACCTCGACCACATTAACCTTCAATTTCGAAGTAGGGACGAGAATTTCAGTCTTGCCGGCCAAAATTGCATTACGAATGCGAGTCAAGAGGTCGGCGATTTGATCAGTAGATTGTATTGACATGTTTCTCCTTTCTCCTACCAGCTACTCTTAGTTACACCAGGAATTTCACCCTTAGATGCTTTTTCCCGGAAGTTAATACGTGAAAGTCCGAAGCGGCGCATGTATCCGCGTGGACGGCCATCAAGCATATCACGGTTCTTAAGGCGCGTTACAGATGCATTGCGTGGAAGCTTCTGCAAACCTTCAAGGTCGCCAGCAGCCTTCAATTCATCATGTTTAGCTTTGTATTTTTCATACATTTTGCGTCGTTTTTCGTCACGGAGGACAGCAGATTTCTTAGCCATTACTTAGCCTCCTTCTCAAACGGCATTCCGAAGAGTTCCAAAAGTTTAGTACTCCCTTCCTTTGAACCATTTTTAATAATAAATGTAATCTCAAGACCATGAAGCACAGCTGCATCCTCGAAAGTAATTTCTGGAAATACAGTTTGTTCCTTAAGGCCCAAGTTGTAGTTACCCTGCTTGTCAAATGCAGTCTTTGACACACCATGAAAATCACGAACGTGTGGCAAAGCGATATTGATCAAACGATCTACAAATTCGTACATCTTGTCGTTGCGAAGAGTGGTGAGATAGCCAACTGGCGCACCCATGCCCTTACGAATCTTAAATGTAGCGATTGACTTCTTTGCGAGTCTGCTTGTTGCTGCCTGACCAGTAATTTTCGCCAAGGTAAGTTCCACCGTCTCGGTGAATTTCTTATCTTCGCGCTTCTTACCTACACCAGAAGAAACAATCACTTTCTTAAGCTCAGGAACTTGATTAATATTCTTAAGATTAAGTTCCTTCATGAGCTTTGCTTTTAGCTCATTATTGTAGAGAGCTTTAAGACGTGGTTGTGCCTTTGCGGCAGCCGTTTTCTTTTCCGCCATTACTTAGCTCCTTTCTTAGTAGCTTTTTTTGCTGTAGCCTTTTCAGCTTTTTTGGTTTCAGCTTTCTTGTATTCAGCAGCCTTTACCAACTTCAAGTTTGAAAGATCAATGCCTACATGAATGGTTTTCTTACCACCATTTGGATTGAGGTAAGATTTCTTCATGTGTCTTTCAACTAGGCCGATACCTTCAAGCATTGCGCGACCATTTTTGGTGTCAATGCGCACGATCTTAGCCTCAGTACCCTTGTTGTTGCCAGCGATAATTTTTACAGTATCATTAACTTTCATTATAGTACCTCCGGCGCAAGGCTGATAATCTTAGTGAAACCTTTATCACGAAGTTCGCGTGGGATTGGACCAAAGACACGAGTACCTTTTGGAGTCTTGTCTTCGTTTACAATCACTGCTGCGTTTTCGTCAAAGCGAATCGTAGAACCATCTGGACGACGAATCGGCATTACCGTACGTACAATCACAGCTTTTACAACTGCTTTTTTCTTGATGTTACCAGTTGGAGATGCATCCTTGACTGAGCAAGTTACGATGTCACCAACGCGTGCATACCTAGCACGAGTACCACCGAGCACGCGGATTACGCCAAGCTCTTTAGCACCCGAGTTGTCTGCAACCTTAAGTCTAGTTTCTTGTTGAATCATATTATTCCTCCCCCTCGTTAAGCACGTCGCTTACTTCTTCTTTTAATTCAACAGTTCCTCGCGATTTTTCAATCACCTTTACCAAAGTGTAAGCTTTGGTTTTTGACAAAGGTCGGCACGCTGCGATTTCCACCCGGTCACCTTTTTTCGCCTCATTCTTTTCATCGTGAGCGGTGTACTTACGAGTTTTCGTGTACTGCTTACGATAAAGTGGATGAGTTTCACGAGAAACGATGGAGACGGTAATGGTCTTATCACGCGAATCGGAGGTCACTGTTCCAATGAGTGTGTGTGCCATATTAAAACTCCTCTTTCTTTATAATTTTGCACTTCACTGGCAACTTGTGAGACGCAAGACGAAGAGCCTCTTTAGCCTGTTCTTCCGTCACATCGGCGATTTCAAACATCACCGTTCCAGCTTTTACCTTAGCAACATAGTATTGTGGCTCACCTTTACCAGAACCCATTTTTACGTCAAGTGGCTTCTTAGTTACTGGAGTGTGTGGGAAAATCCTGATCCAGATTTTACCACCACGCTTAATATAACGCGTAATAGCCTGACGTGCTGCCTCAATTTGGCGAGAGTTGATGCGCTCGTTATCGAGAGACATCAAACCATAATCACCAAACGCGACTGTGTTACAACGAGTTGCAACACCTTCGTTTTTGCCTTTGCGAACCTTGCGGTGCGCAGTCTTCTTTGGTAGTAAAATAGCCATATTACTTCTCCCCCTTGTAAATCCAAACCTTCACGCCGACGATACCAGCAATTGTTGGTGCGTGATGGCAATAAAAGTCAATGTCAGCTCTGAGCGTATGTAGAGGCACCGAACCTTCAATGAACTTCTCACGGCGGCTCATTTCAGCACCGTTAAGACGTCCGGAAACTTCGATACGAACGCCCTTAGCGCCAGCATTCATGGTGCTTTGAAGCGCCATCTTTACTGCGCGGCGGAAGTTCATACGCTTACCAAGTTGAAAACCAATGTTTTCAGCTACGAGCTTTGCATTGAGCTCTGGTTTCTTAACTTCTTCGACATTGATGCGAATTGGTCCAGAAACGATTTTCTCAAGCTCTTTCTTAAGCTCATTGATGCCCGCACCCTGCTTACCGATTACTGCACCAGCTTTCGCGGTCAAAATCGTAATCGTCGTAAGATTTGCGGAGCGTTCAATGTTGATTCGTGCAATCGTTGGACGTGATCTAAAACGACCTTCGATTAATTCGCGAATCTTTACATCCTCCACTAACCAATGGCGGAAGTCAGCTTTTCTGGTAAACCATTTTGATGACCAATCCTTGGAAAGTTGAAGGCGGTAAGAGATGGGATTAACCTTTTGACCCATATTACTTTTTCTCCTTCTTTTCTGCCTCAGCTTTTGCTGGAGCAGCTTTCTTTACTTTTTCTTCGCCTGCGACCTCGACGAATATGTTGCTTGAAATCTTTTCGTAAGGAAGTGCACGACCGCGAGAAGCCGGAACATAACGGCGCATGCGGGTACCACTTGTTACGAAAATTCTAGAAATTCTAACTGACTTTGGATCAATCGACTTGCCAGAGTTATTCAAAAGATTTGCATTTGCAGATTCGATAGCCTTGCGAACTGCCTTAGCAGCACGACGTGGTGTATTCTCAAGAATCACCACAGCATCTGCTACGTAGCGATCACGTACGAGTGCTGCTACGATGTTAGTTTTGCGTGGCTGTGAATCAATACCTTTTTCATATGCATGTGCGAAAATAGTAGCCATGATTAGTTACCTCCCTTCGCTGCTGCAGCCTCAGCGGCTTTCTTGCCACCGTGGCGCTTAAATTTACGAGTTGGCGCAAATTCACCAAGTTTATGACCCACCATGTTTTCCGAGATAAACACTGGAACATGAACTCTACCGTTGTGAACAGCGATAGTGCGGCCAACCATTTCCGGAGAAATAGTAGACTGACGTGCCCAAGTTTTAATCACGGTGCGATCTTCACTGGAAAGTGCGGCAACTTTCTTCGCGAGTTTGTAGTCTACGAATAGACCTTTCTTAAGACTCCGAGACATTATTTCCTCTTTCCTTCGTGGCGACTGCGCACGATCATTTTATTAGTTTTCTTATTGTGACGAGTACGATAGCCAAGTGTGAGCTGACCCCATGGAGTTCTAGGAGCCTTACCCGAACCGTGACGACCACCGTCACCACCACCGTGTGGGTGATCCGTTGCGTTCATTACGACACCACGTACCGTTGGGCGAATACCCTTGCGGCGACGACGACCTGCAGCACCGATTTTGACGTTCTGATGCTGAAGGTTAGAAACCGTACCAATCGAAGCTTCGCAGTTAAGCAAAACTTTACGAACTTCGCCTGATGGCATCTTAAGAGTAGCGTAGCCATTCTCTTTTGCCATGAGCTGAGCTGCAGCACCAGCTGCGCGTACCATCTGAGCACCGCGGCCAGGTGTAAGCTCAACTGCATACACGAAGGTACCAACTGGGATGTTTTCGAGAGTCAAACGGTTTGAATCCTCAACTTCGACTTCACCAGTCTTAAAAGTAGAGCCTTTCACCATCTTGGTGTCAGCGAGCACGTAGTAGTAAGTGCCGTTCTGATCTTTCACGCGAGCAATTCTTGCTGAGCGGTTTGGATCATATTCAATCTCCTCAACAGTCAAAGTGAGACCTTTTGGAAGATTATAAGTCATAATGCGATAATGACGTTTGACGCCACCACCACGATGTCGAACCGTAATTCGACCTTGGTTGTTTTTACCCGCCTGTTGCTTCTTAGCACGGAGCAAAGACTTCATCGGTTTATTGGTCGTAATCTGATCATAATCCTCAGTGGTCTTCTGACGCTGTGCAGGAGTAATCGGGCGATATGCTTTAATAGCCATTATTTATTCTCCTTACCTGCCTTCTTGTCAGCCTTGTCGGTCTTATTGGCCTTCTTAGCTTCCTTTGCGCTGGTCTTAGTTTCTTCTGGCTCATCGAAAACTTTGATTGAATTGCCTTCTTTGAGCGTTACGTATGCAAGTTTCTTATCTTGGCGGTGAGTAATGCCAGGATAAGCGTGCTTACCCTTGCTAAATTTAGTTTTCTTACCGTCGCGAATCAAAGTTCTTACATCTACAACTTTTACGTTGTACTTTTCTTCAACTGCTTTTGCAACTTCTTGTTTTGAAGCTTTAAGCGAAACTGGGAAAACGTAAGTTCTCTTGGTTTGCTCAAGATAAGTTTTTTCTGTTGCTCTAGGTTCCATTACTTATCTCCTTTCAGCCAATCAGTTGCTGCTTTAAGCCCTGCTTCTGAGAAAACAATCGCATCTGCATTCATAATGTCAAAGACATTAAGATAAGTTGCACGTACGAGTTTGACGTTTGCAAGGTTATTTGTAGAGCGCAAGATTTCTGGAGTTTTCTCTGCTACTACAGCAAGTACGTACTTGCCATCGAGCTTCAAATCTTTCAAAATCTTTTCTGCATCTTTCGTCTTACCAGAAACTTTTGCGTCTGCTGGAAGCACGATTACTGCTTTCTCCGCGTTCTTCATCGAAAGTGCTTGACGCACAGCGAGAAGCTTCGAAGATTTAGCAATTTTCTTGGTGAAGTTTTCTTCACCGGTGCGACCAAATGCCACACCACCATGGCGCCAAATTGGGTTGCGGGTGCTACCAAAGCGAGCACGGCCAGTACCTTTTTGCTTCCATGGTTTCTTGCCACCACCACGAACTTCACCACGCTTCAAAGTTTTAGCGTGTGAGCTGCGGGAATTTGCAAGATATGCATCGTAAGCGAGTTTTACGAGTTCGTGATTTTCTACGGTCAAACCGAATACGTCTTTATTCAAAGTAGCCATATTACTCCTCTCCCTCCACGCTTACAATTCCTTTTTTCGGACCAGGCACTGCGCCTTTAAGGCCAATCAAATTGTTAGCTGCGTCGATATAAGCAACTACTAGATTCTTGACCGTCACAGTATCGTGACCCATGCGGCCTGGCATTCTTTTACCCTTGAAGACTTTTTGTGGATACATCGAACCGATTGAACCAACCTTACGAATATCGCCCTTGAAGCCGTGGGTATTGCGAGATTCCTGGAAATTCCAGCGCTTAACAGTACCAGCGAAGCCTTTACCCTTCGAAGTGCCAGTTACAGCTACCTTATCTCCAATTTTGAAACTTTCGACCGTGAGGTTATCCCCTAGTTTCATCTCTGCAGGAATTTCAGAAACTCTGAATTCCTTTAGGACCTTAGGATTTATATTTTCTCCAGCCTTTTTGACGTGACCGGAAACCGACTTGCTCAGATTCTTACCCTGACCATAACCCACTTGCACAGCATTATAACCATCGGTTTCGGTGGTTTTTATCTGAGTCACTGTGCACGGGCCAGCTTGAAGGATTGTAACTGGGGTTACAACGCCGTTCTCACCGATGATCTGAGTCATACCAATCTTGGTGCCGAGAATGACTTGCATTCTATTCCTTTCCTTTAATTTTATTATTTTACCCTATAGGTAATTCCTCGCACAGTTTTACCTCTGTACAACAGGTAAAACCACACTATTAATACTAGATTTTTAGGTTGGTTTCCACTATCTAGCGGACCTCGCCTTATATCTAGTTATCTCTTCCATTATAGCACACTTTTATCAAAAATGCAAGGCATTTTCCAGATAAGAATCGATGAATCCATCAATTTTTCCATCCAACACAGCCTCCGGATCCGTCTCTTCATAACCAGTGCGCATATCCTTCACTAACTTATATGGCTGCAGGACGTAATTCCTAATTTGCTGCCCCCAGCCCGCCGATTCTCCAGCTCGCAGCTCACTAATCGTCGCCGCATGCTGTTCCAGTTGCATCTGCACCAATTTACCACGCAAAATTTCCATCGCCTTCTCTTTATTTTGGAGCTGCGAACGTTCATTCTGAATTGCAACCACCGTATTGGTCGGCAAATGCGTAATTCTTACGGCCGAATTCGTCGTATTGACCGACTGTCCGCCATGCCCACCAGAATGGTACACGTCAATTCTAAGATCTTTGTCGTCAATCACCACTTCAGTATCAGCCTTTATTACTGGCAGGGCCTCAACTAACGCAAAAGAAGTTTGCCTCAAATTGTTCGCGTTAAACGGCGATAGCCGCACTAAGCGATGTACGCCATGCTCAGACTTCAAAAGTCCATAAGCGTTCTTGCCACTCACTTCATAGACCACGGTCTTAATTCCCGCTTCCTCACCTGGAGTTTTTTCAATCAGCGTCGCCTTAAGCCCCTTCTTTTCGAAAAATCTCAAGTACATCCTCTCGAGCATCCCCGCAAAATCCATTGCTTCCGTACCACCCGCTCCAGAAGTAATCCGAAGAATCGCATCCTTGTCGTCATATTTTCCAGTAAAACGTAGCGCCTTTTTAAGTTCTATAAGCCCTTCTTCCATCGCAGCAATCTGCCCTGCCATTTCGTCTATCAAATCATCATCAGCCATCGCAATTAGCTCTGCCATGTCCTCAAGCTGAGTTTTAAGAAGCACCCACGGATCGGTCTCTTCTTTTAACCTTGCGAGTTCCTGATTTTTTGTGGTTGCCTTCTCTACATCACGCCAAATTTCTGGTTCAGCTACTTCTTTTTCCAGTGCCTCAGCCTGCCTTAACTTTTCTTCGATTTTTAGACGCTCGTACGTTTTTAAAAAATCTTGTCTGAGATTCTCGAGCCTTTTCTGTAATTCCTGCATACTATATATATTATAGCATATAAAAATACCCCCGCTGGGGGGTATCTTTATTGTGTGAGAAGCCAAGAAAGGTCACGCGAGTTAAACTCAAGCGTCATTCTTTCCCGACCGACCAGAATGTCGAAGATGTGAAGAACCGCTTCGCCCGCAAATTTGATGTGGGTTTGCAAAAGTTCCGTCACTTCGGTTTCTGACTCGCCTTGCCGCCTAAAAGTAAGCGGCTGGCATGGTGTCATTTCGTAACCGAAAAGCGCCATAACTTCGACTTTTTCTGTTTTATTTTTGTTAAAGTTTTTCATAATTAGCTCCTTAAATTAAATTAATAGAGCCATTTATGTGAGCCTCTGTTTTATTGGCTCATAGCAAAGGGCATAAATGACAAATACCCAGTGCCTTTTAACTTTTCTCTTTGCCAGTGACCGAAGTATGACAAGAGACACCTCTATTGTATCACAAAACGCTTATATTTTCGCAAGGATTTTACGCGCCTCTTCCACCGAGTGAGTCTCCATCAACTTTGCCCGAATTTCGCTAGCGCCAGGAAAATTATTGATGTAAATTTTGTAAAAATGTTTTAGTGGCTCATAAGAAACGTAATGCTTTTCGCGGTATTTTTCATAAAGAGAGAGATGAAGATCTAGGAGTTCCATCAGTTCTTCACGCGTGCCAATATGCTCCGTAAAACAATATGGATTCTGAAAAACTCCACGACCAATCATGAAGCCATCCACTTCTGGATATTCTTCATGTAATTTCAAAGCCTCTTCATGATTTTTAATGTCGCCATTTATAACCAGTTTCGTTTCTGGGCTAATTTCATTTCGGAGCTTGATAATCTCAGGGATCAATTCGTAATGCGCCTGGACTTTACTCATTTCTTTTTTGGTGCGAAGATGTACAGTCAAAGCTGCTGGATGTTCGTTCAGGATTACCGTAAGCCAATCTTTATACTCCTCCACTTTACTCCAGCCGAGACGAGTTTTTATGGAAACTGGCAAGTTTGTAGATTTTTTTGCATTTCTAAAGCACTCTACGGCAAGCTCCGGCGTTTTAATCATCGCTGCGCCGCCACCAGTTTTATTGACGTTTTTGTCTGGGCAGCCGAAGTTGAGGTCAATACCAGAAAAGCCAAGCTCCTCTAACGCAGCTGCGCATTCGGCAAAATGCTCTGGATTTTTACCCCAAATTTGAGCAATGATTGGTTTGTCTGTAGGAACAACTTCTAGACGTTCGAGAGCATTCGCGCGACCTTTTTCGGAAGCATAGCTAGACACATTAGTAAATTCCGTGAAAAACAAATCCGGGCGACCAGCTTTCGCCACAACCTGACGGAACATAACATCCGTTACACCTTCCATCGGTGCTAAAATCAAAAATGGTTTCGGTAATTCTTGCCAAATCATGTCATATATTATATCATATATAGTATGAAAATCGCATTACTAGGTTACGGCAAAGAGGGTAAATCTACCGAAAAATATTTCAAATCTCATTTTGAAGATACAGAAATCACTATCTTAGAAGATTTTACTTACGATGAAATTAAAAATCAAGATTTTTCGTCTTACGATTTCATATTCCGCAGCCCTTCAGTGCCACCACTCCATCTCAAAAACGAAACCAGTATCACGAAATACTTCTTCGAGCACTGCCCGTGTCCGATTATTGGCGTTACTGCCACAAAAGGCAAAGGCACCACTTGTTCATTCATTAAATCTATTCTTGATGCCGCTGGCGAAGATGCTTATCTAGTGGGCAATATTGGTGTTCCCGCCATTGATATTCTAGATAACCTCAAGTCCACTTCAGTCGTTGTTTATGAAATGTCCAGTTTCCAGCTTTGGGATTTAGAAAAATCTCCGCACATCGCCGTAGTTGGTCACCTAGAGCCAGATCACATCAATATTCACGGCAGCTACGAAGATTATCTTGGTGCTAAAGCCAACATTGCAAAACATCAAACAGAAGACGATTTTTGCATTTATTATGCCAAAAACCCAGATTCCATCAAAATCGCTAATCTCTCAAAAGCGCATAAGATTCCTTATCCATTCGAAATCGCAGACGACATTATAAACAGCGTCACCATTCCAGGCCAGCACAACAAAGAAAATGCCATGGCCGCCATTGCTGCCGCCACCAGTTACAAAGATTTCTCACCAGAAATCATCAAACAGGGCCTCAAAAATTTTCACGGTTTACCGCATCGTCTTGAGTATCTCCGCGAGTTAAATGGTGTAAAGTACTACGACGACAACTTCGCTACAAACGTTGCCTCTACCCGCGTCGCCATCGAAGCCTTTCCTCATGACAATCTTATAGTCATCGTGGGAGGCCGAGATAAAACAAACTACGAAGATTTACCAGAATTATATAATGTTTTGCAATCCAAAAACATCAAAAAAATCATTTTGATTGGCGAATCCGGCAAAGTCATTGCTCATCGCTATCCACATCATAATTTTATTGTCGCTAACAATCTAGAAGCCGCCGTTACTGCTGCTCGCCTCGAGGCTGAGACCATTAAACCATCCATCGTCGTAATGTCCCCAGCCGCCGCTTCGTTCGACATGTTTAAAGATGTATACGACCGTGGCGAAAAATTTAAAAATTTAATCGCATCTCTAGATTAGAGATCATCGCCTTCTCTACCGAAGACACCGTTGCGAAACCTTTAATCCCAGACCCTGCAAATTCTCGCGCAAGCTCAATCATTCTAGTTTTATCAATTCCTTTAATCAAGCTCGGCATACCATCATATCGTTCTACAGTCTCGCTCGTAAAATAGCTCTCTGCATAATAGTCCGCAATCTGCGACGGAGTTTGCGCCCCCATCTGAAATCTACCGAGCGCATAAGATTTTGCCGCCTCAAAATCTTCATCTGAAATCTCACCATTAAGTGTTTTCATCATTTCTTCTTGAATCAACTTGAATAATTCCTCAGCATTTTCAACATTCACTTCGCCATCAAAATCCCAATATGTATTATGCGCATTCGCCGCAATCGAGCTCCCCATACCGTAAACCAGACCGCGTTTTCTCGCCATCCCAAAAATCCTAGAATTCGTCGTACCATTCAGGATATGGTTCAAGCAATTCATTGCAAAAACTTCATTTGGCTCTAGATGCCGAGGCGTCACTAAAGAAAATCCAAATGTAATATTCGAAGCGTCCTTTCGTCTGATTGACACCATCTCGCCAGCATGTAGGTCCGCCAGCGGAATCTCAAACTTCTCACCTTCCTTAAGCGGCCATGATTCAAGCTCGCGTATAATCTTACGCTTTCGACCTTTCATCCTCCCGGCAATCACAAAAAGCATATTTTTTGCTGTATGAGTTCTTCTATAATGTTCACGAATATCTTTTAATTCAATATTCGAAATCGTTTCGCGCCTAGCCGAAAGATCCAAGACCTCTTCGCCTACCGCTTGCTGCACTTTCGGCCAAAGCAAACGATAATAATCGTTCATGTAGCCAGTGAGCTCCGATTTTACATTGGCCTTCTCACTCTTTAACTCTTCCTCGTTGAACTTCGGCTCGCAAATCGATACTTTTTGAAGCTCCATTATTCTATCCCACTCAAAATCGGCGCACTCCGTTTCGTAACAAACAGAAACGTCCGAAGTCCAAGCATTGTGATAAGCACCATTCTTTGTAAACTCAGCTTCAAATTGTTGCTCATCTTTAAATTTCGCGTTCGCGCCAAAAGCCAAATGCTCTACCACGTGCGGTAATTCGTAAATCTCTTTATTTTTTGCGTACAACATCCCCGCCCGAAATTCAATCCGCGTTGCCATCACCGTGGCGCCAGGAATATCTATAAGGAGTCCCTTGGCGCCATTTCTCAAAGTCACTTCCTCAACTGAATGTTTCATTTTCGTTTTGATTTAGACTTTTTAGCCTTTTTCTTGTTTTTCTTACTTGAACCACTTTTCGTCCCGCTTTTTCTAACAGCGGTTTTTTTCTTGAATTCATCATCTAAATTCTTTTGACCTTTAGAGATTTCATTCACACCTTTCTCGGTTTGAGACTCAGCCATCTTGGTAAGCTCAGATTCATATTCTTCGCCATCCGTCACATTTTCTTCTCGAGCCTCAGTCGGCGTGATCGTGAGAAGAATTCTTAAGACCTCTTCACGTAAATTTCTTTGCAAGCCATCAAACAATTTCTGCGACTCTGCACGATATTCTACCAAAGGATCTCTCTGGCCTACTGAACGCCAGTGAATTCCCTCGCGTAGATGCTGCATATTCTCAAGATGCTGCATCCACAAAGTGTCGAGCACCTTTAGATAAACCTCACGCTCAATTTTGCGCATAGTCTCAGCGCCGAATTTGTCTTCCTGCGCAGCATATGCTTCTTCTACAGCCTCAAGAGCCAATTTTCTGCGCTCTTTTTCTTTGCGCTTCAAACCAATTTCGTGAATCAAATCATCATCAAAGTCAAACACCGCCTTAAATTCTGCATCGAAATTTTTATTCACGCGTGAAGAAAATTCCGTCAAAGCCTTCGTTTCATCTCGCATTAAGCGTTTAATCTCTGGGAAGATATCGTCACCAAGCAAAATCTTACGACGAATCATATAGACAACCTTACGGTGGCGATTAATCACGTTATCGTATTGCACCACATTTTTACGCGAATCAAAGTTAAAACCTTCAATTCTCTTTTGTGCTGCCTCAAGTGTCCTTGAAATTGATTTAGTCTGAATCGGCATATCATCCGGTACACCAAGCCTAGTCATCAGCATTTTTACTCTATCACCCTGGAAGATTCGCATCAAATCGTCTTCGCAGCTCACAAAGAATTGGGTCGTGCCAGGATCGCCCTGACGTCCACCACGACCACGGAGCTGATTGTCTACACGCCTAGAATCATGACGTTCAGAACCAATTACCACAAGACCGCCAAGCTCTTTTACACCTTCACCAAGCTTGATATCCGTACCACGTCCAGCCATATTCGTTGCAAGTGTAATTGCACCTTTTTCACCAGCGCGCGCCACAATTGCCGCCTCACGTTCGTTGTTCTTTGCGTTCAAAATCTCATACGGTAAGCCGAACTGATCCAAATACTTAGCAATTTCTTCATTGTTTGCGATTGAACCAGACCCAACAAGCACCGGTTGACCTTTTTCATGATATTTTTTGACTTCTTCCGCAATTGCTTTAAGCTTTCCGGCCTTAGTCTTGTAAATCAAATCGTCCTTATCTACGCGCTGAATCGGTCTATTCGGTGGAATTTGAATCACATCAAGTGCATAAATCTGCTGGAATTCCTCTGCTTCCGTAAATGCCGTACCAGTCATGCCAGATAACTTGTGATAAAGTCTAAAGAAATTCTGGAATGAAATCGTAGCAAGAGTCATTGATTCCTGTTTCACCGCCACACCTTCTTTGGCTTCAATTGCCTGGTGCAGACCTTCATTATAACGTCGTCCTTGCATCAAACGACCAGTATGCTCGTCTACGATAATCACTTCACCAGAATTCGTTACCACGTAATCCTTATCGCGTTTAAACAAAATCTCTGCTCTTAGCGCCTGCTCCATGTGGTACACTAGTGGCGTATTCTTTACAGAATACAAATTGTCGACTCCCAAAATTTCCTGGACTTTTTCAATCCCAGCATCAGTCAAAGTTACCGAGCGTCGCTTCTCATCCAAAACATAGTCTTCTGGCGTGAGTTTCGCCGCCACTCTTGCAAAATGATAATATTGTTCTGGATTATCTCCAGCCGGCGCACTAATAATGAGCGGCGTTCTCGCTTCGTCAATCAAAATCGAATCCACCTCATCCACAATTGCAAAATTCAACTCTCTCTGTCGTAGGTATTGCACCTCACTAGTCATGTTGTCGCGCAAATAGTCAAATCCGAATTCATTGTTTGTGCCATAAGTCACATCAGCATTATAAGCCTCTTTCCTTGTGGCCGGACGAAGGTGACGAAATCTTTCGTCTGTATGCTCTTCATTTTCGTAATTGGCATCATATACAAAAGATGCATCATTAATAATTACACCAACCGAAAGTCCCAAAAAGTCATAAACCGGACCATTCCAACCCGCATCACGTTGCGCCAGGTAATCATTTACCGTCACCACGTGCACACCTTTACCGGTTAAGGCATTGAGATAAGCCGGAAGAAGCGCTACGAGCGTCTTACCTTCACCAGTCTTCATCTCCGCCACTGCGCCAGAATTCAAAACCATACCACCAATCAATTGCACATCATAAGGTCGCATACCTAGAACACGTTTCGATGCCTCTCTTGCTACCGCAAAAGCCTGCGGCAAAATAGCATCGAGCGCCTTTTCACCACCTACGGCCTTCTCTTTCAAAATATCAGTCTGAGCCTTGAGTTCTTCATCGCTCATTGCTTCATACTCGGGCTCCAATTTGCCAATTTCTTGCGCCCTCTTCCACATTTTCTTTAGGATTTTTTTCTGAGCATCACCAAAAACGCCCTGCAAAAACTTTGTCAGAGCAGTTTTATCTGCCAACTTATCAGTTGGTTTCTTTTCGCGAGCCACCTCCGTCTTTTTCACCATAAATAAACTCCAATCTCCTACTATTCTATCACACTATTTTCTCTTAATAAAGAGATCTTTCAGACTTCTTTTCTGGCGATGCGGTTGTACTTCAAGCTTATAACGCCTAATCTGACCAGCAAGTTTTGCTTCAACCAAATCAACCCCTGCGAACACATTGGAACATTCATCCTTTGCGGCGATCACTTTGCCACCAGGAATTTCCATCGCTACAGAAATTTCATACTTATCCGAACGGTTCTTACCGATTTCTGCCACTACAACATTCACGACTACGTCTTTTTTGTAACCACGTGGCAAATAACGATCAAGTTTGCCCATGCGCTTCAAGGTATACTTGCGCAAACCGTCCTCAACTTTGTAATTATTGCCGCTAATTTCGATTTTTTCTATCATATTCCTCCTTTTATAATTCTTCCTTGCCACCAAGATACGGTATCAAAACTTCTGGAACCTTGAGTTTGCCATCTGGCGTTGCAAAATTTTCAATCATCACTACAAGCGCCCTAGCAAGCGGAATTGCCGTGCCGTTCAAAGTGTGTACAAATTCTACCGTACCATCTTTTCTGCGAACTCTCACATTACAAGATCTGGCCTGAAAATCAGTACAATTGGAGCAGCTTGTAATCTCCTGGTACTTTTGATTCACTGGTGACCAATATTCCATATCGTATTTTTTCGCCGCCGGCGCACCAAGGTCTCCAGCTGCAATATTAATCACATGGTATGGCACACCCAGCCCCTGCCAAATCTCTTCTTCGATCTTTAAAATCTTTTCATGAATTTCTTTACTCTGCTCTGGCAAACAAAACGCGTACATCTCTAGTTTATTAAATTGATGCACACGGAAAAGCCCACGTGTATATTTGCCATATGCTCCAGCCTCTTTTCTAAAACAAGCTGAATAGCCGGCGTAAAACAGTGGCAACTTATCCTCATCAATAATTTCATCCATGTGATAACCGGTAAGTGGCATCTCTGCAGTCGCAATCAAAGCTAAATCTTCACCTTCAACATAATACTCGTCGCTCTGCTCAGAACTTCGCGGATTAAAGCCACACCCCTCAAGTACTCTAGACGAAACCACGTCTGGTACCGTCATAAAAGTAAAGCCGTGTTCGAGAACTTTAGAAAGACCATATTGTAAAAGCGCGTTTTCAAGAAGCGCTAAGCCATCCTTAAGATAGTAAAATTTCGCACCAGCTACTTTTGCACCTCGCTCAAAATCCACCCAATCTCGACTTACCGCATAGTCCAAATGATCTACGCCTGTTTCGTGGTGCTCGCCCCATTTTTTCACTTCCACTGAGCATTCCTCACCGCCGAGAGGCACATCGTCGAAAATCACATTTGGTACAGCTTTTAATTTCGTATTGAGCTCACCTTCGATTTTAGCCAATTCCTCTTCAATCTCAGCCAATTCTTCTTTAATCTTTTTACCCTCAGAAATAAGCTCCGGAGCTGGTTTACCACCCTTCATTTTGCCCGCAATTTCATTCCTGCGCGCCCTCAAGCTCTCAACCTCCGTCAAGATTGCCTTTCGCTCATCATCCAGCTCCAGCACCTCACGCACATTTATTTTATAGCCTTTTTCCCTCGTGGATTTTTCTACGAGTTCAAGATTTTCTCGAATAAATTTCACGTCTAACATATTTACATTATATCATCTTTTTATAGATTGTATACCAATCTTGTAGCTTGAGGTCGCTCGGACGCGCATCCACATTGATGTTCGCCTGTACAAAAATCTCCTGCAACTCGCTTTTCGACTTCAAACCAGCCAAATTATGCATCAACTTCTTGCGTGGCGACGAAAAACCTCTGCCTATCAGCTTAAAAACCTCTTCGGGAATAATCGGTGCGTGCGGTGTCATAATCAGAACTTGCGAATCTACTTTCGGTGGTGGTGTAAATTCCTCAGCTTTCACTAGCGGCCCCAATTCCACATCCGCACAGTTCTTGCATTTTAGAGACAGCATAGATTCTCTTTCACTCACGATTCGCTCCGCCACCTCTTTCTGCATCAAAAGCACTGCTTTCTCCGGACGATTTTCACTTTTTAGAATATGCTCAATAATTGGGCTCGTAATATAATACGGAATATTCCCTGCCACCGCATAAGACTTTGGCATACTAGAGAGATCGAACTTCAAAAAATCCGCATTTACGACCTCCAGGTTCTTACCTGGAAAGCTCTTTGGCAAATTTGCCGCCAATTTTGTATCATATTCCACCGCAATCACCTTGTCAAACCTTTTAAGCAGAGATGCCGTCAACGTTCCAAGTCCCGGCCCTATTTCAAGGCAAAGCTCACCTTCCCCAGCAAGCTCAGCTATGCCGTTAAGTATCTCTCGATTATATAACCAATGTTGTCCTAGTGCCTTATTTACCATTTCTATTCGTCCAATCTGTTGCGATATCAAATTGTTCCGGGTTTCTCATCGCAAATCCACCCGTATCGTAAACTCGTCCGAGCCCCAGTGACGTTTCCACCACTGTACATCTCGGATATCTGCCAAGGTTCGCTGCCACCAAAACGTATCCGTCTGCATCCACCTTCACACCATCTTCGCGAACTGTATAATACGCCGCCACATTACACTCTCTTGCCGCTATTGCCATCACGCCACCCATCGATAAATCATAATACGTCTCTTTTCTTTCGACAGTATGCCCATTTACTGCCACTGTATATTTATTTACACCCCTAGAAGCCGTCAACGGCATCACGCCCAACTTACTAGAAAGGTCAATAGTTGTATCAATTAGCTCCGGCTCCGGTTCTTCATGATTTCTTATCACCTCATAAACATAGGCCGGCCCTGTCTCCAAAAAATTATAACCACTAAGCACCTTCACCTCATCTTCCTCGTAAAGGTCCGATCCTGTTTTAATCGCAATCTCTCTCGCGTCGAGCTCCGTCGTCATTAAATACTCTTCTTTGATACCATCTTTCACAACTACCGGGCGCGCCCGCCAAATGCTAATCGTTAAATCATCGTCATCAATTTCCATATCTAATCCAGGATTCACCACGTCCGCTTCCGACACATAAATCCCTGCCCGTTTCAATACTTCATCCACCGTCCGAGCATCAGTCCGCACGGTCACCGTTTCCCCATCATCATCGAGGTTAACATAATGCTCCGCCGCAGGCTCAATCCCAGAATCATTTCTCGCAAAAGTCTTTCCACCTCTTCCAAAAGAAAAAACCAGTGCCGATACTGTTACAAAAATCGTAACAAACACAAGTATCCAACTAAAACTGGTTTTCAATTTCATTCTTATATTATAACACACTCCAGGTGGAAAGTTCCGGCCCCTCTCAACGTCCGATTGGCCTGAACTTAATTCTATTTTAGCATAGGCAAAATCATTGTCAATATTGATTTTTAAGATTTTTTATGTTCTGATTATAATTTTATTCAACTCAAAATAACAGAGGTAAAACACAAAAAACCGAACACTTGTGTTTTCTTATGTTCGGTTTATGTTTCGTTAACGCTTTATTGTCGCCCTAAGCCAGCCTCAAAATACATCAATACGTAATCATAGCCCCACGAAAGGTCGAAGCCAGACGAAGTATACTTGTTAAACTTAAAATACGGCATTCCACCAATCAATTTTGCGCTCTTCGCCGATGCTGTTTTGATTTCTGGCACTGTCTCGTCATTTTCCATGCATTTCACAAAATCATCCGCAAGCCCCACCTCTTCACCAATCTCAATCCAATAGTCTTCGCCTAGCTTATTAAACTCCGAAAACGCTGCCTTACCATTTTTCTCAAAATATTCTTTCCAAACTTTCTTGATCGCCGCATTGTAATAGTCCCAGAATTTCCCCTCTTTCTTAGCACAATAAGCACCCTCCGCCCCATACAGCGATTCTATCGATTGCGACTGTCCATATTCATACAGAAAGTCCGACAGTCTCACCTCTACCAAAATGTCATTTGCAGCAATATATTTCTTAAAATTCTCTTCATTTTCCAGTATTGCATTTTCAAACGCCACACAATACGGGCACGCCAAATCCGAATATATAATAAAATAATTCTTTGCATCCATATTCCCCACCGTCATATCAGCGTTCCAAACTTTCTCCGCATTCGATCCGCCTTGATTCATGCTTGCCACAATCGCAGCAATCAACACGCCAACCACCGCCACTACGCCTATAATTCTCAGCGCTTTTTTCACACTCCTCCTTTTTTATTCACCTAAATGCTTTTTTGTATATTTCTCATTCATAATTATAGCATAAGTTTCCACACCTATACGTTTCAAAGAAAAAATCGCAATCACAATCGCGAGCACCGTCACCACGCTAGAAATTACTCCCGCTACCGCCAAACTCCCTGTCGAAAATATCGTCCCGAGGAGCGGTGTAATCAGCGTCGTTCCACAAGTTGGACATCCAGCCCCAAGGGCAATTAGCCCAGTAATAATCCCGGCCTTCTCCACATTTGCCGAATTATCATCTCCGCTGCGTTTTTTATTCCAAATTAGTACGATTAGCCCAATCAAAATTCCCTGCAAAAACGCGATAAAAAACACAAATAGCCAGTCCAAAAACGGCATATTCACGCCAAACACACCAAGAAACGCGCTCCAGATAATCTTCAAACTTTCCGGGAATCCCAACGCCCCCATTAGCTCAAATTTAGAAAATCCCCCAGCCAGTAGATTCATCAAGGTACCAAAAAACAAAAACGACACAAAGAACCCGATTAAAAACCGTTTTTCTTTTACCGCAAAAAGTATCCCTTTGCCAGCCAAAGCAAACTCGTCTAGCCACTTCCGCCAATTAAAACTAGTCTTCAAAGATTTTGACTTCATATTTCCCACTCTCTATCTCCGACTCGCCTAACACGATACATTTCTTGGCCACCGCCGCCGCATATTTCATCTTGTCGCCAAATTTCTTATCTGTTCCTACAACGGTGACTTTTTCACCCCGATTTCTTCTCTCTCTCGCCACTTTCATCGCAAACTCAAGCTCATTCTGAGAAATCGGTACAATTGCCATATCAATTGGTTTTTCCATTTGACTTTTTACCAAATTATTTTCATTTAGAACATAAAACAGCCTAGTTAGTCCAATTGAACCCCCTACGCCAGGTAGCTTCTGGTCCGTAAAATACCCCGCCAAGTTTTCATAACGCCCACCACCACATACTGAACCAACATGTTTATATTCTGGCAAGTTAAACTCAAACACTGTACCGGTATAATAATCTAGTCCGCGCACAATCTTCATGTCGGCACAAATCTCCGCCGCCCGACCATCCGCTTCAAGCAGCTTCACTACTTCGTCAAGCTCATTTACGCCAGCCCGGAACATTTCATTTTGTATTCCTAACTCCTCTAGCGCTCTTACCGCCTCAATTCTAGCCCCACGAACTTCAATAAACTTCAATATCGCTTCAACTCGCTCCGTGCCCAGTCCAATTTCCGCCAACGCATCTCGAGTCGCCTCGAAAGGCACTTTCTCTGAATGATCGATAATGCCGAAAATCTCCTCTGACTTAGCCTCAAGATTAAATTCCTGAAGTAATCCAGACAGAATTTTGCGATTACTAATCCTCGCAAGCACCGGAGTATTCAATTCAAACCGCGAAAACGCGTCAAGCAACGTAGAAATCACATCCGCATCATAGAAAATCGGGAGTTCCCCCCGCGCAATTACATCCACATCGCATTGATAAAACTCACGAAACCTTCCCCGTTGCGCCCTTTCTCCGCGAAAATTCCGGCCAATCTGCGTCACCTTAAATGGAAATTTCAAATCATTTTCGTGCTCCACCACATATCGCGCCAAAGGCACCGTATGATCAAATCTGAGAGCCTGGTCGGCATCATCCGCCGTCTCCGCCGTCTTCACAACTTTATAGATCTGCTTCTCTGTATCGCCGCCAGCCTTTGCGAGCAAAATCTCCGTTCGGTCAATCATTGGTGTCTCAATATTCAAAAATCCATGCGAAAGATAAGTCTCATTAATTTTATTCTTGAGATCATTAAAGGTGGCCTGCGCTTCCGGCAACAGCTCTTGCATACCAGAAATTGGAGAAGTATTAATCTTTTTCATACTATACATTATATCATACGAGCAACAAAAAAAGCTCCCTATGGAGCAATTCATCATAACAAATGGTGAGGGGCGACCAGACATACTTACTCGGCTTTGCATGGTTGTTGACTGGTGTATCGACCACCCCGAATACACTGCAAAAATCAAGGTTATACCTAAAAAGGATTATCCTTTAGTGCTGCCGTGCATATTCTAAAATACACATACAGGAACTGGGATTCGAACTTTTGGGGGATTTCTGGAGCAAATATGACCATAAACCCAATATAACATAAGCATTTATAAAATAATTTTCTAAATATAGCAAATTTTGTGGTATAATCAATGTAACACTTAATCCCTAGCTGACGGAGGTTAAACATGAGACTAGGACAAATTAAACATATCTTAAACACTGTCACTAATGATAATTATCATCTCGAGTTAAAGAACGAGCCTATCGCTAATGGTGGTTACTACAAGATATTAAATCTGAACAGTATTAAATTGGCAATAGAAGTATTAGTCGAGAACAAACTCATAGAACCAACAGATGAGAATTCGAAAAAAGCAATTGATAATGCTAATGTATCTGGCGGCATGGTTTTGATGACGGCGCAAGATTATAACACTACAAAGAATTACTTAGCTACCATCAATGCAAGACTGGCCAATATAATTACAATTATCAATAAGTTAGTGCAGGATCAGCCGGAAGACATAATTAACATTATGATCCCTGCCGATGTTGACTCATTCGAAGCATTAGAAGAGACTCGTAAGAGGATTGTAGCAGTATTAAAGACTTTTAAAATTACCGAAAAAGATATACAGGTTGTAGGGTTTGATACTGGGTCCAAGTGGTATCAAATTAAGATAAAAAATAAAAAGTTCATCGTTACCACCTTGATAGCTGCTATTGGATTGGTAGTGCAAGTGCTAGATTACGCAAACAGTTTAAATAATAACGCTGAAATTAGCATACAAGTTGAGACGATGAATATAAACATAAAAGAAGAAACGGGAAAAAATGGCACAATCACAGAGGATGATTATATTAAGAATTTAGTGAAAAAAGAGATCTCACGGATGGTCAAGGAGCTCATGGAAAGGCTCACGGACGAACAACTTGATGGTGATTCTCGCGAGGCTTACACTAATATGGTCGAAAAAGGAGTACTCAAACTATTCGAGGAACGTGAGAAAGGGCTGATATTTGACCCGTCATTGAATCCCCCTGAAATTCTTAATAGTGATGAAAATATGAACTACAGTATTAACTATGAAAAATTACAAGAGCTAAACAAGCCCAAAAATGAAGAAAAGAAAGAATTAAACACTGGTGACAAAATTCAAGATACAGACTAGCGTCAACATCCAACACACCGCTCCACAGCGCAAACCTCAAAAGAATCGAGTTTATCATGGCAAAACGCAACCCATTCAAGAAGGCAAAACCCGGCGAACCGATACCGGTCACTACTCGGCAACTCGAAAGTTTCATGTTCGAACATAACGGCAAATTCAACTCGCGCGATTACGATAAATTTGAACGCATGGAGCTAGTAGAATCGTCGGTACGCGACGCGATCCACGAACTAAAGACTTATTCCCTAGAAACGCTAGCACAACGCTTTGCTGCGCGCCTTTTGGGGCGCGGTAAGCGCATTTTTGCGAGATTAGACGCCGAAGACGACAAATGGTACTACTTTTCCCTCGCATACATTCCACGCGCTCTAAATAATCGCGACGTGAATGACGCGATAGTTCAGATGTTTTTCATAGACAAATGGCGTGTGCATAAGCTTTCGCTTTGGGCTGAACCGGAAGATATCAACCATTACGGCAACGATTCTAATAAAACATTCTATCATTTAGTCAATAAATAGCGTCCACTTGGACACAATCGGGTTTTGAAAGTTATTGTGCAAAAAATAGGGGTGGAATTTTTTCTTGACACGAAACTGCAAAATATATCATAAAAACAAAGAAGCACCCCGAAGAGTGCTTTTAGCTGCACATGGATCGGTGCCGGTGCAAGCACTTTTAGTATACTGGTAGCTTCTTTACCATAAATAGACTCAATATCCCTCCACTCTAGCTCTATTCTACGATTCTTCGCATTATTGCTTCATCGTCATTCATTATTACAATAATATCACCCGATGCATTAATGCTCATTGAAATGTTCTGATTTAATGTTATAATACATGAAAAGGTAGATTTACTATGAGCAGTGTCACAGGAAGAATAACATCCGTTAAGCAACCTTTTGGCGGATATATTAAGCCGTCTGATTTTCGGAGAATTTCTTTTACCGATGAGTATACTTTGAATGAAAATGAGAATATACACGCCTCTTTAATTGGAATGGCTGTAGATTATATGACCAGATATCTTATGGATAATGAAGCCTCTATTGAGGAGGCATTTGCTATCTCCTTGCGTGGTGCGGCTATCGCTGAAGATCATGGAGTTAAAAATGCAAAAAGGATTGCATCTAAACTAGTGAAGGAATGCGCTGCACTAAATGACCAAGCCATAATTAATGCTTGCAAGTTAGTATCTTTTGATGTTTGGTTTAGGAATACAGCACAGGCACCTCTTACGAAAAGCTATGAAGAGATTAATCCGGACAAACATACAATTGAAAATATTCGAATCATGATTGAACGAAGTGTAATATTTTTTGAAAAGTATGGTCCTGTTACGAAATATGGTTTTGGTTTTACTCCAGAAGGTAGCGATGGCTTAGATTTCTTAAAATTCCTAGATAAATGCTTAGGACATAAAAAAGCTACCTTTGGTGGCTATACTACTATGGTTGAATCTGGCGACGGTGATTTTCTAACAAAAGATACCTTATGGGATTATAAGGTATCAAAATCTAAGCCTACTAGTAAACACACCTTGCAGCTTTTGATGTATTGGATAATGGGTATACATTCTGGAAGAAAAGAATTCAAAGGCATAAACAAGCTTGGTATTTTTAACCCAAGGTTGAATGAAGTATTTCTTTATGATACAGAAAATATTTCGAAAGAAATTATTCAAGAAGTCGAGTCCGAAGTGATTTGTTATTAACTAAACATTAATCAAGCTTCCGTTACCAAGGAATGAGGCATCGTTAATACCGCGGATAATCGTATCTAAAATTGTATCTTCGCCAATTCTGATAATGAGTGGTCATCCTGTTGATCTGTTATTTTTTTCAACAAGAGTATCCATCCAGTCGGTATTATTTTCGAGTGGTAGGAATATCTCTTTGCTAGACTTACCAATCATCATGGACCAACTCTACGAGGAATTCGGTCGTATCAGCCAGAAATACGACTTCACAAGTTTTGTCGACGATATGAGCGAATACGCGAATAAAAAGATGCAGGAGTTCACTGTCGAGAAACACGAGCTACTCGGCCAAAAAACACAGAAACAAAGAAAGATCGAGACCTCGCGGAAAAGTACGCCGAACTGGACAAAGAATCGCCAAAAGCCGTCAAAGACAAGCTCTGAGTGACATGGCGGATTTACAAAATGATGTTGTAAATATAGACAAAAGAATCAAGCAAATTGAAGCCAAAATTAAGAATCCTGAAAAATTACGCATGACTATCGAAAAGTTTTCGAACTCGCTAAATTCGCTAATTAACAGGTTAGAAAAAGGAGATCTCGTCGAAAAGGACATTTTGGTGCGAAATATGGTTTCGAACCTCGAAATTGATGCACAAAAAAGGGTGATTTACAGATATAAATCACCATTTAATTTCATCTTCGAACCTGAGTTTTCCACAGGTTCCCCTGTTGGTGAGTCGGGTGGGGCTTGAACCCACGACACCGGGCTTAAAAGGCCCGTGCTCTAACCAGCTGAGCTACCGACCCAAATTGTTAATGGTGGACGCTAGAGGAGTTGAACCTCTGACCTTGTCTACGTCAAAGACACGCTCTAGCCAACTGAGCTAAGCGTCCAAAACGCGCTTGCTTCTTTACATTATATCACAAAATTCTAAAAAATGTTATAAAATATTCTAAAATCTCGCGCACTAGAGCCACTACAGAGACAGAAAACTACTATAAGTACCATACAACTTTCACAACCTATGCAACATTTCGGCAGGAGTTCTATAACTTATACTTAAGTGTATACGATGGTAGTTATAAAAGTCAATATAACTAAGGATTTTATCATCCATTTGTTTTATCGGCTCACTCTCTAAATAAT
>JAZNJY010000010.1:0-23742 GCA_045578285.1 Candidatus Nanosyncoccus sp. | reverse complement strand
TACCGAAGCATTTGGACGAGTGAGGGAGAGGTTGAGGGTTACGAGACTATTTACTGCTTCACCCGAGGTAGCTGGAGTGTCTGTGGCGTGAACTCCTTTATCTCCACCAGTGATATTGGCAATGGTAGTAGTAATAATGTTGTTGGTAGGGTTAAGGAAGATATAGGATAGAGCTAAAAGAAGAATAAAGGAAAAGGTAGTAATAATACGAAATAGTTTACTAAACTTAATGGATGAATTTAAGTTAGATAGACCATGAAGACGAGAAGAGTTAAAGAGTTTATGAAGATTAAAAAGAAAGCTATGCGTTAACCTATATATATATATATATATATATATTACGTAGCTTTTCTATACCCTTCATAGTTTTATGTGTGACCCTTTCTAAAACCCTTTTTATATGACCTATTGTGGTTATGATTATATAGCATACGGGAGGGGAAGTCAACATAAGATTCCGACAAAGACTAGCAAATTTGTGCAATAAAAAGAAGACGATACCCCCACACATGTCCAATTAATGGGGGTGGGTTGAAAAATCCAAGAGGATGTGTATAATGCAACAATATGAAATATCGTATCATTATTGAGGCTAGTTTTCGAGATAGACCAAAAGAACATGAACTATCAGCAGCAATAATTTTGGCTAATTATTTTCAGACTGATATAACTTTTCTCCGCACATCCCGTCAATGCACGCCAGATTTAGATGTAAATGGCGTAAAATGGGAATTAAAAAGTCCCCTTGGGGATGGTAAAAATACGATAAAAAATAATCTTTATAACGCCAGAAAACAATCGAAAAATGTTATTATTGACCTCAGAAGAATAAAAATGCATCAAACGAAAGCTTTTTCTAATATCAGATATTATTTTTCGAGCCATCGTAGTCGAATTCGTCATCTAATTATTATCACGAAATCCGAGGAAGTGCTTGAACTATTCTGAAAATTTGTTATAATAAAGTCACAAAGATGCCCAAGATATTGAACTATATCAAGTGCATCTTTTTTATTGTTGTACTAGCGCGTCGACCCGCGTAGCGGGTCGTCCAGCGTCGCTCCTTCGAAAAATCTAGCACAAGTGCTAGATTTTTGCTCAGTTCGCTAGCTGGTCGAATTCATCCATAGACGTGATGAGTAGGTCGCGAGGTTTATTGCCGTTTTGTGGGCCAATGACGCCGATTTCTTCGAACCAGATAGCGAGGCCAGAGACAAAACCGTGGCCTTTGCCGAGGTAAGTTTGAAGCATGGCGGTGCTAAATTTGCCTTTGCTGAGGGAGATTTCAACGGCTTTTCTGACGATTGGGTCTTGCGGGTCGTAGCGACGACCGAGGCCGTCCATGCCACCGACTTCGCCAGTCATGCCTTTGATGGCGACAGATTGCGCGACGACTTCGTCGTTATACTCTGGCGGGCGTTGTTCTCTGAGAAAATCAGTAACCTTAGCGATGTCTTCGTCGGAAGCCCAGGCGCCCTGAATACGGCGAGGCTTGCCCATCATTTCGGTAGTAAGGAGCAACATGTCGCCTTTACCAAGGAGCTTTTCGGCGCCACCTTGGTCTAGCATGATGCGAGAGTCCATTTGGGAGCCGACGGCAAAAGCGATGCGGCCTGGGATGTTGGCCTTGATGAGGCCCGTAATGACTTTGACTTCTGGACGCTGAGTAGCAAGTACTAGATGAATACCGGCGGCGCGGCCTTTTTGAGCGATGCGAACAATGAGCATCTCGAGGTCTTTCCCTGCCATCATCATAAGGTCGGCCATTTCGTCGATAATGATAACGATGTACGGCATTTTGCCTTCTTTCTTGGCGTTGTAATCGGCGATGTTTTTAACCTTTTCTTCGGCCATTAGAGTATAGCGGCGCTCCATTTCGCCGACTGCCCATTTCATGGCGGAGAGAGCCTTTTCGGTCTGTGTAATAATAGGCGTGAGAAGATGCGGGATGTCTTGATATTGAGCCATCTCAACCTGCTTTGGGTCAACAATAATGAGTTTCATGTCGGACGGAGAGTTGCGGTAAAGAAGCGAAGTAATGAGAGTATTGGTCATGACGGACTTACCAGAACCGGTAGTACCCGCGATCAAGAGGTGTGGCATCTTAGCAAGATTTGCTACAACAGCCTTACCAGAGATGTCCTTCCCTACTGCAAAAGTGAGAGGGTCGGAAGCCTTTTTCCAATCGGTAGATTCGAGCACGCCGCGAAGACGAACGTCGGCAGAGCGGGCGTTTGGAATCTCGACGCCAACACTACGGGTACCTGGGATTGGAGCTTCGATACGGATTTTGTCGACAGCGAGATTTAGTGCGAGCTCCTTGTCACGAGCGAGAATCTTGGACAAGTTAACACCGGCAGGTGGGCGCATAGTGTACTGCGTAACGCGTGGACCAACATTGGCGCCCTCCATTTCAACCTCGATACCAAATTCGGCGAGGGTGGATTTGATGACATAGGCGTTTTGCTGAATATTGCCGGCGTCGGCTGGGGATTGCTTTTTTTCGAGAAGGTCGGTACTAGGCATCTTCCAGTCGGTGTCATTGACGGCAACGAGGGCCTTTTCTTCGGGCTTTTCTGGGAGCTTGGCCGGCTCGGCTTTAACTGGCTCGGCCTTTGGTTTGTGAATGAAGAGGCCTTTTTGTTTTTTTGGTTGATCGTCTTTTGGTGCGATACTGGAGTTGACTTTGATTTCGAGCTGGCCGAGTTTTTTGCCGGACTCTGGAGTTTGTTCAACTTTTTTGTTCGTTTTGACGAGATTTTTGGTGCCTTTAAAGAAAGTAATCGGCGAAAGCTGGAGAATAAAAGCAGAAGTGATAAAAATCAGTATTATATATATAAATATAACAAAGGATTGGTCGAGAGCTTTAGTCATGATGGTGTTAAGCCAGCCACCAATGAGACCGCCGTTATTCCAGATGGCGCCAATGCCAGAAACCCAGAAAACCATGAGCAGGCTAGCAATGTAAACTGGGACGGCGACGCGGTTGTTTTCGGACTTAAAAATCTTGACCGAAAGATAGACGAGAAGTGCTGGAATGGTATAAGTAGCAACGCCGAGGCCTTTTAAAATGGTGGCATGGAAGTCATTGAGGGCGGAGCCGCCATGACCAAACCACGTGAAGACAAAAAAGAGGGCTGCAGCAATCATCAAGACGGCGACAATCTGACGCCAAAAACCACCTGGAAGTTCGTGCTCGATAGGAGCTTCTTTTGGGGCTCTCCTGGAGTTTCTAGCGGAGGTTTTGCGTTTTCTTGTTGATTTTTTTGCAGGCATGGTTTAATTATAGCACACTTTTAGAGAAAGCACAAGGGTAATAAAGTG
This sequence comes from Candidatus Nanosyncoccus sp., assembly GCA_045578285.1. Taxonomy (GTDB): domain Bacteria; phylum Patescibacteriota; class Saccharimonadia; order Saccharimonadales; family Saccharimonadaceae; genus Nanosyncoccus. Next base: position 20,418 of record JAZNJY010000010.1, on the reverse strand, counting down.
GCATGAAAAAGCCCCCTTGATGGGGGCTTTGGGGTGAAAGGTGGCTCAATCTATGCCAAGGTATTCTTCGAGGGTAAAATTGCCAACGGTAATTTCTTTGGCGATCTTAGGACTGCCAACGAAACGAAGATGCCATGGCTCGTAAGTGTAGCCAGTGATGTCCTCTTTGCCTTCGGGATAGCGAAGGATGAAGCCATATTCTGGCATGATGGCGTGAATCTTTGCAAAGATTTCCTTTTCGGCAAGCATGTCGTCATTCTCGCGAATCTCTTTGCCGTCTTTTATTAGATAGATGTCGACAGCAAGACCTGTATGATGTTCGGAATAGCCTGGCACGGCGGCGTAAGTTCTTGCATATTCTTCGCTGTATGTCTCTGTGAAATAGTCCCAGAGTGCCTGCTGATCTTCGACAGAACGATAAGCGCTATCCGGTTCAATTTGGATGCCTTGTTTTTGTAGCTCATTTTTTAAGAGTAAAAATTGGCTACAGGTTTCGCGTTCAATTTGCAGCTCTTCGCCAGAAGCATTTTTGGCAGTATCGAGCTGGATGTTACTAATCCAGTCGTCTGGTAATTGATGTGTTTTGTTGACCAAGACAAGGTATTTGTTATCGTCTGGCTTGTCAAAAGCAATAAGATAAAAAAAGATGATAAGTATAATGCCAGCAGCGACAGTAGTGTTTTTCATGATATTTCCCCCTAATTTTCTTTTTTGAGACGTTCGTATTCAGCTTTGAGTTCTTTGTATTCGGATTGTAGACGCTCATAATTAGCCTTTGCGCGGTCGCGCTCTTCCTTAAGACTGTTGAATTCGGCTCTTGCGAATTCATGACGGTTTTTTGTGCGTTGAAATTTTTGCCTTGCAGACTTAAAAGCCTTAGTGTCGTTTCTTATGGCTAGACGTTTGGCTTCCGCCTTGGCATCTTGAATTTCTTGCCTTAATACGCGTATCTTTCTATTGAACTCGTCTCTATAGTTTTCGTGTTCCTTGCCCATTTCGTAATAGAGCGGAGAAACTTCTGTGTTGCCGTGCTCAAATTCCTCATCGGATTTTTTAAAGCATTCTCGCATTTTGGTTTCTTCATGGTCTGCCGCAATACGAAGAGACGTGATACGGTCGCCGTTTCTCTTAGCGATGCACTTATATTCGCCCCAAATTTCACGATAACATTCATGTTCGATGCGGACGTTTTCATATTCTTCGTTCATCTTTTCTTCTGCAATACAACGATCATTCCATGCGTTTTGCATGACCCTATAAGATGCTTCAAGGAGTCGTATCACGTTCAGATATTCGGACCAGGCGGCCTGCTCGCGCCGAAGTGCTGAGTTTAACTTGTGTTTTAACATGCATGTTCACCAACCTTTCTTTAAATGTACAGTGCCCAAAAAGAATGGCATTAGTTTTGATTATACCACATTATGTCCTTTTTGTAAATTGCTTGAAAAAGCCACGACGTGGGTCGTGGCTGGGAGGTGGTTGTGACGCTTAGCGTCTAGCCTGGAGGGAACAAAGCTCGAACTTCAGATGATTTCTTTTGCTCTTCAGACGCTTGAAAATGTCTCTTGATATTTCATAACGCTGCCTGGCGGCGTCGAGTTTTGCATTAGCTTCTTTGCGGGGAGAACCATCTGGGATTGGCGCTTTAGTGATATTGCGCTTAGCTTCCTTGGTCTCTTGGCAAAGGTTTTCGATTTCTTTGTTCAGTTCTTCGGCACCTTCGGGCTCTCGATTCGCCTCCTGGCGAAGCTCTGCAATACGAGCCTTGTTGTTATCGCGAATACGCATATATTCATCGTGTGCAAACTGATGACGCATAGCAGCCTCCTGGAACTTAGCATCGGCTTCTTTCGCCTCGGTCTGTGCGGCACGATAGCTTCTATACCTTGCTCTAAGAGTTTCACGGGCGGCGTCGACGTCTTCTTCTGCCTTGATGTAGGCAGCCTCGACTTTACGCATATGCTCAGATGAATCGCGATTTTCAACTTTGGTGCTACTTGTAACTGAATTCTTTTTCATACTCAATCACCAACTTCCTTTCTAATGTACGAATCCCATAAAATGAGTTACTCTTTTAATTATATCACGAAAAGCGCAAAAAGTAAAGATTAGGATTCGGATTTATGACAGGATTTTTGCCGTGCTTAATGAAAGTTTTCGCGAACTTAAAGTTGCCGAAACAAGAGCATTGTCTGACCCTATGCCGACTAAGGGACCTCAAGATAGTATTCTTTATGTGACGAAGTAAAAAATAAAGCGCCCTTTAGAGGGTGCTTTTTTAATGTCTATATGGCTAGGCTGGCAGGATTCGAACCTGCGAATGACGGGACCAAAACCCGTTGCCTTACCACTTGGCGACAGCCTACGATGTTTGTATTATATCACAAAGATAGCGTAATTGATAGTTTAATTTTCGATGGAAATTCGTGGGTAGATATTGAGTTTGTATGGATCAACAGGCTTCACACCGGATTGGATTTCGTAGTAACATGCCGCTGCGACCATGGCGCCGTTGTCTCCTGAGAATTGAGGCTCTGGGAAAAATGCATCCGGAAACGCCTTCCTGAGTTCTTGGTTGGCTGAGACGCCTCCGGCGATAACGATAGACTTGGCGTCTGGGTACTGACTAAGCGCCGTTTGCATTTTTTCGTGCAAGATTTCCACGGCAGTTTTTTGAAACGATGCGGCAAAATCTGCTACCTGTTTTGGTGTCAATAAATCCTTTAGTTTATGCGATGGATACGAAATTGGCACGCCGACTTCTTTTTGCACCGCGCGTAAAACCGCCGTCTTGAGGCCCGAAAACGAAAAGTCTAACTCTGCAACTTTTGGGTGGGGCAAACGGTAGCGGTTAGCATCTCCAGAGAGTGCAGCTTTTGCTATGGCTGGGCCGCCCGGATAAGGTAAGCCTAGAATTTTGGCAACTTTATCAAAACATTCCCCTATGGCATCATCGTGAGTCGTGCCAATGATTTCAAATTTGTCGTGTTTTGGCATGTATAAAATCTGCGTGTGTCCGCCCGACACCACTAGGGCCAGCAACGGGAAAGAAGGAAGATATTTGTCGCTAAGCCAGTTAGCATAGACATGAGATTTGAGATGATGTACTGCGTATAGAGGCTTATTATGCAGGATTGCCAACGTTCGTGCTGTAAGAGTGCCGATAAGAAGCGAACCGAGAAGGCCTGGCGCATGTGTTACGGCGATAGCGTCGATAGCGTCCCAGGAGACATTTGCGTCGGACAATGCTTTATCTATGACTGGCATAATGGCTTCGAGATGGCTCCTTGCCGCTACCTCTGGTATCACGCCTCCATATTCGGCAAAAATATCAATCTGACTCACTACGACGTTCGACAAAATCTCGCGCCCATCTTTTACGATCGACGCTGCGGTCTCATCACAGCTTGTCTCAATTCCTAAAATTAACATATCATATATTATATCACACTACGCATATTTATTCGTGGTGATATTTGCCTCCGTGTGAAATTTCTTGTGCTCGGTAGGTTTGCTCCGTCACTATGACACGTGCCAATGCGTGCGGAAACACTAACTTCGAAAAACCCCAGACAAAGTTGGACTTTTGCCTTACTTCTTCTGAGAAACCATATGCTCCTCCAATCAGAATAACTACGTTTCGCGAGTTTAGGAAGGCTTTTTCTAGCATCTGGGAATATTCACGTGATGATATATTTTCGCCGCGCTCGTCGCAGCAAATCACAAAATCCGAAGCCGTAAATGGCCAGTCTGCCAAAAAGCGCGCGAGCTTGTCTTCTTCCATAAACTGCCAAGAAATCTCGTACGGCTTGCGCAGACGTTTTTCGTATTCTGCACAGGCTAAAGCGCCCCATTCTGCGTTTTTCTTACCGCCGGCAATAATTTTAATCATTTTTTAATTATAACATATTTTTTGATGCAAGAAAAATCCCCGAGGATTCGGGGATTTAGGTTAATTACGAAGATTGTAATATTTTGATGATTTTGCTGATACACATAGTATAGCTGTCGCCGTGTTCTCCCATTTCACAGTGACCACAATTGAGACTGTGGTCGCAGAGAGGATTAAGGAGTGTGACATTGTGGCGAATCCATTCGTTATCGACGAGAGTGTCCTGTGTGCCAGTAATGAGTCCATCGAGATGGAGATTATTAAAATGTTTAGTATCGATAGTGGACCAATACAACCAATCGGCGAAAAGCACCAAACTGTAGTAGTCTTTGCCTATTTTAATGATTGGCAAATAAGCTATCCAGCCCAGCAATAAAACTACACCTTTTAACGCGATGGTAAAATAGTGAATTATACTGGGTTTTAGCGCCAATAAGCTTTGTCGTCCAAAGCACGGGCTGATGGCGATATGCTTAATATTTACGCTTGCTACATAAAACGGAACTTGTACTCCCATGGATACTGTGATGAAGTATATCTGGCGTCTACGCAAACTACAACGAAGCAACGTAGGCATTTTTGTAGAATGATCTACGTCGGCGTCTTGTAATCTTGTTTGACGAATATCTCTTTCAATTTGCCTCGCTACTACTCTTGGATTATAGCCAAAATTTTGAAAACTAAGCACTTGAATATCGCCCAATATAGGGCTATCTTTGTCTAGCAGCCAGCCAAAAGGATCCTTATTGTTTGGAGCCATGCCAGGAATCAAGTAAGTAGTACTTCGTCTGTGGCCGCTGCAATTGTGGATTTTTCTGAAAACCATGTGTTTATTAGCATTAGCTACAATCGTAAACGATAGGATATTTAGCGCCATGATACAAAAAAACATACTCATATTCATGCTCGTGCCTCCTCATCTGATGCGATGCCAAATTTCGGTGATGCTGGCTGCATATTCGGCGCGTTTTCCGCGAATTACACTAATGCAAGCATCATCGTACAATATGACATTTTTGAATAGCCATTCGCTATTGATGTTTTTATCATCCTCGTTGACGACGAGACCATCAATATAGATGCCATTCTCCGTTTTAACGTCTGCTACCGTCCAATAAAACATGTCGGCATAGAGCGCTAGGCTACAACGTCCACTTTTACTATACTTGATAATTGGGACGTATGATAGCCAGCCAAGTAGAAAAACGACAATTTGCAGTAGTGCCGAAAGCCACTGTAATGAACCAACGTTTTTTGTTCGTAAGCTGCGGCACCCAAAACATGGATCAACTGCGATGTGCTTAATATCACCGCCCATAACAAAGATTGGCACTTCTGAGCCAAGCAATGACGAGATGACGGCAATGGGTCGCTCTAAATCGTCGTTCAAAGCAATGGTCATTGGAGCATTATCGCTCGCTTTGGTTGCCTCGACGTCTTTTCTTAGCTGTGCGGCGGCTATCATTGGATTGAAACCAAAATTTTGAAAACTCATTAGCTTGATGGTGCCCGTGATAGCGTTGTCGTCTAGCATGAGCTGTTCAAACAATCTCTCATTTGACAACTCATCACCGATTAAGTATGTAGTGGCTCTGTCTGAGCCGCGAATATACGCCTTAATGGACAGATGCTTATTAAAGACCGCCACTAAGGTAAATGAGATTGCATTCAATAGAAGCATGCTGATAATGATTGCTGACATTTTTTAGTCCCCCTTTGATTTAGAAATGTTTTTAATGAATCTTCGTAATTGTTAAGGTACTTGTTTTAATTATATCATTTTTATGCTATAAAGTCAATCCAACCTTGGTAGCGATTTTTTTGGCGAGAGCCCTGAAACATAAGAATATAACGATAGCGACAGCAATAATGCTAGCCATAATAATTAGACCGTTTTTTGTGAGGAAGGTAAATTCGAAAAAGTCACGACCAAATGGAATAAGGAAAGCGGCCGACATGATGGTAATAATGGTAAGGATGAGGGCGGTACGTAGCTTATTGAGCGGCTTTGAAATCCAGTAAATGAGAATAAGGTCAATAGTAAACGTAATGAATGCTGAGGTAGTGGTGAGCTCGAAATGAGAGAAATTATTGTGGTGAGAAAGAATAGAGAGCGTAAGCATAGAGAGAGAAACCGTGAGACCGACTGGAACGGAATATTCGATAATGTTTTTGACAAAGAGGTTTTTGATACGAGAAGTGTTTTTCTCGAGAGCCAGGATGAGGCCTGGGAAACCAATGCAGGCAAAATTTAGAAGTGACATTTCGACTGGGCTAAATGGGTATGAAAATGGCAAAAACACAAAAGTAACAGCGAGGATAGACGCATAGACAGTCTTGGCAAGAAATAAAGTAGTTGAGCGCTCGAGATTATTGATAGACTGACGTCCCTCATCGATAATTGAGGGGATGCCCTCAAAGCCAGAGTCTAGGAGGACGAACTTGGCAGCACGGCGAGCGGCGTCGCTACCTTCGCCGATAGCAAGTGAACAATCGGCTTCTTTCATGGCGAGGATGTCATTTACGCCATCGCCGGTCATAGCAACAGTTTTTCCCTGTTTTTTGAAGGCTTTAATAAGTGATTTCTTTTGGCTAGGAGTGACGCGGGTGAAGATGGAATAGTTTTTGACAAGGGAGTCGTAATCTTTGGTTTTTAGTTCTGAGAGATTAATGCCTCTTAGGTCTTTGATACCTACTTTCTTTGCGATAGTTTTTACGGAACCTAGATCATCGCCGGAGATAATTTTGATGTCGATGTCGTTGTCGTAGAAATAGTTGATGATTTTTTTGGCTGTTGGACGGATTTCATCTTCGAGGCATATAATACCTAATAATTGATGGCGCCCGAAATGGTTTTCTTTATCTACCTCTACTTTTATTACCGCTACCGTACGAGAATCTTGGCCGTAGTTTTTGACCTCGTTAATAATATCTTTGTCATCGGTGAGGAATTCGATGGCACCCATGAGGTATTCGGCGTCTTTGGTTTTAATGCCGGAATATTTGCGGTCTGAGGAAAATGGAATCACATCCAAAACACCCTCTAATTCTTCAAATTTGGCACTTTTTAGGAACTTTTTCTTCAAAGCGGTAGTGGTTGCGTTTTCGGACATTTGGTGGCTTAGAATCGATTTTAGAACGGTTTCAAAGGATTTTTCGAAAGCCTTGTAGTCCTTTACAGTCATGTTGCCGGTCGTGAGAGTGCCAGTCTTATCGAGGGCAATAGTGTCAACACGAGCGAGAGTTTCAATGGCGTAGAGGTCTTGGACGAGAACTTTGCGGCGGCCAAGACGGATGGTGGCAAGGGCGAGAATGGAGCTGGTTAGGAGAATAAGGCCTTCTGGAAGCATATTAATAAGGGCAGCAACGGTGCTGGTGACTGCGGTGGTGGTGTCGTTTTCGGTGTTGAGCCGCGACCAGAGAAGGAGTGCACCGATAGGGATGAGGGTCCAGCTGATGTATTTGACGATATTATTCATGAGTTTGAAGAGTTTGCTGTCGGCGGTTTTGATGCTGGATGCTTCATCTTGGAGCTTGGTGACAAAATTGTCGGCGCCAATGTTTTTGACTTTTGCTTTGCCAGAGCCGGAGACAACAAAAGAGCCCGAAACGAGAGTATCGCCAGGGCGCTTTTCTATATTATCTTGCTCGCCAGTAATGAAGGACTCGTTGACCTCGAGGATTCCTTCTTCCAGAATGCTATCGAAGGAGATTTGATCACCTAGTGTGAGGATGAGGCGGTCGCCTTTTTTGACATCTTCGGGTTTTACTTCGACCTGCTTGCCTTCTCTTAGAATGATGGGGCGTTTCTCGGAAAGGAGTTTGAGTTTGTCAACGATTTTTTTGGCGCGAATGCCGTTGATGATGCTAATAAGAGTATTCGCGAGAGCGATGGTGATAAAAAGCATGTTTTTGTAGCTGCCGACCAACGCCACCATGACAGCAAGAATAATATTGACGAGGTTAAAAAGCGTAAAGACATTTTTTGTGATAATTCTTAGGGTTTGGTGTTTCATGCGTGCTTTAACCTTTGAAGGAGTTTGTGTAAGTTGTAAATAGGGGCATTTAGAGGCGTCTCGAAGGTGCCAATGAGCTCAATGACATGGCCGTATTTGCTATCGAAGCCTTTTTTGAAGTCGTAGATGCCGTCTTCTACGTCTGGGGTTGGGAGGCCGTGGATGCCGTAAAAATTGTAGCGCTTATAGCCGTTTTGGGCGGCGTATTTGATGATGTGCCACTGAATTAGGTATTGAGCATTGTAGTCGTGCATGTATTTTTCGTCACTGCCGGAGAAGAGATAGACGATTTCGTCGCCGGTGAGCATGAACATGGCGGCACTGAGAGGGGTTGGGACAAGCGAAATGCTCCTTTCTCGGGACGCTTCGTCGCGCCCGTCGTTACGGGGCTCCTCGCTTCGTAAGCTCCCGTCGTCGCTTATGCCCCGAGAAAGGACATTTTCGCTTGCCTTAGCACCATTCTCAAGCTCCGCCAATATAAACTTTACTTCGCCACGGTTATGAAAAAGGTCGTACATCTGTTCGTAGTAACTGAGTGGGCGATCAGCGAAGCCGCGGCGCTTGCTGGTTTTTTCGGTGATGTCTTTTAAGATTTTGAGTTCTTCCCTGTTTAATTCACGAATTTTGACGCCCATCTTTTCGGCTTTTCGGACGTGATTGCGAGTGTTTCTCTTTTGGTCGGCGAGAAGCTCGGCCTCGGTGCGGTTTTTGAGGTCCATAGCAAAGAGATATTTTGGCTGAGTAGTTTTTGATGTAGGCTTAAAATTGAGTGATTCGAGGGTTTTTAGGACTTTTTTGTGGTTAAAACCGCCTTCGACTTCTTCTCCGCTACGGTCACGCTCGATAATTTCATAATAAGGGCTAATTTGAAGGGTGTAGCCATTATGGATTTTGGCGTAATCCTTGAGGTGTTTTAGGAAAAAATTGGTTAGAGATTTGTCTTCAAAATCAAGGAGTGGGCCGCCGGGGGCGAGAAAAGTAGATTTACCCATAAAAGTGGGTTTTTCTAGGAGTAGAGTGGCGGCTTTGATTTCTTCACTCTCTGTTGCAGCAAGAAAATGAGCAGTCCAACCGTCTTTTTCGCGGAGTTTGGCGATTTCGGGAGTTTGCATGAAGGACTGATAAGGGGATTTTGTAGCGAAATTTCTGAATTCTTCGGCGGTAATTTCGATAAATTTCATACAAGTCTCCTAATTTTGCGCATGAGTTGATAAAGTTTGTATCTAAGTGGATTTTTTATAATGTCGTAGGTACCAGCGTAATCTTGTTCATAGCCAGCAAAGGTCTTTTTGAAACCCGTAAACCCTGCCCAGGGGTGATTTTTTGGTGCATCTTCGGGTGCAATTCCCCAGAAATCAAAGATTTTTTGACCTTTTTCCTTTGCATCTAAGATAAGTTGAATCGTAAGGATACCCGTGGCGTGGAGTTTTCTGCCTTCGTCGGACTGGGCGCCCTGAAGGTTATAGCGAGTTTTGTCATCGTCGAATACTAGGCCTGCAGCGACAACATTGGCATTGCTCTTTACTAGATATAATGTGGCAAACGGCTGGGATAACTCGGTTTTAAGGTAATGTTCGGAAAAAGTACTGATTCCCTTTTCTTTAGCGAGGGCTTTTTGGAGGGCCAATAAGTGTTTAATGTCGTCTGGATTATGGCTGGTTTCGATAGTGATTCCCTGTTTTTCGCGATTTTTGTAATAGCGCAGGAGGCGAGATGGGAGTTTTGCTTTTAAATCATCGTCTGTGCCGACTAAGTCTAAAATCCAGGTTTCCTTTGGATTTAAATCATGGGATTTCTTGGCGTTTTGAGGGATGTTTTTAGCAAAATTTGGATTTTGAGGTTCAATTCTAATAAAAATTGCGTGTTCTTTTTTGGCAAGTGTATTGAGAGATTTCAGGGCTTTTTTGAAGTTTTTTACGTCATCTGCTACTGGACCATAGGGACAATAAAGATAATTCCCTGCTGGGGTTGTTTTTTTGATTGCTAAATATTGAAAATCGCTATTTTCTTCAAAAAAACTCTTTTCGCCGAGGTCTTCTTGAAGTTTTTGCCATTTTTTGCTTTGCGTAATAGGGGTATTCTTCATTTTCTTCAACTTTTCCACACGTGCAAAAATTTGACTGCTTATGCTTTCAGTGACATAAACATTAACACTTTTTCGCTCTCCCAATGGCGGTTGCCAGTGGTTACTTTGATTTTAGCGCAAGCGAGTTTGGTTGTCAAGTGCGGTTGCCAGGGTTTGCGGTTGCTAGTCAGAAGGGAAGGGGTTTGATTTTGCTTGTGGTTTTTGTGGAAAAGGCTGCGCGTTTGTTGTTTAAAAGTATGGGTAGTAAAAAATAAAGTTTTAGTATGCAACGGTAAAAAATTAAAAAAATAATTTGATGGAAGCCTTCCGGTATTTCAGTACCGGCTTTCCATCACTATTTTTTTAATTTTTTAGCCGGGATAAGCACACTAAAACTTTATTTTTTACTGCGCATGCTTATGATACAATTAGGGTATGGCTTATATTAGGAAGTACAAGACAACTTCTGGAGCGACGGGTGTGCAGGTATGCTACAAAGAAGGGAATCGCGTAGTAAAAACTGTACAGGTTGGCAGCGCCTCAAGTGAGGCGGCGCTTTTTCGACTAGTCAAAAAAGCGCAGGGAATCATCGACGCCGAAAAGGGAACGCCGATGTTTAACCTGGATCGGTTTAATAAAAAAGACCCCCGCTAGAGGGTCTATTGCCAAGTTACGTTAGGCTTGCGTTTTTTGGCGACACAATCTGATAGGTATAGATTGATTAGGGTCTGGTATGGTAGGCCAGACTCTTTGGACTGGGCCTTGAAATAATCGATCGTTTCATTGTCTATATTCAGGGTAACCTGTTTTTTAAGTCTGCCCGTGTACGGGTTTCTTCTTGGGTTTAGCTCAGTAATGTTATAATTTTCTCTCATTTTAATAATCCTCCTTCTTGATTATTGAGTGATCAGGATCATCGAATAAAATTGCGCGCTCATCATAGAAAACAGAGGAAGCCTCATCAAATGAAACGCCGTGTTTCTTGATGTTTAAACGGTTTTTGACTTCGTTCCATTCGAAGTTTATTGTTTTCATAATTATATTATATGTATAATATAATTATGTGTCAAGGTGGCTTGGCGGGCAGGAAAATAGCCCCGTAGGGGGCTATTTTTTAGTTTTGGCTAGATGAGGGAGAGTTGGGTTTTGAGACGTTCGATGAGAGATTCTTTTTCTTTGATAGCATCTTTGGTTTCTTTAACGAGGTGTTCTGGGGCTTTTTCGACATAATTTGGGTTTAGCATACGCGCGTTTAGGGCGTTTAGCTCGCGGCCGACAGAGAGAATCTTTTCGGTTAAGGCGTCTTTGTACTCGTTTACAACCTTCTCTGGAACATCGAGGTAAAGCTCGTGGTTGGCAAGAGCAACGCGAAGACCACGTGGAGAACCGTTCAAAGCATTAATCTCTGGAACTTTGGTAAGGGTTTTAATGAGGAGGAGGTTATCCTCGACTAGGCTATCATTATCATACATGAGGCCATATTTTGTGGCGTTATTAGTGCCTGGAAGGGCTTGTAAGGTGCCTCTAACCTCCGACACGATAGTGATTAAGCTTTCGAAGTTCTCGGCGCTTATCGGGTCAAATACGAGCCTTTCTGGCCATTTCTCGGTGATAATCATGCCTTCTGTCCAGCTGAGATTCTGCCAAATAGCTTCAGTGACAAATGGAGCAAATGGATGAAGAGCAATCAAAACAGTTTCCAGAGTCTTCTCGAGAAGTGGGACGTTTCGGTAGATTTTTTGGCTTTCGAGGAACCAGCCGGCGTATTTGTCCCAGATAGTCTGATAAAGGGTCTCGACGGCTTCAGCAAAACGGTAAGTTTTCATGTCGGCTTCGACCTGTTTTATGCAATCGTTCAATTCGCGGCAGATCCAGTCTTCACCCATATTATTCGTAGTATAGGAAGATGAAATAATTGATTCTCGGCCCGCGTCGCCGTCGCCCGTCTCGTTCCGTGACAGAACTGCCTCGCTCGGAAAATCAAGCAAGCTTGATTTTCGCTCGCCTCGTTGTTCTGTCGCCACGGGGACGGCGCGCTTTTCCTCGCCTTGCCAGGCTCCGGATGACCTCGAATCAACAATTTCATCTTCACTTTCCTTGGCGTCTTCGTCTACGATACTTTGGATGAGACGGGAGATGTTCCAGAGTTTGTTACAGAGGTTGCGGCCGGCGATGACGGAGTTTTCGGAGAAAGCTTGATTCATGCCAGCAGAACGACCCCTTAAAATGCCGAGGCGGAAGGCGTCAGAACCATACTTAGCTACGAGATCCATTGGGTTAATCACGTTACCTTTGCTCTTGCTCATCTTTTTGCCATGGGCATCAAGAACGAGGCCGTGTAGATAGACTTCCTTAAACGGTACCTCTCCGGTGACGTAAAGGCCCATCATGATCATACGAGCGACCCAAGCAAAGAGAATGTCGGCGCCGGTCTCCATGACGTTTAGAGGATAGTACGGGGTCGGATTTTGTTCGGACCAGTCGGTGCAGACGATTGGCCAGTGGCTAGAAGAGAACCAGGTGTCGAAGGTATCTTCGTCGCGGACATATTTAACGCCAGATTTTTCGATTTCCTTGAGATTGGTGCGGCGATCGAAAATCCAGTCAGGTTCATCGGTGGCCTCATCGTTGACCTTTTTAAACATTGGGATTGCGATACCCCAAGGGATTTGGCGGGAGATATTCCAGTCCTTAAGGTTCTCTAGATAATTGATGAGAACCTTTTGCTTGTTTGCTGGGTGGAATTTGATTTCGTTGTTATTGAGATGCTCGATAGCGGTTTTGGCGAGTTTTTTGACGTCAATAAACCATTGCTCTTTCAAAGTAGGTTCGAGGACGGTGCCACATTTGTAGCAATGCGCAACAGAGTGATTGATGGTTTTTTCGCCTTTTAAAAGGCCTTGGTCTTTGAGGTCTTTTAGAACCTGTTTGCGACATTCTTTGGCGGTGAGACCGAGATACTTCTCTGGGACATTAATCATAGTGCCATCTTCGGCGATGACCTGGAGGCGCGGCAAATTATGACGTTCGCCTACTTCAAAGTCATCAAAATCATGAGCTGGAGTGATCTTTACGGCGCCAGTACCGTAGGCTGGGTCGGCGTGCTCGTCAGCAATAATTTCAATTTCGCGGTCGGTCAGTGGTAAGTGAACTTTAGTACCGATTTTGTCCTTGTAGCGTTCATCATATGGGTTGACAGCTACAGCCATATCGCCAAAAAGTGTCTCTGGGCGAGTAGTGGAAACGATGATATCATCATAAGCGATATCCCAGAGGGTGCCTTTTTCGTCTTGATGCTCAACTTCAATGTCGGCGAAGGCGGTCTGATGCTTTGGACAGAAGTTAACGAGTTTTTCACCTCTGTAAATTAAGCCATCATTCCACATTTTTTCGAAAGTAGTGTAAACGCGATCAATAACGTTTTCGTCTAACGTAAAGGTGAGATCTTTCCACGAGCAGGAAGCGCCAAGGGCGCGAAGTTGAAGTTCCATGTTGCCGCGTTGCATGGCGACGAAATCCCAAACACGGGCATAGAGTTCGTCACGATCGAATTCGAAGCGAGTGTGGCCCTGAGCCTCAAGGGCGCGTTCATAAACAACCCAGGTTTCAAATCCAGCGTGATCTGCACCTGGTACGTACCAGGTGGATTTACCTTTTAAGCGATTGTAGCGAGTGAGGGAATCTTCAAGAGCAATAGTAAGACCATGACCAATATGGAGATTACCATTGGCGTTCGGTGGCGGCATAACGATAGAGTAGTATGGACGACAGATGGTGTTTTCTCGGGACGCTTCGTCGCGCCCGTCGTTACGGGGCTCCTCGCTTCGTAAGCTCCCGTCGTCGCTTATGCCCCGAGAAAGCACCATTCTGTCGTCCTTGCCGTCGGCGTTAGCGTCAACCGGGACGGTTGGGATAGTAGGCCCAAAAGCGCCAGAAGTTTCCCAGGCTGCGTAAATATCGGCTTCGTATTGGTTTGGTTCGTAACTACTCGCAAATTTCATGCATTAATTATAACACAATTTTGCGCGAATTTCTTCAAACTCATCTGGGGTAAGCTCCAAAGTTTTACCATACTGCCAATTTTCATCAAGTGGCATGAGATGGATGTGGGCGTGCGGGACGTCTGTGCCGACAACTTTCCAGAGAGTGCGGGCGCTGGTAGCCTCTTCCATGTGCTTTGCTAACTTTTTAGCAGCGGTCATCAGAGCCACGTAATCTTCATCTGGCAAATCATAGATTTTGTCAACCTCTTTTTTCGGAATGACGAGAGTGTGGCCTTTTGTTTCTGGATGAATGTCGAGGAAGGCGAAAGTCTTATCGTCTTCATAGATTTTGTAGCAAGGAATCTCTCCGTTGATGATTTTGGTAAAAACTGTACTCATATTACTCCTTTTTAGTGCGTTTTACGATAGCGTAATAGATGCCTGTGAAAATGATTGCAAAAACCAAACCACAGACAACATCAGAAGGCCAGTGCATATTGGCGGCCACGCGGCCGTAAGAAACGAGCCCAATCATAGCAAGCATGATAAAATCTAGGAAGACGCAAAGAGGCTTGTTTTTGATGTATTTCGGGAGTGCGTACATAACCATTAGAAAAATCGTCGCAACTGCCATGGTGTGAGAGGAGGGAAAACTTGGTTTACCGGAACCGTCTGGGCGGGTACTCAAGATAAAAACTTTGTCGAAGATAAAATAGGTGATAGTCATCAAAACGAGAGGTGGGAACATGGCAGTGAGTTCTTTGTCGACTTTTTTGAGTGATTTTCGCTTGATCCACTCAGTTAGACCCATGAGAGCAAAGACGCCAAGAACTGCGATAGCGGCAATTAAGATAATATCAGTGATTTTTTCCCATTGCATAGTATTATTATAGCATATCTTCGGTGGAGGTTAAGCATTGACTTTTTGAGCTTTTTGTGCTATAATAATGGTAAGTTTCAAGACTAAAAGAGTTTTTTTAAACTGGAAGGAGGGATTTTATGCCTTGGGAAGAACATAAAAGCGAGATTGCTACTTTAGTGGAGAATATTCCAGAAGGAATATTTATGCAGAAATTCGTAAGGGGGCTCGGACAAACCAGACTGGTTGGTGACATTGTGTCTAGAGGTGCCAGTATGGCTTCTTTGAAAGATAAATGCACAATTCGCCAAGAGCTCGTGAAGCTCGGTATTCCGTTTTATTTGTCGGAGTCGGACGAAAATCTGGACGAAATTATCGGGGAATTATTCGCAAGATCGGTAGAGTTTATGTAGCGCTCACCCCCCCACAGATGTGGGGGTTTTTGTTCCGCGAAAACAAAAATCGAGAGCAAGCTCTCGTTTTTTACGAATTTGGTACGCCCGACAGGATTTGAACCTACGACCTTTTGCTCCGCAAGCAAACGCTCTATCCAGCTGAGCTACGGGCGCATATGTGGATGTTTTTAAGGCATCCACCTAGAAATTAAATGAGCATCACTTTTTAGGTGACAGAACTATTATAACATATTTTTTGGATTTGTGTGGCATTTCCTGCATTTTTGTGGTAAAATCGTAGGTGGAAGCGTGGCCGAGTGGTTGAAGGCGCACGACTCGAAATCGTGTGGGGCTTTGCGGCTCTCGGAGGTTCGAATCCTCTCGCTTCCGCCAAATTTGTATCTGTTAACTACTTTTAAAAGACATAAAAATAGGACTGAAATTAGTCCTATTTTTTGTTTATACATCATTTTTTACATCATTTTATCTAGAAACTCATATTTTCAGCATACTTAGCCAACGCTGCTCTCTTATCGTCGATACTACTTTGCTGATAGTATTGCATAGTGGTTAATGGTGTGGAGTGCCCTAAGATTTCCTGAGCTTCCTTGATTGTTACACCTGCGTTTTTTAACGAAGTTGCTGCGAAGTGGCGCAAACTATGTAATGTTACTCGTGGAAGATTGTATTCTCTAATAATGCGTTTAAACTCGTAGTCCAAACTCCTTGGGTTTATCGGTTGCCCGTCTGTTTCCGTCAGTAAATAGTCGCCAAGTTGCTCAGTTGCCTTAATTAGCTGCTCAATATGCGGCAATAATGGCAAGTCCCTAAGACTTTGAGGTGTTTTTAGCTCGCAAACTTGCGGTTTACCATTGACAATTGTATATTGCCGCTGAATATGGATTACCATGTTGTCTAAATCAATGTCGCTCCATTTAATTGCCATCGCTTCACCCCTACGCAGCCCGTAGGTAACACAGAGCAGGAAAGGCAGTTGATATCTGTTTCCTTTGATAATATCAGTGAATGACCTGGCGCCCTCTTCTTTCCATATTACTCTTTCTTTTGGGCGATATGGCCCTAGCTCAACGTATTTCATTATGTTTGGCCTTACCGAATTTTTAATCTCGGCATCCCTTAATGCATTATTTCTGGTCTAGTGAAATAACTATCTGGGTCGGGTTGTTTGTTCGCATAGTTTGAAGCCCAAGTAGCGGTCCTCACATCACCATTGATGGCTTTAATTATCATTGCCGTAGCGATTGCCTTAGCGTAGGTCGTTGGAGAGTTTCCGAAGTGCTGCTTCAACCCATCATTAATTGGCTCTGTGAGGCTCATATTGGCCTCTAGGAGCTCTCCTACTATCGTGGATATTACTGCCATTCTGTCTACGAGGGTCATTTGCTCCAGTAAAAGGTTTGGGATTATTAGTGTTCACCATCTATTACTTCTTCGCTTTTCTTTAAGTATATCAAAAACCACTTTTGCTTAGTTGATGCAAATTCTTATACACTTTAAACCTTGAAATGCTCTTAGAATGTATATTTTATTAAATAAACATTTTTTCAAATGTAAATTGCTCTACCTTCAGCGTTGTTTTCTTATTTTTGGCTGCTATTTTCTTTTAAAAACTGCTCTAAAATATTATCAAACTCCTCCGATGATTTTACAAAGATATCTCTTGGCTTATTCTTGTTAGGCTCAGATATAACGCCTAGCAGTTCTAGCCAATTTGCCAATCCCGACACCCAACTATGGCCTTTGCCGAGATAAGTTTGCAACATGGCCGTGGAGAATTTGCCTTTAGCAATGCTGATTTCAATGGCCCTACGAACTATTGGGTCGTTTGGACTATAGAATCCAAATATTTCATCCTGCGAATCATAGCCTAATTCATTGTGGCCAACTGGCCCGTCGGCCATTTTAGTTTGGCCGCCATCAGTTGGCTCGCTGTCCTCCAAGACGAAAACCCAAGTATACCTTCCATATACATCACAAGATGTGGATTGCAACCTATACCCATTCGCCAAAAGCCTCTTTCCAGCATTTGGCATCGTATTAAATACTGACGAAGTCAACGTCACAACTGGCTCCATATTTCTTTTGGATGAATGCAAAGTGTTGTGCACCCTTAGTTTATTATCTAGATAATATAATAGGCCCATCTCAATCCCCCTTTTTCTTATTTGGAAAAACAAAATATAAACCTAGACCACCGACGATTCCGACAATCCAAGGAGCCACTTCATTTTGGTCAGTCGTAACAAGCCAAACAATGGCTCCACTCATAATTATCAGCCACCCGATTAAAGCAAGGAAAGTTTTCATTGTATTACTCCTACCACGCACTTATTTCTAAATCTTTTAATGTAGCACCCGATGGCCAAGCAGTACAGTATGCTTCGAATGTCCATACTCCACCTTTGTTCAGCCCAGATAGATTATCCCAACAATCGCCAACTTTCGCTCCCGATGAATCGTATATACCTAGCGAAACTTGAATATAGCTCAGCTTTTTGCCAGTATTATTGATGATTTTTCCTCTAGCATAGCCATAGCCATATTTCGTATTACCACTTGACTGCCCATCTATATAGCAGTATTCGGCATTACTGGGACAATTTTCTCCTTCGTTTATAGTTTTGTATATGTAATGTGTATTAGCTTCTTTTTCGGCTTGCTTTCTGGCCTCTTCCTCTGCTTGCCTAGTGGCCTCTTCTTCCGCCTTTTTCCGTTCAGCTTCTTCACGGGCCGCTTTTTCTTCGGCTTCTCTTTGAGCTTTTTCCTCAGCCTCTCGTTGAGCTTTTGCCGCTTTTTCGGCTTCTTCTGATACCCAGTTTTCGTGCCATTTAGAAATCAATTGAATATCTGATTCGTTAAAATCATAGTGCACTCGAACGGTTTTACTGGCTACTATTTCATTTAATAGATTATTCCTCAAGCTAAGACTAACAGTCGTGTCAAACCCGCTAGCTAGGTTGTTTGTATCAAAATCATTAATCTTATATAGTGACGAATTGATACTTGATTGTATACTCTTGGTAAACTTGTTGCCTTCTATTTTATAATTATAGGACCATTCAAATTCTACCGTATCGTAATTCGAAAAATCTCCCTCCATGCGTTGCTCTTCACAATCTAGAGTACGAGCAGACTCTTTGGCATTGCAAATATAAGAAACATCATCGGGAGCGTTAATATAATAGTTGCGGTTTTTTTCAGCGTTAACAATATTATTATGAGAGATGACTGAGCTTGCTGCTCCTAATATAATAATGACAATTAATATTATTCCAATAATTAGTAATATTTTATAATGGTCTAGAAAAAGCTTTATGTCTGTAATTTTATTCTCTAAAATCTGCTTATCACCCTCCTTGAGCTTTTCATAATTATCTCTATAATTTTGCTTTTCTTTTTCTAGCTCCTTCTCAAGCGGCGCAAGTTTTTCATCAAGCTCCTTCTCTAAACGTTCCACTTCTTTTATTATTTCTTCACGTCTTTGGTTACGTTTCTCTGCAAGCCTAGATGCTAAAACCCCCATTGCCAGCGGAGTCTGGCTTAATTGTCGAGCCTTCTCTTTAAGTGGTTTTATCTGATTTGAATAGCTCGCCTTCAGTTGTGATATTTCCGATTTCAAGGAACGAATCTTTTTTCGCATCCCCCTCAGTGTTGTTTCCATTATATGACCTTTCTCGTTTAACTTATTACCCCATAAACAAAGTGGAACACCTGCTATGAGGTGTTCTGAACTTCATTGTCTACAGCAAGCGGTTAGGCCAACTGGAGCAGGTGCTCCACTCGATGTCTAACCTTTATTTGCTCAGTTAGAACAAACTTGCGTAAACTTGAAATTCAGAACAATTTAATTGTAGCAATTTTTTAGCTAAAAAACAATTCTTTCCAATAACCGTTGTTGTTGTACATCAATTTTTACATCATTATAATTGTGTGTCATAGCGTGCCATGCCGTCTCTTTATGCCAGACATATTATACCGTCTCGAATAAGAGTTATACCTCGAAATCGTGTGGGCGGGTTGACCGTCTCGGGAGTTCGAATCTCCCCGCTTCCGCCAAACGGAACGAATAGCCAAAATTTGGCTATTTTTTCTGTTCTGAGCTTGTTCGAAGTTTAAATATGAGGTTGCCACAACTCTTATGATTGTTGTGGAAGATTAAATGCCGTATAATTGACGTCAGAGTAATCATTTATTAGTACATTTATTTTTAGGAGGTATACGTATGAACATTACGGTAATTGGCTCGACACAACCTGGCTACAGGTTACCTATTGCGGAAGCAAAGCTTTTCTCTGGGCACTCAGCAGGAATTTGCTATATGAAGGATGATTTTGACAAAATCTTAGCTGAATCTAAAGAAAAGACGTTGGCAAGATTTAACGGGACTGCTGGTTCGGGGCATCACAGCGTATCTGGACACATAAGCTACAATTTACTAATCTCCGGGATCCCGAAGATTATCGCAATGATTTTGAACAACGAAAAAGATTACAATACTTCGGAGAAGTCGGCGCGATACACAAAGATGAAGACAAGTGGAATAGAGAAAGAACTGTACAAAAAATGGATCGAAAAATTCGAGAAGCTGATTCACAAAAGATATTCACAGCTGGACGATGCGACGGTGCGAAAACTAGCACTAGAGAATGCGCGGTATTTTATCTCGGTTTTTACGCCGTCAACAACGATGGAATATACAGTCGATTTCCGTCAGGGAAATTATCTGATAGGCTTTTTGGAATCTCCGAGATTGGCAGAAAGAATGCCGGATGATTTCTATCAGAAATTAAGGCCATGGCTTGACGAGACCGCAAAGGCTTTGCGTTCGGTTTTGAACTGTGAGGAAATACGAGATAATAAAGGTCGGGAACTTTCACTTTTCGCAACACGGAAACGCACAGAATATTATGGAGATGTTTATTCTACGAATTATTCCGGGACTTTTGCGCAGCTGGCGCAAGCACAGAGGCACCGTTCGCTGAATTATGAAATGACCATAGCGTCACCACAGACAAATAGGACTTTCTTTGTACCGATGTTAATAAGGGCAAACGATGAGGTTCGGCTAGAATATCTAGACGATATGGAACTTGTAGCCAATAATTATCCGCAAGGTATGATGGTTATGATCAACGAGAGAGGATGCCTTGAGGACTTTCTTATGAAATGTAATGAGAGACTTTGTGG
>JAZNJY010000009.1:0-14134 GCA_045578285.1 Candidatus Nanosyncoccus sp. | reverse complement strand
TATTCTTCGTCACATAATATACCCCCAGATCCACACCATCTACCCACAATTCTACATACTTACCGCTCATCGCATAATCCCCATCCAGCATCCTATTCATCAAAAAAGCCACATCATTTCTCATCAAAGAATTATCTACATTATTTGATATAAGTACCCACTTTTTACTCTTACCGAGCCCAAGCAGTTCAGTCCTAGACGAAAATTTTATCCTAAACGGTTTCTTATCATGATTCCATGATGAATTTCCTCGCCCTTTTATCTGCACTCCTACAAAGAATTGTTCACCATTGCCATCCTTAATCGAAATCTCATTCCCTTCATACTTCACATCTTTCCCATTTAAATAGATTTCATCGAGTGACGTACCATTCAAAAATATCTCCATTTTAGGTAAACTCGTACCTACTTCACTACTGTTCCCGACAGTCTTCGCCGTAAAAACTGCATTCAAAATAAACATCGTTATCAAAAACACTCCGCCAAAAATCCCAAAAGACCAGTTGAGTTTCTTTTGCCTTCCCATATCTTATACCTATTATACCATTTTTGTGATAAAATAATCTATATGAGTATACCTCGCGTTTTAAACCGCAAAAATCGTATTCTATTAAAAGAACTCACTAAGACCGATTTCAAACTTCGTTACCAAGGCTCGGTTCTAGGTTACATGTGGGCCCTTCTCCGTCCGCTTCTTATGTTTGCAATTCTCTATATTGTTTTTGCTAAGCTCCTCAAAATCGGCAACGACATCCCACACTATCCAGTCTACCTGCTTTGTGGCACTACCATGTGGAGTTTCTTTACCGAATGTACCTCCCAAGGCATTCAAGCCATCGTTAATCGTGGCGACCTCCTTCGCAAAATTAGCTTTCCAAAATACATCGTAGTCGTTTCCGCTACCTTAACCGCCGTTATTAATATGTTAATTAATCTTTTAGTTATCATTATCTTCGCATTAATTAATGGCGTCACGCCTAGCTTCAGCTGGCTCCTCGCCATCCCGGCCATTTTCGAAATCTATCTTCTCTCTCTCGGTCTAGCATTTCTGCTTGGCTCCATCAACGTTAAGTATCGCGACATTACTTCAATCTGGGATGTACTCATCCAGGCGCTTTTTTACGCTGTGCCAATTATCTATCCAATTGCCATGGTAGCCACTACCTCCGAACTCGCCGCTAAAGTTATTTTGCTAGGCCCAATCGCCCAAGCCATCCAAGATATTCGTTTTGCTCTCATTACTCATGAAACCATTACTACCTGGAATTATATCGCAAATCCACTTGTCATTATTCCAATTATAATCACACTCGGCACTCTTATCTTTGGTGCCATTGTCTTCCGTCGTAAATCTAAATTCTTTGCAGAGGAGGTCTAATGAAACGTTCTATCGGAAAACGCACCGAAATTATCGACGCTACCGCGCCAGCCATCACTGTCAAAAATCTTCACAAAAGTTTTCGGCTTCCTACCGAGCAAGCCTTCGGCTTGAAACAAGCTATTTTCAACCGCCTTCGCGGCATCAAAGGCTACAAAGAACAAAAAGTCTTAAAAGGTCTCGACTTTGAAATCAAGCAAGGCGAATTTTTAGGCATCGTTGGCAAAAACGGTTCCGGTAAATCTACTTTACTTAAAATCCTCGCCGGCATTTATTATCCAGAAAAAGGCGATATCACAGTCAACGGCACTCTCGTTCCGTTTATCGAACTTGGTGTCGGCTTCAATCCAGAACTCACCGGCCGCGAAAACGTCTACATGAATGGCGCTTTGCTCGGTTTTTCAAACGACGAAATGGACAAAATGTACGACGACATCTGGGAATTTGCCGAGCTCAAAGAATTCCAGGACCAAAAACTCAAAAACTATTCTTCTGGCATGCAAGTTCGCCTTGCTTTTTCCATTGCCATCCGTGCTCATGGCGACATTCTTCTTCTCGATGAAGTCCTCGCTGTTGGCGACGCCGCTTTTCAGCAAAAATGCGAAAAATATTTCGAAAACCTCAAAGAAAACCACCAAACCGTCATTCTCGTCACTCACTCTATGGAAAACGTCCGTAAATATTGTACTCGTGCCATCTTAATTGATGACGGAAAAATCGTCAAAGACGGCAACCCAAACAAAGTCGCCGATGCCTATCTCAAACTATGGTCCTAAAAACCTTATAAAGCCCAATTTTATTTAAAACGGTATAAATCTTAAGCTTTTTTGTCATAAACTTGTTTTTTCTGTAATTAATCTTGTGTTTTTTTATCCATTCCGCCGCAACGGTATAATATTTTTTATTAATCTCTCCTCGCACCGCTGCATCCATATAAGCAAACTCAGCCGTAAGGATCGCCACATCAGCCGCCTTTTTCAGCTCTTCGTCATTCTTAAAATATTCCTTCGCTTCCTTAGCCGCTTTTTGTCTCGCTTTTAACCTCTCGAGAATCTCAGACTCACTCATAATACTACCTTCACGCTTACGATATTTATATAAACTCTCCGAGATATATACTACACTTCTTGCATTGTTCAAAATCTTATAAGCCGTCAAGCTATCCTCATATTTTTCACCATCCGGATACATAATTCCCTCAAACACCTCACGTCGATACAACTTCCCCCACACTACCACTTCTATATTATCTTGCTTTACTAAAAGTTTTTCAGTCGCCGCTTTGCCGCTCATTATTCCACCTTCTGGCACTATGTCATTATATCCACAAATTACAATATCGTTATCCTTCATTGCTCGTGCCATCCTCTCAACATACTCTTTCCGCACCACATCATCACTATCAACAAACGTCACGAATTCACCCTTAGCTTTTTTAAGTCCCAGATTCCTCGCACTAGACGGCCCTGGTCCCCCGTTTTTTTTATGAAAAACTTTCACTCGTGCATCCGCCGCGGCAATCTCATCACAAATCTCCCCGGAGCCATCCGTCGAGCCATCATCCACTACAATCACTTCAAGATTCTCGTAACTCTGGTTTAGTACCGACTCAAGACATTCACGAATATACCTCGCCACGTTATATACCGGAATAATCACCGAAACTAATGGTTTCATTTTTCTGCCAAGTTATTCAAATAATTTATCGTATCTTTCATTGCATCTTCAATTGTAAGCTCCGTCTTCCAACCAAGTTCATCCAGAGCCTTTTTAGGATTCGCATAAACTTTCGCAAGGTCTCCAGCTCGTCTTTCGCAAATCTCGTAAGGTAATTTTTTACCGCTTTCCTTTTCAAATGCCGCCACCATTTCAAGCACCGACGTAGCTTTTCCAGAACCAAGATTATAAATCAAGACTCCAGGTCTCATATGTTCCACTGCCGCCACATGTCCACGCGCGAGGTCAACCACGTGGATATAATCACGCATACCCGTCCCATCCACTGTATCATAATCATCACCAAAAACTTTCAACTTTTCAATTTCGCCAGTTGACACTTTCATAATAATTGGCATCAAATTATTCGGAATATCGTTCGGATCCTCACCAATTAATCCAGACCTATGTGCGCCCACCGGATTAAAATATCTAAGAATCGTCACTTCAAACGTCGGATCAGCCACCACTACGTCCTTCAAGATTTCTTCAATCATAAACTTCGTACGTCCATAAGGATTCGTAATTCCAATTCCCGTTTGCATATCTTCAAACATTTCCGCCGTGCCCTGGTCACCATAAACCGTCGCCGAAGACGAAAAGATTATTTTCTTCACGTTGTATTTTTTCATGCTTTCTAGCAAATTGATTGTTCCACCCACATTGTTTTCATAATACTTCAAAGGCTTTTCTACCGATTCGCCCACAGCTTTAAGCCCCGCAAAATGAATCACAAGGTCATAATTTCCTTCTTTAAAAACCTTATCAAGCCCAGCCTTATCAAGTAAATCCACCTTATAAAATTTCAGTTTCACGCCAGTAATTTCTTCAATCTTGTCTAGTACTGTAATTTTGCTATTGAATAAATTGTCGAAAATTTCTACAGTATGCCCAAGTTTAATTAATTCTATCGCCGTATGCGAACCAATAAATCCAGTCCCACCAGTCAAAAGTATTCTCATTTTTTCTCCTTTTCTATATTATACAATGGTAACATTTTTTCTTCAAAAATCTTCTCAAAATCAAACTCTTGCTCAAACTTCTTTCGCGCTCCCCTCGCCAGCTCACGCACCAACTTCTCATCGCTCAAGACTTTTTTCATCGCCTCAGCAAGTTTTTCCACATTTTTCGTCGGCACCAAAATCCCCGACACTCCATTTTCTACCACTTCCAGATTTCCATCCACATCGGTAGCAATAATCGCTTTCTTCATCATTGCCGCATCAAGAAGCGACAAAGACAATCCTTCTTTATAGCTCGGCAGCACAAAAATTTCATTTTCAGATAACGCCTTCAGAGGCTCTTTTGTTTCACCATGAAAAATCACGCCACTTATAGTTTCACTGCCAAACCCAGCGTCACATGCACCATATATATTAAGTACCGCGTCCGAATATTTTTCACGCACCTTCAAAAACGCCGCAATTAATTCGTTTACACCTTTCTCCTCGGTCACTCTTCCAATAAACACAAAACTATTTTTTTGAGGTTCCACCTTTTTATATTTTTCAAATTCATCGAACACGCCATTTTGAATTACTTCTGCATGTTCTATTTTTCTTGGTCTTATCATCTTCTTGGTGTCTTCAAAAACCTTCTCGCTCACAAAAATCACTTTTTCAGTTTCTTTAGACAAATTGATAATCATTTTACCAATTATATTTTTAAATTTTACATTCACATTCCATAAAACCCAATTCTTAAAATCCGCATGATCAGTCCACAAAACTCTAATTCCGCATTTTTTTGCCACCACCGTCGCCGCAATCATGTCGTCTCGCGATTGCACATTTATTACTTCTGGCTGATATTCTTCAAAAACCTTCTTATACCACTTTTTTAACCCAAAAAGACGCAAAAAATAAATCGGCAAAAACAAATTCCTTATACCACTCCAATTTTGGTTCTTTATGTATGGCGGCACCAGAACTTCGTAGTTATCCTCTTTTGCTCGACGAATCAATTCCTTAGAATTTGTCACAATCACCGGCAAAAAGCCATGCTTTTTTAGCATTCTTGCAAGATTCAGCTGATATACTTCTCCACCACCAAATCCAAGCACGTTTCTAACCAAAAACACCCGCTTCATAACAACATTATACAACATTTCCCCCAGAGTGCACCACCCTAACCTACGCTTCTAGGAATTTCTTCAATTCTTTTTTACAATACTTATCGTAATCTTTTTTCCACTCTTTGTATAGCTTCAGAATTTCATCTTTATTCTTCAAACATTTCTCGATTCTTGCCGCAATCGCCATTGGGTTATCCACCTTTGGCTCCACCAAATACTTTTCAAGTGGCGTATCCGTAAAGTAATGGTGATTGTCGCCCGTAATACAAAGTACTCCAAGCTCCAAACACTCTAGCGGCAAAATCGGCGCACATTCCACAAAAGTTGCATAAAGCACAATATCGTCATTTGCTATCCTCTCAAACAACGCTTTTCTTGTAACGCTTTTCTCTTCGCCAGTCACATCCATTTTGAGTATCTTCGCAAATTCCACCGAGTTATCACTAAGCGGCACCATATCGAGAGTTGCATTATCAATCAAACTTGCCGCTGCCATTTGGTTGTAAATGTTCTTCACCCAACGCTCCCCCGACGCATAAATTCCAATCCTTGTATCATCATGAGCTACCCTTTTCGCCAAAATCCCCTTTTTATCAAACTCAAAATTCACATCATTTGGCAAAAATTCCACATTGTAGCCCAATTTTTTATACTGTTCATACATACTTTTCTTCGCAAACGCCACCGAATCGATAGTTCTTTGCTCAAGCAATCTAAACACTGTCTTAAATCTGTCCCAGTCAAATTTCTCACCATGCATTGCATTGCTGCCATGCCAAAAAACTTTCATCTTAATATCCGGACGAGCTTCCTTAATCCTTTGTGCTAAATACTCCCATCCTTCGCCAAATGCACTAAATATCACCAATTTAATGTTCTTGTTCTTGGCTACGGCTTCAGCCATCTCGGCCAAATTACTTGTAATTTCAAAATCCGGAATCACTACTACGTCACCAAACAACTCTCTAGTTGACGACTCTACACCAATCCAATCCTCATGCGTGAATGCCAAATAACTTGCTTTGGTCTTATTAATTTTTTTCACCGCTTCCACATAACTAATCCGGTTGCGTCCGCGTACCATTCTTACAATTTTTCTTACCGGGAACAAAATCAAAGTTATCGTTCGCCACAGCACTTTACCATAATATACCAGCATGGCTTTTACGCTTCTTAACACCTTCAGAATTATTCCAGCACCTTTTCTTCCGAATATACGAATCAACTTAATATCACGCTTCTCGGTCTTTGAAGTCCACGTTGCATCCGCATAGTGCACCATGCAAGTATTTTTTGTAAACACATTATTCTCATGATCATACGACAAAGGATAAAAATATTCTCTCGGATAAATGTAAGTATCCTTCACCACTTGTATTTCATCGCTATTCCGATCAAACCCGTACTTTTCAAGAATCCGCGTAATAATCACCGGAATCGTAATCGCATATAGATCCCTACTATTAAAATGTGCTTGTGACTCATAGAATTTTACTACCTCACCAGCCAAAAAACTTTTCGGTTCTAATGCTCCCCACACCGCCGCATTCACATAACGAGAATCTTCCACGCCAAGAAATGCCGGCTTGTCTAGCAAAAACTTCACGTCTTTTTTAATCATCATGTCTGTATCAAAATAAATTCCCCCGTACTCATAAATCGCTTTTGAACGAACATAGTCTGCTACAAATGCCCACTTCTTCTTTTCGTAAGCTTCCTTAATAAACGGACATGCCTCAAGATCCGAATTACTTTCATCCCACCTTACAATCTCGTATTCTGGTAAATATTTCTTCCAACTCCGAATACACTTCCTTGCCTTTCGCGGCAATTTCTGACCACCAAACCAACAGTAGTGGATATACTTTTTACCTCTTTCCATATTAACCTATTATACTTCTTTTTACCCTAAAGGGCAACAAATTTCCACTTCTGTGCGCTTGATGTATTGGATTGCCAAAGTTGTATGTTAGTGCCGTTCGTTTTTTCTGCCGCAGACACGTCAATCACTTTATCTGAACATACCGAATTTAGTGTGTAATATTTACCCTCTTTTTCAATCTTCCACCGCTGCGCACAAGTTTCGTGTGTTTCCCATAATTGTATATTGGTACCATTTACTATATCTGCGCGATTCACATCTAGCGCCCTCTTCGTATATGGGTTCACCAGAGTATAAGTGTCATCTTCCTTATTGTATGTTACTTTCCATTCCTGTGCCTTGCTATTATTTTTTTGCCAAAGCTGAATATTCGTACCGTTCTTTGCACCTTCTGCCCCACCAGAAATATCTAGAACTTTATTATTATCCAACGCTGAAACAATCATATAATTTCCATCCTCCAAAATCTCCACTTTTTCCAACTTCCACTTCTGTGCTGGCGTCTCATGTTTTTCCCATGTTTGAATGTTTGTGCCGTTTGCCGTTCCGGCAGCCTTCACGTCCAACATTTTATCGGAACACGCTGAAGTTAGCAAATAATACTCACTCTCTTTCTCAATCTTCCATCTTTGCGCACAAGTCTCCTGCATTTTCCAAACTTGAACATTAACACCATTGCCAGTCCCTGCACTCTTTACATCCAGCGCCTTTTTAATATACGGGTTCACTATAGTGTATGTCCCATCATCTTTATTGAATGTCACTTTCCATTCCTGTGCCTTACTGCCATTTCTCTGCCACAACTGAACATTAGTCCCATCCTTTGCACTCCCTACGCCACCCGAAATATCTAAAACCTTATTATTGTCTAGCGAGGACACAAATACATATGTTCCAGAATATTCATCCTTCACAGTCTCATTTTTATTAGAATTAGATTTATTGCCAGTTCCGGTATTTGTTTCGCCCTTTGGTTCCACATTAGCCTTCTTTGGGGATTCATCCACAATTCCACCAAACCAATCCTCAAAATACAAATAGAAGTTCCTGTTCCCGTAAGCCCCACAAGTAGCGGTCCCATATCCAGCAGCAAGCGCCCCGGCATTTGGTTGATATGGCGTATAGCGATAAAGCGCTGATGTTGCCAAGTTTTTCACGTCCACAATGGAACCACCACAACTCGCCGAAGGATTATATTGTATATAGTTTTTTCCAAGCGGATAATTCGTCCATCCACCATTTAAAACTTCCGAAAACAAAGCCGCAGCTTTTCTTACCTGGTTTTTAAATCCATAATATTTTTCCGAGCACGGCGCCGTATCTGGACAACCATATCCAGTTGCCCTCCTATAATCAAAATCATTCGGAATACTATCCGTAATAATACCCGTCTCCTTTTGCAAAAGCACAATCAAAACCTGTGGATTGATTTTGTAATCTTGCGCCGCTTGCCAAATAATGTGCGCCGCCGTTTCTCCCTTACCAATCGTCTCGCCATCACCAAACAACTCTTCCGATAAACACACAAAATGCCCATCCTTAAAGTGCCATTTTATACTTGGGTTTTTTGCCGACAGACTTTTATATAATGCCTCATCCCTATTATTGCAGCTATTTTTGCTGGTCAAGAACTTCTGGATTTCCGCTTCCGTCATTGCATCATACCTCCCCATCTGATAATCGGAAATAATGTATCCAGCGCTAAACTTTTCCAAGCTAGCTGCCTCTACCCTTGCATCCTCTTGCCCACGCACATTAACTAGCATCGTAAACAAAAATACCGCAACAAAAACCATCAAACTTCTAAAACAAATTGCTCGGTAGTTTATCCTTCTTGTCACAAATTTACCTCACCGCTTATTGTACCAGTTTTTCCGTCAGTTGTCACTATTACACTAATGTTTGTTTTTCCATTCCCGAGACCATCCGTCGCTACATTAAAACCTTTACAAGTTGCCGTCGCCGCCGA
Source organism: Candidatus Nanosyncoccus sp. (assembly GCA_045578285.1). Classification (GTDB taxonomy): domain Bacteria; phylum Patescibacteriota; class Saccharimonadia; order Saccharimonadales; family Saccharimonadaceae; genus Nanosyncoccus. Next base: position 5,115 of record JAZNJY010000009.1, on the reverse strand, counting down.
GTCCACTATGTCCACTTCTTCACCATAAAGCACCTTTGAATCACGCGAAAGCTCCAATCTACACTTGCCATTCGCAAGATACTGATCAATATTCACTCGCACCATCAAAATTCCACCATTCACTCCCGCATACGTGATTACGCCAGTTAGTTTTTCACTCTCATTCGGGTTGGCGCCATCGTATTGTTTTACTTTTTCTTTTACAATTTCATCTTGTTTTATTTCTTCTTGTTCTTTTTCGACTTCGGCTTTCGTTTTGACTTCCACTTCTTCAATCACAGTTTTATCGTCACTAGAGTCAATCTTTTCCTTTCCCGAAAAGTTCATCCAAATAACACACGACACACCAACCAAAAGCCCAGCCACTATTATTACCGCAACATAGTTAACTATATTCTTTCGTTTTCGCCTCGTCATAAATTCAAAATCTCCATTGCTCTTTCAAGCACCTTCCGCTCTTCTTCAGTACAGTCCATCATTCTTACTTTGAAAAGTTCCACAGTTTCTTCATGTTTGTAATCTAAAATTTCAAGCGACCGCGCCGCACCAGGCACCTTCTTTATTACGCCTTTTTCCACCAAATTATCAATATGCTCCGCCACTGCCGACACACTCGCAAGTTCCAGCCCAGCCTGAATCTCACGATACGATGGCGAAATTCCGCGCTCCTCTGTAAAATCCTGGATAAAATTCAAAACCGCTAATTGTTTTTTCGTTAATTTAATTGCCATTATGTTATAATTATAAATAATGAAACCAAATAAATCAATCGACGGGCTCAAAACTCGGGACGCCAAAAATTCTACGGCCAAAAAACAACCTCAAAAACGTGTTCAAAAACCCGTTCAGTCTAAAAAAGTCTCTTCAAAACCCCTCGAAAAATCCGATCCGCTTAAAAACACCATCCTAGAAGACACTCTTCAAATCGAAGTTGAAGACGACTTTAGCATCAAAAATTCAGAACAATCTCTAGCTCCAACACAAGAACACAAAATCAACGATTTCCTTTCCCCAATTTCAGCGTTAGACTTAGAAGAAGAACCAAACAAAGAATCAGAAAAAGTGAAAGACATCAAAGAATCCCAAAAACCAGAAAAAACCGAAAAGCCTAAAAAAGCTCACAAAGTTCGTCGCATAGTCTTAATTACTGTTTTCGTTATTTTAATTCTAGTTGGTGGCTTCTTAACCTGGGGTATCTTGTGGGGCAATGATATCATTGCAAAAATCACCGGCGGTCAAGGCAACATCTTAGACCTTTGGACCTTCACCGAAGAAAAATATGAACCCCTAAAAACCGACAGCAACGGCCGCACTAATATTCTCGCTTTTGGCACTAGTGGCTACAACATGGAAGGCGACGAAGGCAACGGTACTCACGCCGGTGCTCAACTGACCGACTCCATCATGATGATTAGCCTCAACCAAGAAACCGGCGACATCGCTATGCTTTCTCTACCTCGCGACCTCAAAGCTTCACCAACCTGCACCTCCACAGGAAAAATCAACGAGGTTTACTGGTGCAATGGTGGCGGTGGCGATGCCTCAATGGAAAAAGAATCCGCAGCCGCAAGTGCTCTCATGGCCGAAGTCGGTTCCATTCTAGGCGTAGATTTCCAATACTACGCACACCTCAACTGGGGCTCACTAGTTCAAATTGTTGACACACTTGGCGGCATCACCATTACATTAGACGAAGACATTTTAGACTACTACTGGACCGGTGCCGTATTTGAAGCCGGCAAAGAATACACCATAAACGGCGAACAAGCCCTCGGTCTCGCTCGTGCTCGTCATGGCACTGCTGGTGGCGACTTTTCTCGTGGTACTAGTCAACAAAAAATCCTTATTGGCATCAAAAACAAAGTTTTCGAAAAGAATCTCTCTATTTCCGATCTTTTAAGCCTCGCCTCCACACTCGGCGACAATCTTCGCACCAACTTCAGCCTCCAAGATCTTAAAACCCTCGCCCACTTCACTTCTATATTCGATCTTGAAAACATGCGCCAAATTTCACTCTTTAATCCATCAGAAAACATTTACTACATGACTACGGGCACCATCAATGGGATTTCCTACGTCATTCCTTCGGCTGGCGTTGGTAATTATGGCGCCATTCAATCTTACGTCAAAGAGCGTCTCGCCAACGACCCTCGTACCTACGAAAATGCCAGCATTGCCATTCTCAATGCTACCAACGAAAATGGGCTCGCCGCCTTCATCCGCGACACTCTCGAAAATGAAGAAGGCTACAAAATTACATACATCGGCAATGCCGAGACTGGCACCTATAACGAACAATATAATATATATGTCCTAAGCGACAAAGTTAAAGGCACCGTTGAACTTCTCGAAAAATACTTCGGTACAAGTTCCAAACCATCTTCCGAGCTCCCGGAAGGCATCACAAAAGATTACGACATCGTAATTATTCTCGGCCCAACCAACCAATCAGAAAACGCAGAATAAAAAATACCCCCTAAGGGATATTTTTTATTTTTTGCTGATAAATAATTTTCGTTCTCGTCCTTCCCCCTCGGAATGTGTCTCAATATCCGAATAATCTTGGGCTATCTTATGTACAACTCTTCTGTCAGCTGCATTTAAATTAAGCTCCATCGTCTCACCAGTCTCACGCACCTTGTGAATCCACCCCTCAGCTTTTTCCGCAATCCTATCAGCTCGCTGTCTCTTATAATTTGCTACATCTACATTTACTCTGGTTATCTCAGCTTCACGAGCAGCAAGCGCCATCGACACAACATGTTGCAAAGCCCTCAAATTATCAGCATTCCTACCAATTAGTAATGAATTGAGCGACGTTGATGGAACCGAAAGCTGAATCACATCATCATCAATCGTAGAATAAAGTGCCACATTTATGCCAAAAAAGCTAAGCAAATCCTCTAGATATTTTGTCGCAAACCTGACAGATTCATCTTTATTCATTTTATTTTATCTCCTTTTCTTTTTAATATCAGACGCCCGCAATCTTGTTATTTTTGTTCCTGTTTTTTTATTTTTCACCACCTCAGCTTCTTTGATGTTTTTGAGTTCTTTTAACATAGCCTTATCAGTATTGCTATCCATCTCATCTCGCATCTTTCCATAAATAATTTTCTGTTGCAAAATCGTAATCATGTTCGACAAGAAATAATAAAACGCCAACGCACCATGTAAATTTATCATGATAAGGAACATCATTATCGGCATCATCTTACCCATCTGCGCTGTAGACATGCTAGAAATATCAGCATCATCAATTTCTTTGCCGCTCTTCGCATCACGAATTAAATCGCGGAACTTTTTACTCTTCTCCGCTTTACCGGATGGCATTTGTTGTTTCGTGGCAAAATATTGCGCCACGCTCGCCGCTATCGCGATTACCAGCATAAACATCGCACTCCATGAAAACCTTGCTGGACTAATTACGTCACTTGCCTTTGCCGTAAGATCAATTACACCAAATAGCTGCGGATGAAAGTCATACTCAACTTTTACGTCAGACTCAAGACTATTCAAATACGTCTGTTGCTTTTCTTCTAAAGTCCGGATTTCCGAGCCCTCATACGCAACAATATCATAGGCGCGATTCATCAAATTATCTTGCGGCATTGGCGTTGCAATTACTCTAATTGCCGAAAAAATCGCAATAAAGATTGGGAGCTGCACCAAAAGTGTCGCAATTGAAGCAAACGGCTTCACGTTGTACCGTTTATAAAGATCCATCGTCTGTAGCGATTCGAGCTGTTTATTACCGTTACAATTCTTGCGAATTTGCGTAAGCTCCGGTTGAATCTTGCGCATCAATCTCGTTTGCTGTAGTTGCCTTTTAGTGAGAGGTAACATTAAAAGCTTCACTAAAATCGTAAATATAATAATTGCGAGACCAAAATCATGCACCAAGTTAAATATCACAAACAAGATATTCACAATTGGTCTCACCACTATGATATCAATAAAATTAAACGGCCCACCGGCAAAGATGGAACCAGTCACGAATAATAAAACAATCCCCCAAATTATGATTTTTTTTACACTCCAATTTTTCATTACTTCTTATTATAACACACCTTAGACTCTTCGACTAGTTCCCCAAGAGTCTTTTCTAGCTCAGAATACAGCATCACCATTACATCTTTAGAAAAAATCACAAAAATATAGTCAGTCTTTTTCGGCAAATATTCAAAGTTTTTCCGAATAGCCTCATATACGCGACGACGAATACGGTTTCTACCCACTGCAGTCTTCTCTACCTTTTTTGAAACGACCACAGCCACTCGCGTAAAGCCCCTTTCGTTTGGTACAAAAACTAACGACGCCTTAGAATTTCTAACCGTCTTCCCTTTTTGATACACATACCTCACTCCACCTCTAGAGTGAAACCGAAACTTTTTATTCAACATAACACGTATATATTATAGCATAAAAAATCACCCTAAGGGGACTTCCGGAGCGCGGCAGCGCGAGGTTGAGCGCCGGCCGCCCGTGGCCCCGAGGGTGATTTTTTATGCTGTAAGTCTTGCGCGTCCTTTAAGACGACGACGAGCTAGCACTTTGCGACCATTAGCAGTTGCATTCCTTTTCATGAAGCCATGCTCAACTTTGCGTTGGCGTTTGTGTGGCTGATAAGTCCTCTTTGGCATATTATTCCTTAATCTTTAATTTATTTCAAATACTTGTTATAGTATACATCACTTTTCCACATTTTTCAAGATGTTTTCCACAGCTTTACATCAGAAAACTCCTACTTGTGGAAATACCCACCTCTGTTCGCAAATTTCCATATTACAAAACATTATTTTTCATCTAAAAACCTGTGGAAAACATCATTTTTCGTGCTATAATATTCCTTAAAAGGAGGTCACAAATGTACGACGTGTGGAAAAACGCGCTTGCTGAAATAGAACAAAAAATATCTGCTGCTAATTTCTCTACTTGGTTCCAGGGTACCTCCCTTATTTCCACCACTGACGGCCATATTAAAATCGGCGTCAAAAACTCTTTCTATGTCAAACAACTTCGTTCCCGTTATTTAGATATCATCTCTGATGCTCTTGAAAATAACGACATCAAAATATCCGATATTGATTTTGAGGTCCAGTCCAACCCAAAAAC
>JAZNJY010000008.1:0-32832 GCA_045578285.1 Candidatus Nanosyncoccus sp. | reverse complement strand
AAAATGGGGGAACATAGGTATGACCCAGAATGCTTAGAATAAAAAAATAGCACCGCTTGGGTGTTATTTTATTGGTGGAGTGCTGAGATGGGGGGACATCCAGCACCCCATGTGGTGGGGATATGTGGACTTGAACCACAGACCTCGTCATTATCAGTGACGCGCTCTAACCAGCTGAGCTATATCCCCATCATTGTGGTGGAGTAACAGGGATTCAAACCCTGGACCTCTGCCTTGCAAAGGCAGCGCTCTAATCAGCTGAGCTATTACCCCAATATTTAAAGTACTAAATAACATTTTACACCATTTAGTAAAAAAAGTAAAGAGAAAACCGCCATTTTGAAGTGGCGGTTTTCTAGGTCATACATACACTTAAGTAGCCTCGCAGTTTAATCTACTCAAGTTAATTTAATTTTATATCACATGAAGCATAATGTCAATACCTTTTTTCCACAATTTGTGCATAAAGTCATAAAAAAGTGTTCGGGAAAAATAAAAATATTAAAACATAAAATAAAGAAAAAGCATATTGACAAAACTAAAGCGCTATGATATAATGTAAGCATACACTCAATAAAAAAGGTGGTGTCATAATTTTAATGTTGGTGGGCAGAACGGAGTTTCACAATGTCTGGAACCAAAGCTGGCGGCATGAAAGCTGCTGCTACAAACAAGGCCAAATATGGTAAAGAATTTTATGCTCGTATTGGCAAAAAAGGTGGCCAAAATGGTCACACTGGTGGTTTTGCTGCTAACCCAGCACTCGCTCGCATCGCTGGTGCTAAAGGTGGCCGCATTTCTCGTCGTGGCCCAGCTAAGAAAGCTGCCTAATTGATTAGAAGTTTTCACACCGGGGACAATGATATGCTCCATCTGGTGTCTGGAATCGCGTTAGTCCGCAAGACGGACAACGCGATTTTTTGTCGAGCCAATCGCGGTAAGTATCGAGTTCACGCTCCACAACATCTTCGTCGTAATATATGTCATATGCTGAACAAATTTTTTTTGCACATTCCCAAGCTTCGCGTTCCATTTTTAAACGAATAGCGTCCGTTCCAAAATCGCGATGATGACATAATGCATGGCCAAGTTCATGCATCATAAGCAGGGAATCGTGGGGCTCTGTTGGGCCTATAAAGATCTTGTTTGGTGGCCTAAACATAAACCTGTCCCCACGTTCAAAAATGAAATCCGGAAAGTCTGATTGCAACGTATTTAATAATTGATCATTCATAGTGTAACATTCAAGGATAAAATATTGAACAATTTTTTTGTTCAATAAACACATATATGCTTATCCACTATAACTCCTAAAGATACACCTTGATTATATCATGAAAATTTGCTATAATTAAAGGAGTTTTTCGCGCGTCCTTAAGGATGCCGAAAAGGAAGGAAAATATAATACATGGCAAATGCCAAAAAAATCACTATGGATGAGCTCCTAAAAGATGAGTCATCCAAAAAAGTAATTGCAGGTGACACCGTAAAGGGTACGGTTATCTCTGTAAAAAAGCACGAAATCTTAATTGATCTCGGAGCTCAGGGCGTCGGATTGGTACCACGCCGCGAAGCATCTTTTGCTCGCAATCTCAATGTCGGTGACGAGGTGTCGGCCTCAGTTATCGAAGCCGAAATGGATGATGGCTACGTGCTATTATCACTCAGAAAAGCCGTTAAGGACAAAGGCTGGGACGAAATCCAGGCCAAGCTCGAAAGCGGCGAAATTGTTGAGGTTACTCCGTTTGACGCTAATCGTGGTGGTCTTCTCGTTGAATATGAAGGCATCCGAGGCTTCCTACCAGTTTCTCAGCTTTCTGCAGAACACTACCCACGCGTAGGTAGCGCCGACAAAGACGAAATTCTTCAGCGTCTTAACTCGCTCGTTGGCAAAAACATTAAGGTCCGCATTCTTGATGCCATCAAGAAGGAAAATAAGCTTATCTTTTCTGAAAAAGAAGCTATCAAAGATGGCCTCGCTGAGCGTTTTGCTGAACTTAAAGTTGGCGACATCGTCAAGGGCGTAGTGACTGGTGTAGTGGACTTCGGTGTATTCGTCAATGTTGACGGTATCGAAGGTCTCGTGCATATCTCCGAGATTTCATGGGAACGCGTTAACAATCCTTCCGACTACGTCAAGGTCGGTGACACTATTGACGCCAAGATCATCGCCATCGACAAAGAGCGCCTTTCGCTTTCGATGAAGCAACTAGTGGAAGATCCGTGGCTCCATGAGGTAGAAAATCTTAAAAAAGGCGACAAGGTAGAGGGAACAGTCACTCGCATCACTCCGTTTGGCGCTTTCGTACAAATCAGCCCAGCAGTCGAAGCCTTAGTTCATGTTTCTGAACTTGGTGAAGGCTCTGATGTCGACCCAGAGAAAGTATTTACTCTAAATGAGCGTAAAACTTTCAAAGTTCTCGATATTGACAAAGAGGGACGCAAAATTTCTCTTTCAACTTCAAAATAAAGAGTGAATCCTTAGAAAAAATAGCCCGTAAAAGGGCTATTTTTGTTGCCATTTTTAAACTTTAGCGCTATAATGTAAAAAAGCGCATAAAAGAAAGGTCATACCAAATGCAAAGTGTCGACGATTTTATTGAAAGCCTCCTAAATGAAAGGGGAATTACTGAAATTGAGCCAGATATAAAAGCAGAGCTTAAGGAGGACATGAAAAAACGTCTAATGGACCAGATTAATAAAGCCGCCATCATGCAACTCAGCGAAGAAAAGGCCGCCGAACTCGCGGAAAAAGTCAATGCCCCAGATTTTACGAATGAGAAAATGACCGAATTTATGCAAAATTCTGGCGTGAACCTCACTGAAGTTGCGCTCGACACTATGCTCAGATTCCGCAATTTTTACCTAGGTACTGGAGAATAAAATGAACGAAGGCGGTGAAAAAAACAATCGAAGCGAGAATACCCAAAAAACAGCATGGGATACTCTCTCCGAAAGCGGAAATGCGCAGAGCGAGATGGTTAAAATGATGACCGATGCCATCAATGCTGAAAGAGAAAAAACCGAACCTAAAAAAGAAATCGCAATCACCAGTGACGATTTTGAGGTAATAAAAGACGGAAAGCCGGTAAAATTCAATACTGAGCTTGTCGTACGCAGGGATGATATTGTGGATGAGCCAGTGGATGAGCCAATCGGCGAAATTGAAGCTAGGAAGGTTATTGAGCAATCCCCGGACAACGATAGAATTGAGCAACAAAACATTAAAATGATCGAACAAAAAGATGACAGTGTCAAAAAAGCAGAAATCGTCCCAGTTATAGAAGATACTCCTGAAAAAGTTCGCGAAGATTTTAATAGCCTAAACGATCAAATCAAAGACATAAGAAAAGAAATTGAAGACATAGAAAACTCTTTACTGGCCGATAAAAAACCACTCGTTGCTATCAATGCCAACATGTCTCACGACGCCAAAGAGTTGGCATCGGATCTCGCCGAGGCCGAGCTCAACAAAGAAGTCTCGGAGGGTGGTTTTATCAAGAAACTCTGGAAAGGCACTCTTTTTAAGAAATACTATCAGAAACAGTATGAGAAAAATTATCTCGACAAAGATAAAGCCGGGAATGTCTATGAAATCCTCGAGAGTCGCAAAGAAGGCGCTATTGGTCGCTTCGTAAATAGTGTTATCGAAAAAGAAGATGACTACATTCATGATAAAGTTGGTGAAAAACGTCAAGAGGCCGATCCAGAGACTACTGCGGCCGTAAGAAAGCTCATCGAAAAATATGCCTCTGCCCCGGAAGATGCCAAAGAGGAAGATTTAAGGCGCGAACTAGAAAACGAAGCCAAGCGTCTCCAAGCTGAGGCTCATGATAATGGTCGCCCAGGCTCTAATTTTGAGGTAAACAACTATCTTGATGTGGCTAAACAGGCTCGCCAGTATGCTTTGCAACATATTTCCATGGACAAAATCATGGAAGGCTTCAAGGTCTACAATGCCGAAGTCCGTGACGGTATTCGCACCGAGGCCCATCGTGAAGGAATCGATAAGATCATCAATGCTATTGAGAATAACGCTGTTGGCCAATTTGTTCCACCAGAGATTATAGCCGGCGCAGTCAGCATCGCAGCCGCACTTACTCAAACCGGTGCAAGAGCCGTGGCTGGCGCTGCGGGTGGTTTGGCTGCATCCAGCATCATGGCGGGTCTCAAGGAAAGGAATCGCATCACGGAAGATCGCGTTCGTATGCTTCGCGACCTCGCGAATGGCATGGACTACGAAAACGACGGCAAGACCGGCAAATATGAAGCAAAAATCGCTGGCACTATCTACGATCTCCGTCCAGCCAGTGAGCTTACTAAGAATCTAGAAGACGCCATGAGCGTTGAGGATGACAAGGACCGCAGAACGGCGATTCTAAGTGCTATTGCAGAAGCTCGCGTGCGTATTGACTTCTCAGATGAAAAATCTAAGGATCTCATTGCCTATTCTTCGGCGGACAATCGTGGTAAGGAACGTCTAAACCTAGATATCGCCCTCATTAAGGCCAAGAAGGCCCTTCCGAAAGAAGATCTTGCTCTGCTGGACGAAATGAACAAGAACGTGCTTGAAGAGATTAGCAAAAACGTAGATGAAAAAGACAAGGATTTCAACAAAAAGCGCGCCTTCGCAGCTATCACTAAAGCAGGTAAGACATTTGCGATTGGTGCTACCGCCTTTGTTACTACACAAGAAATCACTGCACTTATTAATCCAAATAAAATCGGTATATTTGAAAAAGCCGGCCTCATTAAGACAACAAATGAAGATGGCGCTAGTGAAACCTTGCTTGCTGGCGCTATTAACCGTGGTCCAGTTTACAAGACCGAAGCCATCGGTGAGCCAATCCGTCTCCGTAGTGATCAAGAAGTTGAAATTGAGCAGCTAGAAAAAACCGGCGGTTACACTAGAACTACTATCAGTGAAGGGTATACGGAGAGTCCAAGCTACGCCAATTCAGTCAAAGATGTTGACCCTAAAACACTCGCGAATCGCCTCCGCGTTAAATACGACGGCTGGATGAATAATGGCACTAAAGCCGCAGACGGTAATGAGTTAAGAGCTTATCTCAGGGATGGCCAAATGATTTCAGACATGAAAGGTGTCTCCACTATGGGGAATCAGACATTTAATTATGACGAACTTGCCGCTGCTGGAAAGATCAAGGGTTATCTCACTATCGGCAACACAAAATTTGAGCTAACTTCCACGGTAAACGAAGCCGGGCAACTTACCTGGGGTGAAAACGGAGTATTCACAACCACGGCTGGCGAAACCATCAAGGCGGTCGGTGATAATGGCGAAAAGCTTTACAAATACTTTGAAATCGCTATGGATAACGGTACTACAGATGGCGTCCAACACATCATTCCATTTGCCACGGATGTTGGCAAGAACACCTTTAGTGGTATGATCCAAGAGGCTGTATCGACGCCAGTTGAGCATCCAGCAGTCTATGAATTTGTGAAAACTGTCGCTAGTGAAGTCCCAAGAGCGGCAGCTGACATTGATGTAATTTCTACTGCGGTAGGCATGGGTGCCAATATCTTATCTAGTGCTCGAACCGGCCTCGGTGGTCCACGTAATGCCGAAAACATTACACCGAATACGAATACCACTGAGGGCACTACTTCTGATAACGCCACCAGTGCAGCACCAAATGTCACACCGGAAAACAGCAATTTCAAAAATGAAATTTTAGATCAAGCCAAAGATTTAGGCGATTTCGCAAGTTTCATCACAGAATCGGACCATAATGTAGGTTTCGATATTAGGGAACAACATATGAACTATGCAGATTGGTGGGACAGACAAGGCGACGAGGCTAAGGCCAGGGCTGGCGCAATCCTTAAAAAGATGCTCAGTAGCGACGAATGGCACCGCCACTCTAACTGGGGCATTAAGTTTATGACCTGGATCCAGATGTATCACCCAGAAGTGCTAGCATAACTAGCTTAAAATCTTATAAAATGATATAATTAGAGTGTAAGGAGATTTCCGTGAAAAATAGCAAAAAAGATTCAAAGGCACGCCCGTGGCTTAAATTCTATGAAGAAGAAGGTGTTCCTGCGAATATCGAATATCCAGATTGTTCCATCGTAGATATGGTGATGCAATCTGCTGAAAAATGGCCAGATAATGTAGCCTACACATACTATGGTCACAAAGTTACATATAAGAACTTTATCAAGAAAATCGAAAAGGCCGCTAAGGCCCTCAAGAATTATGGCGTCAAAGAAGGCGACAAGGTTACCATCTGCATGCCAAATACTCCAGAGGGAATTACGATGGTTTATGCAGTTAATATGGTCGGCGCCGTATGTAATATGGTCCATCCTTTATCATCCGAGAAGGAGCTTGAATATTACATTAAGGTAGCAGATTCAAAATATGTGCTCGTCATCGATGCAGTTTTTGATAAAATTTACCGCTTGCGTGATACCGCACAGTTGGAGCGCATTATTGTCGTGCGACCTTCCGATGGTCTCGGCTTTCTCAAGAAGAAGCTTTATAACACGCTTCATATTAAGAAAGTTAAACTTCCGGCTAACGACAGCCGTGTCGTGCTTTGGGAAGATTTTATTGCTAACTCTTATTTCTATCAGGGCAATTATCACGAAGAGCGTAGCGGCGAAGATTTAGCTGTCATCATGTATTCTGGTGGCACCACTGGTGCACCAAAGGCAGTCATGCTCTCAAATCTAAATATTAACGCTGAGTCAATCTGCGACTGCGCCATGATTCGTCAATGTGTTCCGGGTTCTACGGTGCTCTCCATCTTGCCACTCTTCCACTGTTTTGGCTTGGGTGTCTGTATTCATACACCACTCATTAAGGGCATGGGGTGTATCTTGATTCCGGCTTTCTCACACAAGCAATTCGCAGATATCATTAAGAAAAATGCTCCAAACTTCATTGTCGGTGTGCCGACCTTGTTTGAAGCACTTATCAACACGAAATTAAAGCCAGATGATCTCAAATCTGTTACCGCGGTAATCTGTGGTGGCGATGCACTCAATCAGACTCTTCGCGACAAAGTCAATAACTATCTAGAATCCCATGGTTCTAGCGCCAAAATCCGCGTAGGTTACGGCCTTACTGAAGGCTCTGGTGCGGTCTGTCTTTCACCGGAAAATTCATTTAGCGATGGCATCATCGGCGTACCATTCCCGGACATGTACTTTAAAATCGTCAAAAACAATACCTTCTCTGAGCTTCCAGTGGGAGAAGAGGGCGAAATTTGCCTCTCTGGTCCGCTCACAATGATGGGGTATTTAAATGACGCTGCCGAAACCGCACAGACTCTTCGCGTCCATGATGATGGCCGCGTCTGGCTTCACACCGGTGATTTGGGTTATCTTGGCGATGACGGCTGTCTCTATTTCGCTCAGCGCTTGAAACGCATGATTATCTCGTCTGGCTACAACATTTACCCAACCCATCTTGAGTCTGTCATCAACTCTCATGAAGCGGTGCTTACCTCGATTGTTATTGGTATTGATCATCCATATAAAGGCCAAGTGCCAAAAGCTTTCATTGTTTTGAAACCAGGTTACAAACCAGGCAAGCGCATCGAAAAGGAAATTCGAGAACTTTTAGAGCGCAATGTCCCAATTTATGCGCTCCCGGCAGCCTATGAATTCCGTGATGAACTCCCAAAAACGCTAGTCGGTAAAGTTGCCTTTAAAAAGCTCGAAAAAGAAGAAAAATCTAAAAAGTAAAATAGTTTTTTCTCACTAAAAGCCGCAATTTAAGCGGCTTTTGTTTTAGAAAGCGATTTTTGCGCCAGCTAGGGAAATAATCGTTCAACATTTTTCTTGCACGCGAAAATCCCGGCTTTCCTTCAGGAAATCTCGCAAAATCCTTCGCCGAATCAATCAAAAGGTTCCAAATGAAGAACCACTCTAGCTCGTCGTGGTATCTTTCTTCCGCATCAGCCTCCTGGAATCTTTTATAAAGCCCTTCTAGTGCTGGGAAAATATCGAACGCGTGTCCATCCCATTTTTTCTTATGCAATACCGAATCGTCGTTTTGATAATAGATATAGAGTGGTTTATCCACGCTAGCAAATTCATCCGTATAGAGAATTAAACTCGAAATCATCTCCATGTCTTCGTGAATTATTCCTTCGCGAAAAGAAAATTTATTTGTAATCCACCATTTTCGTTGAATTAAAAATTGCCATGGACCAGCGCCATATCTCACAAAACGACTCTTGCAATCTGGTGATGCCGCATCAATGGCTGATAAATAGTTTTCGTGTCCATCCGCATAGATTCTTTTTGCTCCCATCATTACTAAGTCAGCTTTGTTTCTCTGGGCTGTATCAATCAAGAGGGAAACGCTATCTTTTGTGACTTCATCGTCTGCATCAATAAACCAAATATATTCTCCATGCGCTTTTAAGATGCCAAAATTTCTCACCGCTGCCGCTCCAGACGTATCGCAGTGCAGTACAGAAACCACTCCCGGGTGTTTCAGAGCGTATCTTTTTGCAATTTTTAATGATTCATCGTTGGAGCCATTGTCTATCAGTAGGACTTCGCCATCAATGCCTTCTAAAGCTGTAAGGATTGATTCTACGCACCTCGCCAAGTAGTGTTCTGCATTAAAAACCGGCACAATTACTGAAATTATCATGACGCTATTATATCATGTTATAATGATGTTATGCTTTGGAAAATTCTTATAATTCTAGTTATCTCAATGGTGCCATTAATAGAGCTTCGTGGCGCTATTCCGGTCGCTATTGGTATGGATCTTGGTCTGCCAGAGTGGCTCGTTCTTATCGTTGCCATCATAGGCAATATTCTCCCTGTTCCAATCATTTATCTTTTTGCGCGTAAAGTCCTAGAATGGGGAAGCAAAGTCAAATGGCAGCCATTCAAAAATTTCTGTAATTTTTGTCTCAAAAAAGGAGAAAAAGCCGGCGAAAAACTGCTCAAAAAAGCCAAATCTGGCGTCTATTTTGCGCTATTCTTATTCGTAGCCATCCCAATTCCTGGCACCGGCGCCTGGACCGGCACACTCGCCGCTAGCATTCTAAATCTCGACTTCAAAAAGACCATCCTCTCTATCATCGCCGGCATCTTGGTGGCGGGATTCATTATGCTGGCCGTCTCGCTAGGCCTCTTTAAGATGCTATTTCAATAAACACGAAAAAGCGGAGCCAAAGCTCCGCTTAAAATGACATTTTGTTTTATCTAAACTACTATAAATAATCTTTTCGGCTAAATTTGAAGAACGTGCTAATTGCAACTACAATAGTCGCCATCATAAAATAAGTTACCACAACTCCAGCTAAAAAGATTAACAGAATAAAAGCAGACAAACTATCCGAAAAACTACGGAACAGTTCAGTGACTTTTTCAACGAGCTTAATTTTCATTTCACACCCTCCTTAAACGAAAAAATAACAAAATGTTACAAATAAAAGTACCTCTTTAAACAATGCATACCACGCTCAATTAAAGATATCTATATTATAACGCATTTTTCTTAAAATGCAAGACGTGCTATAATGTCAAAAAGGAGATTCACTATGATTATTACAACCACGGAAAACATTGCCGGAAAAACTATCAAAGAAGTCCTCGGTATCGTTGAGGGCGACATTGTCATGTCGAAGCACATCGGTAGCGATTTTGCGGCAGGGCTCCGTAACATTGTCGGCGGCGAAGTTAAGGGTTACACCGATATGATGGAAAAATCCAGAAAAGAAGCTATGGCGCGCATGATTGAGAACGCCGAAAAGCTTGGGGCAGATGCTGTTGTTGGTGTACGCTATGGCTCGTCCGCCATCATGGCTAGCGCCTCCGAAATGCTCGCCTATGGCACAGCAGTGAAATTGAAATAAAGGAGTTGTAGAGACGGATTAGTCTATGCTATAATGTACCTATGGGCGGGAGTATTTTAGGAGAGGGGCGGTAGACATGGAGAAAAAAGATTTCGGTTACCGTATGGTAGAGGGGCAAGATGAGACTGAGGCTAATATGGCGCTAATGATTCTCATACTTCGCCTGTATAGATACATTCCAATGACCATAGAAATGTACGATAATTACATGCAGTATTATTGGAGCAAAGAACAGCTTGAATCTCACATAAAAGATTTTTTCAAGAGCACCTATGGTAAACAACTTATCGAGGAGTCAAAAAAATATAAGAAATATGACGAAATCGAAATTAGCGCAGACGATATCATTAATCTCTTTCAGAATATGTTTTACTATGGCGATAATCCTAAGAATTGGGATTTTGACATGATTGGGCGAATGTCATGGATTAGACAAGCATCCTATGCTGATATTCGGGAATTTAACAAATCAAGAAGCAAATGTCGCGATTCTTATGAAAAATTTTTTAAAGAAACACATTATAATCGATAGCAAACAATAATTCACCCCGCCACTAGAGCCCCATGGATACTGGGGTTCTTTTTATCTGGTAGCTACCGAAGGTTAACAGAAAAACGCATAAGGTTATCAAAAAACTCGGCCAGACTCGCATCGAGGGCGTCAGTCCGAGACCGAGTCTGCTTTTTTGAAGTTTTTTTGTCAAAAAAATGGCTCCCCCTTACTGACGCATTACCAACCGATGCTCCTAAGTATGGCTCATCCAATATAATACGGATGAGGAAACTCGTTAATAATGTCAAGTTCAATGCCTCGGCTGATGCCGTTTTCTCTCCACCACCTCTTTTGGAAAAAGAGTGGAAGTATGATAGAATAAGGAATAATGATGGAAATGATTTTTCAGAGTGGATGGTGGTAAAGAATAAACTGCACAAAGGCGGTGCAGTTACGAAATTTTCTGAAGGTCGTATGGGGAAACTTTCCACTGGTGATTTTAAGAAGATTCAGGCGGGCTTTAAGAAACTGATCAAGTAAAAAAATACCTCCCAACCTTTCGATTGGGAGAACGACTAGTTGTCGAATATACTTACATTATATCAAACATCACTAAAAAATGCAAATTTAAGCATAATTATTATCTTTACGGCTAAAAAGTCGACTATTTTTATGGTATAATTAAACTGTTCCATCATTCAAATTTGTAGTAAGTTCACCCCTAACGAGGTGGAGCAAAGAATTGAACCCAGAGCGGAGCACCCGCTCCAGTTGGCTCAATCGCTTACTGCAGAAAATGAGTGATGGAACACCCATAGCGGGTGTTCCGCTTAGTTTTAGGACAAAAACCCGTAAATATTAAATTTTAGGTGCGGGCTTCCCGCAAAGGAGAAAACATTATGAATAGTGAAAAGATGGGCGGTGGGGGTGAGCAAACCAATGAGGCTTACGATAAATGGGCCAACATAGGAGAAGAGGTGAAACCTACATCTGGCGATTGGAAAGAAGCCGTAAAAACTCCAGAGGGTAATGCACGATACCAAGAAAATTTGAATTCTATGGATGAACGAACAAAACAATATGTATTTGACACCGTGAGTAATTTTGACCATTTACTTGGTGAGTTTATAGCAAAAGGCGAAGACGAAAAACTTATCCAGGCGGCCACAGATGCCCTGAACCAAAACATTTATAATGGTGGTTTGAACGGTGCATATCTAAACAAGGAAGGCTTTCTATATACTGGCGAACTAGCCGATGAATATAGAGGATATGATGAAGAAGGCGGTGATGACAAAAAATCACTAGAGGACTTAGATACTGCTGCACAGGATGGCATACAAACTGGTGATACTTATAAAGACAATATGAGCACTATGGATGAACGCACGCAGGCATACCTCTGGCGTTTAGGAAATAATATGCATAAGTTGCTTGGTGATAAAGGCCTTGAGGGCGATACTTCTATGAAAATTATCCATAGAATGAATGAAGCCATAGGAGATGGAAAACTTAATGGTGCTTATCTCGGGAATGATGGCATTCTACATATCGGAGATACCGCCGAAGAATATAGGGGTTATGATATGGAAAAACCATCTAAAGTTAAGACTCCAATTGCAAAGACTCCCGAAAACGAGGTTAAGAACCCCACGGTGAAGCCTGGAGAAAAAACACCAGAAGAACTTGGATTTAGGGATTGGTAGTAATGTCTGAGCGGCTGTTGAGTAAACAAGAAGATACTCCGCCACTATCTAATGAATCCTCCTCGCTAGATTGGTCTATCGTGGCTAATATGGCTAGGAAAGATGCCAGTGGCGAAGCGACTAAGAGTTTCGGTAACTATACTTCAGAAAACACTCGTAATTATATCAAAGATCGTTTTTTCGAAAACCTAGAAATGCTCGAAGGGATAGGTGATGCTCACACAATTCAATTATACGAGTCGTTGATGGAAGAATATCCGCAATTGAGGATTGTTAAACTATGTGATAGAGCCAGGAACGATGATAATGCTAGTTTTGGGCACGCAAGTTATTCTGGCGAAAATGGAACTTATTTGCCAGAAATCTCCTTTCGGTTTTCTCATAGAGGAGATTATGTTGTAGACAAAACACGGGAACTCGAAAGACAATTGCCGAGAAACGATGATAGATTGGGTAGAAAATACTTTACGAA
The DNA here is from genome assembly GCA_045578285.1 of Candidatus Nanosyncoccus sp. Taxonomy (GTDB): domain Bacteria; phylum Patescibacteriota; class Saccharimonadia; order Saccharimonadales; family Saccharimonadaceae; genus Nanosyncoccus. The sequence goes on along the minus strand of JAZNJY010000008.1, from coordinate 20,304 downwards.
AAGATTGGCATTTACCATTGGTGTAGATTGGAAAAAATGCATCAAAAACAAAAATCTAATTGCCGATGAAATACTTTTGCACGAGTTTGGACACGCATATGACTTTATAGAAAACTTTTTGAGACCACAATATGATTTGGTCGATGGCAATTCTCGTGGTGCAGAAGCCCTATATAGGGCTTCAAAAATTAATTGGGCAAACCGTGAGGAATACGAATTGCAGTCTCCAGATGGTAGTTTCAGATTTTTGCATAGACACAGTGAAGAATGGCGAAAGTCAGAGCGACGATTGAGGGCTATGGGTATTGAAAATTACGACGAATATCTATATGCGAGGCACCAGTATTATCGAGACCAACCAGATGAAGCATACGCTGACAAATTTGCCTATGACTATATAATGCGGCATTACGATGATTATTTTACATCAGACCCACATCGATACGAAAAAGTATATGTAAATGACCAAAGAGAGATAAAACTAGATAGAGATTTTGTCCATATTCTAGGGCTAAAACAAGGGTTGGGAGTAGAAATCGATAGGCTCAACGACAAAAGAGAATCCGTCAAACATACCTCTGGTTTTTTGGCGTTCAATATGTACGTTGGGAAAAGCGTCTACCTATATGAAAATGGAGACCCTAAAAATCCTGGCGAAAAATGGCGTATCTGCAGGGGTATTTCAGAAATGACCCTGAAGCCAGTCAGAGATGAAGATACTGGAGCGATAAATCACTATGTCTTCTTTAAAGATGAGAACGGAGTTGAATATCATATTAGTCGCACAAAAGAAGAGCCCGAAAGCGTTCTCTGTTCACCAAACGAGATGGCGGAAGAACTTGGGTTGCAAGTTGGCGACAAGGTGCAACTTATAGAGCATTTGGAAAGCGATGCTAGAACAATTGATTTTGATAAATTAGGGAGAACGAACACTCAAATGATAGAAGGAGAGGTGCTGCGTATAGATGGAGACCGTAAGGGTGAGAATGTAGTGATAAATTATCAAATTGGCAATACCGCCACAGGGTTAAATTACCCACCTATCAGGAAATGGAAAAGATGGTATGTCGGCAACTATGAAATACTTCCTTTGCCAAATGATATGAAATAAAAACTTTGCGGTTTTGCGGGTTTTGCGTGTAAAGTAGAGTTCTTGAGCTGATATTCTTTCCAAATAAATAGTAGTTTGAAAGTGGAGCAAAAGAACCGTTTCTTGAGGCTCCTACTTTCTAACCTCAGAATCCAACAACAAAAAAACGGTGCTTCCATCTCTGTTAGCACCATTTGCGAGCCTTGTTAATGAATCTAAATATACAACTTGGCTCCCCCGGCCAGACTCGCATCGAGGGCGTCAGCCCGAGACCGAGTCTGCTTTTTTGGAGTTTTTTGTCAAAAAAATGGCTCCCCCGGCCAGACTCGACTCGTAGCGAAGCGAAGAGCGAGTCTGGACAACAAAAAAGCATCATCAGATGCTTATGGCTCCCCCGGCCAGACTCGAACTGGCAACCTCGAAGTTAACAGCTTCTTGCTCCACCATTGAGCTACAGGGGAATGTATCTATTATAGCATATTTTTTCATTTTGTGGTAAAATTAAATAAGTTTATCACTTTTTTAGTGCAGAAAGGGGCATTTCGTGGAAGAAAAAACTATACAAATTGCTGGTTCTATTACTGTAGATGAGCTATCTAAGGCTCTAGGCCTTTCTGTTACCGAACTTATCGGCACCCTGTTTAAAAATGGAATCGTGGCCACTATTAATCAGCGGCTTGACTATGAAACCGCGCAGATTATCATTGAAGAGCTCGGTATTAAAAAAGTCAAACTCGAAAAAAAGAATACCGCCACTAAAACTAGTAATATTCGTCACGAGCTTTCCGATAAAGCGGTTGTTCGTCCGCCAGTGGTTGCAGTAATGGGGCACGTTGATCATGGTAAAACCACCCTTCTTGATACTCTCCTTAATAAAAAGACCGTCGAAGGTGAAGCTGGCGGCATCACACAACATATTTCCGCTTATCAATTAAATCACGATGGTCGTTTAATTACGTTCCTTGATACTCCTGGCCACGAGGCTTTTGCCGCTATTCGCCAGCACGGCGCTATGCTTACCGACATCGTGGTAATCGTTGTAGCTGCCGATGATGGAGTGAAGCCTCAGACTGTCGAGGCGATTAATTTCGCCAAATCCGCCAACGCCAAAATTATCGTCGCTATCAATAAAATCGACCGCGAAGGTGCTGACATTGATCGTACCAAGGCCGACCTTTCTAACCATGGTCTCCAGCCGGAAGAGTGGGGTGGCGACATCACTATGGTACCAATCTCTGCGAAAATGAACCAGAACCTCGACCAGCTCCTAGACATGATTCTCCTTACTGCCGATATTGAAGAACTAAAAGCTGACATCGATATTCCAGCTGAAGGTCTCGTTATCGAGTCTCATATGGAAACGGGCAAGGGTTCTGTTGTGAATCTCCTCGTCACCGGTGGAGAACTAAAAACAGGCGATTTTATTGTGGCTGGCTCCACTTACGGAAAAGTTCGCACTATGCTCGATTGGCAGGGCAAGCCGAAGGGCAAAGCCACCCCATCTACACCAGTTACGATTACCGGCTTCAAAGAGCTTCCGAATTTCGGCGATCGCTTCGTTGAAGTTTCCGACGAAAAAAACGCTCGTAAGATGGCTCTTCTCAATGCTCAGGCTGCCGCAGACGAGTCTGCTAGCGCTAATGTAACCAGTACAGACCTTCTTCGCATGATGAATGTGGCTGATAACTCCAAAGTCTTCAATGTTATCGTAAAGGGTGACGTGCTCGGTTCGGTCACCTCTGTCGTAGACTCTCTCAAAATGATTGACACTCACGGCGAAATCACCCTCAATATCGTAAGTACTGGCGTAGGCGATATCAATGAGAACGATGTCTACATGGCAGCTGGCGGAAACACCGTAATTTACGGTTTTAATGTCTCCGTTCCAATCAATATTTCAAAAATGGCCGCACGCGACAACGTACCAATTCGCACCTACAAAGTCATCTACGAGCTTCTCGATGACGCTAAGCACGAAATGGAAAATCTCCTCGATGCCGAAATCATCGAGACCGACACTGGCGAAATGAAAGTTCTCGGCGTTTTTCGTACCGAAAAAACCTCTATTATTGCCGGTGGGGAAGTTCTCAAGGGTGATGTTAAACCAGAGTATAAAGCCCGTGTCGTCAGAGACAAAAAAATTATCGGCGAGGTCGAGGTTACTAGTGTTCAAAAGGAAAAAATGGACGTAAAAGAGCTTGTTTCCGGCGAAACTGGTGGTCTTGCGCTCAAAACTGCATCAAAAATCGATCTTCAAATTGGCGACCGCCTCAAATTCTTCACTCGCGAATCCAAAAAACGCACATTATAATAAAACTTTGTGCTATAATAAAAGCATATGCATTTTGACGAAAATTTTCTACAAGAAATGGGCCTTTCTTCTATGCCGGAAGACAGGAAGAGGGACTTTCTAAACTATATCAAAGAAGAACTCGAGGTTCGTATTGGCGAGCGTATTAGCAAGGGCCTTACGGAGACTCAACTTAATGAATTTGATATGATTAACGATCCAGCCGAGGCTGCTAAATGGCTTGGCAAAAATCGCCCAGATTACCGAGAAATCGTCGCGCGCACCATAGAAGACATGAAGTCTGAGATTCGTGCCAACAGAGAAAAACTTATTTAGCGTATCCGTTAAGAAAACTTTTGGCGTCCATCGCTTTGCGGCCCTCTGGCTGCAATCTATCAACCGCCACAGAACGTCCGTCAGCGCACTCAATCTCAAGAAGAGCCGTTTCACCCGATTTTAGTATATGTGCCTCTAAAATGATGCAAGAAAGGCCATAGAACGTATATTTTGGTTTTGGAAACCCTTGAAATGCCACAATTTTGCGAAAAGTCTGCTCGGCTGTATCTGTCTCCGGGGTAAGAAACGACATCGATTTATCCATTTTTCCGCAAAAAGTCGCCAGGGAGTTATCCTGAGGCCTCGGCTCCGGCAAGTCCGCAAGATGTGAAACAATCCATTCCGCCCCTGTTTCGGCTAAAGCTTTATAAATCTCGCCTTTGTCGATCGGTAGTCCAGAGACCGTTGTCTGATAATAAATCGGCCCCGCATCCATCGCCCGCACCAATTTCATCACCGACACCGAAAAATCCGTGTCGCCAGCCAAAATTGCCGACTCAATCGGCGACGCTCCCCGATAAGCCGGCAACAGGGAAGGGTGAATATTCAAAATCCCCTCCGGCTCAAACAAATCTAATACGTCACTGCGAATTATCACCCCAAACGACGCCAAAATCCCATGCGCCTCTGGAACTTCGCGCTTCAAACGCTTCACTTCCTCTAGGTCTTCCTTCGTGCGCGCATGAAAAATCACCTCGCACTCACGTGAAATCACAGAGAGCGCAAAATCAGCCAAAGGGCCATTTCCGAAGAAAATGACTTTATTCTTCACCCCAAAGTTCCTTATTTCCGGCAATCTCTTTTTCGTAATCAACTGGTACCAAATCGCCCTTATCGTTCATTCTGTAAAATGCATCTTTTTTGTCACGAATGTGGTCAATAAATAGAACTCCGTCCAAGTGGTCGATTTCGTGAAGCAAAGTTCTAGCTAATTCATCGGTCGCCTTGATTCGTACCTCTGTGCCATCCTCAAGCTTTGCCTTGATGCGAACCTTAGTCGGTCTTGGCACCATACCGTAGATTGATGGTACGGAGAGGCACCCCTCAAAGTCTTTCTTTATCTTACCCTCGGCCTTAATCACTACCGGATTGATTAATGCCGTGAAAGTCGCATTTTTTTTGTCTTCCATGTCTTCACGAACAACAATAATCCGTTTCAAAATCCCCATCTGAGGTGCCGCCATCGCAGCAGAAAGCTCGTATGGGTGTTCTTTTTCCCATTCCAAAGATAGCCGACGCATTTCGGCAATCACATCTAGCACTTCCTTATCGATAGTGCTAACTTTTTCCGCTTTCTCCCTTAACCGTGGATCCGGTGTTGTAATAATCTCCATATTTTCTAATTATATCACAAAAGCATAAAAGTTACAAGACTCATGCGCCAGCCCACCGCCAGTCATTCATACTGAAATTGACAGGGGCAGAAGCGGATGATATAATAGCCATCATCAGAGGGCGTGCACTTTAAAAACACGTACTTTTAAAACGTAAGTTTTGCTTTGAGCTTGAGGTTTTTAATGGAGGTGGGACATGGAAAATCTAGCTAAAAAAATCACCTGTAACTTTACGAAACATTACGGCTACAACACGTATATGGATATCTATTATCCTAAAAAGCCAAGAGAATATGACGTCTGTGTATTGACTTTACACAGCGGAGGCTTCTATAACGGCGCCAGAGACGACGAGCTCCAGATGCAGATTATCGAAATGCTGGTCAAGGAAGGATTTATTGTGGCAAGCGCAGATTATAGATTAGGCATGCGCGACTGGTATAAAAACCACAGGTTCTCTCTTTTGGAGCTTTCCCCTGCGTTCAGACGCTGCGTAGATTTGGCGCAACAAGACTGCGGGCGCGCAATCGATTTTTTGTCCGACAAGGCTAAGGAACTAAAAATTGGTCAATACCGCCAGCCTAGAATCATCTTAGCTGGCTGCTCGTCAGGCGCAATTGCAGCATTACAGACGGAATATGGTATAAGCAGTGTTTGGAAGCCACCAACAGCGGTCATCGCCTTTTCCGGCTCAATTCTCTGCGATGCTCCCCTCCGTTTCGTATCTCGGCCGGCCCCAATGCTGCTCGTACACGGCCTAAAAGACAAAGTCGTACGGGTGGGCAGTAGCTGGATTGTCGGGTCCGCGTGGACTTTTTACGGTTCTAAGTGTATTCGCAAAGCTGCCCTAAAAGCTGGCGGTGCCTGCCGCGCTATTTGGCTTGACAAAGCCGAACACGAAGCGTCGATGGCGATGCCAAAAATGGCAAATGAGGTTACCGAGTTTATATGTGATTCGCTAAGGCGTAATTACATAGCTGAATCTATGGGGTGCGAATATTCAATCCGGTTCGATGATGTACAGTATGGCACCTTGGATTTAGAAGAAGAAGCAAAAATGTGGCGCGGTCAAACTGCGCTAAAACTGGTCAAAGAAAACTTACAGAATAGCCCTTAAAGGCCCGCTCAGGCGGGCTTTTTACAGCAAACTTGGCGGGTCAATAACCACCCGCAGATTTTTATCTAACCCCGATAGCCTCTCTACTAGCACTTTTCTCGACGTCGCCCTCACCGTAATCTCCCATGTAAAACCGCGCACCGTTCGTTCGTGAAAAGCTGGCATTGGTGGCGACACGATAAAATTTTTGTTCAACCCTAAATTGTGGGCTAATTCGCGTATTTTTTTAAGCGCCAACGCCTCAGTCTTCATTGTAATGTCAACTTTCGCTACATATTTATATGGCGGGAAACCTCCGCGGTACCTTAGTTTTAGGGTGTGTTCCAAAAATCCCAAATAATCATTCTTCAGCGCAAGATTTAACACCGGATGTTCTGGCCGATAAGTCTGAATTATCATCTCCGCCTTATCTATGTGCCCACGGCCCACTCGGCCCATTACCTGCGTCAGAAGTTGAAAAACCTTTTCCTCGGCCGCAAAATCTGGAAGCGATAGCCCCGTATCTGCCGCCACCACCCCTACCGTTGCTAGTTTTGGCAAATCTAGACCCTTGGCCAACCCCTGCGTCCCCACCAAAATATCCACTTCGCCACTCTTAACCGCCACATAGACATCTTCTAGCCCCTCGCCCTTCTTGTTGTCGGCATCAAATCTCATTATCCGGGCCTTAGGGAAAAGTCGCCTAAGCTCCTCCTCAAGAAGTTTTGTGCCAAATCCCTTATGGATTAAGTCTGGATGGCCACACCTTGGACAATTTTTTGGCACACTCTTCTCAAAGCCGCAAGTATGACACTTTAGCACATAGCCATCCGTATGCAAGGTTAGTGGCAAATAACAATTCGGGCAAACCATCTCTTCGCCGCAGTTTTCACAAATCGTGAGCGGAGAAGAGCCCCTTCGATTGTGAAAAATCAACGTCTGACGTCCATTTTCTAAATTATCTCGTATCGATGCGAGCAATTTATCTGAAAAATACCGATTTTTCCGAAATCTATCTCTGTCTTTAAAATCGACTACGGAAATTTCTGGCTCTATTGCCGTACTTTTGGCTTTCTCTTTTAGTTCAATCAGCGCTCCACCTTGCCTTGCAATGTAGTAATCTGTTACAGTTGGTGTAGCTGAGCCTAGAATCAAATCAAAACCACCACTTTTCGCCATAAAACTCGCTACCCTGATTGCTGAGTACCTAGGCGCATTTTCCTGATAATATGTAGATTCGTGCTCCTCATCGATAATAATCAGTCCGAGATTAGAAAGTGGCGAAAACAGTGCACTCCTTGGCCCAATCACTATTCGAGGCTCATCCGACTCTAGGAGAGAATTAAAAATTAAATGTCGCTCCGCTTCGGTCTGCCTAGAATGTATTACAAAAACACAGTCTCCCAGCGTCTCTCTAAATACTTGCACCAACTGCCCAGTCAAAGCGATTTCTGGCACTAAAAGTATCGTGGATTTATGCTGTTTTAACGCATTTAGAGCCATTTTGAGGTATATATTAGTCTTACCACTACCAGTAACGCCAAACAATAGTTTCGTGGCTCCTGGAGCCTCCTGGAGGCCTTTAAGGGCCTTTTTTTGGTGGGGGTTAAGCGGAACATTTGGCCAAGCATTTAACGTAGCATCGAAACCGAACATCTGTTCGGTTTTTCTCCGTTTCTTCTCAATTCCTTTGGGGAGTATCATCGACACCGCCTGCCCTGAGCTTGCTAGATAATATTCGTGTAAAAACTGAATCGTTTTTAAAAGATGCGGCGGCAAAGGCTTTGAATACAAAACTTTCACAATCGATTTTGTTTTAAAATTCGGTTGTGCAACTTTTTTCATCACTATGCCAGGTATCACACGTTTTCCTACCGGCACCATCACGATTTGCCCCGGCAAAAGGGAACCGTTAAAATCATAGGTCAAAGCCTCCACTTTTCCTTCCGGAATCACCTCGTAAAACATACTACATATTATACCAAATGTGTGCTATAATGGAAAAAGTTAAGCGAGGTAAAATGTTAGATTTATTTGTTTCGTCTAGGGTTCGCCGTAAAATAATCGTGGTTTTTGCTAAGTATCCAGATTTCAAAACCCACGTGCGCGGCCTCGCCAAGCTTATTAAAGAAGATCCAGGCAACATTCAAAGGGAACTAGAGCGTATGGCTGCCGGCAATTTCCTCATCGTTACCAAAAAGGGTAACACCAAGATCTATCAGACCAACAAGCAGTACCCAATTTTAAAGGAGCTTCAAAGCATTGTTATTAAAAGTCAAAAGGGCAGCAAACCTTCAAAAACCATCAATTAACAGGGGCAGTAAATGAACAAATTATTTACTCAAATCCTCGAAAAACGCCACCTCGACGACAATTTTATCCATCCCAAATATGAGAACCTTACCGACCCATATGTATTGAACGATATGGAAAAAGCCGTTGCAAGAATCAAAACTGCAATCGAAAAACACGAAAAAATTCTCATTTACGGAGATTACGATGTGGATGGCGTCACAGCCAGTACTCTGATGGAAAATGCGCTTATCCTCGCCGGGGTAGAGCCTAATAATCTCGAAATTATGCTTCCGGACCGCTTTATTGATGGCTACGGCATGAGCCCCCGTCTTATCAAAAAGGCTATAAAAGACCAAATAAAACTTGTCATCACGGTAGACTGCGGCTCCAAAAATCACGAAATCATAGATGAGCTAAATGAACAAAAAATTGACACCATCATCACAGACCATCATGAGTGTGGCGACACTTTGCCAGAGGCTATCGCTGTCATTAATCCCAAGAGAAAAGATTATACTGGCCCCGAAAAACTAAAGGATCTCGCCGGCGTAGGTGTGGCTTTTAAACTTGCCGAGGCCTTAAAAAACGCAGGACTTATCAAAGATGGCCAGGAAAAGTGGCTCCTCGATCTTGTTCTCCTTGGCACTATTTGTGATCAGATGGTCTTAACTGGTGAAAATCGCATTCTGGGGTATTACGGCATCAAGGTCCTCGAAAAAACCCGCCGCCCCGGCCTTAAAGAAATCATGAAAAACGCCGGCGTAAAATCCATCACTTCAGAGTCAATCGGCTTTCAGATTGGCCCACGTCTCAATGCGGCAGGTCGCCTCGAAACTGCCGAACTCTCCCTCAACATCCTACGTACTAGCTCAAACACCGAAGCCGCGGCCTTAGCCAAAAAACTAGAAGACCTCAACAAATCTCGTCGTGCCGAGCAAAAAGCTGCCGTCGAAGAAATTACCAAGAGTGGTACCGCAGAAAATTCCAATGTCATCATCGAAGTTGGCAAATGGCACGAGGGAATCATTGGTATTGTGGCCGGCCGCCTGGTCGAGACCTACCATAAGCCAGCTTTTGTCTTAACTGAGGTAGAAAACGGTATCCTGAAAGGCTCCGGCCGCAGTTTTGGTGATTTTAGCCTCGCTGAAGCCCTGAACGCCGCGAAAGACAGTATCATAAGCGGCGGTGGCCATGCCGCTGCCGCTGGTGTTCGCATCGAGGCTAAGAATCTCTATCAATTTCGCGAAAAAATCAACGCTTATTATGAAAGCCTAGACCTCAAAAACCAGGATAAATTTTTCAGCACCACTACCGACCTTGAGTCTAGCAACCTAGCTGACTTCACTCTCGACTTTCTTGACGATTTAAAACTTCTTGAGCCTTTTGGTGCAGGAAACGAAGAACCAATTTTTAGGCTCAAAGACACTTTCATTCTAGATTCCAAACGTATGGGCGACAAAGGCCAACACCTTCGACTCGACCTCAGAGACAAAAACGGCAAGATTATTAAATGTATCGCCTTTTTCGCTCCCGAAAGGTGGTTTAATCTCTTTGGTGATGTCCAATATGATTTCTTGATTAAACCAGTCGAAAACGAATGGAACGGAGTTCGCTCTGTCGAGGCTAGAATCTGTGATATAATTGAGGCATGAAGAAAATCATCCTCAAAGCTAAACTAAAAGATCGCGACAAATTCGAAAAAAAACTTAATGACATTGAATTTGAATTCGGCCCAATCTATTGGCAGCACGATCGTGTCTATACTCCGCGTGGCTTCAAGCACGGGATGAACCTACCTCGCCTCATTATGCGCACCGACCTAAAGGCCGTAGACGAATCGCCGAAATATTATATGATTTTGCGCCGTCACATCGAAGATTCTGGCGTAGACATTGTCGAAAAAACTCCAGTCGAGGATTATACTAGTGCCGTAAATACTATCTTGCAGCTCGGTTTTAAGCAATCTGGAGAAGTTTCCCGCCGCCGCCAAACTTTGGACATGGGTGACGGTGTCATTATTCACCTCGATGAAATCGACGGCAAAAATCAAGCTTATGCCAAAATCGAAACCATTTTGAGTCCAGACGATTCCGTCGAGGCCGCTAAGGTCGACCTCGACAAAACCTTCAAAGTTCTCGGCGAATCTGACTTTGTAGAAATGCCGTATTCCGAACTATAATTTAACCACGTGGTGGTTCGCCATCTGGCTCACCGAGCAATTTTTTTGACTTAATCTCATAGCGCCGACCATTTACTGGTGACACATAGTAATCTTCATTAAGAAGATTTACGAACATCGTTAAGTCTTTATCGTCCATAATAATAATTGAGCCATCGTCATCGGTCATCAGCTCCAGCTGCATCTCGTCTGCATATTCAAGAAGTTTATTTTGCGGCATTTCTTCCGCGATATCCATCGCCTGTACTTTTTTAAGAATTGGTTTCTTGTCCGCGAGCAGTCCATCTAGTGTCAAACCTTCCGCAAACGACAACTTGTACTTCTCAGTGAGTTCTTTCGCCTTTGCCTCTGCAATCACCTGCGATTTATAATCATACTGGAATAAATTCTCGAATTTTGCCTGGTTAAACACTACGATTGTGTCATCCACGATCGCCACCTGGTTATCATCCGGCATCTTGAGCGCAATCTCCGCCGAAAATGGCTCAAACGACTCGCCGTTAATCTCCCAGCTCGTAGCACCCTTGAGAGCTGAAGACGCCGGCAAAAGCTTTGCGATGTAAAATGTCTTCACACCATCATCACCACCAGGGTAAGTAAACTTCGCAATGATACCCTTCACCTTTTTGAAATCATATTCATTCTCGGAGAAGTAATCAATGTCCTTATATTCATGTTCAATCAAATGAATCAAAGTCTCGGCCCTACCAACCTTAGAAAGGGAAGTGCGATAAATAACCTTCTCCTCGCCGTCCGCTTTTTCGTATTCGCGACATTCCAAACCTTTATCAGCTTCCGTAATAATGTACGAAATCGCCTCCTGCATAAACATTGCCTTCACTGCACCAGTCAGTTTATCAGAATAGCGAATCTTATACGGCGTGTAGTTCTTGTTAAATAAGAAAAGCTCTGCCGATACATTATTTTTTACTTCATCAATCTCATTCGCCCAGAGAAAGACATCGAACGGTTCACCAGTATTTTCCATAATTTTCCTCTCTTATATATTACTCAATTATAACACATACGGGAGGTATTGTTAGGATGAATCTTTGAAATAAGTTTACTATATCTAGGCTGAAAATCTGAAAAAATAGTGATGGAAAGCCGGTACTGAAATACCGGAAGGCTTCCATCAAATTATTTTTTCAGATTTTCACCTAAGTAAACTTATTTTAAAGGTTCATACCAAGATATGTTCGGTATTTACAACATAATAACAAAAAAACACAAGAGGGAAGTGTTCGGGTTTTTACAGGGGAGTTTTCCACATTTTGTGCAAAACAAAAAAACATAAAAATCTTTAAAAAAGCTCTTGCATTTTGTAAAAAAATATACTAAACTTAAATCAGTGGAAATAATTACAAAAACCACAAACAAAAATGCACATTAAAAAAGTTTGAGGCCGACCATCTAGGAGCTGGGCGCGCATTAACTAGTAAAGCGAGATGCGTAACCAAAATCGTGTGCACATTATTTTAACACACCTCCCAATAAAACTCTATGGTCGCATGACCAAAACACAATAAGTCTCTCAACGGCTGCGATTCTATGATTTGCCTAGCGTAAGTCAAAAATCGTGGTAGATTAATTGTGAATCAAACAAAAATCAAACAGAAACAAAAACGCCAAGTTTCTAGTTGAACGGTCTCAAACAGTGTATAATATAGGTATGGAGAAACTACATATACCTGTGTTACTACCGGAAGTTTTAGCGAATTTGGCCCCTCAGCCGGGCGAGAAATATTTAGATCTCACGGCTGGCTACGGTGGACATGCTAAGTCAATTTTGGATGTGACACTGAATTATAAAGATTCTGTACTGGTTGACCGCGACGATTTTGCTATAGAACATCTTAAAGCAAAATTCCCGCAAGAGATCACCCTGTTACATGAAGACTTTTATGGCGCAGTGCTGCAGTTAATTGAGTGTGGAAAGACTTTCGATATAATACTGGCAGATTTTGGAGTTTCTTCTCCGCAACTAGATATGAAAGAACGTGGCTTTTCGTTTAAAAACGATGGCCCACTTGACATGCGGATGGACCGGCAGCAAAATTTAACAGCGAGCGACGTTGTAAATAAATATAGCGAACGGGACCTTGCCGAGATTTTCGTGAGATACGGCGAAGAAAAGCCGGGTCGCGCAAAAATGCTTGCAAGGGAAATAGTCACTCACCGTCCCGTGAGAACCACTAAAGAACTCGCCGAACTCATTGCGAATAAATCTGGCTATAGCCACACCCATCCCGCCACAAAAATCTTTCAGGCTATCCGAATTGTAGTAAATGATGAGCTTGGAGAAATCGAAAAGACTCTCCCGCTCCTCCCGAAGCTACTAAGTAGAGGCGGCCGGCTTGGTTTAATTACTTTCCATAGTCTAGAAGATCGCCTGGTCAAGGATTATTTCAAAGAAGCCTCAAGCCACGGCGAAGAGTCCGAGCTAAGTCTTAAGACCAAAAAACCAATCGTTGCGGAAACACAGGAGTTAGTTATCAACCCGCGCGCTAGGAGTGCAAAGCTGCGAGTAGCTGTGCGGAATTGATAAAAATAAAAAACAAAACAAAAAAAAGGAGTTATAAAATGCCAAAGCAAATCGTAGTAGCGAACAAATCTCGCAAACAGACCATCAAGGTCAACTTTCGCTAAATAAAACAGCGAGCCTTTGGCGGGGCATCACAGTGGCCCCGCCATCAAGAAAACTTTATACTGCGACATGGGCCGACTTTCTTATGGCCCGCCAAAATAGAGTTTTCACAGAGAGTGTGAAGTGTATGACCTTCCCGGGCTCCGTTTAAAGAAGTTACTTATAGCTCTGCTTCTTTAAACGCCCCGGACTAAGATGAAAAAGAATTCTGTGAAAGCCGATAGAACAATACAAACACAAAAAATCAGCGAGGAAAAACAAAAATGATCAGCCAAACTTATGTAACGAGGCGAAGCCCAGGAACTAGCTTTGTAAGAGGACGCAATACTGTGCGTGCCACCAAGAAAAGCCTAGGTTCTATTTCCCAAATCGTTATCGTAAGCCTTTTAACTTTAGTATTTGGACTTATTTATGTAGCAGAGGGAACCAAAGCTACTAGTTTTGATTATGAAATTTCTGCCGTTGAATCCGAAATTACCGAAATGACTGCAAAGCGCGATGATCTTGCTGTAGAAAAAGCTAGACTTACATCTATTGCTGCAGCCAAGAATAGCACCGTCGCCGCCGCGATGGAAAACGCTACGGTTACTGGTTACGCTGCTGACTAAAAATGGTATAATAATATATATTATGCCAAAGAATCTTTCTCGCATTAAAATTCTTAAGATTGTTACCGTGGTCGCACTGGCTATTATTACCGTGCGACTTTTTGCTATTCAAATTATCGAACACGACAATTGGGTTGCCAAAGCTAACGAGCAGCACACCATGCTAGAAACTATTACGGCGCGCCGGGGCGAAATTTATATGATGGACGGCAAAGATGTGGTTCCAGTTGTGCTAAATCAAACCACTTACCAAGTCATAATCGACCCAGCCGTAACCAAGAAAGAAGACATTAAAAAGGTTCTCGAAGACTATGCCAAACCATATATTACGGCCGACCTCGACAAAGTTTATAACGTTGAAGGACTGCGATATTATGTTGTCGCAAAAAATGTTCCATACTCCGCCGCCGCAAAAATTGCAGAATCCGAGACGCCGAGTGTCTGGCTTAAAAAAGGCAATCAACGCGTCTATCCAGAAGGAGATATGGGTTCGACCCTGCTTGGTTTTGTTAATGCAGATGGTCTTGGCCAATACGGCGTCGAAGGTTCGCTCAACAAGCTCCTCTCTGGTAAGGATGGCCACATCAAAACCATCTCGGATGTCAATAATGTGGCGCTCTCCATTGGTACCGACAACGTCAAAATTCCCGCCGAAGACGGCAAGAATGTCGTGCTCTCGGTGGACCGTGGTCTAGAAAAAGGTATTGAAGAAATCGCCATCGAGCATATTAATAACACTCCGGCAACTAATGCTGCCATTCTGGTCATGGATCCAAACACTGGCGAAGTTGTCGCCATGACTTCACTCCCAAATTACAACCCTGCCGATTACGGCAAGGTCAAAGACGCCTCCGCCTACATCAACCAAGTCACCGAAATTCCATACGAGCCTGCTTCAATCTGCAAAAATTTCGCTTTTTCGGCCGCCATCAATGAAGGCAAAATGACCAAAGATACCACCTATTTTAACAAAGGCTACGAAATTGTGGACGGCTGGAAAATCATGAACGCCGAGCAACGTTCCAGTATCTACGGCGAAATCACTATGAAAACCGCGCTCTACTGGTCTCTCAACACCGGCTCCATTCATGCGCTTAAACTCCTCGGGGGCGACGCCGAAAACATCACTAAAGAAGGCAGGGAAAAACTCTACGACTATTACGTAAATAAATTCCGCTTAGGCCATGCCACCGGCATCGAACTTATCGAAGCCGAAGGTTATATTGAAGACCCAAACGAAGGTTGGGGCCGCGACTCTACCTATGCTAATATGACATTCGGTCAAAACCTTGGCATCACTATGATTCAGACCGCAACTGCCTTTTCGGCGGTTGTAAACGGTGGATACTGGCGCACCCCGACCATCGTCAAAGGCACTTTGGAAAATGAGGAAGTTGTGCCGCTTCCGTCATCGGAGCCCGTCGAAGATAAAATCTTAAGTGACGAAACATCTGCCATGATGCGCGAAATGTTAGTCAATAACCGTAACTACAAGCTGCGCGCCGGTATCGACAAACCAGGCTACGCCGTCGGTGGAAAATCGGGTACTGCACAGGTTATCGTAAATGGCGCCTACGACAACACCATGAGCAATCTTGTCGGCTCGTATATTGGTTTTGTCGGTCCAGAGGGCGAACTCTCAAAATACGTCATTATGACTAAAATGTGGGGTGAAGGCCAAGCCCTCTCTGGTGGTGAGGCTCAAAATCTCTTTGACTCGCTTTCAAATTACGTTATAAATTATCTCAAGATTAAACCCGCCGATTCGTAACTCGTGATATAATATACTTATGACAATCAATGATGAAATTTTCTATGGCCTGCTTCTAGCTCTTGCCGGCTTCCTATTTTCCATGATATTGACCCCCATCTACACGCATTTTGCCTACAAGTATCATTTCTGGAAAAAGCAAAAACAAAAAACCGTGGATGGCAAAGACTTGCCTATCATGTCAAAGCTCCATGCGCACAAGTTCAAGCACGTTTTCCCGACCATGGCAGGACTTATCGGCGTGATTTCCGTCACTGTGGTAACGTGGGCTTTTAATCTTGACCGTGGTCAGACCTGGCTCCCATTGGTCGGGTTTCTCGGCGGCTCCTTTGTCGGAGTGATTGACGATGCAATTAATATTTTCGGTAGTGGTCGTGGCGCAGCTGGCCTCCGTGGCCCAGTTAAGTTTCTTCTAATCACGCTCGTAGGGTTGGTTCTAGGTTGGTTCTTTGCCGTAAAACTCGGCTGGACTACCATCTGGTTCCCATTCCTCGGCGACATCAATATTGGCATCGCCGGTATGATTCCGCTATTTGCTTTCGCCGTGGTCGCCACGTCAAACGCCGTCAATATCTCAGACGGCCTGGATGGCCTTTCTGGCGGTCTCGCCATGATGGCATACATAGCTTACGGCATCATCGCGCTTTTTCAAGGGCATATGCTACTTTTTGGTTTTTGTTTGACCGTCGTGGGATGGCTCCTAGCTTACATCTGGTTCAATGTTCCGCCAGCTCGTTTTATGATGGGCGACACCGGTTCATTCGCGCTTGGCGCTGGGCTTGGTGTGGTTGCCATGATGACAGACTCATTTTTACTCCTGCCAATTATTGGCTTCCCATTTGTTGTTGAAGCTGGCTCTAGCCTTTTGCAACTATTCAGCAAAAAGTTCTTCCACCGCAAAATCTTTATTTCTGCACCGCTGCACCACCATCTTGAGGCTATTGGCTGGGGCGAAGCAAAGATAGTGATGCGTTCTTGGATTGTGGCTGGCGTAGTTGCGATAGTGGGCGTGTTTATTGCCGCTGTGGGCGGTGCTATATGAGAAAACATCGTTCGGATTTAGTTATTTTATTCACTACTCTTGGTCTCATGGCGCTTGGTCTTATCGTAATTTATGCGATCGGTCCGATGCGTGCCAATGTTTTAAATGGCACCTATGGCACTAGTTATGACTCAAATTACTTTTTCCTAGGGCAGCTCCGTTCGGTGATTCTTTCTCTCGTGGCATTCTTTATAAGTTTTAAAGTAATCCCATACAAATATATCAAAAAATACGCCAAATGGATTATGATTTTGGCGTTGGCACTATCTGGTTTGCTCTGGTTTTTGGCGATGATTGGTTCATCTCTGGCCAAATGTGAGCTTGGTGAGTGCCGCTGGTTTAATCTTGGTTTTATGAGCTTCCAGCCAGCTGAATTTTTGAAGCTTGCCCTCGTGATTTACTTAGCCGATTTTCTTGCTCGCAAAAAAGAGGAGGGAACCATCGGGCAGTTCCGTGAATTTTGGCTTCCGCTTATCATTGTGGCGGGGATTTCTCTGTTTCTCGTTGTGATTGCTCAAGGTGACCTCGGTACCGGCGTGGCTATCATGGCGATTATCTTTGGCACGCTTCTTATCGCTGGAGTACCGACAAAACAATATCTCATTATGCTCGCCATCGTAATTGTGGTCGCGGTCGGTTCGGTCGCTACTTCTTCGCACCGCATGGAGCGCATCTATGCCTGGCTTGACACTATCCAGGGGGCCGAAGTCACCGATTCCACTTATCATATTGAAAACGCCATGCTTGCCATCGGCACGGGCGGCTTCTTTGGCGTGGGCATTGGCAACTCTGTCCAGGCTACCGGCTATCTTCCAGAATCAATTAACGATTCGGTTTTTGCTATCATGGGTGAGACATTTGGCTTTGTCGGGCTTTTCCTGATTCTCGCGGTTTTTGGCGCACTTCTTCTTCGTATGCTTAAGGTCGCCGACCACACCGCGCCGCCAGACGAACGCATCTTAGTAGTCGGGGTATTTTCTTGGACTTTGGCGCAGTTTGCGGTCAATATTATGGCGATGACCGGGCTCGTCCCAGTTACGGGCATTACGTTACCGCTTCTGTCGTATGGTGGCACTAGTATGTTGTTTATTGCCTTTGCTTTAGGCCTAGTTTCTCAAATTTCATGTTATACTAGTAGGGAAGGAATAAACCATGAAGATATTAGTAGTAGGGGGCGGCTCAGGGGGACACATTACGCCAGCCGTCGCCGTAGTTCGCGAAATCCTAGCACTCCGTCCGCGTAGTCGGATCAGTTTTTGGACAGACCGCAAATATTATAAAAATGTCACTAAACTCACCACGGAACTAGGCGTCTCCACGCGTATAGACGTGAAGAAAGTTCCTGCGGGCAAGTTTCACCGCTATTCTGGCTGGGGTTTTCACGACTATCTTGCGCACCTAGATATCACTATCAAGGAAATATTTTTCGGCAACATCATGGGTTTTTTGAGTTTCATCGCTGGAATTTTTGTGAGCTTTATTCGTCTGGCCCTACCAAAAAATCGCCCAGACATCATCTTTTTGAAGGGTGGATATGTTTGTCTTCCAGTGGGGCTCATCGCTAGGCTTTTTAAAATTCCATACGTTATTCACGAATCAGATACCGTGGCTGGTCTCGCCAATCGTTTGCTCATGAAAAAAGCCAAATACGTTGCCTTTGGGATGCCAATTTCAGATGAGACCAAAAAAGCTCACCCGAACTACATATGGACTGGCATTCCAGTTAGCGCCGAGTTCAAAGCAGTCTCCCAGTCTAAAACCGCATCGCTCAAAAAAGCCTTTTCATTTAACGCTGACAAACCGCTAGTGGTTATTACTGGCGGCTCTCAGGGTTCCGAAAATCTTAATAATACCACGCGCTTAATTTTACCAGAGCTTCTTAAATTCGCCTCCGTAGGCCTAGTAGCCGGCCGTAAACACTACGAAGATATGATTGACCTCAAGGATTACGAAAACTGGAATCATGCCTCACTAGAGTCTAATTTCCGTATGTGGGAGTTCAATACTACTATGAATGAACTCATGGGCGCCGCCGATGTAGTCATTTCGCGCGCTGGCGCCACCACCATCGCCGAACTCGCCGCACTCGGAAAGGCCGTTATTCTAGTTCCGTTCGAAGTCTTGCCGGGCAGTCATCAGCTTAAAAATGCCGAGCGTCTCGCCGCTGCCGGCGCCGTAAGCATGGTTAAAGATTCCGATATGATGAAAAATCCGTCCAAGCTTCTCGATGAGATTCGCCATCTCGTTCGTTCTCCAAAGCTCCGCGCAGACATGGCCGAACGTCTTCACGAAGAAGCTCGCTCCGATGCTGCACTCCGTCTAGCCAAGATAATTTTAGGGGAAGACGAATAGATGGACGACGCCAGCTCCAACAATCCGCCAAAATTAGCGCGCCGCAAGGAGAACCGCCGCTCTACCGTAAAATCTGGCCGCACTATTCCAGGGCGCAGGGAACAACTCGAGAAAGCTTCTGAACGTGCCGCAGCTCACGAAAAAATTCACAAGAAACAAGTCCTCCGTCTTGCCATCACGGCATTTACATTCATCTTAATTATAGGTGCCATTGTCGGATTTGGCATAGTCCTCACGAAAAGAGAACCATCTACTGAATCACAAGAACCTTCCGAACAAGCTGTCGTGTATAAGCCAACCATAGAAATTATCGACGAAGCCACCGCCTCTGGCGGCAAGATCTCCGAGCGCATGAAAGATTACATTGGTCAGGCCGAAGTGGACTTCCGCGCCGTAGGGCTTGTCCCGGTGAAAGCCGTCATCCCGACTAATTCCATCCGCGAAATCGATTTTTATTTTGATGGCAAACCAGGATTTGTTAAAACCATCATAGACCGCGGCACCGCTGTCACCGCCGAAGACACCAAGCGCATGCTAGACTACCTAGATTCAAAGGGAATCACTGATTTTGAATATATTGATGTCCGCATTGACGGCAAAGCTTATTGGAAATAAGAATTTTGTGATATAATTAAAGTGCAATTGTTCGATATGGTTAATTACCAGTAATTTATCATGATTGATTTCAGACAAATAAAACGGCGCCATTAGGGTCCGGTCGTTTGTCTGGTTTCAACTGGTACACGTATCGAATAATTGCACCTAGTGGTGCCGTTTTTATTTTACTTTTACCATAAAAAAACGGCACCACTAAGAGCAAGGCTAATATAGCAAAGTGAGGTAAAATATGTGGGCCACCAAAAAAACAAGACTAAAATCAAAAAACTCAAAACGCCTAATAACAGGGGGCGCAAAAATCATAATATTGAGTTTTCTGATTTCAACCTTGCGTTTTATGCCGGCCTCCGCTCTCACCTCACAATCTACCACTGGCTTTCAATTCTCATTTAACTCATCTCTTTCTATGACTTTATCATCATCTGATCTTATTATCTCCCATCTTACACCAGGTAATTATGCTAGTAGTAATACCATTACAGTAAATGTATCTACTAATAATAGTTATGGTTATACACTAATAGCTAAAGTAGGAGATAAGGATAATCCTAGTCTTAGTAATAATAGTCTAGTTAATACTGAATCATCTGATACTACCTTTACTAGTCTATCTACTGCTGATAATATAACACTTCCTAACTTTAAT
>JAZNJY010000007.1:0-36327 GCA_045578285.1 Candidatus Nanosyncoccus sp. | reverse complement strand
ACTCACAAAAGGTACAGGCGTATCAGCAGTAACCGTTACTGGTACTGGAGTAAAGAGTGGTAGTGGTACTGCATCTGCTACTACATACTATGGTGGTGCTGTAACTATCACTGCTACTATGAGTAGTGGCTATGACTGGGTTAACTGGACTGGTAGTACCACCTATTCAAACAGAGCCCAATCTATCAGTAGTGTTACCAGTAACCTTAGTTTTACGGCAAATGGAAAAGTAGGCTGTGCTGGAAAATTGCTCGCAGACGGAAACTGCTGGGTTATGGTTGAGGCATCGTTGACATGGCCAAACGCGTCGCAAGCATCTCAATGTCCTAGCGGTTTTAGCGTAGCGGTAAGAAAACAAGTAAAGGCGCTCGTTGATAGTTATAGTGGAGCCGGACTCCATTCGGCCTTAGGTATCTCTGGCACTAAAAAATTCTGGTCTGATACTACCGATACCAATAGCACAGCGTATCAATTGGTCGTAACTACTAGCTCTGCGTACGTGGAAAGCGTCAGTCGTTCTACTCAAGGCGGTACAGCCTGTATTAAAAACTAGCTACAGCCTATTTTCTATACGACATTTGCCGTCATTATACTGTGTTTTCGGTTCGTTGTATTCGCGCATCAGCTCAAATCGAATGGGGAAATGTCAAATTCGCAAATTTAGGCCCAAATTTGACCAGAATCCGTCAAAAAATGCCAATTCTGATAAAGTATGGGTAGATAAAGGCATCTAAAATAACCTTTTCTGAAGCATAATGAGATTTAGACCAGATTTATTTGTTGTAATTTTTATGAACAGTTACAGTGTGAAAAGTTTCCAAAGGAAGCGCCGAAGGCGCGCATAAGAACCTTTTCACCTGCCTAACTGTTTAAAAATCACCAACAAATAAGTCCAGCTTCAGAAAAGGTGTATAGGGGGGCTGCAAGTTCTACCTTTACCAATAAGTCCAACTTCGTAGACCCATTGACAAAATACGCAATCTGTGCTATAATTAATAGTAATGTAGCACATTAACAAATTTTATTCTCTATAGGGGGTACAAGCAAATGAAAGATGCTAGTAAAGCAGGAAAAATTTACCTTAAAGTAGCGGCAAACTTCATATTTGAAGATTTGCCAGGCATGTCAGAGGGCTATTACAAGCGTCTCTTAGACAAGGGTAATTACTATGATCTCGAAACTAAGCTTAGTCTTGAGTCTTATCTCAGAGCTATGGCCGCGGCCTTTTCCGACAGAGTATCGAGACCGATAGTAAGCATTCCGTGTCATCTGGATACCATTATATTAGAGAGCGATGATCCTGATGAAGACCTTCGTGACCTTCGCGGCATGTTTTATGCTGCCCGAATTACCAACGGTGAAAAGGGCGAAATCGCCCTTGACATTATCGAGGCACTTCACAATCTTTGGGTTGTGAGAAACAAAGAACATTTTCACAATGGTCGTGAATCTCGTGAAAGATTCCGTTTTATGCCACTGGAGCTTATTGGCATCGACAGAGTTCTCTGGTATTATCAAAGATTCCTGGAGCCGCTTCTTAGCGTAGTTCATCTCACCGTGGACGCCAGCTACATCGAGCGAGGATATATTGTCCGTCAAGAAACTTTCTTCCTCGAGCACGGCATCAGGGAAAGGGATACTCTTCGTTTGGTTCTCGCTCGCCTTGACTATGGCGTAGATGAAATCAACACTGCCATGAGGCAACCAGAAACCATCGCGGCTGTAACCGCACAGGTAATATCTCAGAACCAAGTCTTGCTCTAATCATCAACAGAGAATCGCACCTTAAGCGCCGAGCTCGTTTCGGCGCTTTTTCATGCTCTTATCCCAGGGGTCTTGCCAAAATCGCCAATCTGTGCTACAATTACCCCATAATATTAGCTCAGCAAACAAGCCTAAGAACTGTGTTTGCTTTAACCAAAGGAGTAACAATGAAAGATTACGAACTAGTAGTCCTGTTTCACCCTGATCTAGAGATGAATCTAGATCCAGCTCTAAATAAGGTCAAAGCCCTTATCGAAACTGCGAACGGTAAAATCGTCAAAGAGGAAGCCGAAGGCAAAAAGCGCATCGCTTATGCTATCAAAGGTCAAGACTATGCTGTCTTCCACTTCTACGAGCTCCAGCTCCCAGCCGAAGCCCCACAGAAGATCAGCAACACTCTTAACATTACCGACGAAGTGCTTCGCTATCTCCTCGTCAAAAAGGATGAACGCAAAGAAAAGTACGACGCTCGCCGCAAAGAGAGCAAAAAAGAAACTACCGAAGAGTCTAAAGAGGAGGCCTAATGCGCGGATTTTCTAAAGCTATCATCGCTGGCAATATTACTCGCGATCCAGAGCTCAGAAGTACCCCAAGTGGCAACTCTGTTTGTAGCTTCTCCGTTGCCGTCAATCGCGTTTATCGCGACGCAAACGGCGAAAACAAAGAAGACGTTTCGTTTATCGACTGTTCCGCTTGGGGCAAGCTCGGCGAAATGATCGCAAACTACGCCAAAAAGGGAACTGGCGTTCTCGTTTCCGGCCGTCTCTCTCAGCGCACCTGGGAAGACAAAAACGGTGGCGGCAAACGTTCCCGCGTTGAAATCGTCGTCGAAGATTTCAACTTCACCGGCGCAGCTGCTGGCCGCGATGGCAATTCGGGCTCAAATTACAGTGCCCCAGCTGCATCATCTAGTGCTCCTGCCGATGTCCCAGACGACATCCCAGAAGAAATCGATTTAAGTGATGTACCATTCTAGGTCATCCAAAACGAAGGAAGGAATGTATGAAAAAATATAAGAACGATCCAAATCTATACTTTGATTATCGCGACGTCAAAACTTTGCAGCGTTATATCGATGCCTATGGTCGCATCGAGCCAGTTTCGAAAACCGGTCTCTCTGCCAAGCAACAACGCCAGCTCGCTGTCGCGGTTAAGCGCGCACGTCACATCGCTCTCTTACCATTTGTCACCAATAACTAAGGAGTTTAGATGTACGGACCTACAGATTTAAAGAAAAACACTCTCATTACTTTGGATGGTCAACCTTACAAAGTGGTAGAGTACTCCCAAAAAGTCATGGGTCGCGGTGGCTCCATCGTGAACGTTAAGGTTAAAAACCTCATCACTGGCGCCCTCCTCCCAAAGACTTTTAAAGGTCAAGAAAAAATTGAACCAGCCGAAGTTACTACTCGCAAAGTTCAGTATCTCTATAAAGACGACGAAAAGTTCTACTTTATGGACCCAGAAACTTTTGAGCAATACGAACTCTTAAGTGACATGGTCGGCGATTCCAAAGATTTCATGAAAGATGGCGACGAGATGGAAATCCAATTCTACAATGGTACCCCAATCAACCTCCAACTTCCAAAGAATCTCTGGCTCGCAGTTACCTACACGGAGACTGCCGTAAAAGGCGACACTACTAGCTCGGTTATGAAAGATGCAACTCTTGAAACCGGCGTAGTCATCAAGGTCCCAGCCTTCATCAAAGAAGGCGATACCGTCTCGGTGGATACGGAAACCTATGAATACCGCGGTCGTAAATAGAGGCTATTTAAAAATTGAAGGCGCCGTTCGCGCCTTCAATTTTGATTTCCGCGGCAAAACTGTTCTTGATATCGGTTCTTCCACGGGCGGCTTTACCGAACTCGCCCTAAAACGTGGCGCAAAAAAAGTCATCGCAGTAGAGAAAGGCTCTCATCAAATGAAAGCCCCTCTCCGCTTCGATCCACGCGTCGAACTTCACGAAAAAACCGACATCTTCGACTACCCATTGAACAATGATATTAATACCGTCGTCGCAGACGTCTCATTTCTCTCTTTAACAAAAATTTTAGCCTACTTAAAAAATTTACCCAACCAAAATGCAGATTTACTCATGATGCTAAAACCACAATTTGAGGCCAGGGAAGATCAATTAACGAAGGGAATCGTTAAAAACGAAAAAATCCGCCGCGACATTATTAAAGATTTTGAAAAATGGCTCAAAACTAATGGCTTTATCATCATCAAAAAACGCGACAATGATCTCGCCGGCCGCCACGGCAACCTCGAACGTTTTTACTATTTGAAGCTTGCAAAATAATAAGTTTAAGCTTATAATTAATAGTATGAACTTATTGCATGGCGTGGGCGACTTCTTCTCGCTTGATATCGGAACCAACTCGATGCGCATCGTGCAACTTCTTGGTGACGAAAAACATGGCTGGACTTTGTCGCGGTATGCCTATATTCCGATTACCGAAAAACTAACCAATGACCAATCCGACGTTGGCCGAAAGCGTCTCGGCGAGGCGATTATGGGTGCTGTCGAACAGGCAGGCATTAAGACTAAAAATATCGCCGTAGGTCTTCCAGCTAGCAAAACTTTTACGAGTATTGTGGAGACCGATACTTTGCCAAAAAAAGAACTCGCAAAGGCCTTCAAATATGAAATCGACAAATATGTTCCAATGCCAATGAGCGAAGCAAAAGCTGACTATATTATATTGGGTCCAAGTCCAAACGACCCAGCCAAAACCGAAGTTCTCGTTTCTTCAGTAGAAAAATCATATGTAGAAACCATCCTAGAAACCATCGAAAAAGCCGGGTTAAACGTTGTTGCTATGGAGCCAGAGCCTCTCGCTATGGCTCGCTCGCTTGCGATTCCTGGCGCTATGGATGCTACCCTGATTGTTGATTTTGGCGAAAAATCCACCGACCTCGTAGTAGTATATCGCAACCAGCCACGCCTCGTCCGTTCTATTCCAGGCGGATTTGGTGGTTTTGTAAATGCACTTGCCGTCGGCTTAAACGTTCGCGATGACCAAGCTCGGCAATTTATTCTCAAATTTGGCCTCGCCGAAGATAAAATTGAAGGCCAGGTATTCAAGATTCTTAGCCGTCCGCTCGAAACTTATGCAGCAGAGCTTGCAAAATCTGTTCGTTTCTTCCAGACAAACTATCTAAACGGTAAAGTTGGTGGCATTGTGTTATCTGGCTATGCTGGCATGATTCCACTTTTTGCAGAGTACATCGAAGCAAAAACCAACATTCCTACCATGAAAGGCAATCCATGGCAATCCGTCCGCACTACTCCAGAACAGCAGCGTATTCTTGCGCCAGTTGCTAGTGAATTTGCCGTCGTAATTGGCTTATCAGAAAGGAGCAACGACTAATGGCTCGCGAAATTAACCTCGTTCCAGACATTAAGAACGAGATGATCAAAACCTTAAAACTCAGGAACCTCATCTTTTTCATTTGTATCGTGGTGGCATCTGGCAGTGTTGGTGCTACACTTTTCTTCGCCAGTATCGCTGGCGGGCAACAAGCTGCGGTTAATGGTAAGAACGGCACCATTAATAATCTTACTAGCAAAATTACTGGATACGAAGATTTGTCAAATTTCCTTACCATCAAAGATCAGCTTGGTAACCTTGCTGAAATTGACAACAATAAAAAAGTCTTCTCGCGCATATTTAATATACTCTCAGCGCTAATTCCGACTAGCGGTGATAAGATCGAAATTTCCGAGCTTAGTATCGATTTCGCTACCACTCCAACTAACATCTCACTTGACGCTCAAGCCGATGCTCTTACTGCACCATTTATTGATTACAATGTTCTAGATTCCTTCAAAAAGAGCATGCCGTACCTTCACTATGATTATGGTCGCTATGTAGACAAAGCTGGTGCCGAGATTCCAGCCTATTGTATGATTGAAACCGCTACCGATGGCTCCAGCTTGTTTGAAGCCGAGCGTGGCCGCTACGCTTATTGGCTCATCAACGGCGAGGGGTGTAATCCCACCTACGAATCTAACATGGAATACGACGAAAACGGCGAACGCATCTACAACGAAGAGGAAGCAACCATGGGTTACGAAACCGAAACCTATGAAGATCAAACCGTTGTCAAAATCTGGCGCACTCCGCAATTTAAGGATTGGTATAGCGAAAATCCAGTCGACGGCGCACCGTCTATAGACCTTGGCGGTAATATTTCAAATGTCGCCCACTTCAACAGCGAATGCACCAAGTATTCCGGCGTCACCGACTACCAGAGCTCCGGCAGCTCCGCCGAAGCCGTTTACGGTACCACTGATAATATTACTTGGGTTGGCACTAATTCATCCTGCAATCTCATCGATACTAGTGACAATGACGGCATCGTTATCTCAAACTCTTCAAACGGTCGTGATTCTGATGGTCAACTCGTTCTACGCTTCTCAGCGGTCATTACTCTAAATCCAGAAGTTTTCAACTTCAAAAACAAACACGTCATTGCTACTGGTCCAGCCAATCGTTACAACGTCACCGACTCTTATGTCCAAATCCAAAACATGTTCGCAAAACGTGCTGCGGATTGTCAACCGAACGATACTACATGTAATCAGAATGGAGGCAACTAATGGCATTGAATATCGGAGATAAACTAAATCTCAAAAACAAAATCTCAAACTCTAAAGCTCTTTCAAAAACTAGCAAAATTTCCGAAGCTCAGCAGTATGCATTGGTCGCAGTTTTTGGTGCAAGCGTTTTTCTGGGTATTGCCATCGCACTGATTACGCATTTTACAAACCAAATTGCCTTCAATGCCGAAGTTATCGCCGAAGAGGAAAGGACTATCGTCTCCTTGTCCAACATCATCAAGGACACCGGCATCTGCAACGCTCCAAAGGGCACGATTTATTCGGATGACGAACTTAAAAAATGTAGTCCAAATGACATTTCTGCCTCATCTGTACCAAACACCCTTCGCGCCAATGTCCTCCAAAATATGGCCGCAAATGCTGCCTTGAATTCTGTTCCAAAACAAGACTTATCGTACTGTGTAAATAGCAACACCAACAAAAATTACACGTACAGCGAACTTAACGATTTTTACAATAAAGCCATAGAAGGCGGTAATAGCTCTGAAATTGCTGCCGCTACCGAACTTATCCGAATCTGCTCGGCACTTCGCGTTATTCCAGATGCTCTCCCGTCCTATCGTAACGAAGAAGCTATGCTCTCTAGCCTTAACCGTATTTTCATCATGTCAAACTGGGAACCAGAAGGTCTCAGCCCGGCTGGCACTTACGAGGGTGCTGATTTCGGCACGAACTTGTATACGATTCCTTTTCAACTTTCAGTTGATGCCAGTACCGCTACCACTATGAATATTCTAAACAATATTGAACGCTCCATTCGTGAGTTTAGCATTAGCCATGCCACTATAGAATGGAGTGGGGAAGAACGACTCACCTTTAACTCCGAGCTTACCGCTTTTTACACTTTACCTACCGAAGTCACCGAAGAAACCAAGACCGTTCAGTACAGTACTAAAAAAGTTATAAATGCATCAGAAGGAGGTGAAAGCTAATGAAAACTGATTTGTTCACATCGATAGTAATATTCATCGTTGGCGCAGCCGTAGCTTTTGTTGCTACCAATATGATTGTTCCTGGCCTTGACGATTTCGACATCAAAACCGTAAATGTGAACACCAATACATCCTTAACGGAACCGGATATAGAAGTTTTCAACTATCGCGCCATTAATCCTACCGTAGAAGTTTACGTTGGTGATGGAGATGACAATGTCGCCAATCCAGAAGACAATCCAGAAAACGCTCCAGAAGATAGCAACGCTTCAAATGAAAACGACACCAGCGAGGATGACAATAATGGCGCTACTAACTAAGGAAGCCGAAGAAAAAATTGTCTCACTCCTCATCAACGAAGGTCTTGCAGATCCCGCTCTAGTACAAAAATCCATTAACGAAATTGCAAGTAGTGGTAAACCAATCGTTACGGAGCTCGAAAGACGTGGTGTCATTAATAATGACATGGTTGCACATGCCACAGCTATAATCATTGGCGTGCCTTATGTTGAGCTCAAAAACATCGTGATCGATCAAGACATTCTTGCGATTATCCCATTTGAAGCTCAAAAACGCGCCCTTGCTATTCCACTTGGTGAAAAAGACGGACTTTTGAATGTTGCGATGGCCGACGTCACCAACGTACAAGTCACAGATTATATTAGTAACCTCATCAATCGTCCGATTCGCGTTTGGATGTCGTCTGAGCGTGGCATCCGCGAAATGATTGACAAGAATCACGGCGATTTTTCTAGCGTTAAAGAAGCCGTTAAAGAAACCAACACCGAAGTTGCCGAAAAAGCCAAAAGTAACGTCAAGACCATCGTTCAGGATTCTCCAATCTCAAAAGCACTTACTACGATTTTAAGTTACGCTGCTAAAACTAAAGCTTCCGATATTCATATCGAACCACTCGAAGAATCACTTATCATCCGTTGCCGTATCGACGGCGTGCTTAGGAGGATCATGGAGCTTCCAAAAACCGTCGCTCCAGCTCTCGTGTCGCGTATTAAAATTTTATCCAATCTCAAAATTGACGAACACCGTATTCCGCAAGACGGTCAATTTACGGTACTCGTCGACAATAAGGAAATTGACCTTCGTATCGCAATTTCACCAGTCACCTGGGGCGAGCAAGTCGTGATTCGTCTTCTCGACAAAACTGGCACCAGCATGGACATCGAAACCATGGGCATGACCGGACACGCGCTTCGTGATGTATTGCACGGCATCAAACAACCAAACGGTATGATTCTAACCTCTGGTCCTACTGGTTCTGGTAAGTCCACTACGCTTTATGCTTTAATTCAGCAAATTAAATCCGAAGAAATCAATATTGTAACTCTAGAGGACCCGGTTGAGTATAAGATGGACGGCATTAACCAAATCCAAGTTAATACAGACGTTGGACTTACTTTTGCCTCTGGCCTCCGTTCCATTCTTCGTCAGGACCCAGACGTCGTGATGGTGGGTGAGATTCGCGACTCCGAAACCGCGTCGCTCGCCGTCCAAGCTGCACTTACTGGCCACCTTGTATTCAGTACACTTCACACCAACTCCGCAGCAGGCATCTTACCGCGTCTTCTCGACATGGGCATCGAACCATTCCTCCTTGCCTCAACGTTGAACGTCGTTATCGGTCAGCGCCTCGTGCGTCGTATCACCGAAAAACGCGAGCTTTACAAATCATCCGAAGTTGAGACTGCGGCCATCAATTCCATTGTGGGCGATTTATTGCCAAAGGACGAAGACGAGGTTGCGAAAGTCAGTGAAGACCTTGGTTATCCGGGCCTCCCAGTTAAAAACGACGAAAAATACATGCTTGCAAAAGGCATGGCGACTAAAGAAACTCCTGGCGGATATAAAGGTCGCGCTGGTTTATACGAAACTATTGTCGTAGATGAAGAAATCCAAAAGCTAATTATCAAGCACGCTACTTCCGCCGAAATCATGCACCTTGCTCGCGCAAAGGGAACTGTCACCATGCGCCAAGATGGCATACTTAAAGTTCTATCTGGCATTACGAGTATGGAAGAAGTCAACCGCGTCGCATCCGATCTTTCATAAAACTTTTCTTTCAAAAAGCAAGCTTAAGGAGTATAATAATAATATGGAAACGAGTGGACAGCAACAAATCAAAATTGAGACTTTACTAGAAGAATGCGTTCGTCGCAAAGCTTCTGATATTCATATTCAATATGGCCTCCCGCCAATTTTACGCGTGGATGGTACTCTTGTTGCTATTCCGAATACTCCAGCCTTGAATGAAGAAATGCTAAAGTCGCTCATTTTCTCCACCATGGATGAAGATCAGCAAAAGATTTTTGTTAAGGACAAGGAGTTTGATTATTCTTTTGCTTTTGGTGAAATCGCGCGTTTTCGTGTTAACGCTTTTCATGAACGTGGCAAAATGGCTGCCGCCTTCCGTCTTATCCCAAATCAAATTCCTGCGCTCGATAGTCTCGGTATGCCACCAGTCGTTGAGACCTTTGCTGAATTTCCGCGTGGTCTCGTGCTTGTTACTGGCCCTACTGGTTCTGGTAAGTCCACAACCCTCGCTGCATTGATAGACAAAATCAACACCGAAAAATCTCGTCATATCATTTCCATCGAGGACCCAATCGAGTTTACGCATAAGTCTAAGCGCTCCGTTGTTGTTCAGCGTGAAGTCCACTACGATACTTTTAGCTTCTCTGCCGCTTTGAAGTCTGTCCTTCGTGAAGACCCAGACGTAGTACTTATCGGCGAGATGCGCGATCTCGAAACTATTCAGGCTGCCATTACTATTGCCGAGACTGGGCACTTGGTATTTGCAACACTTCACACCAACTCTGCAGCGCAGTCCATCGATCGTATGATCGACGTCTTTCCGCCGCACCAGCAGCCGCAAATCCGTTCGCAACTTTCTAACATTCTCATGGCTATTTGCGCGCAACGTCTCGTTCCAGCTATAGCTGGTGGTCGCGTTTGTGTCGCCGAAATCATGGTTGCAAACTCTGCCATCCGTTCGCTCATTCGTGACGGTAAAACTTTTCAAATTGATACCGCCATCCAAACTGGTGCCGAGCAGGGCATGCAGACTATGGATCGTACGCTTGCACGACTCGTTCAAACTGGTGTCATTTCTTATGATGCCGCTCGTGAATACGCCGTCGACATTAATGAACTAGACCGTTTAGCAAGGGGATAAATGAAACGTTTTAATTACAAAGCCAAGGATAAAAGCACAGGGAAGATCGTCAAAGGCAGCATCCAAGCTGATACCGAATCTATTGCCGGTAAGCTTCTCATTGAGCAAGGTTACATCCCAGATTCCGTTGTTGAGGAGGGTGCGAACAGCATTCTTGGCGCGTCTAAGCGTGTCACCACAAAAGATCGTATTGTGTTCACTCGCCAGCTGTCGACCTTGGTTGGCGCTGGCCTCCCGCTTTCTGCTTCGCTCCGCACCGTCGCTAGTCAAACCGAGGGCAAAGGCATGCGTGCTGTCGCCGAAGAAATCATTACAACTGTTGAATCTGGTAAGAGTTTATACGAGGCTTTTTCGGATCATCCAGAAATCTTTAATAATGTCTACGTTTCCTTAATTAAAGCCGGTGAGGCTTCTGGTACACTTGACCTCGCGCTTAAACGTCTAGCCGAGCAAGAAGAAAAAGACGCCTCCATGATGAGCAAAATCAAAGGCGCTCTCGTGTATCCAGCTATTATTCTCGTAGTTATTATTGCGGTACTTGCCTTTATGCTTATTGCTGTTGTTCCGCAAGTCCGTGACCTTTATCACGACATGGGACAAGAACTTCCGCCACTCACACAAGCACTTGTCGGCATCACCGAATTCTTCGGTAATTTCTGGTGGCTTGTCCTCGGTCTTACCGCTATTACTATTTGGGGTTCTTGGCGTTTCGTTAAGAAAACTTCCATTGGCCGCGAAATCGCTGACAAATTTAAACTTCATGTTCCGATTTTTGGTGGTCTTTTTAGGAAACTCTATGTTTCGCGTTTTGCTCGCATCGCAGAGATGCTTCTTGCTACTGGCGTGCCTATGCTAGAATCCGTTACTATTGCTATCAATGCTGTTTCAAATGTTGTCGTAGAAAAAGAATATAGTAAGGCTCTTGAGACCATTAAAGCTGGTAAGCCACTTTCTGAAGCTCTTGTGGATCTTCAGTACATGCTTCCGCTCATTCCACAGATGGCCGGCATCGGTGAGCAGTCTGGTAAAATTGACGAAATGCTCGGTAAAGCCGCACAGGTCTACGAAAACGAACTCGACGAACAAATCAATAATATTTCTACTATGATTGAGCCTGTACTTATGGTCATCATGGCTGGCCTCATTGGTATTGTCGTTGGTGGTACTCTTCTTCCGATTTATTCTCTCGTTAATTCAGTTACCGTCTAAGCTTTATTTAAGCAATAACTTCTTGCATTTTTAATACACTTAAGCTATTATTATAATAAGCATAAAAATCTAAGAAAGGATTATTGATGGCTAAAAATATCAAAGCTAAACAAGGCTTTACGATCATCGAAGTCGTGCTCGTGCTCGCAATTGCCGGTCTCATCTTTTTGATGGTATTCATAGCATTCCCGGCTTTACAGCGTTCACAAAACGATACGCAGAGGCAAAACGATATCGCTCGCCTTTCAACCCAAATTACAAACTTTAAAACCAACAACACCAACGGCATCCCAGGCAAAGCCGCTAAAAACGATGGCCTCGCAGCTGGCGTAAACGGCCACGATACTAAAAACGCTTCTACTTGGGGCAAAACCGCTGGTACCTGGGGATACTTCTACGACAACTATATGCTTGCAGGCGGCGATACCTTTGCCGATCCAGATGGTAACCCTTACGGCTTAATGGTTGTTTGGTGTGCCAACACTGGCGCTTCTGCTGGTAAACCAATGGGTTCTTTAAAAGACGGCGCAACTTGTACTAACCCAGCTGCTCAGAGAAGCTCTATGGAATTTGCCGTTCAGTCTCAGGGCACAGATACTAACGCAAAAATCTCAGATTCTTATGGCGGTACGTCCACTTATGGCACCGGCCACAGTATTCTAGTTGTTCTTGGCGCAAGGTGTAACGGTGAAACTTCCGTTGCTGCATCCGGCGCACGTGACATCGCTCTCCTATACAAGAAGGAAGGTGGTGGTACCATCTGTATTGCTAATTAGTCATCATTAGCACGACAAAATATCGCTCCTAGTACGGAGCGATATTTTTACGCTCGTGATTGCATTAAAAAATACCTCCTTAGTAAGGAGGTATTTTTTAAGTGTTTACGCAATATGTTCCGGCACGTTCCAACTTATATAATACCGAAACCAACCTGCTATTTGCTGTCGAGACGGCTGTATCGCCGTCACAAGTTGCGCCAATTACGAAATAAATCGTAAAGTTGTTTTCAGCGAATGTTTTTTTCATGAAAGATGCTAGCTTTGAGTTGGTGCAGGTCTTTCCGATTCCATTTGCTCCACATTTTACAATCTGCCAATTATATCTATTACCCCTTGGGTCACCAAATCCATCATCAAAAAAACTTTTATAAAAATCTGCCCAAGTTACGCCACTAGTTGGCCCAAAAGTAATGCCACTGCCATCAATATAGAGTCCACCCGACGCAATTGTATCCGATGGCAACGCTCCGCGATTGTTGTTTGCCTGAAAATTCTTTAATTTGTTCGTCACAAGTAACATATCATCGCGCCGCTCGCCATCTCTTGCATTCGCCAGAGCCGATGGTAACACCAAAAATACCATAGAAAAAATCAATCCCCCTATTGCTACAGCCAGCGCTGTCTCAATTATCGTAAAACCATCTAATTCATTTTGCTTCATATAATAAGTATAAATTAAATCCTCGAAATTTCAAGATACTTATGCTAGAATATAAGATATGCAGGCTGTGTTCTATTCCTTCGCATTCGTTTTTGGCTGTTGTGTGGGCTCGTTTTTATGCTGCCAAGCTCGCCGCTTGAGGCTAAAGGAAACGGGGAAAAAGAGCCTCGGTGCGCGTTCAGTTTGTTTATCTTGCAAGCATAAACTTAGATGGTATGAAAATCTCCCGATTATCTCATGGCTAGTTCAGGGCGGTAAATGCCGTAAATGTGGCAAAAAAATCGGCATCGCCGAATTCCTTTCTGAAATTCTCACTGGTCTTGCCGTACTTGGTTTTACTATGAGCTCATTCCAAACCTTCGATAGCATCATGAGTGCAGGTATCCTCACATGGAGTTTATTCGCAATTACGCTATTGCTTATTTTAAGCTTAATCTTTTCCGCTATCTATGACGGACTCTATGGCGAACTCCCACGCTTATGCTTGATTTTTTCTGGAATTTGTGCTATAATTATAGCAATCCTGAAACTATGGAGTTTCTTTTCCGTTGCTGTGGAGTTCTCCTGGCAACCAATCCTAGAGCTAGCCGGCGCCGTTGCAATTCTCGGCGGCACCTACCTAATTCTTTACCTCGTTTCAAAAGGCAAATGGGTCGGTGACGGCGACTGGATTCTCGGCACCATCATCGCCTTAGTACTCGGCACCCCGTGGCTCGCTCTCATCGCCCTCTTTGTTGCCAATTTCTCCGCTTGTCTCATCATGTATCCAAAAGTCCTAAAAAACAAAACCCACATGATTTATTTTGGCCCCTTCCTAGTTTTTGCCTTTACTCTTACGCTTATATTATCTAACTATGGTATAATTAACCTATGAGATGTTTCATGGGCAGGAAACATAGAGGCGATACCTTGGTAGAAGTTTCACTTGCCATAGGTATTTTTTCTATGGTAGCCATTACCGTAGTGTCTGTAATTAATGGTAGCGCCAACAGCGCTCAGTCTTCACTTGAAGCCACCATTACCCGTGAAGAAATGGATGGCCAGGCCGAAGCCTTACGTTTCATCCAATCCGCTTATATTGCTGGTGGAGAAGCAGTTGACTCAAGTGGCAAATCTAAATATGAAAGGCTCTGGGATACTCTATCTGCCCGTGCCATAGATCTTACAAAACTCTCCGCTTCGGACCGTGATGCCGTACTAAAATATAACCCCGTCACCTGTGATGAAATCTATCGGTCAGATAATAATGCAGGCTGGAATACGCTGAAGAAGCAAAATGCCTTTATCATCAATACCCGGGCCATGAGTACTAATGATATCAACAATATCATTGTGGGCTACTCACCTAGCATCTTTAAAACGGCTACTACTTATCCACGTATTATATATGGTGGCAATACTTCTGATGCACTCTACAATCCATCCGAAGCTACAGGCGCTCTAAAAATCACCGGTGTTGAGGGTCTCTATGTCATTGGCGTTCGCGACAAAGACGGCACCGTTATTGTCTCCGACACAGACAGCAGCACTACCATAAAATCCGCCTTCATAGATTTTTATATTCGTAGCTGCTGGTTCACCCCAGGAGCAGATCGTGCCTCTACCATTTCTACCGTTGCAAGGTTGTACGACCCCGCTGTTGTCAAATCGGATAAGCATGTTTTCAACATCAGCTACGATGCGGCAGACTCTAGTGTCTCTTGGCCAGGCAAGCCAGGCAATGAAACCTACGTAACGGCCGGAGGTAAAATCACCTATGTTATCAAAGGCCAAAATCCAACCAAGAGCGGATATCGTTTTGCTGGATACAATGTCTGCACCGCAGATGACAAAACTCGCTACGCCGATTTAGTCGCGAACTGTAAACCAGCAGACAACAAAGCTAGCATTCGCGTTGCAAATAGTGGTCTTTCTGCTGGCGACAGGATCACCATAGAAGCCAGAGGTGCAATTACCAACGTAGTTATTCTCCCAGTTTTTATTAGGATGATTACAGTCACTGCTCGGGTTGATGACACATCCAGAAATCCAAACACCTATGGTTCGGTAACATTAACATGTAGTTTATTCTATGAATGCCGCGGTAAAAACAACAGAGTTAGCTCTGCAACTATTACTGTTCCTGTTGGTGACACTATAGTCGCAACGGCTAATAATGGGGGAACATACGCATTCCTAAACTGGTCAGGGAATGGTGAGACTTATTACAACAAGGCATCCTGGAGTTTCGCCGCTACAAACAGCACTACAATTACCGCACATTTTACGCTCGATATTTCTAAACTTTCCGGCATGCGAGTTCTCAATGTCTATCCAAACGCCGGCAATAATCTAACTGGTTGGATGAATTCGTACGGAAAAGGGAAAATATCCGTAGAATCAACTTCAATTGAATATTTTAACTCCAATTACAATAAATTTAGCGCAAATAATTACGATGCAATCGTGTTTGGATTCTGGGATGCTAATAATAGTATGGATCTTTCTGGCGGCGCAGTAGATTGGGTCATTAGCAACTTCATAAATACCGGAAAAGTAACTTTCTTCGGTCACGACACTATTACCTATGGAACTGGATCTAGCAACCATCCTAGCTTTAAC
The DNA here is from genome assembly GCA_045578285.1 of Candidatus Nanosyncoccus sp. Taxonomy (GTDB): domain Bacteria; phylum Patescibacteriota; class Saccharimonadia; order Saccharimonadales; family Saccharimonadaceae; genus Nanosyncoccus. Next base: position 20,561 of record JAZNJY010000007.1, on the reverse strand, counting down.
CGATTCGCCGGATATGCCGGTTTTAATTTAAATTCACCATATTATGCAGTCTGGACAGACGGCCCAGTATTTGATGGTACCACCGTTGTCATCAATGTTGACAGCGCGTTCGTAGACTACCCTTGGCAAATTGGCAAAAGAGGAACCAAACTCTCAATTCCTTACACGCACACTTTACAGCAATACGTAAACAATAATAACAACGTGTACCTCAAATTTAATGAAATCGATTCTAAAACTGGCAACTTCTACTTAACCGTAAACAATTCATACAACGTCGCGATGATTCAGACCGGCCACAGCAACGGAGCCGCCACCGCAGACGAACAAAAAATCATCGCCAACACACTATTCTACATGTACACCAATTATTACAAAAGAAACCACTAACGTGTTACAATTAAAACATGAAGAAAATGCGCATAGCCCTAATTACCGAAATCATTGTTATTGTCTGTCTGCTCGTCGCCGTAATTGTTATAGCAAAAAACAAAAACGACACTTCACCAAGCATCGCCGAAGATACTGATTTACCTAGCCTAGAAACCGGCAAAAACGACCTCACTAGTGACGAAAAAATCGCATACAGCACAATTATCTATCGTACAAGTGCGCTCATGGCTATCGAGGGTATTTCTGATGTCAAACTTTCCGACTCCGCAGAGCAGCGCCTCGGCTTTGTCATCGACTCTTACTCCACAAACACCGAGCATAGCTACGAAGACAATATAAGAAGCATCGCCTACATCTCGCTCACCAATCTAAAATCCGACTACGAAGCTCTCTACGGCAAGAATTACAATTTCGACCAAGATTACGAATCCGCCTCCGCATCAATCACCAAACCATGCCCAGCCAACATCGCCGCCGACGGCATCATCTGTATCAATTCCAGCACCAATGTCGAATACAGCTATTTTTTCAATGAACCGGTCATTACCGGAGAAGCCGGAACTTACGAAATGACCGGGACCTATAGAAAAGTCAATAATGCTACCAATGAAACTGTCGCCGACCTAAAATACGAAGCCCATTTTAAAGATTCTTATCTGCTCAATTTTGTAGCGCCAGCCGAATCCTAATTCGTCTCGCTATGGAATTTTTCGTGAATCTCTTTAAGATGCGCATCCGTCACGTGCGTATAAATTTGCGTAGTCGAAATATCTGAATGCCCCAACATTGACTGCACCGAGCGTAAATCCGCTCCATTCATGAGGAGGTCCGTCGCAAAAGAATGACGGAGTGTGTGCGGCGATACGTGCTTAGTAATTCCGGCTAGCCGCGCATATTTTTCTACGATTCTTTCCACCGACCTTGCAGTAATTCTGCGGTAATTCCCAGAAGTATCCACCGTCTGTAAATTTCGCGAATTATTCAGAAATAACGCCGGCAGGGAATCGGTCCTCGCGTCGAGATAATCCGAAACTCTATCCGCGCATGCTTCTGAAATAAAAATTGGCCGGTCTTTGGATCCTTTTCCACGCACCATAAATTCACGACGTTCCAAGTTGATTGAATCACGATTTAATCCTACTAGTTCCGAAACACGTAGCCCGCCCGAATATAAAAGCTCGATAATCGCCCTATCGCGTAGTCCTGATTCTGTTGAAGTGTCAATTTGAGACAGCATCTCCTCAACCTCATCAAAATGCAAAAATGTCACCTGCTTTCGCACCACGTGCGGCAGCTCAATCAGAGATGGGTCGAGAGATTTGATTTCTCGCCGCGCGAGGTATTTCATAAAACCACGCAGTGCAATTAAATGATATGCCTGCGTAATTGTCTTTAAATCTTCACCCCCCTCTTCTGAGCCTAATCGATTTAATTTCAGTCGATACTTCCTCAAGACTTCTCGTGTAATTTCTTCTGGACGTACTTCATTTCGCCCCAGAATTTCTTGCACAATCATCAAAAATCGTTCAAGATACAGCCGATAATTATTAATTGTTTTTTTGCTTCTACCGCTTTCAATTTCGAGGTGTTCCAAAAAATCCTCGATTAGCTCAGAGATATCCATTTACTTAGAGAACCTATATGCGTCGCGCACAATCATGATCTCCTCATTGGTTGGCTCGACATATACTGGCACCGTTGAATCTTCTGTTGTGATGATGCCGCTGGTGATTTCTTTAAAGCTTGCAATTGCATTGTTCACATCGTAATTGATCTTAATTCCAAGCGGCGCCAAGCCTTCGATAATCGATTCGCGAGTTTCAGCACCGTTCTCAAGCACACCGGCCGTAAATACGATTGCGTCAACTTTACCGCCTAGCTCCAAATAGTACTCAGCGATGTAGCGGTCAATGCGGTCCACGTACATATCAAGCGCGAGCCGAGCGTTTTCGTCGCCATCCGCAATAGCCTTCTCCACGTCGCGGTTATCATTAAAGCCACAAACGCCAAGAAGTCCGGACTTTTTGTTGAGTGCATTATCTACTTCGTCATAGGTCATTCCAGCTTCATCAATCATGTACTTAATGATGGATGGGTCAATCGAGCCGGACCTTGTCCCCATCATTAGACCATCAAGCGGAGTTAGCCCCATCGTTGTATCGTAGCTTTTGCCGTCTTTCACTGCAGTAATCGAAGCGCCCGAACCTACGTGACAAATAATCAAATTGATGTTTTCTTTGCCAAGTTTCTTCTGCATCACTTCGGTGATGTATTTGTGGCTAGTGCCATGAAAACCGTATTTTCTCACGCCGTATTTTTCGTACCATTCCATCGGCACAGGGTACATAAACTGCACCTTTGGAATTGTCTGATGAAATGCAGTGTCAAAGACTGCCACTTGCACAGCTTCTGGCAGCGCTTTTTGCATTGCTTTAATTCCAGCAATATTGCCTGGGTGATGTAAAGGCCCAAGCTTGGTGAGGTCTTTGATATCTTGCAAAACCTGGTCTGTGATAATGACCGAATCTGCATATTTTTCACCACCGTGAAGCACGCGATGTCCTACGCCGCGAATTTCGCTAAGATCAGATACTGCACCGTAATTCACTAGCTCTTCGAGCATGACTTTTACGGCTTCGGTGTGATCTTTAATTTCTCGTGTAGTTTGAGTCTTCTTACCCTCATGCTTAATGGTATAAAAACTATCTGGCGCACCAATTTTTTCAACGTAGCCACCGATAATAGAAATTTCCGCAGGCATTTCATAAAGTTGAAACTTTAAAGATGACGATCCAGCATTGACGCAGAGTACTTTCATTTTTTCTCCTTATATATTGACTATATTATAACGCCTTATAATACTTTCTTCAAGAACTCCTGAACTCTTGGCGTCTTCGGATGCTCAAAAAATTCCTTCGGCGCCCCCTCTTCAATAATACGTCCTTTGTCCATAAAAACCACTCTCGACGCAATCTCTCGCGCAAAACCCATCTCGTGTGTCACGATTATAATTGTCATTCCATTATTCGCAAGCTCACGAATCAAGTCCAGTACGTCGCCAATCGCCTCTGGATCGAGTGCTGATGTAGGCTCGTCAAACAACAGAATCTCTGGTTCCATCATCATTGCACGAATAATTGCCACGCGTTGTTTTTGCCCGCCAGACAGTGAAGCAGGGAACGCCCCAACCTTATCAGAAAGTCCGATGTGCTTTAATAGTCGGAGCGCTTTCTTCTCGGCCTCATCGCTACTCATTAATTTTAGTCTCGTTGGCGCCAAGGTCAAATTCTCCATCACTGTCATATTGGCAATCAAATTAAAATGTTGAAATACCATCCCGATTTTTTCTCGCACAAAACGAATGTTCTTGTCAGTTACCAAGCCGTCATGAAAATAAATTTCTCCCGCGCTAGGCTCCTCCAAATGATTGATGCACCTAAGTAGTGTGGATTTTCCAGACCCAGACGGACCAAGAACCACTACTCGTTCGCCAGCGGCTAGCTCCAAATCAATTCCATTAAGAACTTTATTTTTTCCGAAGTTCTTCTTTAAATTTTTTATCGTAAGAATCTTTTCATTTACCATAATCTTAACCTTTTTTCTAACTGCCGTACCAAAAATGTGATTGTATAAACTATCGCAAGATAAAACAGTGCAGCGGTGAACATTGGCACAATGTAGCTTGCCATGTTTTGTCCAGAGCCAATATCTTTTGCGGCCATATTCAAATCATACATCCCAACCATACTCACAATCGCCGTCTCTTTAATCACAGTTATGATTTCATTACCAAGCGCAGGAATAATATTCCGAATTGCCTGCGGAATTACAATTCGCCAAAAAACAGTCCGTTGTGTCAGCCCCAGTGCTAGACCAGCCTCGGTTTGACCTTTGTCAACCGACAAGATTCCACCGCGAATTATTTCAGACGAATAAGCTGCCGAGTTTAACCCGAAAGCTAGAACTGCTGTTATAAGCTCCGGAAAACCACGTATTGCAAAAATGATAAAAAACATAATAAAAAGTTGCAAGGCCATTGGCGTTCCACGAATCACAGTCGTATAAACTCGGCATATAAATTTTGGCACCACTAACCATTTTGAAGGCTTCGCTGTTTCAACTAAGGCAATAATCGTGCCAAGTATAAATGCCACAATTATTGCAAAGAACGAAATCTGCAGTGTCAAAAGAAAACCATGGAGCAGGGAATCAATATATTCTGGAGTCGTAAAAAGTTCAACTAATTTATCGAAAAAATCATTCATCGCTTTTTTCGCCAAGCCCCATATATTTGACTACTAATCGGTCAATCTCCGAGATACCTTTCGGGTCCTTTTTAGTCATTTCCGCCAACACTTCGTTGAAAGCTTCAAGCAGCTCCGTGCGATCTTTGTTTACTGCTATTGCGTATGACTCCTCAACTGGATAATCAGGCTCCCCAGCATAATACAAAGGCACCGCCGCCAGATTATCGTTTTTTGCCACGATAAACTCCGCCGCCAGTTTGTCCGCAATCGCAAAATCAATCAGCTGCGCACCAATTGCATCTGCTGCGAGTTGATGGGAATCAAAACCTTTTATTACTGTATTGGTTCCGTTTAGCACTCCAGAATCTATCTCATCCGAAGCGAACAAATACCCAGTGCTTCCAGTTTGCGTCCCAAGCTTCTTGCCGGCTAGGGCCTCCCATACTGTGTGTCCATCGCGAATTTCCGGCGCTGCCGACTTACTATATATAATATATTGCACAGAAGTGTAATATGGTATACTAAAGTTTACTTTTTCTGCTCGCGCTGGCGTAATCGTTAGCCCTGCCGCTCCCGCGTCCGCAATTTTTCCAGCTTCCACGTTGTCGATAATCACGTCAAATTCAACGTCTTTAATCGCAATCTTTTTATTTAATTTTTCGGCTACTTTTTTGATGATTTCTACATCTACGCCAACGATTTTGCGCCCTTCGTAAAATTCAAATGGCGCAAAAAATGCATTTGTCTCCACGACATAATCCGCTCGCTCGTTATTTTTGATTGCAACAATCGCCCCCGCCGCACAACACGCCGCCACGACTAGGAGTCCCACTACGGTTTTCCATGAAAACTTTTTCTTAAATTTGCTAAACTTATTTTCCTTCACCTTCCTGCTCATGCTTTAATTATACCATAAAACAGGCTTTTAGCTTACCATAAATAGGCTAAAAGCCTGTTTTATGATATAATATACATCATGGCCTGGTAGCTCAATGGATAGAGCAGTTCCGTCCTAAGGAAAAGGTTGTGCGTTCGAGTCGCACCCGGGTCACCATCGTGTTATAATTGAACTATGAATTTGTTTAAGAAAAAAGATGATAAAAAAACCGAGCAGGAAAAGGTCGACGAGCGTCGCGAAGAAGTTTTGGCGCGCGGCCGCAAGTTTAAGTATCCACTGCAGTGGACTAAACATCGCGTCGTGATTAATACTATTCTGATCGCCGTGATTGTAATTGCGATTCTTTTTACTAGCGGTTGGTTAGCACTTTATCGTTTTGGCATGACCGATGAAATGCTTTACCGCGTCACCAAGATTTTACCAATTCCAGTTGCCACCGTAGACGGGGAACAAGTTACTTTTTCGGATTATCTCATGTTCTATCGCAGTAGTATGATATCCATCGAAAGGCAATCTGGCAATGTCGACAACGGTGCCGACGAAAACGATCTACGTTTGCAATACAAACGCTCCGCGCTTTCCGAAGCGGAAGATTTTGCTTACGCTACTAAACTCGCTAAGGAACTAAACGTCACAGTTTCCGATGAAGAAGTCGAAAAAGAATTTAACCGTCATCTGAGCATTGGCGGTGTAGAACGTAGCGAAGAAAGTTTCATGAAAATCGTAAATGACAATTTTGGTCTCGACAAAAGCGAATATGAGCGCATGTTATATCTTACTCTCATGAAATCAAAAGTAGAAATCGCAATTGACGAATCTGCTGGCAAAACCGCTGCCAAAGTAGAGTCTCTGCTTTCCGAAAACGGCGGCGATTACGCCAAAGTAGCCGAAGCTCTCGGCGAATCAGTCATTTATGAGGAAACTGGCGGCATGGTACCAAACCAAAACATCGACGGCGGCCGCGCATCCGAGGCATTCAAGCTTGAACCAGGTCAGCAGTCTGGTCGCTTCGTCTCTATGAGTGGCGACGGTTATTATTTTGTTAAACTCATCGCCAAGACCGACACCGAAGTCAACTTTGTTTCTATCAAGGTTCCGTTCACTGAGTTTGGTAGTCGCATGGCCACCCTCCGCGACGAAAATAAAATCCAAGAATTCGTTACCATCACCCCGAACGAATAAAAAAGTGGGCTTGTTTTTCAACTTATCCTTGGTATAATAAAAATGGTAGGTTGGTCGAACGGCCTAAGCCGCCCTCTCAGCGTATGGCGGGACCCGAATGGGAACTTACCTCAAAGACCCACCTTAAGCAAGGTGGTTTTTTGATGGATCTATATCGTCTTTTTTAAGGTAATCGTCTAAATGCCAATTTCTAATTGTGCCATTCCATGGGTCAGGGAGTTTGATAATTCCGTAACCGTTCACGCGCTTATCATTATCGCTATGGAGAAAATAATTTGATATACGTTCAAAATAGTCGTAAGTTTTCAACTTACGATGATTCTTTGGTTGAGTATAATCATGTATATCCCATTCGTCGCCAAAGTCGACGAACTGACGCCAAACATTATATGCGACCATATCTGCAAGCTGAAGGAAATTGGATTTTTCTGATTTTTCAAAAGAAAGCGAAACATGGTGATATTTATCTGCAAATTTGCCATCCCCAAGATCTATCTTGGTATCCGCAATCTTAATGACTTTGCCTTGGTCGCACTTGCTGGAACGAATTTCGTCTTCCATCTGGTCAAAAATAACAGTGCACTCTTTGCTAGAATTCAGTTCGTTCCTATCGAATAAAGTTTCTACAGCTATTTCCAGTGGTCCTCGTGTTGGACGAAATTTTTTATAATAACGTTTATCGACAACAACTGCAAAAAGCTGCATTTTTCCCTCGTCAAAAAGCGGATACCAAAAATTCTCAACAAAATTGCGCAGCTCTTCTTCAGAAATATGAAATTTGTTGATATACTCTTTTTTACGATTTTTGGGCAGACGTAAAGCAGTAGAATGGATTTCCACATATTTTGTCCCAAAAACTTCTTCCTTCTTTTTGTTTATCCGCGTATCCAGATCTGCCATAGCGGAGGTGTCGATACGAAAACCCCCGAGAACAAAATAATTCTTGCGCCAAAAATCCAGATTTTGCTCAGTTCTAGCAGGCGGGTTGTCGACAAAATCTTGCGTAAATGGAGTATCCCAATTTTTGGACCCGCTATCATCAATAAAGAAATAATGTTTTTCCGTATTCATTATAAATTAATTATACCCCATCTTTTACAATAAATAAAAAATTGTCTCGAGAGGCGTTGGTGCGACACTCTGTGTAGATTTCGCACTCTAGATTATGACGAATATCGCATTGCCATTTAATGGAATATGCCACGCATGTGTCATTTATGATATAATAAAAATGCTAAATATCCACAATTGCAATTTAAGCTTAAAGGCTGAACAGCGGCCATGTGTTGCAGATTGAGTCTTTAAGCTCGGTTTGTGGATGTTTAGCGACTAATACATGGTCGCTTTTTTGCGACAGAAAGGTGGCAAAGAAAAACATAACTTTTTATCGCAATATTATTTTTAAAATAGGAGTAAAAAATGTCTGAGATAATTCAAATTAATGGTTCTAAAGTCAAGATAGGAACTGACGACGGAAAGGTGATGGTAGTCCCAATTGCCTCAATTTCCTATGCGAACCCAAAAGAGGGAGATGAAGTCAAAGTGTATAAGGACGGAGATTCACTGATTGTCAAAAAAGATAAATCTGCTTCTTCTATAAACGTTAATTCTGAAGCCAAAAGATCAATCAATAAACATGTTTTTGTTTGGGTTGGAGCTTTTCTTTTTGGCGGTTTTGGCGTAGATCGCTTCATGAGAGGGCAGATTGGTGCAGGAATTTGCAAACTCTTATTTGGTTGGCTGACTTTTGGCCTCTGGTATTTTATTGATTGGATTATCGCCCTTTCAAAAGCTTACGGTTCCGCTTTTGGCGACGAAGAAAAAATCTCGTTTGATCGCTCTGGTAAATATATGAAGTAGGCACATAAAAGCAAGAAAAGCTGAGCGTAAAAACAATACGCCTTACCATTGTAGTTCATAGGGAAATATTTAATGAAAAGGAGCTCTGTAATGGGTGGAAATAAGAAAAACAAAGCCGTTAAAAAAGGCAACAAGGTAGCAAGAAACAACTCAAGTAAACAATTGATATATAAACCTAGCAAGACGTTGGAAAAACATCCTTCCAATAAATCAAAAAAGAAACAAAGTAATGCAAAAGGCCTTGTAATTGGAATAATGGCGGTAGTTGTTATTTTAATAGTCGCAATTATTGCCAATCATAAAAGTTATGAGGAATATGATTTGAAAGGTTTAACCGTCAAGGAGGCTTGTGAAAAAGCTCGTGGGGCTGGATGGAAAGTCGATAGCATACATCACGTTGAAAGCTATTCCGATAAGACGGATTGCTATAATACGGATATTGTCGTAACCAACTATTATTATAGTAAGTATGACCATTCTGTCGATATTTACTTTGGCGAGGAGAAAAGTGAAGCGGAAAAACAAACTGAGTGCGAGGCTAGCGGCAAATGGTATCGTGATGGCGCGTGTAAAAGTCAAGAGGAGTGGGAAAATGAATATGCTTGGAAAAATGCTCACGCAGCTTGCAAAAAATATGGCAGCAGCGGTTATGCGAAGACGTTGACCGATTGTTATGTCGGTAGCGAATATAAGGGTCCAGTGAATGGAGAGGCTATCGATAATTCTGTAAGTAGCAGCACGCCCCAATCCTCGACAAGCAATAATAGTGCGAGTTGGAGACAAGTTCTCGCTGACTATGAATCGTGGATGAATAAATATATTGATTTTATGGTTAAGTACAAAAATACTTCTGATTATTCAGCACTCGCATCAATGATGAGTGAATATTCCGCCCTATTGTCTGAGATGACTGAGTGGAACAAAAAATTGGATAGCGTAAAAGGCGATTTAAACGCTTCGGATCTGAACGAATATATTCAAACTATCACACGCATCAATCAAAGGCTAAGCGAGCTTTAGAATACCCAATAATCAATGCCCTTATCTCGCAAGAAATTGCGTTATAAGGGCATTTGGCACGATATAATAGAATGTTTTCATCAACAAAAAAAACAACCCGGACCTGGCTTAATTTGAATCTGGTGCGGGTACAGGGAGTCGGACCCTGATCTCATCCTTGGGAAGGATACATAATAGCCGCTATACGATACCCGCAACTACCCCTATTATACCATATTTAATAAGATATGGTATAATATATATTATATATGGAAGAAATCAAGCAAAAATTAAAACTCGTAATAAAAAATTTATACAACCTTGATTTTGAACCCGAACTCACCCCATCCCCAGAAGGTATCGACGCTGACTACTCTGCTAATGCACCTCTAAAACTTGCAAAAGACCTACATAAGTCACCAATGCAAATAGCCGGTGAGTTGGAGGCTAGCTTTGGAACTTTTGAAACCGTGTCCCGCGAGGGTTACGACCCGAGCGAAGTGAGCGAAGCCCGTAACGACAGAACAACGCAGCGAGTGAAAACCGAGCTCGCTCGGTTTTCCGAGCAAGGCAGTTCTGTCACGGAACGAGACGGGCCTGAGCGAACGAGGTTGAAAAAGTTCCAAGCTAGCCTAACTCCTCCCGGCTTTTTGAATTTTAAAGTAGATGATATTTATCTTAATGAAAAGCTTAATGATTTGTGTAAAGATTTTGATGATGAGATTAAATCAGACGGCTTTAGCGGCAAAACAATAATTTGTGAATTTAGCGATCCAAATCCGTTTAAGGTCCTCCACGTTGGCCACCTTTATACTTCCGTCGTGGGCGATTCTATTTCTAGACTTTATGAATACGCCGGCGCCAATGTTGTCCGCGCAAATTTTGGTGGTGATGTTGGTCTTCATGTCGCCAAGACCATGTATATTTTGCTCCAAAAAGACACGAACAATTTAAAAATTGAGGACATCGCAAAAAGTTACGTCGAAGGTACCGCCGCTTACGAAGATGATGAATTTGCTAAACAAGAAATCACAAGATTAAACAAAGAAATCTACAAAATCAATGCTGAAGATATTCACGGCACCGAGCTTTCTGACCTTTATTGGAAAGGCCGCGAACTTAGCTATGAATATTTCAATAATTTCTATGCCAGCATTGGTGTAAAGTTTGATAAGTATTATCCAGAATCTACCGTGGCTGCGCTCGGGCTTGCAACAGTCAAGAGGGAATTAAAAAACGGCGTTTACGAGATGTCGGATGGTGCGGTTGTCTTCAAGGGCGAAAAATACGGTTTACATACTCGTGTTTTCATTAACAAAGAGGGTGTCCCAACCTACGAAGCGAAAGATGTTGGTCTGATTTTTACCAAGAACAACGATTATCATTTTGATAAATCCGTCATTATCACTGGCAACGAGCAATCCGACTACATGAAAGTCGTTCTAAAATCCGTCGAACAATATGCGAAGGATTTGGTAGAAAAGACCACTCATCTAACCCACGGCCTCGTCAAATTGAAGGGCAACGTCAAAATGGCATCGAGAAAAGGCAACTTCCTAAAAGCCGTTGACGTTCTAGACCTCATCCAGGATGAGCTAAAATCCGCCTACAATTCTACCGACGAAAAAGTCTCTCTCGCTGCCACTAAATATGCCTTTTTGAAATACAAAATGGGCGGCGACATTATTTTCGACCCACAAGAATCCGTCAAAATGACCGGCAACTCCGGCCCGTACCTCTTGTATTCTTGCGTCCGTGCCAAGAAGATTTTAGGTAACGCGCTCGCGCAGGATGAAGGTCTCGAGACCGTGTCCCGCGAGCCTCACGAGGCGAGCGAAGTGACCGAGCCCCGTAACGACGGGCGCGAGGAAACGAGGTCGAGAGACCTCCATCCAAGCGAGAGGGCATTGATTAAAAAGCTTTTGGAGTACAAAAGTTTGCTAGCCGAAGCTGTGAGTGAAATGGCTCCACACAAAGTTGCAAATTACTTATATGAACTCGCTCAAGATTTCTCAAGATTTTATGAGAATTGTCAGGTCGCTGGTTCGGAAGAAGAAAAGGAACGTATGAAAATCGTCAAAGTTTACTTAGACACCATGACTCACGGTCTGAACCTACTAGGTATTGAAATCCCGGAGGAAATGTAATGAAAAAAGCAAAGCTACTTTGGATTGATTTGGAAATGACTGGTCTCGACCCTAAAAAAGACAAAATTTTGGAAGTCGCCGCCATTGCTACCGACATAAAATTAAACGAAATCGCACGCATGACCGCCGTCGTAAAAGTCGACGAAAAGCTCATGAAAGAGCGTATGCAGGGCGAATTCTGGGAGAAAAATAGCACTTCTCGTGATGCACTTTTTGCACAAAACGAAAGTGGCGAACCAGTCGAAGCGGTTGAAAAGCGGCTTCTCGATTTCCTCGACCAGTATTTTGGCAAAGAAGTTTACCTCGCGGGCAATTCCATTCATCAGGACCGCAAGTTTATTGAAAATGAAATGCCAACCCTAAACGCAAAACTTCACTACCGCATGCTCGACGTTTCCGCTTGGAAAATTTATTTTGAAAACGCATTAAATAAAAAATTCACAAAGCCTGAAGCTCATCGCGCACTCGATGACATCGAAGGCTCAATAGGAGAACTAAAATGGTATTTGACATTTCTAAAGTAACCGGCATCGGAGAATATACTACAAAAACCGAAAAACAGGGCGACAAATCTCGCACACTTTTCTATAAAAATGACAAAGTTTTTCTCGTTGAAAACAAAAACACTATCGAGGTCCGCACCGACGGGGAACTAAGAAAGCTCCTCACTGACAAATATGAATCCGTCATGGAGTCGCGCTACTTTGGTCGCGGCGGTATCGAAATTGTCATTGCCGGCAACCAACTAAAAACGGACGAGCTAGAAGATCTCGTCCGCCTAAGCTACAATTTGAGCTAACTATTTTTTCGCCGTTTCGGCTTTCTTTTCGTCTGCTGCCTTTTTCGCGTCACGTTTGCGATTGATTCTATTCATCGCCTTGATAATCATGAAAATCACCCAAGCAATAATCAAAAATTCCACCACATTTTGCAAAAAATTACCATAAGCAATTACTGCCTCTGTGTTACCGCCAAAGAAATTTGGAATCACAATCTTAAGGTCGGTAAAATTCACGCCACCACCAATCAGACCCACGATTGGCATCACGATATCATTCACGAGCGAATTTACAATTGCTGTGAACGCTCCGCCTACGGCTACACCCACAGCGAGGTCTACCACGGAACCACGATTGATGAATTCGATAAATTCTTCCTTAAAAGTCGAACCCTTCTTGGCGACATTTTTAATTTTTTCTTTAGCTTTTATTTCGGCCATAAAACTCCTTCCTTATTTTTGAAAATCGCTAAATTGACTATAGAGTGTGTCAAGACTATTATAAGACGAAGCCAGAATTTTTTGCAAGTCTTCATTGTTAGTTGCATTATACAAATTGGTCTCTTTCGACATAATCAAAGAAACCGTGTAAGCCATTTTATTTGCATAAACTTGGTCCAATATTCCATTGATTTTCGCTTCAAACAGCGCCGAATTTAGTCCATCTTTTTCGAGTGCCGCAGCCTCTTCGAATTTTTTATCGTCGCTTTTTGGATTATATTTGTAAGTCTCCGTGATATTGTTTTCGAGCTCACGATTCGTGTTTGAGAGAATAGAATATAGAGACGCCGAACTGGAACGCAGGTTTGATGATTTTACGCTTGGTTGATACTCGGAAATTACCTCAAGGATTCCGTCTAAGTCAAGCTTCAACATAATCGCTTGATCTCTTGCGCCAGCCTTGCCGCCGTTTATAATTGCACCAAAAATCGCAATCAAAATAAACGCAACGACCGCTCCGGCAATCACCTTAAAAATCGTCGAGCTCATGAAGCTCATTTTTGACTTTTTCTCCGGCCTGACCGTTGCCGAAATCTGATTCAGATAATCTTGTCCATCCATATGGTATAATTATATCATATGCAGGACGCGAAAGAAGAAATCAAATCTCGTCTCGCGGTGGAGGACGTCGTCGGTCAGTACGTAGAGCTAAAGCGTGCCGGCCGCACCTTAAAGGGACATTCGCCTTGGGGCGTTGATAAAACCCCTTCTTTTATGGTGTCTCCCGAAAAAGGCATCTGGCACGACTTTTCCGCCAACAAAGGTGGCGACATTTTCACTTTCGTGATGGAGGTCGAAGGTATTGGCTTTCGCGAAGCCATGGAAAAACTTGCCGCTCAGGCCGGCGTGGATCTCTCCAAATATCATGGCGGAGATTCTGCCGTCACTAAGCGCAAACTTCGCGCCAAAGAAGCCCTCGCACTCGCCACCAAGTATTATCAAGCCTGTCTTGTTCGCGACAAAAAAGTTTGCGAGTACGTTTTTTATAAGCGCGGCCTCGTCAGAAATACAGTTGCAGAATTTAAAATTGGTTATTCGCCAGTCTCTGGCAAGGCCTTGCTCGAAGTTCTTAAAAAGCGCGGTTTTTCGGAGAGGGAGCTAGACGACGCCGGGCTCCTCAATCGCTTCAAATCTGACATGTTTCGCGACCGTATGATGGTGCCATTCATTGATACTACCGGCAATGTCATTGGTTTTACCGCCCGCGTCATCGGCAAGGGTGAGCCAAAGTATCTCAACACTCCAGAAACTTTGCTGTTTAACAAATCTCGTTTTATTTTCGGGCTCGCGAACGCCAAAGAATCCATCAGACGAAATGGCTTCGTGGTGATTGTCGAAGGCAACATGGATGTCATCTCGTCACACCAAGCTGGTGTCAAAGAAGCCGTGGCAACTTCGGGCACCGCCATGACCGAACAACACCTCAAAGCTCTGTCTAACCTCACTCAAGATATTCGCCTCGCTTACGACGGCGATGCTGCTGGCATCAAAGCTACCGAGCGCGCCATCATGCTTGCTGGTGACCTCGGTATTGACCTCACCGTGATTTCTAATTATCATGGCGCCAAAGATCCAGACGAACTTATTCAAAAAGATCCCAAGCTTTGGCAAGCAGCCGTGGAAGAGCGCGTTCCGGCTGTGGATTGGCTCCTTCAAAAATACGAAGAAAATCTCAATCTCCGTCTCGCTCCAGACAAGAAAAAATACTCCGACATCGCTCTGAAACTCTTGTCTTATGTCAAAGACGAAATCGAACGCGCCAGTTACGAAGAAAAAGTCGCCAAAAAACTCGGCGTCGAAGTAGAAATCTTGCGTGAAAAAGGCGACCGCCTAAATAAAAAATTAGAACAATCTGCCGCAAAGAGGCATCTCAAAAAACCTAAAACCGAAGCAAAATCCGACAGTCTCAAAAAACTCGAAAACAGCCTGCTTTCACTCAAACTCTTTGGTGGTATCGTCAAGACCGATATTCCTCTCGACCCACCAGAAGATGAAACCAGGATTAACGAACTTGAACTTGTTTTTAATCGCGAACACGAAGGTATTGAAGATCCAAATTATGAGGCTGAAGCTGAAGAACTCATGAAACGTTACAAAGTAGAAATCACCAAACAAAAAATCGCCGAATTAAACAAAAAATTGCAATCCCTCGATGAAGAAAGCGATGAATACCTCGAGACATTAAGGGATATTGCCGACTTGCAAAAAACTTAAAATTGGTCTATACTTATACCTAATGAGTTCTAAAGATGATATTTTGAACGTAAAAGATTTAAGTCTTGATTTTGATGAGCCAGAGTCTGACGACCTAGAGAACGAAGAAGAGTTCTCCGACGAGGATCTTGCCATTACCGCCGAGAACGTCGATGCTTTTGCCGATGACTCCGTTAGACTATATCTTCGCGAAATTGGCAAAATCCCGCTCCTCACTCCAGAAGAAGAGGCCGACCTCGCCGAGCGCATCGTGAAAGGCGACAAAAAAGCCAAAGATAAAATGGTTGAGTCCAACATGCGCCTTGTCGTTTCAATCGCAAAGCGTTATGGTGGTCGCGGTCTTGATTTTCTCGATTTAATCCAGGAAGGGAACACTGGTCTTCTTCGCGCCGTCGAGAAGTTCGACCCAGCCAAAGGTTTCAAGTTTTCAACCTATGCCACTTGGTGGGTGCGTCAGGCTATCACTCGTGCCATTGCCGACCAGGCTCGCACTATTCGTATTCCAGTGCACATGGTCGAGACCATCAATAAGGTCTTAAGGACTACTCGTAAGCTCACCACCGAGCTTAATCGCGAGCCAACCAACGAAGAAATCGCCGAAGAGCTTGGCCTCGAACCAGAAAAAATCGACTACGTCATGCGCATTAAGCAAGATATCGCTTCGCTCGATGCTTCTGTCGGTCGCGAAGGCGACGACGAAGATTCCGTCCTTGGCGATTTTGTCGAAGACGAAGAACGTGATTCTCCAGAAGATTCCGCCGCTAACCAAATTTTGAAGGAACAGCTTTCCGAAATCCTCGCAACTCTGACCGATCGCGAACAAAAAATCATCCGTCTCCGCTTTGGTATTGGTGGTGGTCGCCCACATACCCTTGAGGAAGTCGGTAATGAATTCGATGTTACTCGCGAGCGCATCCGTCAGATTGAAGCTAAAGCTCTTTCTAAGCTCCGCAAGAACAAGGAGACTAAAAAATTACACGAGTACTTAAGGTAGGAAAATCGCATGAAGAAAATATTCACATTCATTATTTCATTAGTACTTGGACTTTCGGTCCTCGCCCAGCCGGTTTTTGCCGACGAATCGCAATCGGGTTCCGGAAGTAACTGCGTAGATACTGCTATCTTGGATGGCTGCAATTCTCCAGAAGATATCTTAAAGCTAATAGTCAATATTATGACTGTTGGTGTCGGTGTTTTAGCTGCAATCGGGCTCGGTATTTCCGGCGTTCAATATCTTACCGCTGGCGGCAACGAAGAAAAGACTCGCAAGGCCAAGCGCCGTATTTTAGAAATCGTCATCGGTCTCCTTGCGTATGTCCTCATTTACGCCTTTTTGCAATTTATCTTACCAAATTTCGAATCTTAGTTAGGTGCCAAGATGCAACGACTCCTTCTCGTCTACAACCCGCACTCTTCTAACTACGTTCGCGTAAAAGACGAAGTTATTTCTCGCGCTAGCAAAATCAAAGGCTACATGATTGGTAAATTCACCATCAAAAAAGCACCGTTTGAGGAAAACGTTAAAGCTCTTAAAAAAGTTTTGCGCGATGGCGACATCGTGATTGCTGCCGGCGGTGACGCCACTGCGGCCGTTACCGCAAATGCGATTCTAGAATCCAAAAAAGACGTCACGCTCGGCGTCCTTCCATACGGCAACTTCAACGACCTAGCCCGTACCCTCGGCACCATGAAGTATAACGATATTTTTGGCGAGCAAAATCGGCTTTTCGAAGGGCCTGCCAAATTATATCCCCTAGACATCATTGTTGACGGCAAGCACTGGCGCTACGCCACTTGTTACGTTACTGCCGGCATGACTGCCGAAGCTGTCGAGCTTTTTGATGAGCCGAAATTTCGCAAGTACATGCAAAAAGGCCACAAAAGTTCTTGGCGTTCATATTTAAAACTCGCCGAATGGTATTTTAAAAACCGCCATAAAAAAGTCTTCATTCCGCCGTTTACATTAAACGGCAAACCAACCAAAAAGGGAATCAGCGATTACTGCGCGCTTTCTGGTCGTTCTATGTGCCGTGTCATGAAAGGTGGCGATGATTATTTGAAACCAAAAGTTTTCCGCAGCGAAAACTGTCGCTTGATTAACTTTTGGCGCCTCACAAAACTAATGATCACGAGCATTTTTAAACGCACTCCAGGCACCGAAACCACAAGCGACCTTTTGGAATTTTTGGAGCCTGCCACCATTGAACTCCAAGCCGAAGGCGAGTATAAGATTTTTCGAAACGTAAGAACAATTTTAATTAAAAAACCCGATCAATACATAAAGGTGATTCATGGATAACCCAGCTCTCAAAAAAATTATTGAATACATGAAAGCTCACTGGCCATCAGACGTCAAGCCAGAGTGGCAAGTCAGCCTAAACGAATATCCAGAGATTCTTAAAAAAGTTCTCGCGGATTTCACTAATGACAAAACCAAAACAAGACAATTTATCCGCATCGCCGGTCTGTCTGGTTCCGGCAAGACTACTCAAATTCTTCCAGCCGTCGAAGCCTACTGCAAAAAACGCAAAATAAACCCAGTCCTCGTGGCTGCGCGCCTTTTTGTAGAATATCACCCGCACTACCAGGAAATCAAAGATTTTTATGGTGAAGCTAATCTCCGCAAAAAGACCGACGAATTTAGCACGATAATGATGTTTTTAACTTTGGAGGCTCTCACAGCTCAGGGCTACGATATCATTTTGGATGTTACGCTGCTAGATCCTACTGTCGAACAAATTTTACTCCAGGCCTTAAAAGCAGGGAATTACAAAACTCTACTTCTTATGATTGCGACCTCGCCCACTGTCACGGAGCATTTTCTTGGCGGCCGTAGTTGGCGTCATACCAAAGAGACCGAGGAAGAATTTATCCGCGCCACCAAAAAAGCTCTGGATTTTTATGCCAAAAACGCTGGCGATGAGCGTATTATTTTGTGGAGTGTTTATGATAAGCCACCAATTTATGACGGCAAAATCTCAGGTGCTGTAGAAATTTTCGCCGACTATTCCACTCGCGAAGACCTCCCAAAGAACGATGACGATGCTCGCCGCGAAGCTAAGATAAACTATCTACAACTGATTTAAATTGATTTCTGGAAAATGCGAGCGAATATGTTCGGCGTATCCTGCGTCGATATGCTTCCACGCGGTTTTCATCCTGGAAATTTCTTCCGCATCATCATTAAACTGCGCCAAAAATGCCTTTTCGAATTCTTCCGGCGCTGGCCTAGAAATAATGCGCGCCACATCCATATTTGGATTGCCGGTCCCCGCAAAACAAAAATCAATCACGCCAATAACCTTGTCATTTTCATCTAGCAAAATATTGCCAAGATTTAAATCTCCGTGCACGAGTTTTTGCATCTCGGTGGATTTAATGTAATCGTGGTCCGAGTCAATGTGCTTGTCATAATGTTCATAATCCAATTCGTGTAAAAATTCCGAAAGCGGATATTTTACTTCATCCGGCGCCGCATCAAGATTGATTCCAGAAAGCTCTTTGATAAACTTCGCCACGTCATAAGCCGCACCAGTCAGCGCTGTATGTGACAAATGATAAATTCTATCCCCCAGCGTGTAGCCTTCAATTTTTTTGTGTACCGAAAACGGCCGTTTTTTAGAATCATAACAGAGTTTCATTTGTGGCGTATAAAATGAAGTTTTCCCATCCACAAAATTACAAACCGCCGCGTCCTTTACAATCATCTTAGACCAAAACGGGTTCCGCGGAAACCTAAAGAAATACGCTCCCGTATCAGTCATCACTTCAAAAACAATATTCGTCCATCCAGTCAAAATATGCGTCATCCCCAAGATTTTTTTATCGGACAGAGTCTCCGCGATAATCTTGTCTAGCGGCTCATCTTCAGTAAAGTATTCGTGCATGCATATATTATAACACACTGCGAGTCCTACAATTTTTTATTTGACAATTACATTAAACTCATGCTAAAATGGCACTATGAAGGGTCATATGACATACACAACAACAAAAAAGAGCGGAATTGCAGTCGTAGCGGCCGGCGCTGTTTTCGCCACAACAATTCTATTGCCGCACAATATCACTCGCGCAGAAAGTACCCAGTTCCAGGTTGGTGTCACTGAGACTCCAGGGCTTACCGTTAGCCTCACTGATCCATCTACTGGTGCTGCCGCTACTACTCGCGCCATCACAGTAACGCCTACTATGGCGACTGCCGCCTTCAATGAAATCGGCCTCGATGTCACTGTTGGCACTAAGAGCCCAGGTGGTTTTAATCTCACCATGATGGTTAGCGATAACAAGCTTCGCGATGCCTCGACTGGTGCAGTTATCGAAAGCCTTGCCGCGGATTCCACCGGCCACGCAAATGGTTATACTTGTACTGTTGCCACCGGTGCTGATTGTGACTTCACCGTCAACCGTTGGGGATACAGAGTAGCTTCTGCCACTAGCGCATTTTCAAACCCTACTAACTATCTTCCAGTTTCAAATGACGCTACGCTTATTAACAACTACACTGCGGGTGCTACAGACGGCGTTACTCATAGCTTCTATTTTGGCTCGCGTATCAATTCCACACAACAATCAGGGAATTACAGTACCACGATCAACTTCATCGCTACGGCTACTCCAGCCATCACTGGCTACATGCAAGACGCTACCGCCACTACCCTTGCCAGCTCGATGCCAAATGTCGGCGACATCGCCTACATCTATGATAGCCGCGATGACCATCCGTATCTAGTAGGTAAATTGAAAGACGGCAAGTACTGGATGCTAGAAAACCTCGCTCTAGATCCTGCTACATTAAAATCTGGCGTTACCTTGGATAGCTCCAATACTAACCTCTCCGCAGGTAAATCTTTCACTCTCCCAAATTCTACTACGACCGGGTTTAACAACGTAGCAGCAAGTTACACGACCAAAGCTATCAATACCGCATTTAAGAATACCTCTCAGCCTCTTGCTGTAGGCCAATCTGGCACTGGTAAAATTGGCGTATATTATAACTACTGTGCAGCTACGGCTGGTACTTATTGCTTAGAGAATAACCATACGGATACTAATAATGCTACTAACGATATTTGTCCAAAGGGTTGGCGCCTCCCAACTGGCGGCGCATCCGGTGAGTTCCAAGCTCTCCGTGACGAGTATTCTTCGAATGCAGAATTTGTCGTCGCCCTCAGAACGCCCCTCTCCGGCTACTTCAACGACGGGTCCGAGCGCTATCAGGGTAGCTACGGCTTCTTCTGGTCCTCTACTTACTATGGTGCCCCGCTTATGTACGACCTACTCGTCGGTACGACGGGTGTCAGTCCTCAGGGCAGCAACGGCCGCTTCTACGGGTTCTCCGTGCG
>JAZNJY010000006.1:0-40930 GCA_045578285.1 Candidatus Nanosyncoccus sp. | reverse complement strand
ATTATTTAGAGAGTGAGCCGATAAAACAAATGGATGATAAAATCCTTAGTTATATTGACTTTTATAACTACCATCGTATACACTTAAGTATAAGTTATAGAACTCCTGCCGAAATGTTGCATAGGTTGTGAAAGTTGTATGTAGGCATAAGCGGCCGAAGTCATAGAATAAAGGTTCTGCCGCACTATTTGCAGCAGAAGAGGCCAACGGACTCCTTTATCTCGAAGAAGAAGACTACTTTGATTAAACAACATCTACCACCAAGCCCCAGCTATATGCTGGGGCATTTTTTAGTAAATAAAAATCCCCGACTACCCGCCGGGGACTCTTCACTCTTAAAACGAGTGATTATTTTAAGAAAGAATTATAACGCCACGCTCTGGAGGTTCTTCTCTGTTAGCGAGGTAACTTGTTGCATACGAAGAAGGCATCTCCTTGGCGATTTCACGCAACCTCTGTATAAGCACGGCTTCTCTCTTAAAAATTGGGTCTTTTCTGAGCTCCTCAATCTCTTCGATGATGGCGTTAACCTCCATTTCCAGTCTGTCCTCTGGTGTTGCGATAAACGCAGAGAACTCCTTGCTGTCCTTTAATTTAGAAATAGCCTGCTTCTCAATCCTAAGGACTTGTTCACTGGCAATATTGAGGTGCTCCCCTGTCCATTTTAAGCCATGGTAGCTACCATCCAAAAATCCCATCGTGCACGCAATAACCGCGTATTCCTCTTTAGTTAGACAAGCCTGCATCGTTTGTTTGATAGCATCAAGCTTTTCCTCGGTGGGAATTTCGAAGCTCTCGTACTTTTTGTTCCCTATGTGGTAATTTGGGTGATGTGTAGTGTCGCCATTGCTTAATTTCCAGGCCACCAAGCAAAATTCGCGAAGTTCTGTCGGCATTTCCTCGGTTTTGGTTCTGGGAAAAACTCTACGATAGAGATTATTGACGCAAAAAGACCCAGGATTAATGTCATGGCGAATATAACCGGCCTTGTCCAGAGCCTTAATCAGTTCATTCGTCGACTTTTTGTCATCTGTAGCCATTTCTGGCCGATATGCGCGCACGTACGCTTCGTATCTGCCGTGCCAGATTATCCTATCAGTTGAATAGCTAAAATTGCGCATAAGATAAGTCTTCACGCTAGTAGATAGCCCCAATTCGTTAAGGGACATCAAGTCTTCTGCTTTCATTACCATATTTCCACCTCCTTAGGAATTTTCGGCAATCTTTTTCATAGCGGTTTCAAATTCTTTCTTAAAATTTTAATGTTCTCACCCCCATGTTAAATTTTTGAGACGTTGCGAATCTCAATCTATATTACAGCATAAAAAGCACAAAATATCAACAGTTTTATATAGACAAAAAGCCCCGACAATCTGCCGAGGGCTTTTCGCTCTTAAAATAAGCGATTATCTTAAGAAAGGATTATGCCGATAAATTTAAATCACCTCTTTTCATCTGAGAAATTTATTAATAAGCTGACTGCTGTAGCCTTCACCTTCAAGGTAATCGTACCAGTTTTGTGCTTCGCAGTCGTCCAGCTTGCTCA
The DNA here is from genome assembly GCA_045578285.1 of Candidatus Nanosyncoccus sp. Classification (GTDB taxonomy): domain Bacteria; phylum Patescibacteriota; class Saccharimonadia; order Saccharimonadales; family Saccharimonadaceae; genus Nanosyncoccus. Next base: position 39,384 of record JAZNJY010000006.1, on the reverse strand, counting down.
CGTCGACCTGCTCGATGTACTTCGCTGGGTCAATGATGTCTGCGGATGCTCCTGCGTAGACTAGGTCAAGCAAAGCGCCAGAGTCAGACGAATCGCTAGAATAGCCGATTTCGTTCATGAACTTCTGTGCCAAAGCGTCTATGTCTTCGCCAGACTCAAGATAATCTGAGATAAAATCATCAAAGCCATATGGCTGGCAGTGACTAAAAATCTCTTTCATTGAGAAAAAACTGATGAGCTTATCAACACTAATAGTGTCTGGTAAGTCAGATAGCTTCTTCTCGCTGAAATACATATAACCATAGCTGTCGAGCCAACTATCGATAATGTCGCCATCCTCAATGCCGAATTTCTCGAAGAAATCCGAACCAGATTCAACGATATAATCTATCATAGAACTGCCTGCATGCTGTTCGAGCCATTCCTTGATGTCATTCTTCGGAAGACCGCGATTAAAGAACCAAGTAAGTATTTTTACCTGCTCTTCTGGCAAGTATTCAGTGATCTCAAGCCAATCACTAGCTAGCTCAAAGGCTTTCTTAAGACTAACGCCTTTAGCGAGAACTCTTTCGAGGCTAGGGATGCTGTAAATGCAATCGTTATAGCATCTATCGGCCAAAATATCTGGTGAAACGCCACGGCCGACTAACTCATTCCAATGTTCTCTAGTGAAATCTTCATTGAAGAGTTCTTCGAAAAAATTAGAATACAGTTTTGCCATGTCGATCTGGGCTCCATGTGCGATAAGTTCGTCATAGTGTTCCCAGACATCTGCCGGCGACATCATTTTCGCTACCTGTGTCGCGTCAAAACCGGCTTCCAAAAAGTTTCGCCAGTTTCTATGCATTTCGTAGTTAGCGTTTTCGATGCCGATGCTGTCATTAGAATTGAAATTCTCGGTTGCCACGTCAAACATAACATATAACTTTGTACTTGTCATAGTTCCAATCTCCTTTTCTGTAACATTGTCTCTAACATCATTATTCAATTTTTTACTCATAAGCGTTCATTCTCCATAAAACATGTTTAAAGGAAATCTATATAAAATTTTAGGCAAAAAGCCTAAAATGAGATAGGAAGTAAGTGGGCATAAGCCCAAGAATAAACAATTCTCCTTTCTTAAAATTTTCAATGTGCTCACCTCCTAGTGCTAAGTTTGAGCAAAACGCTCAATACCCTAATTATAGCACAAGTACTTTAATTTGTCAATGGTAAAACCACATTTCCTCTACTCATCCTTGACTTTTTCACAAATATATGATACAATTACAATCAGTTGAATTTTTCAACGATGTTTAAAAAAACTCTGTCATCCATACTACATTGGGAGGTAAATATGGAAAATAAGACACTTTCACCGTATTTCAAGAATCTGCCACTGGCTGAGGCTTGGGAGGGAGACTTTGGTCTTCTTTCTATGAATGGCATGCCACCTGGACAGCTTAGGCTTCTTATGGACATTTGTAGAAATGTTCCAGCAGATACTAAAGCTATCTATGACTTCTTGATAGAAAAAGATCCTTTATTCCGTGATATTTACGGCAATGGAACTTTTATTGACCAAGAAGAGCAGTTCGTCTTCCCGTTCGTCTCTGGAGAAATTCCTGAAGGTATCAAGGAAGTGACCGGTCCAATCTGGACGCAAACTTCTATATACCATCAGGAGACTCTGTTGCAGCATGTCGAACTGGTTGCGGCTCACCTTATTGACGAAGGAGTCGATGAGGAATTAGCGGTTCTGTTAGCTGTATTGCATGATGTAGGCAAAAAATATACTTCCGCCACTAATAAAGTGGGCGGAGTGTGTTACTATAATCATGCTGAGCTATCGGCTTTCATCGCTGGCCACTGGCTAAGGGCATCTCTTGACAAGAAATTGGCTAAGGAGATTGTGGCTGTAATCTATGCCCATATGCTTCCTAAAATCAGTTGGAATGTTGAAAAACATTGGAAAACTGGTGAGCCGGTCAATTTCGCTCAAGACTTTTATGGGCAACTGCTCCGTTATTGCGAAAATGATGAAGTGTCTGCTGACCGTATCTTTTTCCTTATTCGCCAATTTGCATTATGTGATAATGGTGTAACGGAGTTTACCCCTGCTATTTCGGAGCTTATCGCTAAAGGGCACGCCCTTATCTGCGACTAAACTTTAAAATAGCACAAACCCCCCAGCTAGAGCTGGGGGCATTTTTATTTTGAACTTTTATTTGACAAGGAAAAGCCCCGTTATAAGCGGGGCTGCAACCTAGAATGGTTTTGAGTAAAAATCGCAAATAGTGAAAGCTTCAGCTGCATGAGCGATGTTTCTACTCATCTGCTTAAGCTGAGAAGTTGTAGGACTTTTAACGCAAAATGATGCGGTAATTTTTTCTAGACTACCATCGAGTCTAAAGTCAAATACTAAGCAACAATAACGATCGTTCGAGTCAATCTCACCCCAAAAACTCTGATAACCAGAGTGATATATGTACGGAATAGCTCCAATGAGCTTGTAGGTGATTTGTTCTAATTCGCCAGTGTCCTTGTTTCTCAACGTAATATTGTCTACTTTACCATAGACATAATCCTCACATGATGGTGCTCTATCGTATACTTCATAAGTAAGATAAGCGACTTCCATTGGAATATCATGGAAATCGTTTCGGATTCGAATTGCCATTCTATCCCCCCTTTCATACATTCTAAACTACTACCGCTAGGTCTACTGTAATTATAGTACAAACATTATAAAATGTCAAGAAAATACCCTGGCTGCGCTTATGCGCCTTACGCCAGGGGTGTGTTTGTTTAAGCTATGCTTGGAAGTTATCATCGATAGATCTCCATCTCTAAACAATTCCTCCAGTATTAATGGCGAATTCTCTTCGTGTGGCAGCACGAGTTAAAATGAGATAATCTTTAAGCGAAGAAACTCTCGTTCTGGCTAACAAAAGCCTCCACGACGCCATTACCTTGGTATTCGTTCGTACACTAAGCCAAATACTATTCCCCGGGCGAATAGTGGCCGCACCTACTAGAATATCCTCGCATAACAGAGTTAAAAAGTGCTTAGTACTAAGGCTAGCATGCTCAGCATTATATCATAATAGAACAAAACTGTCAAATTACGCAAACAAAAAAGGCATACTGGTGCGCCTGACTAGACTCGAACTAGCACAGCCGTGAATCTGGCCACTACCACCTCAAGGTAGCGTGTCTACCAATTCCACCACAGGCGCATATCATATGCACTGTATATATTATACCATACTTTTTAGATTATGGTGTAAGATTTCTTGTTGCTTTTGTGACTGCCCAATCTTCTACGTCGGAAAAACGGTCAATCGCAGTCACAAGCTGCACCTCTTCTCCGTAAGAACGCACATTTTTATTGTAAATATAAGTCATATTCGCCTGATAAAGCCCGATTGCAGGCACGTCATGTACCCAATAACTCAGGAACGACTCATATTTCTTCACCCGGAGGCCTTCGTCGAGCGTTTCCCTGGCGCCAACAATCAAATCATCCACTACTACATTGTTGTAATTTGATAGGTTAAGTCCAGATGATTTAGTCTGTGATGAATGATAATACGGCAAAAGGTCTGGCTCGGCACCAAGCTCAACCTCGTACACTAAAATGTCGTAATTTCGCTTCGCAATGATATTTGCGATAAAATCCTGATTCTCCTCATAAACGATTAAATTCGCATCAATCCCGAGTAGTACCAGCTGGTTTTTGAGCTCTTCGGCCACAGCCGGCAAGTAGCCAGAATTAACCGTGGCAATATTTAGGGCAATGGTCTCTTCTTTCTCGAACTCCTCAATCTTAGTGGTGGCCTCTAAGAAATTTTCAGCCGGGATTTCTGGGTAAACGCTAAGCTGTATCTGCGCGCTCGTCAATGGATAATCTAGAGCAACAGTTCCAGGCGCCTTTTCGCGAAGTTTGGCGAGGTTTATCCCCTCACGAATGGTAGTACGAAGCTCTAGATTTTTTAAGAAATGGCTTTTTAGGTTGAAGAATACGAAAGCTCCCACGTTGACACTGCTTTCGCGTTTAGCAAAATTCCCAGATGTGATTTTGTCGGCGTCAAGCCCACCAAGCTCCGCCGTGGCGGTCACCGAACTGGCGTTTAGGGCATCCGCGATGCCGTCTTTGCTTTCAAAAGTATGAACTGCAAAAGTGTTAACCATTGGTCGTCCCAAATAATAGTATGGATTCGCTGCGAGATAAACCACCTCTTCGGTAGAGCCGGTCGTAGTCTGCAATGCGTTAAACTTAAACGCACCACTCGTGACTGGTGTGCTCGAAAAATCATCTTCGACTAGAGTCTTGAGGGGTGCATCCTCGAGCTCCTTTTTTGGCACAATTGGGATTTCTAGTGCTGTGCTAAAATCCGCATAAACCGCCGGCAGATTAAAAACAATTTCACCACTTTCATTCTCGGTTACTTTAACATTCTCGAGATTGGAGCCATAAATTGTATTTACTACTGGATTTTGAATTAAATCGATTGTAAAAAGCACATCTTCATTTGTAAGTGGCTCACCATCGGACCATTTTAGACCGTCGCGCAATTTCATTGTCCAGACTTTGCCGTTTTCGCTCGAAACAAGACTCTCGGCCAGCATCATGCCTGGATTTCCTGAATAATCTATGGTCGTAAGCGTGGCGAACATGAGCTTGCTAAGAACTTTTTCGCTACTGGTTGTAGCAAAAAGTGGATTAAGTGAGCTAATTTTGCCAAGCGTCGCTTCGGTGTAGGTGCCGCCATCCACAAAAGCGTCTGTAGCGTAAGAGCCACTAAACCAAAACGCCTGCGTAATGGCCAACATGATTAGCGCCAGTGCGAGCAATGACCATTCAAAAATCAAAAGCTTGATGTTTTTGATGTGTGACACGCGTCCAATCAGGTTTTCTTTGATATGCTCGCGACTATCTTCACTAGCTTGAATCGAAGCTTTTGAAAATTTCCTTAAAACCTTTTGCCCACGCTTTTTGATTGATGTACCCATGTTATGCCGGAATTAATAATAGTCCCAAAATTGAACCCACGAAAACTACCGAAGTTACGATGGTTGCAATAAATAATGATTTCTCTAGACCGCGCCTAGTAGTATAAAGCTCGCCAGAGCTACCAAAACCAGCCCCTAACGAAGCGCCTCTTTGCTGTAGTAAAACTAATGCAATTGTCAAGAATGCCGACACGAAGATTGCTATTTCCAGAAAATTTCCGATTTGCATAATAACTCCTTATGCATCTATTTTAGCATATTTTTTCGTTTCAGCAAAGAATGATATGTAATTGCAAAACGGTGCGCTTCCTCGTCTACCCGCGCAATTAGCCGCGCCACGTGAGAATTCTGAGACAGCGGAATTATTTTTCCATCTACAACGATTTTTACTTCCGCGGACTTTGAATGATCACCTGACTTATCGCGACCCACCACCGGAATACCGTACGGCTCCACAAGCGGCAAAATCGCCTTAACCTGATTAATCCCGCCATCAAGCAAAATCAAATCTGGATATTCCCACTCCTTATGCTTGAGTCGCCTGGTAATCACTTCCGTCATGCTTTTAAGGTCGTCATTAGTGGATGAGCGAATCTTGAACTTGCGATATTCGCTCCTCGCTGACGCACCGTTGATAAATACCACCATGCTTGCTACGGTATTAGTGCCAGATTGATGCGAAATGTCATAGCCTTCGATGCGTCGCGGTGGTTTTTCTAGGCCCAACATTCGCTGAAGCTCCGCGAGGGCCTTGTCGGATGAAATATCCAAGAATTCTTTATCGGAAAAAATAATCTTTTTCTTAAGCTCTTTTAAACCAAATAATTGGTTACGCGCTTCCGCTGCGAGCTCATAATTCCCCTTTGCGGATTCTTCGTACATGGTTTTCTCTAGCAAAACAAGCAGTTTTTCGCGGTCGCCTTCTAAATATTGAATCAATTTGCGAAGATTTCTTTTGTAATCTTTTGGCGTGCATTTGCCGACTTCAATCCCAGGTGTCAAGCCGAGGTCTGTGTCCAGAGTCTTCTTGCCACTGTAAGGCCTTACGTAATATGGAAACACTCGCCTCAGGCTGCGCACGGCCTTCTCCACGCCAGATTTGCCATAAAACGGCCCCACGTAAGTGGCTCCATCATCAAGTGGGTTTCTCGTAAAACTAATATATGGCACCGCTTCGTTCATCGAAATTCGCACATAGGATACTGTTTTGTCATCGCGAAGCAAAATATTCCATTTTGGCATATAGCGTTTAATCATTTCGGATTCCAAAAACAACGCATCCATCTCGGTATCCACTACGATCCAATCCGTGTCGTAAATTTCTGCCACGAGCGCCGCGGTTTTTACGTCCTTTTCGGACTTCTGAAAATACTGCCGCACGCGATTTTTAAGCACTGCCGCCTTCCCCACGTAAATAATCTCGCCAGCCGCATTTTTATGAAAATAAACCCCCGGACTTACCGGGAGTTTTTTGAGTTTTTGTTTGAGCCTCTCGTTCATATCTTAATTATAGCATACTTTGTTAAAAATGTCAAAATTACTCTGTAATATTCATATTGTAAAAGCTAGACAACAATTGGTTCAGAAAGTTTCCAAGCTCAATATAAAGGTCAGGCTCTTTGATCTCTGCTAATGTGCTAGGATAAGTAAATGAAATATCGGCTACGGCTCCGCTCATGCCGTCATTGCTAGAGGCCAGCATGTATACGCGAGTAAAATCATAATTACTATCAATCTCTGCATAAATAGTTGGTAAGGACTTAATCGCCGTGTCTAGATCGCTTATCGTTACCTTGTCGTTGGTGGCGATAGACTTCGTGCATGCCAAAAGTTCATTAGCAAATCCAGGATTGTCCATTGAATTGATGAAAGCCGTTAGTTTGTCGGCGTTAAAACTCAGACGATATAGCGTGTCGTTTTTCTTCTGTATATTAATATTATCGGTAGAATATTCTATAAACGGATTTTTTTGATAAAGCTCGGCAAAACTGCTACCGTATTTAGACAAATTTTCCGCAGCACCGGTAAGACATGAAACAATTGTGTTGTCTGGCATTATGTCTTTCAGATTGCTAAAATCACTATTAGGAACCTGAATCCACTCGTTATCCACAACGTCGAATACTTCTATTCCTGGCACGTTGTATTTCTTTATAATTTCGGCTATGCCGTTCAGCTTAAGATATAAATTGCCGCTTGCGGCATGAATTTCGTCCGCTGTGAAACTAAGGGATTCTCCAGCCGGAAGCGCGGCATTGATTTGTGCCGAGACAGAATTCTCTGAAGTGATGTTGTTGATGTTAGACGAAAAATCTACCATTAAGCTCACGGAGTCTTTGTTGCTATTATCATAAGTCGTAATTGATCCGGCCATTTGTACATATTTCGGAGCACCATCGGAAAAAAGTTTTGAGATGGCTGTCGGTACTGCATCTTTATTACCAAAAGGTCTCAGAATCAAAATCGCTGCTATTGCCGCCAACGCAAGTACAGTCGTCGCTATGGCAATCGTAGCAATAATTAGCGGTTTTTTCGACGATTCTTCATTCATGATGGCTCCTTTTTACGATTCTTAAGCTTATTTTAGCATAAGTATGCTAAAATTGTAAGTATGAATGATTCTATAATTTCTAATATTAAGGCCAGGCAGGTTTTAGACTCGCGCGGAAATCCTACCGTAGAGGCCGAGGTCTTCTTGGAAAATGGCGGGTACGGTCGCGCCATTGTGCCATCCGGTGCCTCTACTGGGGCTGGCGAGGCGCTAGAACTTCGTGATGGCGACAAAGAACGCTACGGTGGCAAAGGAGTTTTAAAGGCAGTCTGGAACGTCAACTCAAAAATCAAAGATGTGCTCGTAGGTAATTCTTCTGAGCAGAATTTTGTTGACAACATGATGAAAAACCTAGATGGCACCGAAAATAAGTCCAATCTTGGTGCCAACGCAATACTTGCGGTTTCTCTGGCTAATGCTAAGGCTAATGCTCGCGCCTCCCGCTTGCCGTTTTATCGCTACGTTGCAGAAATTGCCGGCACGGTTGACGATATGTCTATCCCAATGCCAATGATGAATGTCATGAATGGCGGCGAGCATGCTTCGTGGGCGACTGATTTTCAGGAATATATGATTATCCCGCGCTCCACTGGCAATATTTATGATGCCGTACGTATGGGTGCGGAAGTTTTTCATGCATTAAAAACTGTCCTAAAAGAGCGCGACTATCCTACTACTGTCGGTGATGAAGGCGGCTATGCGCCAAAAGTTCGCGGTGGTAATAACGAACCGCTTGAATGTATTGGTCTTGCCGTCGCTAAGGCTGGTTATGATTTTGGCAAAGATATTGCCATTGCTATGGATATTGCTGCCAGTGAATTTTATACGGACGAACCTGCCGACCCGCCATATGAAAACGGTCGCTACGTCCTAAAAACTAACGGCGATTGGAAGACTGCCGACGACATGATCAACTGGTACGACTGGATTATTTCTAACTACCCAGTGATTTCAATCGAAGACGGTCTCGCCGAAAATGACTGGAAAAACTGGAAAATTATGACCGAGCGCCTTGGCTCGCGCGTGCAGCTCGTGGGCGATGATTTGTTTGTCACAAATACAAAGCTTCTTGAGAAGGGCATTAAAGAGGGCGTTGCGAATGCAATTTTGATTAAACCGAATCAAATTGGGACCTTGACAGAGAGTATCGAGGCCGTAATGATGGCGAAAAACGCTGGCTACAAAACCGTAATGTCGCATCGCTCCGGCGAAACCGAAGATGTTTCTATTGCACATCTTGCCGTAGGTCTTGGTACCGGCCAAATCAAGACCGGTTCCCTATCTCGTTCGGAGCGCATTGCCAAATACAATGAACTCATGCGAATCGCCGAGACGAATTCACGACTCGGTCTGGCTTAATCTGCCGACACTATGCCAGTATCTGGCGCAGACGGGATTATTATCTCGTCTGTATTTTCTTCTGCCTTATAGTTTAGCCCATGTCCCCTAGCATATAGAATATTGCTCGTAAACTTATAATCACTGTCTAATTCATAAATATTCACCGGAAGCTTGCCGGTAATCGCCGCCTCATCATCAAATATCTGGTAAAAACCCGCGATCACATTTGCGCCATATTTCGGAATATTATCAGTGTACGATTCAAGATTCTCAAATCCTACTCCATTCGCAAGATAAGTTGCAATGATGGCGTCGGCATTAGTAAATCTTGCAATGTCATACGGAAGTTGAGTACTCATCAAAATAGATTTTGCCCCAGACTCATTTGCTTTGTCGATATATCCGCTGATGAGCTCATAAAATCCTCCATTTACCGCTCCATTGCTCAAGCCATATAGCGAATTAATGACGACAATGTTATCAAAGTCTGGAATTTTTTCTTCTACTTCGGTTTTGTCGGCAACAGTGTAGTCGACAAATTCCACGCCACTAGTATCTGAGATTATTCCGTTTTCCATCAAGCGCGCCAGAGCATTCTTAAACGCCGTGAAATGCGAATCGTAATAATATAGAATCAACGTCTTTTCGTCTGCGCTTAGTGGCAAAGCGTCGTTGTCATTTTTGACAATCGTTATAGCCTTTTTCGCCAGCTCAAATTCCTTGTCGTGATTTGCTTTGGTGCTAACCGTGGCGAGCGCGGCGCTTACTTTTTTATTTATATCGACGTTGTATTCAGACAGCAAGCCTTTTTCATCCTTCAATGACAAAATCCGTGTCACGGCTTCGTTCACAGACGATCCATCGATTTCACCACTCTCAACCATATCTGCGACATGATCGATATAACTGTCCAGCTCGTTAATTGCGGCCGCACCATTAGTTTCCACCGGCATCAATAATATATCAACGCCCGCCTCGATTGCAAACTTCGCCACATCGTATTTGTCAAAATGTTCAGAAATAGCTCCCATGTCTAGAGCATCAGTCACTACGACACCTCTATAGTTCATGTCTGTTCTCAGCACATCGGCAATAATTTTTTTCGAAAGTGTCGCAGGAAGAAAAATAGTTGAGCCATCTTTAACGGAGGTGTAAGTCGTGTCTTCAATCTGAGGATATTGAATGTGCGCTGTCATAATTAAACCGGCACCGCTATCGATTAGTTTCTGAAACGGTGCAAGCTCGGTTGATTTTAACTGCGCATAGGACTTATCTACCACTGTCATAGAAGTGTGGGTGTCAGTAGCAGTGTCACCGTGACCCGGAAAATGTTTAAGGGCTGCCGTAATATTAGAATCTTCTAGCCCACGCATAAAGGAGTTTGCAAAATCACCGACAATCATCGGGTCGTCGGAGAAAGAACGCACTCCGATAATTGGATTTGCTGGATTATTATTGACGTCAGAAACTGGCGCAAAATCAGTGTTAAAACCAAGAGCACCAAGTTCGGTCCCGATGACTTTGGCTGCTGTATATGCGGATTGCGTATCGTTTGTGGCGCCAAGTCCCATATTGCCAGGCATATTTGTCCCATATGCCAAGCGAGTAATATAACCGCCTTCTTGATCTACTGCGATGAGTAGCTGACCGTTTTTGTTTTGACTCGAAGCATTAGCTCGTTGCAATTCGTCGATCAAGCGCGTAGTCTGCTCGGTATCTACAATATTCTGGGCAAATAAAATCACACCAGCAAAATTGTGTTTTTTAAGTATGTTTTCTATATCAGGAGTAATAGAAGTCACGTTGCAGTCACGCATAGTCTCGCAGCTCCAGCGAAAAGACGGCATTATCATTTGGGCGACTTTTTCCTTTGTGCTCATCGAAGAAACGATAGCCTCAATGTTTGTCGTGGTAGCATGCGACGGGGCAGACAAAGCCATAACAATCCCAATAACTAAGCCAGCTATGGACAGAGGTTTTATCTTGCGCATTGTAACTCCTTTTTTAAAATAACTCTATGCCTCAATGATAGCATATTTTCGTCCTGGAATCTACTTTAACTTATTTTGCTCGCTTCGCGGAATCCGTCATAGAAGTTCTCGGAAATCTTTGGATGACCAATCTTATTGGCGGCCTTTACGACCTCTGTGACATCGTCCGTAATTTTAAAAATCCCAGTATCCTTTTCGGCGATCAGCCCAAGCTCCACCATTTTTGCAATCACACGATCAAAGTTTTTCCAGTAATTTTTACCAATCAAAAACACCGGCATTTTTGGCATCTTGTCTTCTTGCATAAGACACAAAATCTCCGAAAGTTCATCCATGGTGCCAAACCCGCCCGGAAAAAACACGAAAACTTTTGATGCCATCGCAAGTGACACCTTGCGTGCGAAGAAATATTCAAAAGTAATACAATCCGTAAGATATGGATTCGGAAATTGCTCGTGCTTAAGAGTGATATTCAGCCCGATTGTGCGCCCGCCAATCTCGTAAGAGCCATGCGACGCCGCCTCCATAATACCAGGCCCACCACCGGTCACCACGGCATGGCCGTTTTTGGCAAGCAGTCCGCCCAGCTCGTAGGCCATTTTGCAGTATTTATTATCTTGCGGCAATCTCGCCGAACCAAAAATCGTCACACCCTGCGGAAACGACCGCACAATCGTCAACCCCTGCCCCAAATCTTTAGCATAGGCATTAGCCCGCTCCAAATCCGCGATGGATAATTTTTTAAGTATTTCTTCTTCTGTCTTTAGCATTTTACCTCACTTTTTATAATTTCTGAATTGGCATCGGATGCAGTTCCTCTGTGCCATTTAGTATACCACGGTTTGCGCCAATTTTTTTCACAACTGCCGTCGAATTTGCTGAAGCGAAAATGAGGGATTGCCTAAAACTTTTGCCGTCGGCGAACTTCGCTAAGAATCCCGAGCCAAAAGCGTCTCCAGCGCCGGTAGCGTCTTTGATTTTTACATCTTCATAAATTCCGAATCGGTAAGTTTCGCCGGTTTCACGATTGCCAGCAATCCCGCCCATTGGTCCATCCGTAATAATCACGACCGGAGCGTATCCGCTCAAATGGTACAGCAGTTCTGATAAAATCGCGCCTGGCACTATTCTTGCCGCCTCGGACTTATTTACAAGCAAAACTTCGACATATTTAAGCAACGATGATAACTTTTTAGGCTGATCTAATTCTTTTATGCCAGGGTTAAACATCACCTTGGTGCCGATTTTGCGCGCCTTTCTAAGAAAACTCGCGCAGGTCTCCAAATCGCCTCTGAGCGTGGTCATATATAACCAGTCTGGTTGGATTAAATCTAAATCGTCTGCCGAGAAATTATCGAACTTCTCACTGGCTCCACGATAGGTCAGAATTGTACGCTCGCCACTTTTGGAATCAAGCAGTACTACTGAACTCCCAGTAGATTTCACAGCATTGTAATCTACGTAGCTACTGTCGATTCCTTCCTGGTCTAATACTCTAAATACCGCTTGTCCAGCCGCGTCTTGCGCTACGTTTCCCATAAAAATTGCATCGTGCCCGTATCGTGCAAAAGTGATTGCTGAATTGATGCCACCACCACCAACCTCATAGCACATTTTGTCGATGTCTACTTTTGAGCCGACTGTAATTTTACCGAGAATTGCAGTGCCGTTAAGCGCTTTTGTCGGTCTTAAATCATCGTGGTCGATAAGGTAAATGTCTTGCAACGCTGAGCCTAGTGATACAATTCTTGCCATTATAAAACCACTCCGTTCTTATCAATTTCGGCGACTAATTCCTCAAACACCTGCGCTGGATTTTCGGCTTGCGAGATCGCAGAACCCACATTAATCACATCAAGGTCAGCATGTGCTAAGGCTCGAATATTCGACATATTTGCACCGCCATCCCACGAAATCTCTAACTCCGGTTTCATATTGCGAACCAGCTGGATTTTTTCCATCTGCATCAAATCGGCTCTTGAACCCTGCACCCCAGGCTGCCCAGCCAGAATTAAAACATGGTCCACTACATCAATATACGGTTTTACGTTGCCAGGAAAAGTTGGCGGAAGCAGTGCTAGGCCAGTCTTGATCCCGGCTTCTTTTAGTGTCTCAAAAATCGGCAATAAATTTTCGCTCGCCTCGGCGTGTAAAATACAAAGCGAAGGATTCAACTTTAGAATCGTGTCTACGTGCTCGGACGGTTTCGCCACCATCAGGTGTAAATCCGCCTCCCAGTTGCGTGGCCACCAAACATTAGTGATGTCTAGCGTCTCAGTAGGTACAAAAGTCCCATCCGTGACGTCAATCTGCACCCTTCTAGTAAAAGGGTTGATTCTCTCAATTTGATTGCGATAAGCTTCCTTATTGTCAGTAAGAATTGCCGGCACAATTACAACTGTTCTAATCATAGTCTTCCCTTTCGTCTAAACGATTAATCCTACGCACTCTTCGTTCCAGTGGTTCAAAATTCGTAGTGAGAAAAGTCTCTGCCGCGGTTTTCATTTCGTCAAGGCTCATCAGTCCAGCCGACATACATAAAACATTGGCATCGTCATGCTCACGCGCGAGCCTCGCCGACTCCACCGAGTCGCAATTTGCCGCCCGCACACCCTTAAAACGATTCGCCTGCATCGTCATGCCATGCGCAGAATCACAAACTAAAATTCCATAAGAGCCCAAATTCTCACGCACGTTCTTTGAAACTTCAATCGCGGAGTCGTTGAAGTCAAGATTGAGATTTTTGTCATTTGACCCCTGTTCTATCACCTCGTATTTTTTTTCAATCAAAAACCGCACAAGCTCAACTTTTTTCTCCATGCCTTTGTAATCTGCGCCGACGAATACTTCCATTCTAATTTCCTTTGCTATAATCCACCGTCAGTTCGACCAAACGGTTGGAGTATCCCCACTCGTTATCGTACCAAGCCACGATTTTTACCATGTTCCCGCCCACCACATCAATCAAAGGCAAATCCACGATGCAAGAGTGCGGATCGCCCACGAAATCCGACGAGACTAGCTCTTCTTCGGTAACGCCGATAATATCTTCGTAGTATGGATCACTTGCGGCATCTTTAAAAATCTTTATAAGTTCTTCTTTGGTGGTATCACGCTTTAAAATCGCAGTGATGTCTGAAAGTGAAACCACTGGAGTAGGTACTCGTACGGACAAACCATTAAACTTTCCTTGAAGGCTCGGAATCGTGAGTCCAGTAGCTTTTGCAGCGCCAGTCGTAGTTGGCACGATATTCTCGGCGGCACTTCTGGCTTCGCGGAGGTCTTTTGCCGGCGCGTCGAGGATTCTTTGCGAGCCAGTATAAGAATGCACCGTAGTCATCATTGCTTTGTCGATACCGAATTCATCTTCAAGTATTTTCATGATTGGCGCTATACAGTTTGTAGTGCAGGATGCATTTGATATAATCGTGTCGCTATCATCGATGGTTTCTTCATTCACGCCGATGACGATTGTTTTCGCGCCCTCACCTTTGGCTGGAGCAGAAATGACCACGCGCTTCGCGCCAGCATCAATGTGTGCTTTTGCAAGCTCTGGCTTTGTAAATAAGCCAGTGGACTCAATTACTACATCTACTCCAAGCTCTTTCCATGGCAAATTAGCTGGGTCCTTTTCGGCATAAACTGGGATTTTTGTTCCGTCTACAATAATGAAGCCGTCTTCCGATTTGATATTTTTGTCGTAAAGCCCGTAGGAAGAATCATATTTAAGCAGATGTGCTAAGGTCTTGGCGTCGGTAATATCATTAATTGCGACAACCTTTGCATCGTCTCGCTCTCCTAAAATCTTAAACGCATTTCGGCCAATCCTTCCAAAACCGTTTATTGCTACTTTGATCATTTTTCCTCCTAATATACTTATGTCTATTATATCACGCTTTTTACATATATTATTGAAAAACAACTTTTTACTAACTTTGTCTTGACCACCTACGGATATTGATATACAATAACATTAACGGATACCTCTAGAAAGTATCCAAGGGTTTAATGTACTGTTACTGTTCAGTTACCTGGACAGTAACTTTTTTAGTTTTAGGCTTCCGCTTCAATTTAAAATAGAAATAACATTCCATTTCCATATTCACGTAGTCTCCTTTCATTTTTGTTTTTGCAAAAAGTTGGGGAGATTTAAAACCTAGATTTATCTAGAATCATCAACGTACAAATCCCCCCTGAGGTGGAGGCAAGATGACCTTGCCTCCAGACGAGGAGAATTTGTGTTACTCGTAAACTAAAAAGTTACACCAAACCCGATGGTATTATATGCACAGGTGAAAAAATATTTCAACCACCTACCTTAAAATCACAAAATCTTATGAAATCTTATTGTTTCACACACCGTACCGATAAGCCATAATAACGATAACCAGCACTCAACGTACCAATCCTATCTACTTCTACACTCAATCGATGCATGATATTACTATCAAAAATAGTAGACGACCAACGGTCACCATATACATTTTGGCCGCTAGTCGAGCTAGTAAAGAATGAACCAGAAAGAGAAGCCCTGAGAGCGATCACAAAGTCACTGTCTGAATTATAAAAATCTCTTAGATCCTGATACTCGCCGTCTTCCCCACCAGTCGGCATTCTCCATCCACTAGGACATATATCGTAATTGGCGTTCCCATTCCCGCCATTATTCGCCATACAATATGTCCCGGCGCTTGCGGCGCAATAGTTATAATATACACCTACTTTGCCGGTTCCACTCTGTCCCATGGCTAGGCTTACTTCTGTATTTTTGTAATCCGCATTTATCTGTGCCGCAGTATAACTGTTAAATCCGGTACTTATAGACGCTGGTAAAGTCCAAGACGAGGCTACCATATTAGTATCTAAGTTCGTAAGTGTTATAGTAGAAGTGGAGCCTAGCGCTAGGTTGTCTAACATCCAATATTTACCGTCTGCTAACCTCCCTACATTGTATACGGAGCCGTCACGATTATCATTTAATATGGCTGTATCCCCAATACTCGGCATAAGCGTAGCCAACTGACTTGCTGTTGCATCCTGCATGTCCGGGGTAGCATCATAGACGCATCGGACCGACAACCCATAGAGGCGAGCGCTATAATCTTGCTGATTAGTATTTACCGTATTTACATTCAGATTATACATAGGCAAGGTGTTAACGTATGTGGAAGACCAGAAATTACCACTACCGTCTTGATTGATAGCCGAGTTAGAGAAGTATCCAGAGAGAGGAGTTTTGAGAGTAGCAACGAAAACGCTATCTGAGTCATACTGATTCCTGAGTGTCTGATATTCTCCACTACTTCCACCAGTCGGCATCCTCCAACCTTTCGGGCAGATGTCATATTGAGCATTAGAACTATTAGAACTAGTACAAATAGTCCCCGCACTCGCCGCGCAGTAGTTGTAATATACACCTACTTTTCCAGTACCGCTTTGCCCCATAGCGAGATTTACTTCTGTATTTTTTGATTCTGTATTTATGGCTGGATTCGTGTAGCTAGCCTCATTACCGTCAAATCCAGTAGTAGTAGACGCTGGCAAAGTCCAGGACGAAACTGACATATTGGTGTCTGAGTTAGTAAGTGTGATTGGAGAGGTAGAACCTAATGCCAAGTTATCCTGCATCCAGATATTCCCGTCCTTAAGTTTAGCTATACTATATGTGGTATCATCTCTGCTATCTCGTAATTGATATGATGTGCCAGTAACCATAGAAGATATTACTAATTGTCTTTCTACATCAGTCAAACTTGCAATATCTTGCATATAACGAAGATCATTAATGGTAATATCTGTATTTACATTAGCTACGGATCTAAAATTAATGACATTAGTATATTCACCAGAAGCTTGAGTTTGTCCTGCTTTTGCAGCTATAGTAAAGTTAGTAGTATTAGTACCAGGATAGGTATTATTCATAGGAATGCCAGTAGATGATTTAGTAGCATTAATAATTGTATCTACATTATATAGTAATCCAGAATATGTAGTAGTATTAGTATCTATAGTAGAAGCAGTAGTATATCCCCACTTGTTATCATTAAAGTTAGGAAGTGTTATATTGTCAGTAGTAGATAGACTGGTAAAGGTAGTATCGGATGATTCAGTATTAACTAGACTATTATTACTAAGACTAGAATTATCCTTGTCTCCTACTTTAGCTATTAGTGTATAACCATAGCTATTATTAGTAGATACATTTACCGTAATAGTATTGCTACTAGCATAATTACCTGGTGTGAGATGAGAGATAATAAGATCGGATGATGATAAAGTCATAGAAAGAGATGAGTTGAAGGAGAATTGGAAGCCTACATTACTTTGGGAGGTGAGGGCGGAAGTGTTACCATTACCGCCAAACAATATAGTATAAATAGTATTAATAAGAATAATGACAAGAAATGCCAGAACTATATATATATATATATATTAGATGACTTTAATCTATTAGTTAGATTCCTTATCATGTTACTTATAATTATAGCATAAAATTTTTGAGAAAGCGTAAGAATAAAAGTACAAAAGTATAGATTTATGTATAAAAATGTAGGATTACATGTCGTATATGGTATAATTAAAACAAGAAGAAGCGTCTCTAGGAAACGCTCCTTCGATTGGGACTCTAGCTAGATTCACTAGCTAGATTTTTTCTTTGGTGCGGATTTACGCTTTGGAAAGATGATACATAGCAGATTAATCTGTATGGTCATTTCGTCATCCTTTCTGGCGACCTAGTTTTCCTAGAATAACCGTTTAATGGCCTCCTCACACCGCGCAAACATTACTGTTTGTGCTAAGGCCCACTAAATCTCCAAAGCCCAACCGACGATATTATATGCATATGTGAAAAATATTTTCAACCCCCCACCCAAATCCATGCTATAATAGACACAAATCGGAGGAATTATGGATCAAAAACAACGTGCGTGGGACGAATATTTCATGAAAATTGCCGAGACGGTCGCCATAAAAAGCAAAGACCCATCCAGCAAGATGGGCTGCGTAATTGTAGATAAAAATAAGCGCGTCGTGTCGCTTGGATACAACGGTATGGTTCAAGGTGCAGACGAATCTAAAATGACCTTGAGCGAGCGCCCGATGAAGTATTATTTTGCAACGCATTCCGAGATGAATGCGGTGCTCTTTGCTCATCAAGATCTTACTGGCTGCACTATCTACAACCGCGTGGCGA
Source organism: Candidatus Nanosyncoccus sp. (assembly GCA_045578285.1). GTDB lineage: Bacteria > Patescibacteriota > Saccharimonadia > Saccharimonadales > Saccharimonadaceae > Nanosyncoccus. The sequence goes on along the minus strand of JAZNJY010000006.1, from coordinate 21,311 downwards.
CCTGCGAAAACTGCCTCAAGTATTGTCTGCAGGCTGGTATCACGCGCTTCGTCTATAATGAGCTTCGCGTACACTCGCATTCCACTGATCCTAAAAAATCTATGACTAACATCGAGACCGACGAAGCAATTATTAGACTTCTGGCTTCCATGCCGCACGTAAAAACCCTTAATCTCACAAATGGCAAAACTTACACCGAAGATATCCTTGACTCTTACGCCAAGGATTCTCCGGAATATGCTAGGCTAGCCAAGTGGGTTTAAGACTTTTTAAATCTGCTCGTAAAGAAAAAGGTCAAACAAATAGCTATCGTCGCCAAGATGATGGTGCCAGAAATAATTCCAGTTGCCGTCATCGGTACAAGCCATTCATTAGTGCTAGACGCCACGGTTGTATTTGTCATTTCGCCAGGAAATCCGCCACCATTTGGACCGCCACCAGTTGGCATCTCTGGACGCTCTATGCTAGTGGAGTTTGTCGTGTCTGAGCTTTCCGTAGTCTTTTCGCTACTCTCAGCTCTCACTGCGATCGTGTTTCCGTTTTCTTCTACATAATTCATATGTTCCTTTCTTAATTTTACATTCTCATTATAAACCAGGAACCTTAAATCAAGCTTTAAGTGTGAAGTGTTTTATTTTCGTATCATATGCTGCACGCCTTCGGATCCGTCCGGATAGTTGCCAAATTTTTCCCCAGCAGCCCGAAATCCAAGCTTGTCATATAATCTTCTTGCGCCAGGATGACTATCAAGAACGTCCAAATGGACCTCGGTATAATTGGGGTTATCCATCACCGCCTTCATCAACCTACCGCCAACCCCATTAGAACGCCATTCATCACGGACGCCTACGAACTCGATTTCTGCGGCACCGTCCGGCAATTCTGCATCAGTTATTTTTTTCATGTATCCTTCATTGGCACGTTCAAAATGTTCCGGCAATGCTAGGCCAGTCTCCAAAAAACGTTCACGAACCGCATCCGTATCCCACGGGGAGCAATTTTGATCCCGATAAACCATGACCCCAATTATGTTATTGTTCTCGTCTTTTGCTACTAGAGTTTTGTTATAAGAAAAAAGCGCATTTGGGTCATCGGAGAAAAGAGCTTTCGCAAAAGTCTTCGCGTTTTCTTTGTTCTGAAATAAATCTGGAAAAATGTATTGATCAACAAGATATAAAGCGTCAGCTACCTGCTCGAAATTATCATCTGGCGAAAGATTACAAATCTCTACGCCCAATTTTCGTTCGTGCTCTTTTGCTTGTTCAGATTGATTTTGATTAACGGCAGTTTCCTTTTCTCTAAAACTCTGAAAATCGGGGTAATTAGACAGTGATTTCCACTCAGTTCCTGTATTCTGTAAATCTTTAGCTTCATGTAGGTTTTCCATATTCTCATTATACATGCATTTTATGTTTTTTACCATTCAATCGGTTTCATGCCGTTTTTAGCCAAGAATTCGTTGCATTTTGAAAAATGATGATTACCAAAAAATCCAGCATGCGCCGAGAGTGGCGATGGATGCGGTGATTCCAAAATCAGATGCTTTGAAGTGTCAATTAGTGATTTTTTGTTCCGTGCATCCCTCCCCCACAAAATAAACACTAAGTGCGGGCACACCTCATTTAGATACGAAATCGTAGCCGTCGTAAAAGTCTCCCAACCTTTGCCGCGATGCGAACCGGCTCTATGCGCCTCAACCGTAAGTACCGTGTTTAAAAGCAATACGCCTTGCTTTTGCCAATTTCTTAGGCTGCCACGCGGATTGTTATGATGCCCGATATCCGCATCAATTTCTTTATATATATTAATCAAAGATGGTGGAATTGGTTGCGAGTTTGGCACTGAAAAAGCCAAACCTTCTGCTGCGCCTGGCGTATGATATGGGTCTTGTCCCAAAATTACCACTTTTACATCATTTAGGTCAGTTGTGAACGCTGAAAATACCAAACCTTTTGGTGGATAAATCGTTTTGTGCTCGTATTCTTCGTGCAAAAATTTAGCGAGCTCTTTAAAATACGGCTTGTTGAATTCGCTATCTAAAAACCCCTTCCAACTCTCATGCATATGCTATAATTATAGCATATGGCAAAGTTATACTTTAGGTACGGAGCAATGGGGTGTGGCAAAACCATGCAACTTCTTCAAGTCGCGTTCAACTATGAGGAGCGCGGTCACAAAGTCTGCGTGATAAAACCAAAAACCGACACCAAAAACGGCACTAAATTACTTACTCGTATTGGCCCAGAGCGCGAAACTGATTTTTGTTTTGATAGAAGCTCAAATTTATTTCAAGAAATCTCAAAAAAATACAAGAATGTACATTGTATCTTGGTAGACGAATCTCAATTTCTCACCAAAAAACAAGTTGACGAACTCATGCTCGTCACGATTGAATTCAATATTCCAGTGATGTGCTATGGGCTCCGTCTTAATTTCCGACGTGAGGATGGTGGCTTTGAGGGCGCTACGCGTTTACTTCAAATCGCGCACGATATTGAAGAAATCAAAACTATTTGCGAATGCGGGCATAAGGCCACTTATAATGCGAGATTTCTTGATGGTAAACTCGTGGCAGATGGCCCAGATGTTTTAATTGACGGCACTAGCGAAGTTGAATATCGTGCTCTCTGTCCAGCTTGCTATGAAAAATACCTAAAAGGAGAAAAATAATGTACATCGTAATAGAAGGTCAGGATGGCACTGGCAAATCTACTCAGGCTCGCTTGCTTAAAGAATATTACGAAAACCAAGGCAAGGAAGTTGTCGTCATGGATGAGCCAGACGGCGACCTTCCGCAGGCTCACGATCTCCACGACTTGATTTTAATTCGTGGCAAAGATTACAACATGGAACCAATGACTAACGTGCTCCTATTCACCGCCGCGCGTTCTGAACTTTGGCGCAAAATCGCCGAACCAGTTTTGAAACATGGTGGCGTTGTTATTTCGGCTCGTAATTATTGGTCTACACTTGCGTATCAGGGCTACGGTGAAGGCGTCTCGCGCAGTAAAATCATTAAAATCACGAAAGAGGCTTTACCGGAAAAATATTGCAATCCAGACAAAAGTTTTATTCTGACAGTTTCAGACAAAGTTAGACTGGAACGCCAGGGTGTGCGCGGCAAAGCTACTGAAACATTCGAAGCAAAGCCAGACGACTTTCAACAAAAGGTCAACAATGCTTACCCGAAAATTGCCAAAGATTTTAATATTAAAATCATCGACGCTTCGGGTAGCATAGAAGAAGTATTCAACCTAATCAAAAATTCTCTTTAATTATCTGCAAATTGCGAATTGTATAATTCCGCATAAAAACCGCCCATCTTGAGCAACTTGGCATGGTTTCCTTGCTCTATGATTTTGCCATCCTTCATCACCAAAATCAAATCGGCGTTGCGAATCGTGGACAGACGGTGCGCAATTACGAACGAAGTTCTATTTTTAGTAATTTTTTCAAACGAATCTTGAATCAGATGTTCGGTGCGCGTATCTACGTTTGAAGTTGCTTCGTCTAAAATCATCATTTGCGGGTCCGCCACCATTGCACGCGCGATTGTGAGCAACTGTTTTTCGCCAGCGGAAATATTATCGGAATCTTCCGAGATCATTGTTTTGTAACCATGCGGCAGCGCTTCGATAATATGTTCAATATTGCAGAACTTCGCTGCGGCCTTGATATCAGCTAGTGAAGCATCCTTTCGTCCGTAACGCAAGTTTTCTTCGACCGTGCCAGAAAATAGCCAAGTATCTTGCAAAACCATGCCAAACATTTGACGTACGTCGGAACGTTTCATTTTTTGAATCGGCACACCATCCACTAAAATCTCACCCGCTGTCGGTTCGTAAAAACGCATCAATAAATTGATGATCGTAGTTTTGCCAGCTCCAGTTGGCCCTACAATTGCTACATTCATGCCAGGTTTTACCGTGACGGAAAAGTCCTTAATAATTGGGGTTTTACCATCATAGCTAAAGTCAACATTCCTAAACTCCACTTCACCATGAACTTCTGGAATCGTCAAGGCGTCCGCCAAATCTGCAGGCTCTTCTGGCTCAGCCAGGAACTCAAAAATCCGTTCGCTTGCCGCAAGCAAAGATTGAATCGTAGCGGTCGTTGAGGCAATTTCTGTGATTGGCCTGTTGAAGCGTGATACATATTGAATGAACGCCTGCAAGGAACCAATTGTGATATTGCCATCTATCACCATTGAGCCACCCAGAATGCAAATTGCAATATAACCAAGGTTTGTAAAAATGTGTGTCACCGGGAAAGATAATGATGAAAAAATCTGAGCTTTTGTAGCGGCCTTCGCTAATTTGCCATTGGTTGTATCGAAACTTTCTTGAGCTGTCGCCTCGTAAGAATTCGACTTAATGATTATAAGCCCAGCATAGTCTTCCTCGATTTTACTATTCAGAACCCCGAGCGTGCTTTGTTGTTCGCGGAAATATTTTTGTGCAAAATTTGTTATTCGCCCCACCACAAACACCGACATCGGCACCACTACGAATGATACCAGTGACAAAGGTACACTAATCGAGAGCATCATAATCATCACGCCAATCAAAACAGTAATAGACAGCGAGATGTCTGCGATTTCCTGAGACATAGAAGTTGTAAGCACATCCACGTCGTTCGTCATGCGCGACAAAGTGTCGCCGTACTTGTGCTTGTCGAAGTATGAGATCGGTAATTTGGAAATTTTCGTGATAATTCTTTCGCGCAAATCCTTGGTGTAATTCGCGGATACGATAGCGAGAATAAAGGCCTGCGCATAGTTAAGGGCCGCCGATGCCAAAAACAATATGATTACAGTGATTGCCTTTGCCGAAATTTCCCCAAAATCAATCTCTGGATAAGAATTGACTGCGATATTGGTCATGTCACCGAGTAGCTTTGGAATAAAAATTCCCAGTACAGCCGAACCTACTGCGAGCAAAACAGAAAACACAATCGGTACAATATACGGCTTGACCGAGTGTGAAAACTCACGAAATGCGAATTTTTTATTTTTGACTTTACCGTCATTTGTTTTACCTTGTGGCCCCATCCATCTCCTTCCTAAATTCCTCTTCAGATAATTGTGATTCTACGATTGATTGATAAACTTTACATTTTTTAAGCAGTTCAAAGTGCGTTCCCTTGCCTACCATTTTGCCTTTATCTAGCACGACGATTTGGTCAGCGTCTTTAATGGTGCTAACTCTTTGCGCTACGATTAGAACTACGGCATCGCCAGTCACTTCTTTGAGCGCTTCGCGGAGCTTTGCGTCAGTCTTCATATCTAGCGCCGAGAACGAGTCGTCGAAGATAAAAATATCTGGTTGCTTGCAGATTGCGCGCGCAATCGAAAGCCGCTGTTTTTGTCCGCCTGATACGTTGGTCCCACCTTGCGCAATATGAGAGTCGAATCCTTCAGGCATTTTTTCGATAAACTTGGTTGCCTGGGCAATTTCCGCAGCTTTTCTCACCTGCTCATCATTTGCATTTGGCGCACCAAACTTAATGTTTGATTTAACCGTTCCAGCGAACAAGACTCCTTTTTGTGGTACCAGACCAATACGTTTTGTTAAATCATCTTTGGCATACTCGCGAATATTAATTCCGTCAATCAGAATCTCGCCGCTCGTCGCTTCGTAAAAACGTGGCACTAAATTTATCAATGTGGATTTACCTGAGCCAGTAGAGCCAATGAACGCCGTGGTCTTCCCCGCCTCAGCCTTAAACGAGATGTCGTCTAGGACTTTTTCGGCTGCATCAGGATAGCTAAAATCAACATTCTTAAATTCCACAGAAGCACGCTTCTCTGGTACTCCATGCGTTTCCTTTGGAAAATGTATCTTTGGGCTCGTTTTTAGGACCTCGTTGATTCTTCCGGCTGAGACATTTGCTCTCGGAATCATGATGAAAAATAGCGACAGCATTAAGAATGACATCATTACGAAAGTAACATATTCGGCAAACGCAGTCATGTTACCAAGGTATGAGAAATCTTGGCTCAAAAGCGAAATCCCAATCCATGAGCAAAGCAAAGTGGTGCCATTAAAAATAATATTGATGAGCGGATTTTGTAGTTCCAAAACGCGGTCTATGAAGATCAAGAGCTTCGTCAAATCTTCGTTCGCTCGCATAAATTTTTTCTTTTCGACGTTTTCATTATTGAATGCACGAATCACTTTGAGGCCGGTTAAGTTTTCGCGTGTCACCAAAGTAATGCGGTCAATTAGCTTTTGAAATACTCTAAACTTTGGTCCCACGATTGCCATGATTATAATCACAGAAATCACTACCGCAGTAATCCCAACTACGATAATCCAGCTCATTTCTGGAGCCGTCTGAATTGCCATGACGAGCCCAAGAATACAAAACAGTGGCGCTCGAAGCAACATCGAAAGCATCATTGTGATCACCATCTGCACCTGGTTGACGTCATTTGTAGTGCGCGTAATTAGGCTAGCAGTGCTATAATTTTTGAGATCCACCAAGTTGAAAGTCAAAACTTTTTGAAATACAGCAGCCCTTAAATCTCGCGAAAAATACGCCCCTACTTTTGCTGAGAAAAAGCTGGATACAAAAGACGTCACTGCAGATACGCCAGCGAGCAACAACATGAATCCGCCATCCTGCCAGACCTTGGCCATATCGCCGGGCACGATGCCATTATTTATAATATCGGCCATTAATGCTGGCAGGCGTAATGTTGCGTAAACTTGTACGCCAGTCGAAAGTAACAGTATTGCAACTTGCCACCAGTAAGGTTTTAAAAATCTAATTAGTTTAAACATGCAGGTACCATTATACTACATTTTTTTATGCTCATCGGGTTTTTTCTTACGATTTTCCAAATGCATCTTAAGATAAATTAGTGGACCAATTACTACATATATATAATAAGAGAAGAATCTCCACATTAGCATTGCCCAAAAAACGTATCCCGTAGAAAGCGATGAGAACACTAGATAGAATGTTCCCTCTGCTGCGCCAGCGTTGCCCGGCGTTGGCACGAAATATACGGAAGATGTCACTACCATCGTAGTCATGAAGCAGCTAAGAAAGTCCATATTGCCACCAAAGGCCGTCAGTACGAAATATGGAATAACGGAAGTTGTCGCCTGAAATACGACAGAAAGTATCACGGAGTTCGTGAAAAGCCCGCGTGTCTGCATGATCATGTGTACTGATGCCGCATACTCCTTGACTTCGCTTTCGATTTTCTTGAGTGCGACTTCGCGATTCTTTACGATTCTAAGTCGCGCTAAGATTTTTGTTAAAAATTGTAAAAATTTCGTAGTTTGTTTTGGGAAAAAACTTACACCAGCTACCATTAGCGGCCAAAAAGCATAGAATAAAAGCCCAAACCAAGCCAGCATCATTAGCCCTGGTCTAAAACCGGTAATGGTGCCTACGATGAAACAAGGTATCGCCAAGACCAAGAATCCAATTTGTCCAGTAATCATCCCAAAAATTGGAATCGAGGTGGCGTGCCCAGCGGACAAGTCGCTATTCTTCCGCATATAGTAAATCTGAAATGGCTGTCCGCCGATAGCGGCCGGGGTTACATTATCGTAATATTTTCCGAGCATTACGACCCGCCAAGCGATTTTCCAAATTTGGGACCTACTAGGTTTTTTGTCAGAATCGTCAAATGAATTGCGAATCATCAATACGTATTTGTAAACATTCGCAATCGTCGAAATAATGAAAAACAATATAGCTGGAATGATTAACCACCACATCAAATTGACGTCTCTAAGCTCGGCAGCAGAATTTGAGCCTAAGAACTCGTTCGCTGCAGTTGCGCCAATTACGGCCACATTTAGCACTATGAATAGCACAACTCCAACAATCTTTTTCCAAGATTTTTTCTTCGTGCCCATAAAATTATCTTCTTGCCGCTTTGATGTTTGGGTACTCATCCATCAATACGCGAATACAACCCGCAATCGGTACTGCAATAATCGCGCCAAGTAGTCCAAACATATACATGCCAATCACGATAGCCACGAGAATCATTACGGCTGGTAAGTTGAGGGCGTTACCCTGAATCTTCGGTGCAATTACGTTATTCTCGATTTGTGCATATATTATATATATAACAGCAAAGATAAGCCCAGCCGGTAAGCTAGAGAACAGAAGCACCAAAGTCACCAATGTACCGCCAATGAATTGTCCAAACATCGGAATGAGATAGAAGGACATTGTAATCATTCCCATTGGTACGGCTAGTCCAGTCGATACGCCAGTAAAGAGCGACAAGCAGAACACGATGAGGCCACTCGCACAACCATCAATTGCTGCCACGATGACTTGACGCGAAACATAAGTTGAAATAACATTCGCCATTTTCGATAGAACATCTTTTGCGACCGCCACTGGTTTTTTATCTTCCTCTGCGGAACCAATACTCTTCCAGAAAGCATCCATAATCGAAGGCCCTTCTAGTAGGAATAGCAACGTAAGCACAAGCACCAAGACAATCTTCATCACGATATCCGCAATTCCACTTACGCTCGAGACGAGATTGTTGCCAAGCACGCCAAGGATATTGTTTGACAAATTTGTGAGTGCATTTGTGATTTCGCCATGGAGGTCATTAATTCCAATCGTTTTACCGAAGTTATTAATTCCATCCCAGCCGCCAAAGGTTTTTTCGAAAGTTTCTGGGAAATTTTGGATGAATTTAGAGGTCTCATTTACAACTACTGGCCCGACTATTGCAATAATTCCGCCAATAACCAGAACCACAATCACGTATGCCAGGACCGCGGACAAAGTCTGGTGTTTTTTCTCGGTGCCAAAATGTTTTGTGAAAAAATTATTTACCTTTCTGACTAGTGGCTTCAATGCGAGCGCAAGAAAAATCGAAATCCCCACAATAATAAGACCAGTCAGAGCTGAGTAAATGAACATTAATACTAGCCCAATGCCAAGTGGCACCAACCAAAACTTCACAAACGTCCTTAAATCTGTCTCAATCGTCTTAGACATAAACCTCCTTTATAGACTAATTGTACCATAAATGATATAATTATGTAAATGAAATTATTAATGCATACTTGCTGCGCGCCATGCAGCGTTTATTGTATTGACTCCCTGCGCTTAGAAGGTATCGAGCCGACACTTTTTTGGTACAATCCAAATATTCATCCATACATAGAATATAAAACTCGTCGTGATTGTCTTAAAGATTACGCAAAAAATGTCAACGTAGAACTAATTATCAAAGAAGATTATGGTTTAGACGAATTTTGTAAAAACGTAGTAAACGACATTCCAAATCGTTGCGTTAATTATTGTTATCTCAAGCGCCTCGGTGAGACTGTTCGTTTTGCCAAAGAAAACGGTTACGATGCTTTTACGACTACGCTTCTGGTTTCGCCATACCAAAAGCACGAAGAACTCAAAATTGTCTGCGAAGCGCTTGCAAAGGAGGCCGGTATCGAATTTTTGTATCGTGATTTTCGTGTTGGTTTCCGCGAGGGGCAAGCAAAAGCTCGCGAGCTGGGACTTTATATGCAAAAGTATTGTGGCTGTATTTTTAGCGAAGAAGAGCGTTATCAAAAACAAATTGAAAAGGACTTAAAAAATGCTAGTATCTGACTATAATTATGATTTACCAGAAGAAAGAATCGCTAAGTTTCCGCCAAAAGAACGCGGTACGACCAGGCTCCTGGTTTTGAATCGCAAAACTGGCGAACTCCAGGATTCTCATTACAAAGATCTGGCGGACTTTTTAGGCCTGGGTGATGTCTTAATATTAAATGATACGCGTGTGATGCAGTCTAGAATTTTTTGCGAACTTCCAGACGGTCGTAAGCGTGAGCTCGTGGTTCTCGAAAAACACGGCGATGAACCTCAGCATGTGATGTATCGCGGTAAGCTTCATGACGGAGACGAACTTCATATTAAAAATGATAAAATCGTCATTGCGAAAATTCTTGGTAATGGCATCGCGGAGGTAGAAAGCGACACTCCACTTGCCGAACTCGCCGAAAAATACGGTACAGTTCCCTTGCCGCCATACCTTCATCGTGACGCTACCGAAGCTGATAAAAAGCGCTATCAAACAGTTTGGGCCAAAAATATGGGCTCCGCTGCTGCGCCAACTGCCTCGCTCAATATGACTAACGAGCTTCTCGAAAAATTGAAACAAAAAGGCGTCATCATTAAATATTTAACTCTGCATGTAGGACTTGGCACTTTTCTTCCGATGCGCACCGACAAGGTCGAAGACCATCATATGCACTCAGAATGGTTCAATATTCCGGAAGACACGCTTGAAGCAATTAAAACCGCGAAACGCGTCATTGCGGTCGGCACCACAGTTACCCGCACATTGGAATATTACGCCAAAACCGGCAAGACCACGGGCGAAGACGACATTTTTATTTATCCAGGTTTTGAATTCAAAATCGTTGATGCTCTCGTAACGAATTTTCATGCACCAAAATCTACAGTCTTAATGCTCGCTTCTGCCTTTGCCGGTTGGGAAAATCTACACAAAGCCTACGACTATGCAGTCAGTCACGATTATAATTTCTTAAGTTATGGAGATTCAATGTTTATATGCTAAAGTTTGATGTTGTCAAAAAACAAGGCCTCGCTCGCGTCGGAGTAATCCATACTCCACACGGCGATATTAAAACTCCGGCCTTCGTCGGTGCAGCAACCCGCGCCACGGTTAAAGCACTTACTATGAAAGAAATGCGAGAACTCGGTTCTCAAGCGATTCTGGCCAACACTTACCATTTGATTTTGCGCCCAGGCACAGAATTAATCAAGGAAGCTGGTGGACTTGCGACTTTTAATTCGTGGAATGCGCCAACTTTTACGGACTCTGGCGGATTTCAGATTTTTTCGCTCCCAAATGTTAAAATCAATGAAAACGGCGTAAAATTCAAATCCCACATTGATGGCGCAAACTTCGAGCTAACGCCAGAGACCTCCATGCAAGCGCAATGGGCAATTGGTGCCGATATTCACATGGCTTTTGATCATCTTGCGAAGTCCGAAAGCTACGAAGATATGAAAGCTGCGATGATTCGTACGCATGCTTGGCTCGAGCGCTGTAAGATTGAGCATGACAAGCTAGCAAAAGACGCTATAGAAAATAATCGCCCAGAGCAATATTTGTATGCTGTTGTTCAGGGCGGGGATTTTAATGATCTTCGTGCTGAGTCGGCTAAGTTTTGTGCCGACATTAACCCAGACGGCTTTGGCATTGGCGGTGTATTTGTTGTGGATGGCATGGAAGAAATGTTAAAAACCGTGAATAGTATTTTACCAGAAAACAAGCCTCGCCATCTCCTTGGCATGGGCCAGGAGCCAATTGATTTATTTATGGGTGCAGAGTTTGGCTGTGACACTTTTGACTGCGTGGGCCCTACTCGCATGGCACGCAATGGTTCGCTCTATACTCTTGACGGCCGCATCAATATTAAAAATGCCAAATATACGCACGATTTTACTCCGCTCATGGAAGATTGCGATTGTGAATGTTGTAAAAACTACACGCGAGCCTATCTGCATCATCTTTTCAAAGTTGATGAAATCACCGCCAAGGTCCTCGCAAGCATTCATAATGAGCATTTCGTGGTAAAGACCGTCGACAAAATCCGCGAAAGCCTTGAAAACGGCACCTTCGACTCCTACAAAACCGAATTCCTTTCCAGATACTATAAAAGCAACTAATTATCGTATTACTTTATATCTATAAAAGATTTCGTAATCATCTAGGTTTAGTCCGTTATGACTAAAGAAATTGCGCACTTTTTCCGTGACGCCGGCCTTGAAGCTATCTAAACTATCATTGAGATATGCGTCTTTGGACGGGTTTAGCGTTACAATCACGGCATAGCCACTCTTGGACTTTACGGATACCGTACTGTTGAGCGAATAGCGGTCGCTCGTGAAACTTATCGGCAAAAGATAACGAATCGGTTCGATTTTTTCGTAGTCATAATCGTCCATGTTATAAATAGATACCGAGGCCTCACCTTCTGTCTCATTGGCGTTTTCTAATTGACCATAAAAATACTGCACACGGTATGACGCATCAAGGGGGTCGATTTTTACGACAAATTCGCCAACGGTAAACGAAGTCTGTAGCATAAATGAATCTATGGAATCCGCTTCTATCATTGCGCCGGAGGTCGGAATATTTGACGCTCCAGAATGTTCGACTTTTTCATACAAAAGAACCTCGATGCGATTCCTGGTGCTTTCCGGAACATCTGGTAATAGTTTAGCAAAGTTGTCAATTCGTATCTTTGGTTTAGATTCAGAATTATTCATTACTATGGCAACAACCGCAATTATAGCAACCACGATGACTGGTATCACGAAATATATCGCTAGTCTATGTCCTGGCTCAGCGAAGAATTCACGGATTTTATCTAAACGCTCAGTCATTGAATGGCTCCCTACTTACGGCGCGCCAGTGACTGTGCACACGTGGGTAAATCTCGGACGGGTCAAATTCCTTATAATTTGCTTCTGAGTGCCCACTATCAAAGATTAGCCATTTTCCATCTGCGGTAACTTCACGAATGGCGATAAAATGACCCTTAGATGAAAATGGTATAGCGTCACTTAGTCTATTGTTGCCTACAACATGAAACATAATACCTTGCCTAAGCAATTCGTTTATTTTCTCGACAGATGGCGTTCCATAATCTTTAACGTATAATCCATATTTTGTCGCCAACTCAGTGATGGTATGCTCTGCGCCCTGACCACATACGTGGAGTGCAGCACCGCCATTATTTATAATGTCCGGTGGTGTTACTCGCTGTCCAGTCATAGCCGTCACAATCATGGCTAAGGAGCTTGGACCGCAACCAGTGTCTTTAATGTTGCCACACCTACCAAACGGCAATGCAGCCCATTGTGGGTCACCCTGTGAATAAATTTCAAAATCAGTCACATTTCGGCTGTTGCACGTATCAGAAGGCTTGACGCCGCCCAGTCCATCCGCAATCGTCTTTGCAAACAGCTCAGCGCCTTTTTCGGTTGGGTGAACCGCATAACCATACGCCGACTCGTCTTTAATATAATCAAGGAGTGTGCCCTCCGCGCTTATGACTGCCTTTTTCCAGTCGAGTAGTTTTACGTTTTCGTAAAAATCTGCTGTGGCTTGGAGTACCTTATTATTATCGTCATATTTAGTAGTGTCGACGGCGTCAAAATTTGTCAAGAAGAAGATTTTCCGACTAGATGTTATGGCTTCAACAACCGAAACAGCGTCTTCATTGGTCATCGCGGCATTATTGGTCCCGAGAGCCACCACTACAATGTCTCGCAGTTTTTTATCCGCTAGAAGCTGATTCACGATTTCGAGGCCTGTCGGATTGTAACTATTCGTCCCAACGAGCTGTTTGGAATCCTGAGCGATAATGTCTGCATCCGATAAGAGTTTCTTGATGGCCTCCTTTGCTCCATTCGTGATAGAATCACCGATAATTGTTACATTCTTGCCGCTAGTTTTAGAGGATGATGAGGAAGAACTCGTAACGACCGGAGCGTTACCGTTCTCTACGTTATCAAACTCGCCAGATTTGTATTTCTGGTAATATTCTTCTGCCGCGGTTACACGCTCGTTGTGTTCCGCTTCACCAACTTTGCAACCTTGGCATTTTTCATAATGTGCAGCAGTGAATGATGCGTAATCGGTGGTGGTTGTCTGATTGAAAAAATTTTTGTAGTCCTGACTATTGAGTGCCGCCCAGATATATTTAATTGCTGCGCACCATAATTTCCAATAGTCATTGTCGGAGCCAGTCTCGTTGATTATTGCTTCCTTTAACTGGTCTGCTGAATATCTCCCATAAGTTTTGTATGCATCGCCTTCGAAATATTTAATTAAACCTAGTTCTGAGATTTTCCCGAGATATCCTTCGTGTTCTTCGTAGGTGGTCCATTGCATAAACCCCAAACCGATTCCCCAATATTTTTTGCCGGATGAATATCCGCTATATATTTTTTCCATGCAAGGTCCATGATGTAGTGTATTGGTGTCGGTACTACTCGTATGAATATCGTATGGTATACCTTCTAGTGTCGTGCATCCTCTGTCGCGCGCAGTGTTGTAGGCGCCTTCTTGTGTAGTTGGTGTACCACCTTCATTTACGATGTTGCCAATTATGCCGGCCGTCTGCTCTGGTGTAAACCCTACATGTCTTAAAGCCGACCAAATTTGCTCATCCCATGTCGTCCCGGCGATATAGCAATCACCACCCTGCGTACAATAATTCTTTGCCGAACCGGCCGGATCGTAAAACAATATATTATTTTGTGCGAAGAAACTACGTTTCGAAGCAGAAAGTCCTGAAGCAAGTACATTTGATGGTGTCGAAATCGCCACAAAAACCGTCGCGCCAATAATCACGAGACGCTGTAATCTAGAAGCGTGTTTATTCCTCATGCTTATATTGTAACATATATTAATAATTAGTTGTTATATTGCCAAATCGAACCGTCCGCCGTGTCACGAACTGAAATATTTTGAGCAGCAAGCTTATCGCGAATTTCATCCGACCTAGCAAAATCTTTTGCTTTACGAGCTCCTTCTCGTCCACGAATCAAATCATAAATTTCCGCCGAAACGTCTGGTGTGTCGGCGATCAATCTAAGTCCAAACAATTCATCAATCTTCTTCCAATCATCAAGCGCTAGGTTGGCGCCGTCTATAATCGCAAATGCCTCTGCCGAGTTAAGGTTTTCGTTTACCGCGGCGAGAATTTTATCAAAAATCCCTTCATCGGAAGTAATCTCTTTCTGATAACATTCAGCAATGCGAGCACGCCAATTATTGCGCCTATTTTTTGCACCATCAAGACTCTCGAACGTAAAATTTCTTTCCCCCTGATAATGTCCGGACAAAACCCACATTTTGTAGTCCATTGGTGAGAATCCACGCTCACGAAGGTCGGACAAAAGATACACATTCCCAAGCGACTTCGAAATCTTTTCGCCATCAATCGTGATGAAATTGCAGTGCATCCAATATTTTGCTAGAGCCCGCTCGGAAATTGCGTAGGTCTGCGCAATTTCGTTGGTGTGATGCACTGGAATATGGTCAATTCCGCCCGTGTGGATGTCAATTGGCTCCCCCAAGGTCTCATGAATAATCGTGGAACATTCTAGGTGCCAGCCAGGATAGCCAGGTCGCCCTAAATAATCCCAGCGCATTGCGTGCTTTTCGCCCGGTTTGATAAACTTCCAAACTGCAAAGTCCGAAGCGTTGCGCTTCTCGTCCGAGAAGCCAATTCTCGCCCCAGCCTTAAGCCCCGTTAGATTTAGTCTTGCGAAATCCGCGTAGCCACTAAACTTCGCTGTATCGTAATAAATGCCGTCTTCGGTCTCGTAAGTGAAACCATTCTTTGTCATTGCATCGACTGCGCGCATATCAGCTTCGACATAATCTGTGGCTCTGGCAATCACTGCCGGCTCTGACAATTCTAATGAGTGATAATTAGAGAGAAAATCATCAATGTAAAATTCCGCAATTTCCCACACGCTTTTACCTTCGCGCGCCGCGCCTTTTTCAAGCTTGTCTTCCCCTTCGTCACCGTCTGACACCAGATGCCCTACGTCTGTTAAATTGAGTACCCGCTTCACGTCATATCCGTTCGCTTTCAAAGTCCTTACGAGCAAGTCCCAATAAATTTGTGCAGCAAAATTCCCGATATGCTGGAAATTATATACTGTCGGTCCGCAAGTATAAATCTTTACAGTGTCGCCAAGTGGCTTAAAATTCTCAATTTTACGACTTAGCGTGTTATAGATCTTTAGCATAGAGCATTTCCTCCAGAATTTCTCGCATTTTGTGGTACTTTTCGTGTGATACGCCATGTCTGCCTGGTGTCTTAATCACGGAAAGGTACTCGGAGTTTGCTTTTACGGCTTTAGGAATGTTGAACGGTGCAATGATTTGATCTAAATCGCCATAAATCAAGACTGTTGGGGTTTTGATTTCGGTTAGAGTTTTGTAATTCTTGCGATTTTTTACGATTTCTTGAATCGAATTGTTGAAAGATTTTTCTTTTAAAATTGCACGATTTTTTACACTCACAGCATCTTTAAAGCCTTTCATGGCAAGCTCAAACGCCGGATTATCTAAGTCGCTCTCTGTGTAAATCGGTGGCGACACCAAAATTAATTTTTTCACAGCTTTCTTGTGTGTGCTGGCGTATCTTGTCACGATGAAGGTCCCCATCGAGTGCCCCACGAGTACTAGCGGGGTTTCGATGTTTAGTTTTGCTAAAGAATTTTCGAGCGCAGTTAGTTGCTCTTTGTAATCATAATTCAGCTTGTCGCTTTTGTACGAAGCACCACTACCAAGTAAATCAAAAGTTACAAAACGCACGTTATTTAAGGATTTGGCTCCCTCAAGATGTTTCAATGCATGGTCAAAAGATTTTGAGCTAGAAGCAATCCCGTGAATCATTACTACTGTGAGCTCAGGTTTGCCTGATGCACAAAAATCATGTGTTTTTTTAAGCTCCAGCGGCATTTTTAAAAGATCATATTTTACACTAAACATTTATTTCCTCCATAAGTTCAGGTGTTATTTTTATTAAATCTCGTACAACTTCCTCGTAAGAAGTGTCATAGGTTCTAAAACCGGCCGCAAACATGTGCCCCCCACCGCCAAAATAGCCAGCAATTTTTTCGGCAATCCCAGCGCCCGAGGCGCAGCGGATTTTTCCGGTAACCTTGCCATCTGGATACGTTTTTATTGCAACGGCAACTTTTACGCCTTCCACCAGTCGGAGCTCTTCCAAAATCAAAACGTTTGGATTATATTCGTCAGAATATTCTTGGATGTCGCTCCACGGAATATGAACGGTCGCAAGCGCGCCGTCGAGCGAATAGTCGATGCGCTTAATAAGGTCTGCCTTGTAATCCAAAATCCGTGGGGATTTTTTCATAAACTCGCGACGTTTTTCCTCAAGCTCTGAGATGACGGCGCCAATTTTGGTAAGCTCTGCACAAATTTCAAAAGTCCGAGCCGTCACGGACGCACTAGTTAGTCCGAGCGTATCTGACATGATACCCTGAAAAATCGCTTCCGCTGCTGGCTTCGTAATCTCTATGGCTTGTTCCTTTGCGATTTCAAAAATTAGTTCCGCCGCTGCTGGCCTCACCTCAATGATGCTTTCATGCGGAAAATTTAAATCGTCCGCCGTCTCATGATGGTCGATTACTAGTACTGGTGCAGCATATAGCCGATTAGAAATCGCAGAATCGTCAAGTAATTTTGAAAGCAAGACCTCGGCCGCGGTGTCCACAATGATGTAACCATCGGCCTTAAAATCAAATTCGTTAGTCACTCTAGACCAATCGTTAAAATAATGCAAATACTTAGGAATATCCACTGGTGAGTAAAGGGAAATTTCTTTGTCGGATAGCAAATAGTCGAGCGCGATGGCGCTGCCGAGCGAATCACCGTCTGGATTTTCGGCCTGAATTATGCAAATTCTATTTTTGTCTCCAACAAAATCGCTAAATTTCTGATACATATAATATATTATAGCACAGTTTAGACGATATCTCGTCGGTGCTCAACTTTCCAAGCACGAATTTTGGCGAACTTAGCCGCAAGTACGTCGGTGGACCATTTATCGCCAAGCATTACGGTCTCATGTGGACCAAAACCATATTTCTCCATCGCTTCAGTCAGTTTGGTAGAGAGCGGCTTCTTTGCCCACCATACGCAAGGCACGTCAATAGGCTTGCAAAACTTCTGCATCATTTTTTTGCGCCCGTTATTACTAATAATGACAATTTTTACTCCCGCCTTTTTACAGTCAAAAATCCATTCCGCAAGCTCATCTGCAGGTTCTTTTTCGGAGTGCAGCCTTAGAGTATTATCAAGGTCGCAAAGCAATAACTTCACACCGGATTTTTTTAAAATCTCTGGTGTTACTTCTTCAAAACTTCTAAATTTTTTGTCAGCGTGTAAAAGCATATTATATTATCATACCATAAAACTTAAAATTAATAATACAGTAGTAGAGAAAGCTGTAGAATCTATACGATCCAAGAACCCGCCATGCCCTTCCGAGCCGCCAACTAGGACCTCCAGTTTTTTAAAAAATCCATTTTTAATTACGATCTCGTTGGAATCTTTTACGCCAAATTTACGTTTCAAGAAGCTCTCAAACAAATCTCCCATTAGCGCAAGTGGTCCGCAAAGCAAGTATATATAATCTGTCCGAAATGCATTCTTTGAATACATCAACGCAATCACCATCGCAATGGCTGCCATGAGCCCAAGAATCGTACCTTCCCAAGTTTTGTTTTTCGAGATATACGGAAACGGACGCGACTTTTTGATAATTTTACCGCCGAGAGTCTTCCCGAATAAATATGCAAAAATGTCGTATCCAGGCACGCCCAAAATAATGTACCAAAAATGCGACACGTCTATTTTTGAAGCAAAAATCGTTCCACCAACCAAGAATGCAAACTCGAGTAACGCCAAAAATACTAAGCCGGGAGAAATTTTTCGTTTAAAGAAGCTGAATAATTCAGCTGCTGCTACTAATGCAAAGATTCCAAACAAAATTTTGAACGGAATCTCATTAAAGGTGTACATTGAAACGACAGCAACCACAAAAATCCCGAATCCGACAATAAATCTAACTCGAAAATTCTTGTCCATAGCACAATTATAACATGTTAAAATAGTAATATGTTGGATTTTGTTTTTGGCAGGCTCAAAAAAGCCGTGCGTACGGTCGATATGTTTTTAGTGCGCAGTAAATATGGCTATCTAGAAAAACTCCCCAAAGATTTTAAGTATCCAGAAGGAGGGTTATACGACATTGTGTACGATTCGAGTTTTAAATGGCCACACAACGTAGCAATTAGCTACTACGACAAGGAGATTACATACAAGGAGCTCATCAAGAAAATCAATCGCGTGGCTAGGGCGTTGAGGCAACTCGGTGTTCAGAAAGGCGACAATGTCACTATCTGTATGCCAAATACGCCAGAAGAAGTCTTTATGTTTTATGCAGTCAATGAGATTGGCGCGGTCGCCAATATGATTCATCCGCTGTCTTCTGAAAAAGAAATTGAAGAATATGTAAATCGTGCGCATTCTAAAGTGATGCTTGTAATTGACATATCATATGCGAAAGTTGAGAACATTATTAAAAATACCGAACTCGAACATGTTATTGTGGTATCCGCTACGCGTTCAATGGATCTTTTGGTGCGAGCTGCATACTGGCTCACTAAAGGTCGTAAAAATCACATCAAAAAATCGCAACAAATTATGCTCTGGGATAAATTCTTGAATGGCGCCAGCAGATTTGTGGGCAATCCTCATGCTCGTGTCAATGCGAATGACCCAGCCGTAATTCTCTATTCTGGTGGCACCACTGGCAAGCCAAAAGGTGTAGTTCTTACGAATCTCAATTTCAACGCGCAGGCCCTCGGTGCCAAATATCTCGTGCCAGAGCTTTTGAAACCACGTTATTCTATGCTCACCTTTTTGCCAAATTTCCATGCTTTTGGGCTTGGTGTTTGTATGCATATTCCGTTTTACTGTGGCATGCGCATCGTCTTGATTCCTCAATTTAACGCAAAAAAACTCAAGAATTACATCAAAAAGTACAAGATTAATATTTTGGTTGGTGTTCCTACTGTTTATGACTATATGACCAAGATAAAATTTGGCGCGAATGAGTTGAAACATGTCAAAGGTGCGGTTTCTGGTGGCGACATGGTAAGTCAATCCATGAAAGAGCAGTTTAATGAGTTCTTAGCTAATCATGGCTCCAAAGGCATGCTTCATAACGGCTACGGTCTTACCGAGGCGGCGGGCGGAATGGTATTTAGTCCTGCGTCCGTAGCAAAGGGTGACAGTGTAATTGGGTTTCCGCTTCCAGACAGCGAAGTCTTAATCGCCGACCTCAAAACTGGAAAGCCGGTTGAGACTGGCGAAGATGGCGAAATCTTAGTGCGAGGTCTTACTGTCATGAAAGAATATCTTGGTGACGAAGAAGAAACGAAAAACACATTTGTTAAAATTGGTCGCAAAAAATATCTAAAGACGGGTGATATTGGTTTTGTGGACGAAAATGGCATTGTGTATTTTCGTGGGCGCATTAAACGCATGATTATCACGAATGGCTACAATGTGTATCCTTCTAATATTGAAGAGATTTCCTTAAAGTCTAGACATGTTTCAAAATGCGCCTGTATTGGTGCGCCAGATAAACTGCGTGGTGAAATCGTAAAAGTCTTTATTGTCCTGACAAAAAATTCTAATCCAAGAGCCTGCAAAAAAGACCTCGCTCAAATCTACAAAAAATACCTCGCGAAATACGAGATTCCGCGAGCAATCGAATTTATCGACGAACTACCAAAGACAAAACTTGGCAAAGTTGACTTTAAGGCGTTAGAAAAACTATAACTTCGTCCTATTCTCAAGTGCAGCGCTAAGTGTAATTTGGTCCGCATATGATAAATCTACGCCGAGTGGCAAACCGCGGGCTAGTCGTGTGAGTTTTAGTTCTGGCTTTGCCTCATGGAGAACCTTCTCGAGCAGAAGCGCCGTCGATTCCCCTTCTACTGATGGATTGGTAGCAATGATGACCTCCTTAGCATCGTCATTTTTTACGCGCTCTACCAGCTCTTTGATATGGAGTTGGTCCGGTGTGATGCCATCGATTGGCGAAATTGCGCCGCCAAGCACGTGATAGACGCCTTTAAATCCATGCGTTGCTTCAATCGCATAAATATCTAGTGGCTCCTCTACCACCAAAATAGTAGAACGGTCTCGTTCTGGGTCAGTATAAAGCGGCGAGACGTCCTCATCGGCATCTATGAGTGCAAAAGTTACCGGGCAAGATTTTACTTTGGAATGTAGCGACTCTAAAGCATCCGCAATCGATTCGGAAATTTTCGGATTGGACTTAAAAAGATAATACGCATAGCGTTCCGCCGTGCGCGGTCCAACTCCTGGCAACATTCCAAGAGCTCCAATCACATCTTGCAGAGCTTGTGGCAACATTACATGCCGAGCCCAGACAATCCGCCCATAAGAGGCTTCATCTTGTCAGTGGCAATCTCCTGTGCTTTTGCAAAACCATCACGCATGCAGTTTTCAATCCAACGTTCTAGTTCGTGGATGTCGTCTAAATCTACGCGCTCTGGATCAATCGTGACTTTTTTGATTTTAAGTTCGCCGTTGATTTGTACGACTACTGCGCCGTCGCCAGCTTCTACTTCTACGATTTCATTCTTTAACTCTTTTTGTGCTTTGCGAAGTTGATTGATCAACTTCATCTGGTCCA
>JAZNJY010000005.1:0-2915 GCA_045578285.1 Candidatus Nanosyncoccus sp. | reverse complement strand
TTTTTGTGTTTTTATGATATAATTATTCTTATGGATTTTACTTTTGATTTTGGATGGATGTTTGGTGGAATTGCAATAGCCATGGTTGGCGGTGCGATTGTGATTTTTTATCGTCAGATTGCAGATAATTTTGCCAATGGCGTATCGTCTTATGAAAAAGTGAAGTTGTTTGGCATTATAACGCTTGTAATAGGGTTTTTAATTACGGCGAATCTACATACTCTGATTTTGAGTCTTTTGGTTAGTTTTATTCGTGGCTAAAAATGTTTTGACGGGTCCATTCGTACATAGCGATGGCCGCAGCGGCGCCGACATTAACTGAGCGGGTAGAGCCAAAGGATTCTATATAGCGCACATCGGCGGCTTTTTCCAGAAGCTCTTCGGTAATACCGCTGTTTTCGGAACCAAAAATTAGAGTAGTATTCTTTGCAAAATCTTTACTATGCAATTCTTTGGCACGTGGGGTGTTGTTTTCTATGGCAACTAATTCCCTGTTAATTTGGGTGTTCAAAAATTTTTCAATCGTGTCATGATGCAGAATTTCAAGATACTTGTCGGTGCACATAGCCCCGCGACGATTATATTTTTTCTTACCTATGATATGTACTTTGCTTACATTAAAAGAATTGGCCGTACGCACGATGGAGCCAATATTAAAATCGTGTTCAACGTTTTCAATGGCGATTTCTAGACCAGTGCGTTTTTTCGAGAGTGCATCAAAAACTTGTTCATTGTCTAAGCCTTTATATTCGTCAATGAGATTTCTGGTATCTTCCATATGTGATACAATTATACCCCTTTGGACTTTTCTTTGCAAAGGAAAGTCTAGCAAAAGAAACTTAGCTCAAAGAATTCACTTCTGTTTTTCTTTTTGATTATGGTACAATGGTAGTATTATGAGGTTCGACGAATATCAAGAGGCAATCATTAAATATGACACTTTTTCTAAATGTAATCTCTCTGAGGTTGGGTTCGTTGAGAAGGTTTTGGGACTGACTGGCGAAGCGGGCGAGACGGCGGATAAGATTAAGAAGATTTTGCGCGATAAAAATGGAGTAGTTTCGGATGAAGACCGAAAGGCAGTTGCAAAGGAGTTGGGGGATACACTTTGGTATTTGGCGTCGATCGCAAGATATTTAGATCTTCCCTTGTCGGAAGTAGCATCTATGAATGTAGCGAAGCTGGAAGATCGTTATCAGAGGAATAAAATCCACGGGAGCGGCGACGAGAGATAATTGTAGCAAAAATTTAAAAAGTTAAAAGCCAGGCGTAATTGCCTGGCTTTCGATAGTTATTCTTCATCCTCCTGCACTTCAAAAACAAAATAGAGTCTCTTGCCCCTATAATGAGCAGAGACCTCGCTTTTCATAGTAAAGCAATTAGAGGTTTCAATGACAGCGTCCAGATGACCATCTGAAAACAGCTTAGAAATCCAGTCTATCCTTCTCTCTAATTCTTTAATATCGGAGTCTCCATGCTCGATATTCTTTATTGACGAGTTTTTATATGCCTGAGATTTCTCGCGATTACCACCTCTATTTTGCGTGACAAAACCATCGGGCAAACCTTCGGGGAAAATCTTGTCTTTCCACGATGACTTAGGCCCAAGTACACGACGGACTCCAGGTACAGAACGCCAGCCTGGTATATCTTTTGACCTGTATTCATTAATTTCTTTATCAGTTGGCCAGCGCAAGTGAGTTTCTCCGAATTCGCGTAGTACCAGTTTTAGATCGCCGAAAGATTGTAGCTCTTTCATTGGGGTTTTCTGGGGATTCGTTTCAACTGCAGCTGCATCAACATTTAATTCTTCTGCTGCCTTTTCCGCTTCTGTCATATTAATCACCTCTTTCTGTTCTACTTTCTTTTCGTCCGCTTGGTTAGCCGAATTGGCGCTTTTAGACTTATTGCGGCTAGCATCTATGATACGCTCCATGCGCCGCTTTGCTGCGGGTGGATAATTTATCCCTGTCTTTTCCTTTGCCATTTTCCTGACTCGCCAATCTTCGAGCAGACCAAGTTTCCTTACAATTGCGACTTCCCATTCGGCGATGTATTTATTCTTTTTTATATCTCTCAAAGTCGGATATTCGCCGCCTTTTTCAATATATATGTCGACAAATTCTTGAACAACTTGCGTCTTGCGTTCTTCGCTAAGAATTGATTTTTGAGACATCTTCTCACCCCCTCCTCTTTTGAGATTTTGAAAAATAACTATTAAATTACCTCGCTCCACCCTACGACTTCTTATATTATATCACGGTTTGCTATTCCTATTAGCTCCAATTTTGTAGAATCGTATTTGATGCCATGGTTAGTGAGTTTGTAGGCATATGCCCGCCAACAAAAATCCGCCGGTTTACGGCGGTTTTTATTTTAACAACTTAGTTGTGCAAATCATCGTTAGCTGAAAGCTTAATGTTACGTCTGGTAAACCAGAGATGTTATGATTCAAGCTTGTATAATCATAACCGTAACCGACCTAGCTATCTATTCCCTTGCGAGAGTAGACGCATCAAATCCTTCTCAAGAAAGGAGGTAATCCATCGACACGTTCTCGTACCGATGCCTTGTTACGACTTAACCCCAATCATCCCGCTCACCTTAGGCCGCCGTAGCGGACTTCGGGTGCTCGTGACTCTCATGGTTTGACGGGCGGTGTGTACAAGACCCGGGAACGTATTCACCGCAACATGCTGATCTGCGATTACTAGCGATTCCGACTTCGTGGAGGCGAGTTTCAGCCTCCAGTCCGAACTGGGACCGGCTTTGGTGCGGTTTGCTTCACATCACTGCTTCGCTTCGCATTGTACCGGCCATTGTAGCGCGATTCTAGCCCAAGGCGTAAGGGAAATACTGACCTGACATCATCCCCTCCTTCCTCCCCGTTACCGGGGCAGTCCTACCAGAAAAAT
>JAZNJY010000004.1:0-93187 GCA_045578285.1 Candidatus Nanosyncoccus sp. | reverse complement strand
TTTCAATCCAGCGTTCTAGTTCGTGAATGTCGTCTAGGTCGACTTTTTCTGGATCGATGGTGACTTTTTTGATTTTTAGCTCGCCGGTAATTTGAACAACGACAGCGCCGTCTCCGGCTTCTACTTCTACGATTTCATTCTTTAATTCTTTTTGTGCTTTGCGAAGCTGGTTCAAAAGCTTCATCTGATCAATTGTCTGACCCATCTTATTCTCCTTTAACAGTATATAAATATATTATATCAGAATTTTCTTTCAGTGGTGAGGTAATAATACGCTCTATCTGGTATTCTTCGGCATCCATCGTGCCATAAAGTACCGCAAAACGATTTGGCATAAATGGTGATTCTTCACCATTTACTACTTCGATTTCTGAAGAATCTTCAAGAATTTTATAAAAATCGTAATTTTTATTAACTATCAAGGTTTCATCGGTCAAATTTTCACGAATAACTGCAAGATCATAATAAAACTCATTTACGATGTTTGGGTTGTAATGATAACCATATATATATTGTAATAGGCTCGGAACCAGCATGACGCCGAACAGAATCGTGAGTGGGAAAATTGCTGCAATTCTGGCGTATGGATTTTCTGGGAAAAGACCATACCACTTTTCGAGCAAATATTTAAGGCCGTGTGCGGTCAAAATCGCAAAAGGCAAAATGAAGAATATGACTGTGTCTGGGTTGAAGCCAGTGATTATCAAGGTGAAAATAATCAAAAGTGTGGCAATTGAATTACGCGAAGCGAAAAAGCCTCGTGTCGTAGAGAAGAGTCCGATTAAAGCCAGCGCCAAAACTGGTAAGCTAATAAGTGGCGCCAAGAAAACGCTTCTTACGCCATCTTTCCAGGCCATGAGCGGGGCTACGCCAGTTGCTATATTTGGGAAAAAGTCTGTAAAATTGAAATTTTTTGCAAACAAAAGTTCCATAGCCACATCCGGGCGATTGACGATATTCACAATTAAAGTTGTAATGCCACCCAAAATCAATATGCCAACTATAATAAGCGGAACCTTCGGCAGGCTTTTTACTATGAAGCGAAGATGTGGTTGTGAAAATACAAAAAGTACGCAGAAAATCGCAAAATACAACATGTATGGTGTAAAAATCGCAAGACACAATGCTATGGCAAAGAAAAATGAATACACTGGACGAGGCTTTTTCTCACCGTGAATCTTGGAACCCAAAATCAAAAGTAGCGTTGGCCAGAATACGACCATGATAAGCGGTGTTCCAGAGCCAGCCAAAAACAAGAATGGCGTAGAGAGCACCACAAGGCACGATGCTAAAAGTGATACGTTATTTTTGAACCAACGGTTAAGTAAAACAATAAACATCAACCCTAAAATTAGACCGATTATTATGCTAGGTAGTTTAATCGCATATGGCGTCAACCCAAAAATCGAAATCGAAAGCTTCTGTAAAAGCTTATAAGGCAAATCCACCAAGTCGCCACTGAGCGGCGAGTAATAATCTAGGCTGTATGCGCTCACGGCGGAATTCATTTCTGCCTCAGAAAGACCGTATTGCGCAAATAATGGCAAAGAAAAAAGCAAGCTAACAAAAGCCAGACCAAGTACGATGTAGCCAATTACAAACCTGTGTTTGTATAAAAAAAGCTTGGAAATAATAATTTTCTTCACAGTACTATTATATTATTCTTCTCGTGTTTTGTCTAGTGACATAAAACGTAGCAACTCTGGATGGAAGTAGAGTTCAATCTTACCTACTGCACCATGGCGATGTTTTGCGATGAGAAGTTCGGTGATGTGGGTTTCTTCGTAGTTGTCGTCGTTTTGGCGGTAATAATCAGGGCGGTGTAAAAACATTACAAGGTCGGCATCCTGCTCAATGGAGCCGGATTCGCGAAGGTCGGACAGTACTGGCCTAGGGTCGTCACGTCCTGTCACGGAACGAGAAAGCTGCGCTAGGGCAATCACTGGAATTTCAAGTTCGCGCGCCAAAATCTTAAGGCCACGCGAAATCTCTGTCACCTCTTGTACGCGGTTGCCTTTGTAGCGGTCTGAGCCTTGAATTAGCTGCAAGTAGTCCACGATTACGATGCCGATATCGTGGTCATGCATCGCGCGGCGCGCTTTGTTTCTTACGTCCATAATTGTCATGGATGATGTGTCGTCAATATAAATCGGCAATTCATCCATTTCGCCAAGCGCTTCACCGATTCTCTGAAATTCTTCTTCAGACAAATTTCCAGTACGCATTTTCCAGTTGTCCACTCCAGACACATCGGAAATCATGCGGTCCACAATCTCGTTCGCCGCCATCTCCATCGAGAAGAACAAAACGCCTTTTTTGTTAATACTGGCAATGTTATAGGTCAAATTTTGCGCAAAAGTCGTTTTACCCATGGCTGGGCGTGCACCAATAATCACGAGGTCGCCCTTTTGGAAACCAGCGGTCTTTTTGTCGAGGTCGCGGAAGCCAGTCTTGAGGCCACGGAGTGCGCCCTTGTTTTTTTGAAGTTCTTCAATTCTATCAAACGCGTCAGCTAGAAGCTCGTCCATTGCTACATAGTCACTTTTCACCACGTTGTCGGAGACTTCGAACAACTCTTTTTCGGCCGCGCCAACCAAACTCTGGACATCCGCATCATCTTCGTAGGCCTTGTTCGCAATGTCTGTTCCGGCCTTGATTAGGCGACGTCTAGTTGAAGCCTTTTCGATAATTTCCGCATAAGCCTTTGCGTGAGACGCTGCTGGCACGAAATTAGAAAGCTCCGTGAGATACGGTGCACCGCCGATTTCTTTCAATTTTTTGGTGGATTTAAGCTCGGATGTTAAAGTGAGAAGGTCTACTGGCCGATGCTGATCATAAAGACTCATCATGGCATCAAAAATAATCTGATGACGCTCTTCGTAGAAATCGCGTGGGCGAATAATGGTCAAAATTTCTGGCAAGATTTTATCAGAAATCAAAATCGCACCGAGCAAAGATTTCTCAGCTACAACGTCTTGCGGCGGTATACGTCCGCCATCCTTAGAATGGGTTACCTCCTCCATCACTTATTACCTCACCTCCCATTATATCAGAAATTTTTGAAACTAGGGCATCTTTCTTGTTATTAGGGTTTGTGCCAACGTCATGAATCTCGACCTTTAGTCCACCCGCCGCTTCAACCAAGATTCGTTTATTATTGTCTCGCGACAAAATCGTCTTGGCAATTTTCTTATCTGGATAAATATTCAAGACATTTTCAACCACTCCATATTCGGCCTTTGATACTTGCGAATAAACTGCATCATTCATTCCTCTTACAGTTTCTAGGAACGCATCCCAAGTAAAGTTAGTAGGGGTAGATGTAAAGGTAGGAGTAGTAGAAATAGAAGTAGAAGTAGGGGTAGGGGTAGGGGTAGGGGTATGTGTAGAGATATTAGTGGTAGCGACATCAGAGTCCGTACTCGGGGACTTTCGGAGCGCGGCAGCGCGAGATTGAGCGCCGTCCGCCCGTGGCGACGGGCCGGACGGACGCGGCCCCGAGTATGGTTCTGATGGCGCTAGCGGAAAAAGCGCCACGATTAGCTTTGCTTCCGCGAACGGATCTTTGACTTCTGGAAGTTTGGATAGTAGGGGTATTAGTTCTGGTTTAGGATTTTCGATAATAGTTAGAATCATTTCTTCTGCGAGAGTCTCAGACTTAATGCCGGAGTTTAAGAGCTCTTTTAGTAGTGTTGTGATCTTTGTTGTATCACCAGAAATGTAGGAATCTAGAAGTTCGCAAATCTTTTCATCTTCAGGGAGTCCCATTGCAGAGATTACGATATCTTTGGTGATTTCTTCGGTAGAAAGCGTGGAGATTTGGTCAAGCAAGCTCAAAGAATCACGGAATGAGCCACCGCCTTTTTTCGCTACAATTTGTAGCGCATCATCGGTGATTTTAATTCCCTCTTTGTCACAAATCGAACGTAAGTGCTTTACCATCGTGTCAGTATCGGCCAGTTTAAAAGTAAAAGTTTGCGCTCTAGATGTAATCGTGACCGGCACCTTGTATGCATCAGTCGTAGCCATGATGAAAATTACATGCTCCGGCGGCTCTTCGAGCGTCTTAAGAAGCGCATTGAATGCTTCTTTCGTGAGCATGTGGACCTCGTCGATGATGTAAATCTTGTATTTGCCAAGTGTTGGTGCGATGGCGACTTTTTCACGAAGCTCGCGGATATTGTCAATCCCGCGATTTGATGCGCCATCGATCTCAATAATGTCAACGTAATCATCTTCGAGTTCGTAAGAAAACCCGTTCACCTCGTGGGCCAAAATTCTTGCCACAGAAGTTTTGCCGCATCCCCTAGGGCCTACAAAAAGATATGCATGCGCGACTTTATTTGCAGCTAAACTATTCGTCAGTGGTTTAATGACCTGATCTTGCCCTACGATGTCAGCAAGTTTTAGTGGACGATATCTTCTATATAGATTCTTCACTACAATGCGGCCTCAACGGCTGCCCAAGTAGCATCATCATTATTCGCTGGAATAGTCACAGAAACCTGTGAACCGTTGCGAAGTCTAAAATAAGTTACCGATGCGTACAGAATCTGATACTCTCTTCCAGCCACTTCTACAAAATATTTATCATCGTGATGAGTCAATGTGCCAATTACGGTCTTACGTTCTACTGGACCAATCTGCTTATATGTAAACTTGCCATCATCAGCAATAGTAAGCTTCATAATGTCGCCCTCAACGAGCTTAGATTTAGAAGCATAATTTGCTGGCACTGGATAGTTCTTGCCATCCGGACCAATCATTATCTGACCATCAAAAATTCCTTCAATCACTTTTCCCTCTGGACCGGAAACAATAGTCTCACGTGGAGCAGTAATCGTTTCACCATCGCCCAAAATGGAAATCAAAAGTTCCTTCGCTGCAGATAGATTCGTTTCAGCGTCGCTAATTAACCCCCGCAATCTTTTTATTTGTTTTTCTGGTATTTCAGGCATCACCTCGCATCCTGTATATATAGTATTAATATTATATTATACCCACCAAGATAAAAAGTCAATGATTTTTATTTTAAGTTTTCCACCATTTTAACAGTGGTAAAGCTGAAAATGTTGTAAAAAATACAATTATTCAGATTTCCATAGACCCATGTGTTTCTTACCGTCGTAAACTATTGTAGGGATACCTTTGACCTTGAGTTCGTTCTCTACAACGTTGCGATTTTCATTCATTTTTGCGGTAGTTTCTGGATAATTCGCAATCTTACGAATCTCGGCGATGCCAGCGTCATCCATTCCGGCATCTTTTAGCCAAGTCTCTAGCTTTGCTGCTGCTTGTTCGGTAGTGTAATCGTCGTTAAACTTATTTTGATAAGAAATGCCCTCACTATTTTTGCCAGTAAAGATTCGGTCAATCAAACTAATTGCTAGGCCAGAGCGCACCTGCTCCGATGCAAGCATATATCTTACGATGATCTCAGAGTTCTTAAACTTATACGAATTGTCTGCTCCTTGTATAGCAAACGGCACTAGATGCACATCGTAATTGTCGAAGAACCCAGCGGCCTTTTGATTGCGATAAGAAATCATACACACCGAGCAGCCAGGATCAAAGATGTCAATCGCAAGTGGCTTGTCTGCGCCGACGCCAGGATTCGCCGAAACATAATTAAAATTATAATTGCTTGCATCGTAAGTATGGAATTTATCTGGAATCGCCTCGAAAATCTCCCCCCATTCTGTAAACCAACGACCTGTTGCTTCAAAAACATTTGTGGGCTCGCTTTCATCTATGGAGCAGACCTCAGCGCCCATGGAGCAGGCAGATGGTTTAGTTACGTTGCAGCTCCCTAGTGCCCAGAGCGCAAGCAAAGATTTAATTGCTGTAAGAAGCGCCCAAATCGTCACAATCACAATTGCAACCGATAAAACTTCAATCAAAACCGACAGCGGTTTTACCCACTTAGGATGCTTAATAATTACGCGGCTAAGAAGCGTATTTTTGATGTCATCTTTAAAGCCGGTTTCGCATTTTTGCAGTCGCACTTTTTTCCAAAGGCAACCCCAAGCTTTTTTCATTGCTTTAAGATATGCCTTGCCGATTTTTGGCTTAAAAATTGAAATTATTGCAACAAAGACACCTATAAGAGCCAAAATAATAAAAGCAGCTATACACACCATAATAAAGTCATTTTACCACTAGCCCAATATTTTGCCAAGCACTTTCTTGATTTTTGCGACATCTTCTGGGCGGTTGTGTAGTCCCAGCGAGAACCGAATCAGGGGTGGCAAATGCAAAACATGGTCCAAATAGTAATGGGCGCAGAAATAGCCTGTGCGCGCCATGATGTCTTCACGCGAAAGCGCCTCACCGATTAGATGTGAATCCATGCCCTCGATATAAAATGACATCGTAGGGTTCGCCTCCTTATTCACGAAATGAACCTTAGGCGAAGCTTTCAAAAACTCGTAAAGCTCGGTGTAATTTTTTTCGAGATTTCCCCAGTCCGATTTCGGCAAAGATTCGAGCCAATCTAGCGCCGCTCTAAGCCCTACGATTTCGCCCCAAGCCTGAAGCCCAGATTCAAATCTCGTGTAGCGGTGCTCTTTGTTTTCTGCCGACAGCTGGTAAGAATCCAGATTTACGTCATCCACCATGCCACCACCAAGCCATCTAGGTTGCAAGACCTTTTCAAGCTCGTCTCGCCAGACAATTACACCAAGTGAAGGTGCGTAAAGTTTGTGCGCCGAAAAACAGATTGCGTCTACTTCTACTCCGCGTAAAATATCAGCTGAATGTGCCATGGCCTGCGCCGCATCGATAATCAAAATCCCGCCAGCCTTATGCACTGCTTTTAGAAGCTCCAAGATGTTGAGTAATTTTCTTCCGTCAAAGTTTGACGCACAGTTTACGACTACAATTGCACCGTCAAAATCATAATCATCAATGTTTATCGAGCCGTCGTCGTTGCGCTTCATCACTTCACGCGGCAGGCTAGTGCGTTCAGAAAATGCTAACGTCGCAAGAAACGGCGAGTTATGTTCAATTTCGCTCGTCATTACTTTTTTGAACTTGCTCGCGTCAATTTGTGACAAAATCAGATTAATTCCGTAGGTCGTATTGAGCGTAAAAGACGTGGTATATTTTTTTGATTTTAATTTCAAGAATTTTAGGACTTTTTCGCGACATTCTTCTACCAATTCGTCGGTTTCGCGTCCCCATTTGTACTTGACGCGCTCGCCACAGGAGTTGTGCTCGGTATAATATCTGTTGATCGCCTCGATTACTGGGCGTGGCCTGAGTGACTGGCATGCTCCATCGAGGTATACTTCCCCCTCACCTAAATAATCAAAATCGTTCATAGGTATATAATAGCACACAAAAAACAAAAAAGCACCCAACTCGAGGGAGTAACCTTGGGCTAGCGCCCTTGAGCGCTCCCGAGAGTGGGTACTTTTTTGTTTTTTTAATTACAATTAGCTAACTATATTGAAGATTAGGCGAGCTCTACAGTAGCACCAGCCTCTTCGAGGGCCTTCTTCATCGCTTCAGCGTCAGCCTTTGCGACCTTTTCTTTTACGGTTGCAGGAGCACCATCGACGATAGCCTTAGCTTCGCCAAGACCAAGTCCGGTAGCTTCCTTAACAGCCTTGATGACTGCAATCTTCTGTGCGCCAGCGTCCTTAAGAACGACGTCGTACTCAGACTTGCCTTCATCAGCGGCAGCGCCGTCAGCGCCAGCAGCAGCGACAGCTACAGCAGCGACTGGCTCAATGCCATATTCATCTTTGAGAACAGTTTTAAGTTCGTTAACCTCAAGCACGGTCATATTGACGAGCTCTTCGGCCAACTTCTTGATATCAGTTGCCATGTTAGTAAAATTCCTTTCTTAGGATTAATTAAGCGGTTGCTTTTTCTTCTGCGTGCTTCTCGAGACCAGAAACGACCCCGTTGATACCAGAAAGTAAGGTATCCACCACCTGAGCGATGAGTTCGTTTTTGGTTGGGAGTGAGCCGAGAGTTTTGACTTCTTCGGTAGAAAGTGCTGCACCTTCGGCGTTAAAACCACCAACAAGTTCCATCTTGTTGTGAGTCTTAGCGAATTTGGTGAGAACTTTTGCTGCGTCGAAATCTTCGTCAGAACCAAGTGCGTAAAGAAGCTGTCCAGCAAGGCCAGAAGCATCGGTGTCTTTGTAAGCTGCGATTTCTTTCATCGCGACTTTCACCAAGCGGTTCTTTACGACCTTAATCTTAACGTTAGACTCGCGCGCGAGGCGACGAAGCTCTTGAAGCTCTTTTACGGTAAGGCCTTCGTATTTTGCGTAGACCACCATCTTAGAGTTCGAGAGAAGCTCTGTAAGATCAGCAACCAATGTGTTCTTTTTATCTCTTGAAATTGCCATAAAAAGTTCCTTTGGTTATTTAATATTCTAGTTAGCTAATTGTTAAATAGCGTCACCAAAACTTACAAGATATTTCCTCGGTAGCAAATTAAGCTAATTCAAAATCAGCAGCTACTGTCTTTGGTAACTAATTCCATTATAGCACACTTTCTTAAAAAACGCAAGAATAGCTACTCATGCCGAGTAGAGGCAAACTGAAACACTGAGCCTATCGCAGCTGTGCCGAGTAAAATCGGGAAGTAATAAGTCTCCATACTAATACCCGTGGCCCAATTTAAGATGCCGAGCGTCACTACATAGCCACCTGCGAGCGCCGTAGCAATTATGATTGCAGGTTTCATAAGCATCACAGACACTCCAGCAAGTATCACGCCCACCACTGCACCTACAGCCAAAGTACTCATCTCAGTCCCAAAATACTGTGATGTAATGATGAGTGTGAGCGCAAACACGATACCGCCCAGGCAGATCTTTTCAATCGTAAACCCGAGTAGCGCCATGAGGAGCCCACCTGCGATTGGGAGCAAGTTTTGCCAAAGCTCAGTCTTTACGACTTCGGGGGCGATATTTTCTAGCATTGGCATAAAATAGCGCATTAAGCTAAGCCCAATGATAAACCAGATGATAAAGAAAGCAGCTTTTTTGATGCGGTAACCAAACAGTAGTACCGCCACACCGACCGCTATCATAATGATAAGCTCAGTGGTTGTAAATTGTGATAAGTCCATGTTCATACTGCTACATTATATCACCTTGTGGCATAAAATGCTATTGTTTGACGCACCGCACGGAGAATCCGTAGAAACGATAGTAGGGGTCCTGAGGATCGACACCGGACGCATCTACGTATAGGTCGTACATACCCGACGCACTGCGGTAAGTAGAGGACCAGAAGTAGCCGAGGCTACCCTGATCGCGAGCCTGCCCGTCGTAGAAGCGGCCGGAGAGAGGCGTACGGAGAGCGAGAGCCATGGCTGACGCAGAGCTAGAGTAGGCGGTGTAAAGGGCTTGGAACTCGCCGGATGAGCCGCCGGTAGGGAGACGCCAGCCTTTTGGACAGATGTCAGAAGTGGCATTTCCGCTGCCAGAGTCAGAATCAACACAATATGTTCCAGCGGAAGCCGCACAATAGTTGTAGTAAACACCAATTTTACCAGTACCGGATTGACCTACGGCGAGAGATTGGGTAGCGCTCTTTGAATCAATATTAATAGCCGCGTCAGTGTAGCTCGTACTTTCAGTGGAAGAGAAGCCAGTAGTAGTGGACGCTGGCAGAATCCATGACCCCGCCGTCATATTAGTATCGGCATTCGTGAGTGTCATGGCCGTATCAGAGCCCAATGCTAAGTTATCTAGCATCCAATACTTACCGTCGGCGAGTTTGCCGACAGTGTATCTACTTCCGTCACGATTATCTACAAACATAGCGGTGTCGCCAGTGTTCGGCATTACAGTTGCTAGTTCACTCAAGTTGGTCTCCTGCATTACTATGTCTGGAACTACATTTGCTACACCCCTAAAGTTAATTACGTTAGTGTATTCGCCAGAGGCTTGAGTCTGCCCGGCCTTAGCGCCAATTGTAAAGCTCGTGCTATTAGAACCAAGGTAACCTTCTTGCGGATCTCCTGCGACATTCCTAGTAGCGTTGATTACGGTATCGGCATTATATAAAAGACCGCTATAAGTAGTGGCGCTGGCTATACTAGGAGCTACCGTATATCCCCACTTACCATCGTCAAAATTAGCCAGTGCTTTATTGTCCGTAGTGGCCAAACTCGTAAAATTGGCGTCATTTGTGGTATTTACGAGATTATTGTTATTTAGGGTAGAGCTGTTTTTATCACCTACTTTGGC
Source organism: Candidatus Nanosyncoccus sp. (assembly GCA_045578285.1). Classification (GTDB taxonomy): domain Bacteria; phylum Patescibacteriota; class Saccharimonadia; order Saccharimonadales; family Saccharimonadaceae; genus Nanosyncoccus. The sequence continues at coordinate 82,970 of JAZNJY010000004.1, read as the reverse complement.
AACTAAGGTATAACCAGTACGGTTATTGGTTGATACGTCGACCGAAATAGTATTACTATTAGCGTAATTTCCTGGAGTGATATGCGAGATGATAAGATCTGGCGAAGACAACGTAAGGGTAATAGACGAATTAAATGTAAACTGAAAATCAGTTTCGCTCTGTGAGGCTAGTGCAGAGGCAGCATTACTACTGACTACGCTACTCACCAGTACAGCGGATAAAATACAAATATTACAAGTAAGCTTACAAATAAAACCTTTTACCATAACGATTTTATTATAGCACAAGTTTTTTAATTTCAACAGTAAAATCCCACAAAAAATCCCCCGCTAGGGAGGATTTTTTGTAAAAATCAATCTTAATTGTATAAGTTTTCAACCGAGATTGATGGGCCCATAGTAGTGGTAATAAATACACTTTTTACATAGGTGCCTTTGAGCGAGGCTGGTTTTTGTGCCTTGAGCGAATCAAAGAAAGTATTTGCATTTTCAATGAGCTTGTCGGTACCGAACGAAACCTTGCCAAGGCCAATATGCACGATGGATTGCTTATCTACACGGTATTCTACCTTACCAGCTTTGGACTCTTTTACGGCTTTCTCTACGTCTGTAGTCACGGTGCCAGCTTTTGGATTTGGCATCAAACCCTTAGGGCCAAGCAAACGTGCGAATTTACCAAGCTTAGGCATGTAAGCTGGAGTAGAAATAAGTACGTCGAAGTTAATTTCGCCCTTTTCGAGCTGTTTCAAGAACTCTTCGTCTTCAGCAATGTCTGCGCCAGCGGCTTTTGCGGCCTTACAAACATCAAGTGGTGCAAATACTGCAACACGCACAGTTTTACCGTTACCATTTGGTAATACAATCGTAGTGCGGATATTTTGATCTGCCTGACGAGGGTCAACCCCAAGGCGTACGTGAGCTTCTACAGAAGCGTCAAACTTTACTGGGCTAGTCTTAAGAGCAAGCTCAAGCGCATCTTTTAGCGTATAAGTCTTGTTTTTCTCGACTAATTTATAAGCCTCTTGATATTTTTTGCCACGGCGTTCAATTTTAGGACGAGTCACTGGCTTAGCGCCACGTGGTTTTTCTGCGGCTTCTTCAGCAGCACGCTCAGCCTTGCGAGCTTGGCGCTCTTCTTCGGCCTTAACTTCTTCAATATGCTTCTTTGATTTTTTACCAGACTTTGCAAAAGTCTCGGTTTCTGCGGTCTCGACGACTTCTGTTGTCTCGACTGCTTTTTTGGCTTCTTCTTCTGCCATATTTATCCTTTCTGTGGTACTAACGAGCCTTAGACTCTCCCACAATATATATTATTCTACGGTCACACCCATCGAACGAGCCGTGCCAGCTACAATCTTTACTGCAGCTTCGAGGTCGTTTGCGTTGAGCTGTTCCATTTTCTTCTGCGCGATTTCTTCGAGTTGAGCGCGGGTGATTTTGCCAACCTTATCTACGTTTGGCTTGCCAGAACCTTTCTCGATTTTGATCGCCTCGCGGATGAGGTCATCTACTGGCTGACCTAAACAGGTCCAGTCAAAAGTGCGGTCTTCGAACACGCGAATGTGAACGATTACGTTCTTGCCCATGAATTCTTTGGTCTTTTCGTTGAATGGGTTGATGAAATCCATCATATTTAGGCCCCATTGACCAAGCGTAGAACCAACCGGAGGTCCAGCTGTAGCTTTACCACCAGGGATTCTTAGCTTCAAATTGCCGATAACTTTCTTTTCTGCCATCGTAAAAATCCTCTTTAATTATTATTTTTTTAGAAGCATTTATGTAACGTGATAATTATACCAAATAAATACAAAAAAGTAAAGTCAAAAAGACCCGTTCGAGGGAGTAACCTTGGGCTAGCGCCCTTGAGCGCTCCCGAGAACGGGCTTTTTGACTTTTAATTTAGCTGTTTCACTTGTAAAGCATCAAGCTCTACTGGTGTTTCGCGACCAAACATCGACACCATAACTTTGAGCTTACCCTTGGCTGCGTCAATTTCGGACACGGTACCATCAAAGCCTTTGAATGGGCCGTCCGTAATAGAAACAACTTCACCAATCTCGTATTTGACGGAGAATTTTGGATCTTCTACGCCCATGCGCTTCTTAATCTTGGTGATTTCCTTTTCAGAAACTGGAGTTGGTTGAGTGCCGGTGCCGATAAACCCAGTTACGCCTGGAGTGTTACGAATGATATACCAAGTTTCGTCCGAAAGTTTCATGTCCACAAGTACGTAACCCTGCAAAATCTTGCGGTCTACCACTTTGCGCTTACCATTTTTGATTTCGATTTGTTTTTCCTTTGGCACGATGGCTTCAAAAATTTTGTCTGCCATTTCTACTGTGCCGGTACGCTGATTGATAGAATCTGCCACCTTGTCTTCGTAGCCAGAGTAGGTTGAGATTGCGTACCATGCCCTGGTGTCATCATAACGGTTTACTGCCATGAATGTTTCCTTTCTAGTGTCCTAAAATTAAATTAAATAACCATGTAAAGAATAAATCTAGTAGTGAGATCAAAACCACGAAAAGCGCCGTGTAAACCAAAACCGCAAGCACCATTTTCCAGGTGGCCTTTCGGCTTGGCCAACGCACCTGACGGATTTCTTTCCAGGAATCTCTCAAATACCTAAAAAGCGCTACAAATGGGCGAAACAATATAAACGGTTTTTTAGCCTTTGTCTTTGTCTCGACCTTAGCCTTAGTTTCGACCGGTTCCTTCTCGGCCTTTTTTGTTGTGTCCTTGGCTTTGATTTTGGTGATTTTTGGTTTGGCCATATAACTTCCTTTCATCAAAAAAGTCTGATACCAGACTTGTCAATAGTATACTACGCTTTTGCAATAAAATCAAGATAATTTCTCATCATTCTGTGTCCAGAAACCACAGGTAGAAATGCTGCGAGCTGCTTCTGAATCAAAAATTCCAAGTCAAAATCATTTTCCCAAGCGTCGATGGCCTCTTCCATGCGCTGGTAAAGTGTCTCGAGCTCGGCGTCTTCGTCTTCACCGGAAACATTCAAATAATTATCCCGAGAAACATCAGCCACGCCACCATCATGTGTGGAAATCAAAAGATTAAGATTTGCCACGTCTTTCATCCACGAGGTACCGCAGGCCTCGAGCCCTACAATCGGCACATTGATAGCGACGTTCGAGCCTACAGAAAGTCCACGCGCCAAAGCCTCGTCGTAGTTTGCGATATAATGCACGTGGTCTTTTAGATAATCGTCTTTGGCAACCCTCGCCAGGATGTCGTGGAGCTTACCAGACATTCTGTCGTCTCCCGTGTGTACTCGTCCAGCCAAAATGTAGTGCGCACCTCTTGGTTCTAAAATACTGCGTAACCTCTCAAGATTACGAAATGGTAAATCTGGCCTCTTGTAGTCTACAAAGCGTCGCTTAAAGTCAAAGATAAAATCATCTGTCTTAAACTGCAAAATTTTACCGTTTTGATCCGGTCGGTTTTTTAGCGTCTCGTTTAAGATTTTGCGTCCCACGCTCTTTAATTCACGAATTTTAGAAGCCTCTAATGTGTCTAAATGATTCTTAAAATCGCGCGTGAGGGCACCTTCATTATTAATTATACCATTTTTACCGTAAAAAGTCAATATTTCAGGCAAAATCCACTTTTTTATGTCAATACCATTGGTGACAGCGCGAAATTCGACTCGTTCTCCACCAGCATCATAGTATTCTGCCACCTGGGCATGAAGTCGTGACACCCCGTTTCGCTTCCCTGCAATTTCGAGCGTGACCGAAGACAGCTTAAGCTTGTCGTCTATAAATTGCCCTTCGAGCCAATGCTTTACAGCCCCAGATTTTAGATTTGGATACACATAGTGTTTAAATTGTTCCCTCGAGAATTCTGCTTCTGCTGCCTGCACCAAAGTATGATTGGTGTAGAGTGTGTGCTTCCTGACAAACACCATCGCCTCGTAAAAATCCATGCCCGAAGCCACTAGATCATCTAGGAAAGCCAAGGCCGCAAAGAAAGTCACTACCTCATTAAGTTGCAAAACCGCCGGCGTGAGAAACATAATCTTTAAAGCTTGATACCCACCAAAACCTAGCGCCACCTCTTGGTAAAGTCGATGGTCCGAACCCGAAAGCCCTTGGTAGAGCTCACCGAAATTCGGCTCAGTGACGCAGATAATTTTGGTGTTCTCGAAACTTTTTTGAATCACATTTAGACGGCAAAGTTCATTATTGCATTTAACATTTACGGTGTCCACGAATTCAAAACCATAATCTCGCCAGTCCACTGCGCGACGCTCATCAAAAATTTCACCATCCTGCATCACCTGATAAGATTCTCTCGGATAAAACGGCGTTACTGCTACAAAAGGAATTCCCATTTGCTCTGCTACTCGCCTAGTGTCAGCCGCCAGTACTCCTAGCCCACCGCCACCGCGAATACCATTCTCTTGGTCATAAAATTCCAACGTAAAATAAGTATACGGTTTTCTCATTCCGCTTATGATTATAGCACGAATTAGCGTTCAAAATCTAGTACCAAAATTTTTTCGGCAGCTTATCAGCGATTCGTTTGTGAAATTCGTAATCTAGTTCTGGCAATTTGGTTGCATCGGTGTCTTTTCCGATGTATTTTTTTCTGATTTCAGCAGCAGTCAAAATTTCACCCGGAATTAACTTGTAGTGTTTAAAGAAATTGAGACCTTTTTTGTAATTTTCTGGTGGCAAAACCGCCATCGGCAAAAAATCACAGTTCATCTTAGGATCTTTGTAAAGCTCAAGCGCCAGTACAGACATTGTCGGGATGATTGGCTCTTTTTTGTCGTAAACCTCACGAGTTTTGAACACTGTCGCCTGCCTAGTCGCGCTTGGCGCCACAAAAATCACGCCACCTTCCTTCAAAATTTGATGTGAACGCTCAGTGTATAAATCCCGAAACGCGCGTTTTAATTTAGAGCCTTCATCATAAAGTGGAGTGCCTTTTTCGAGTTTCATTTTGCTCCAAGTTGAAGGAGTAATTGTTGGCGTAATAATGATGCCAAGTTTAGAAATTCGGTCATAATCTGGCGCAAGCGCCTCATACCACGGCAAATTCACCGGAAAAAGCATTGGCTTCTCGCCCATGACGTCCATCTTCATCATGAGAATTCGCGCAATTTCGCCAAGTGACGGGTGATTAAAGCCCACTACGAGGCCTTTTTCAGAGTCCTTCGGAAAGCCTTTATATTCGCCCGGGGTAAGTTTGCGAAGTTTTTTAACTAGTTTCATGCGCGCATTGTGCGAGTGCTTCTTAAGGTCTTTGCTAGGTCCTGTTGTACCAAGTACGTAATTAATCGACGCATTGCAAATTTTGCCAACTGGCACCATTTCTTTGCGAAGTTTTTCGGCGCCAAGCGTCGTAAGTAAAGAATAGTTTTCGTGCTGAATTTTATCGATAATTTCCTCTGCCGACAAGCTGTCGAGCTGCTTTTTAGAAAAAGTCTTTTTGCTCATACTATATATTATAGCATAACATAAGCCGCCCGAAGGCGGCTTTGCTTAATCGTTTGGCTTGTCTTGTAAATCTTGTGGATTTTGTAAATCCTGCAAATCTTGTATTTTTTGTAAACTTTGTGAATCCAAATTTGGTTCTTTTGGCTTTCTGCGGTTGAATTCAGACTGCTCGTAGAACCGGCCCTTCTTTTCGTACATAAAAGATTCTGCATCCGTGACGAGATCTTTCATCGAAAGCCCTTCGAGATCATGAACCTTCCAGCCAATCGCAGCATAGTAGCTCCGCGGCTGGATTTCTTCCAAAATCTTGTCGGTCTTGGTCTTAATCTCGTACAGCTCAGGGTCCGGCACGAAAACCACGAATTCGTCACCACCGATTCGGTATGTGTAATCACTGCCGAAATATTTTTGAATTTCGTTCGCGACGAATTTTAGCATCCTGTCACCTTCTTCGTGACCCTTGCTGTCATTGATGTGCTTAAGTCCGTTTACGTCGATATAAATACATCCGAGCGCCTCTTGACACTCACTGGCGATGTTTTTGATATCCTCCTCGTAAGCATTGCGATTCCGCATGCCCGTGAGGGTGTCGAAATGACTAAGCCCCATCCACTTTGCGTTAGCAGAGGCCAGCCGCTTACTCTGAACGTAACCATTTACCTTAAAAGCGGTACTGGCAGTACCAGTGACCATTCCCAGAATTCCGAAACAAATTGCATCCGCCACGTCAACGCATAGGGCAAATCCCGTCTTTGTATTAAAACAAAGCGCAATAAATATGCCTATATACGCTACCGTGAGCAGAATAAACTTAATCGGTTTCCCTACGAAAAGAATTGGTAAAAACACCAACATTACCATAAAGGTTTTACTGTCACGCCCAGTTAGTGTACTAATCAGAATTGCGTATATATAATACGCCGAATACGAAAAGTATACTAGCGGCATGGTTGCCTCATGCATTCTTTTTGCTAGCTCTGCAGCTAATACAAAAATTAATGCTGAAATGATTACGCCAGCTTCGTAGATTTCTCTGTTGATACTAAGTTCCTCAACAATATACGAAACGGCATACATCGCAGCAATAAGTAGTACAGCGACAACCGAAGTTGCCTGCACCGTGATTCTGTTTTGCTTAATGATGGTTGGTTCCACCATCTCATAGCTTTCCTTATCTACGCCAGCGTAGAAAAGAAGATATTTTAATGCGCTCATCTTCATCCCCCTTAAAAACTTCAAGCAAACGATTTTAAATTGCGACTCCCCTTATCCTTTTGAGAGCTCATCTCCTAATTATAGCACATCTTCAATAAAAAATCAATGTCATTATATTAGTAGCTTAGATCTGGTGATCCGGAGCGCGTGCCCTTATAGACAATGCGCCCATCCTTGTAAGCAAAGACATTCCAGTAGCGACCAGACCCTGAGGCATCCCACGCATAGTATGTATGTGTGCCGATGTATGGACCACTTACTGTAACAGTAGCGTTTGTAATGCTTGAGCTGCTGGTATAATTGTGAACATAATAGTAATAGTCGCGCCCACCCAGAGTATTAATGATAAATGTCTCAGTGCCATATCCGGATGTAACATCCCTATCTAGTTGCGCAATCGTCAACCCGCTAACATCGCTTCCTACTTTGTTACCAAAGTATGCATGGAATGTGGTTCCGTCAGATTTTTGTCCTTGCACGTGGGCATCCAAATCTTTTGGGCTTCTACTCCAGGTCAGTGTAACAGTAATAGTTTCATTCTGTGTCTGCCATACCGCATAAAGTGTTTTACTGCCGTAAAGCGTAATCTGGTTACCGCCGTAATAAGATGGCGAAGAGGCATTTGACGATTCGGACCAGCCAAGAAATTTATAACCAGAGCGTGATGGCTGGCTGGTAGTAATGTCACATCTCTGTGCATACTTGCATGAAGTAGATGCCGGAGCATAACTTCCGCCATTCGCATTATAAGAAATAGTATACGTATTCGGCGTCCACTGCGCATAAAGATTCACGGTTTGTTCGCTGGTAATATTAGACGGCACGCTGTAATTTGCCCGGTTGTCGTATCTAGTGCCAGACCCATTTGCATTTGTTGTCCAACGACTAAAGGTGTATCCGGTGCGACTAAAAGCATTAGCATTGAGCCTTTGAGTATTTCCCGCGGCAATCTTTTGGGTGGACATCGAGCCAGAAGTCGCACCATTGCCATTGAATTTGATGTTGGTCTGCAAAACTTCCCACTGAGCATAAAGCGTCATGGAAGAGCTAGCGGAGAGATTGGCAGGAACAGAGTACTTTTGTCCTGGATTATATCTTGTGCCAGTGCCGTTAGCATTGGTAGTCCAGTATTTAAATATATGCCCCGTCCAACTAAACTGATTTGGCAAAATATTGGTAGAACTTCCAGCATAAACATATTGTTGAGCCATGGAGCCGGTGGAGGCACCATTGCCGCCATAGCGAATCAGAATACCTTTTAGCTGACTCTTATTGATCGCCACTGCACTTGGGTCATAAAGCCTCACCAAAGTAGAAATGGTGGAGGCACGATCTGCTCCTGGGGTGAACCAGCAGCTACGAATATAAAAATCTATGAAGGCGGATTTTATGGTAGTGCTGCTGTCTGTGTCGGAGACAATAACGGTGCCGTCTTTGTCGCGAACACCAATGACATAGAGACCCTCAACACCAGTGATTTTTAGAGCGCCAGTCACTTTGGATGGATTATAGAGTGCATCAGAAGTATTGCCACCATATATAATACGTGGATAAGTAGTAGCCGTTTTAAAGATGCTAGGCGAGTAGCTCACAATGATATTGTTGATATCATTAGTACTCATGGCTCTGGTATTGATAATAAAGGCATTTTGCTTCTTCAGCGTATTCCAGCCTGCATTATTATCTGACCGATAAATTTCATCACAAGTTACGGGGTTATATTTTAGTACGGCATCACGGTCCGAAGCGGAGAGTTTGGAGAGGTCTATAGCACGGGCAGATAGAGTGTCCCAGAGCCTTTCATATTTAGATTTGCCACTTGAGTCAACCGCTTCCCCGCCAGCAATAAAGGCAGATTGGATAAAACGTAGCGCCTCGGCTTGGCCGTCCATTTCTTCACGCGTGATGGTAGCTTCAAGTGAAGACTGAGCGCTGTTGGCGCTACCATTAATTACAGACACTACGGTAATGGCAACCATAGAAAAAATACCTATGGCAAGTGAAACTTCTACTAAAGTGTCACCTTTGAGTCTCCTGCCCATGAAATGCATCATATATTATATTATAGCATAAGCAAATCGCGTTTTTGCATAAAAACACTTTTTGAAAAAGTGTGTTATAATAATAAACATGAGAGGTAAGGTTTTATTAGGTGTTAGTATATTAAGTTTAATGTTTGCGACCATAATATGTCACAGCACATACGCATTTAGTGATTTACGCACAGTCACTTATCCGTATTATGCCTTCGTAGAGGACCCAGATTCGCCTTGGGATTCTGTATGGGGTGCGCTAGATGCTACTGGCACTATAGAATATAGCGACGGTTATTTTGATGTTCCCTCCCCTGGCGACCATCCAGAACTCCGTGCCGTCTCTTACGCCCTTGCTTTAGCTGGGTATGAAAATCAGGCCGATGGATATCCAAGCAATAATCCTCAGAATCCATTCCCTAAACTAAAGAACATGCTGGAGCAAATGGGCTTCTCTGATTTTCAGAGTTGGGATGCATCCTCCGAACCTGACGGACATTCCATGGGCTCTACTATTGGACGCAAAACCCTCCCATCTGGCCAAGAACTTCTTGTTGTTGCCCCGCGCAACTATAATTACATGACAGAATGGCTATCAAACTTCAATGTCGGCACCAGTGGCGACCATGAAGGGTTTTCTGAATCTGCAAGCTATATCAAAGATGATCTTGACGAATATCTCTCTAGTCGCACACTTTCTGAATATAAACTTTGGATGGTTGGCTATTCTCGTGGTGGCGCAGTAGTCGATCTCGCCGCGAAAATGATTAATGAAAACTTGTCAGATTACGATATGTCTGCAAATGATTTCTATGTTTACACCTTCGGAGCTCCTCGTGCTAGTATTACTAAGACAGGTTATACCAACATTCACGACGTCAAAGATGGTAACGATCTAATTCTTGGCTATGTTTTCCCGGAACTTTGGGGGTTCTATAATACTGGAACCTACGAAGAAATTCATCCTGCTGATCTCGAAATATCAACCAGCGTAGTGAATATCTCGGAACTTGCAAATCCTGCTACTGCCGCCAATATTCTATCAAATAACGACGGTCTCACCGAGCAGGTTGGTACCATGAGTGGCCGCGAATTTATGGATTCTTGGATGAGATTCGTAACTGATAATGGACTCACTCGCGAATACTTCGACACTGAAGTGAAAGAGCCACTTTCTGCGGTGATGAAACTATACCAAATGAGAAAACTAGACAAGCAAGGTGAATTTATAGACTTTTTCAAAGATACTAGTGCTGGCCTCGCTGGCATGGTCGCCGGAAATGCCCTCTATGACCTGCTCTTCAACCACGGTGGCGACCTATCAATGTTCCCTACTTACAACCTACTAGTGGACGTATTAAAAGGCACGGCTACTAGTACAGAAACCGACCAGCTCATTGCCTCTATATCCGATTATATGGGAGAATACGATGATTACGAAACAAAGCTTGGCCAAGTACCAACTATTACTAGAGATGAGTTTGCTGGTATTAAAGAAAACCTGCCGAAACTCGTTAAGGCGTTAATTCCTATAATTGTCGCCGATGCTGCATATACACAGGAGACCTACGGCGAAGAATATTCTCTATATTACACATATACCTTGGGCGCAAACGCAGAAAAATTGGTTATCGGCCACATACCAGAAAGTATTATGCCGATACTAAAGAGTCTTATCCCGGAAGTAGAAATTCCAAAAGCCCCAGATACGAGCATAGTTAAGTAACAACATTAAAAAAATGAGGAGCGTAATGCTCCTCGTTTATTCTAAAATCAAATTGGCTGGGGATGAGGGATTCGAACCCCCGAATGGTGGGACCAGAACCCACTGCCTTACCACTTGGCGAATCCCCAACGATTCTTTCGGTACATTATCTATTATACCACAAGTCTATTCAGAACGCAACGCTTCGACTGGGTCTTTCTTTGACGCAGCTCGTGCAGGAATCAACCCGCCGATTAAGGTCAAAACCACCGAAATAACCACCAATATCACGGCAGATACCGGCACTAATTGCGCACTGAGTGGTATGTCGCCCGTAAAATGATGTAAAACTATATTGATAATCGGTATAATGAGATAAGAAATCCCCACTCCAAACATTCCAGACAAAAGCCCGACGATAAAGGTCTCGGCGTTGAATATTGATGAAATATTACGCTTTGACGCACCAATCGCACGTAAAATTCCAATCTCTTTTGTTCGTTCGTAGACCGAAATATAGGTGATGACGCCAATCATAATTGATGACACGACTAGTGAAATAGACACAAAGGCGATTAAGACGTATGAAACCGCGTCCACTATCGTTTTTACCGATGACATTAGAACACCAGTTGTATCGCTATATTCTATCACTTTGCTTTCTTGATTGTATGAAGTCATCAGGTCGTTGTAATTATCTAAAAACTCCATAAATCTAGTTTTGCCATCAAACGAGCTAAAGTAAAATGCAACTTCCATTGGGTCTTCTAGGTCCTGATAACCAAGCAAGGCCAAGTTTGTATTATAGGTCGCTTCTTTTTCGTCGAACATCGCCGTGACTATTCGCGCAAGCTCATCTTCGCTGAAATTTAGCTCAAAGGCCCCAACCAAGGCATTGGTATCAACCTTAAACGCATTCGCAAACGAGGACGTGAGATATGATGCCAAGTCACCAACCTTTGTCAGGACTTCCTTTTTCATGGTAAGTTCCAGAATTGTTGTTGACAGTGTCTTAATCGTGGCCTCAATCGCTGCTTCCGCCTTTGAGTCTGCCACGCTAGATAACTTTAATCCCAGTAGTCCCGTGTAGACAGCTTTAAAATTCTCGACCGGGAGTAAATATTTATTCGTAAACTCAGTAAAATCTTGCCCGTCCACAAACTCACTAATATATTCTTGTATTTTTGTATAATCAAAATCCGGTTCAGTCGCCTTACTAGCTAAAAACTCTTGTAAACCAGCATATAAATCGGTCAGTTTCTCGTTAAGTGCAGTTTCGATAGGTGTTGGATCGGCTTTTATATTGTCGCCAATCTCGCGCATGTATTCTTGCGTCTTGGCCGCCATAGCATTTTTGTCGATATCGACTTTGATAGCATTTGCAATTTTCGCTTCGTCCACGCGCACCAAATCAGAAAATTCAAAATTAAACTTGTTTTGCTTCTCACCAAATTTGGTATTTGAGAAAATGTCAATTGTCGGCTCGCTCATTTGCTTTTTGACGATTTCGGTCTGACTGGATTTTTCAATAATATGCTTGGTCAGGTCTGGTAGGTACAAAACTCCGCTACCAGCATTTAGCAAACTGTCTTCCATTGTCACGACACCAACGATTTTTAGTTGTTCGGACTTATTTTTGTATAAGTTTTCCATGAATTCCATGTCGCCGGACATATCTTCGTAGACTTCGTATTTCGCATTGTACTTATATGTGTCAGCCGCAGACAACAATCTTAGGTCGACGTTCAATAAATCATCATAGGTCAGAGTTAAAGGATCGTTTTTAATGTCGACCTTTTCCCCGCCCATGATTTTCGTGATGATTTCATTTAATTCGTCCGTGTCATGAAAACCGAGCGAGTAAGTCAAAAGTTCTGAAATCTCTCCTGAATTAGACAGATATACGACCATTTCGTTATATTTTTCTGGGTAACGTCCTGCTAGTAGTTTGGTGTCATTTTGCAAATTCACCGAGTCATATTGCCTAAATACCGACGTCATACTTGAGTAAGAATTTAGGAGTGAGTTGCTGCCAAGCAGGGTCGTAAATAGACTACTTGGATTCAACTTTGCTAATTCGCCAGTTGCATCCACCGTATAAATTAGCGGATCAATATTATATTCGTATTCCACGAGTCGTACGTCGTCTTGTAGCTCGTCCTTGTGACCGTCAAAATACTTCATGAAACTACCTAAGTCGTTATGCGTAACGCTACCAAGTGAGGATGTCAGAACCTGATTTTCCACTAATTCCCCATCACGTTTATTCTCTGCTTCACCGGTCAAATTCAATAGAATTCCAGTAATGTTGGTTGAATCTCGCATCAAAGCTAGTGGATATGATGTCAAAGTGTCTCTCTCAATCGTATCTATATAGGCTTGAAAACCGGTTGAAACCGCCAAAATCAGTGCAATGCCAATAATCCCAATTGAGCCAGCAAACGCAACGAGCAAGGTCCGCGCCTTTTTTGTTAGCAAATTCTTAAGCGACAATGAAAACGCCGTAAGAAACGACATTTTCGTTTTGCCGCGTCGCATTTTTGTCTCATTTTCGTCTAGCTTTGTCTTTTTACGTCCATCATAATAATTTGAGTCGGACACAATCCGTCCATCTTTCAGTTTGATGATACGCGTGGCGTATTCTTTTGCTAGCTCTGGATTATGCGTTACCATAATCACTAGACGATCTTTCGCGATTTCTTTCAAAAGATTCATGATTGCCACAGAAGTCTCAGAATCCAGTGCGCCAGTTGGCTCGTCTGCAAGCAGAATCTCTGGATTATTGACAAGTGCCCGTGCGATTGCTACTCTTTGCATTTGTCCGCCCGAAAGTTGCGCTGGACGCTTATTGATGTGCTCGGCTAAACCTACGTCTTGAAGCGCCTTTTTGGCGCGCGCCACCGCTTCGCGTTTTGAGACTCCAGAAAGTGTCAATGCTAATCTTACGTTTGCGAGTACGGTCTGATGCGGAATCAGATTATAGCTCTGAAATACAAAACCAATCCTGTGGTTACGATAAGCATCCCAATCCTTGTCGCGAAATTTTTTCGTAGAAACTTCGTTTACTCTGAGCTCGCCAGATGTATAATGATCTAGTCCGCCAATGATATTTAACAAAGTTGTCTTGCCAGAACCAGACGGCCCGAGAATTGCCACAAACTCAGACACGCGAAAATTAAGCGTCACATGGTCGAGCGCCTTTTTCGTTAGCCCACCAGTCTCATAGACTTTAGTCACACCTCTAAGTTCAAGCATATACAACTATTGTAACATGTGCTTAATTAAAAAGCCAAGACAAATTCAGTCATTTTGTCGGATTTCGCAGTCAATTTCCAACCATTTCGATCGGCTAGCGATTTTGCAATCGAAAGACCCAGCCCTACACCCTCGGCTGTTTTGTCTGTCTGATAGAAACGTTCAAAAATATGCGGTAAATCTTGTTCCGAAATTTTTGCACCATCGTTTTTAATCGTGAACCTATTATCTTCAAGACAAACTTGAACTTTTTTGTCGGCGTATTTAATTGCGTTGTCGAAAAGTATAGACAAAATCTGCGCGAAATCTTCTCTGTTAATTTTGGCTTTTCCGTTTTTTGTGATTTTTTCAGAAAAATTAAGATTTTGCATTCTGGGATTAAAACTCTTAATTGTGTCTTCTACGATTTTGCTTACGTCTTCTAGCGTGGCTTCGCGCTTTGTCACTAAGTCAGTACGCGCGAGCGTCAGAAGCTCGGAATTTAAATTCGTGAGTTTCGTGGTTTCTTTTTCGACGTTTGAAATCCATTTATTACCCTTAATGTCGGCTGCTTCAAGATTAGCCGAAATCGCCGCAAGTGGAGTTTTTATTTCGTGCGAAGCATTAGCAATGAAGATTTTTTGAGATTCATACGCATTGCGCACTGGCTTGATTGCCTGCTCTGCCAAAAAATACGAGATCAGAATCACTGCAAGTTCTATTGTTATTCCAGACACAACTAGTGTCGTAAGTAATTCACGCGCAGCCGTCTCCTTTTCCTCGCGAATTGAACTTATTACAATCCTCTCCATTTCGGAATCAAAGTTGGAAACGTTTTCTACATGAATCATTGGTGGCCGACTATCAGCAGACCGTGTTGAAATCAGGTAAATCATCGTAAAGGTCACCAAAATCACTGCACTAGTTATGCCAAGATTAATCAAAATCAGCTTATTTCTTAGTCTTGAGAACATATTTTGTATCCTAAATTGCGAATGGTTTTAATCGCAACTTTTAAGTTTAGTTCTTTTATCTTTTTGCGTAAATACGAAATATAAACTTCGACATAATTCTCTTCAAGCTCAGCGTCTGCGCCCCAAACGTGTGCTAAAATTTGTTGTTTGGTTATCGCGGTTCCCGGAGTCTTTAAGAGCATCATAAGAATCTCAGCCTCCTTATCCGTGAGAGCTACTCCGTTCAAAGTTCGGTTCGTGATATCATATTTCAAATCGTGAAACTTAATTTCTTCCCGCATCTCAAGCGCCGGCCTGCGACACACCGCATTGATTCTAGCGATTAGCTCGGCAGTCTTAAACGGCTTGGCCAAATAATCGTCCGCACCATTTTCAAGCCCCTTCACCTTGTCTTCGACCTCGCTCAGCGCCGAAAGCATAATTACAGGAGTCTTGATTCCACGAGCGCGTATAGTTTTTAGTATTTCAATTCCAGAAAGCTTAGGTAGCATAATATCGAGCACGATACAATCGTAGTTCGGCTTCAAGGCTAACTCGAGGCCTTCTTCGCCGTCTGCAGCGTGATCTACTTTGATTTTATTCTTGCTCAAAATATGTGTCACAGCTTCAGCTAAGAATTTTTCGTCTTCTACATATAATATTCTCATACCCTAATAATAACACAGCGTTTTTAAAAGAACCTTAAAATCCTCAACTAACACTAATTTGCCGTTTTTAAGGTTCGCCTAAGAAAAATATACTATAATTATGCTATGGACGAGAAAAAATTCAATCGAGTCGAGAAAAAATACATTATTGATGACGAGCAATATCGCGCCATGATTAAAAAAGTCAAACGAATCATGGAAAAAGATTCACATTTTCATTCCGAAATCTATAATGTGTATTTTGACACGGACAACTATGATTTAATTGTCCAGTCAATTGACCACCCGATTTTCAAAGAAAAGCTTCGCGCTCGCAGCTATGGTGGCTATGACAAAGTTTTTCTTGAAATTAAAACCAAAATTCGCGGCATCGCTTACCGCGATGAAATTTTAAACGAAGACGGCATCATAAAAGACAATAACCTCGGCTTCAAAAGGAGGGTTTTAATTACCCACAAAGATTTTAATGAGCTTGCCAAAGGCAAAGCCACCATGGAAGAACTTGCTGGTCGCGACATCGAGACCAAGGCAGATATTCAAATCGCGCGCGAGGTTGACTACATCATCAAACATTTTAATTTAAAGCCAAAAATTCTGGTTTATTATAATCGCGAAAGTTACATGGGTGATGATGGTCTTAGAATTACCTTTGACACCAACTTAAAATATCGTGACAAAAACTTAAAATTTTCTAAAAAAGCTAACGATAAGACCTTTTTTAAAAACGATAAAAACATTATAATGGAAATCAAGGTAAATGGCGCAATGCCGCTATGGCTCGTAAAGACTTTGTCTGCCGCCCATATTTATCCGCAGCAATTTAGTAAAATTGGCAAAATATACGAAACATTAAGAAAGGAGAAAAATGTTTAATACAATATTTGATTCAACGGCGGCAGGTCTAGATGTCGGCTCTGCCCTCATCGCGGCTGACGTCGCTCTGGACCTCGGTGTGGCTCTTGCCGTTACACACGCTAGAACCACGCAGACTACGAAAGGGTTCATGGTTACTCTAGCTGTTTTGCCAGTGCTTGTCATGGCTGTAATGATCATGATTAATGGCAACCTGGGTACATCAATCGCGATTCTCGGTGCGTTTTCTTTAATTCGCTTCCGCTCAATCGGTGGACGCGGCAAAGACCTACTCGCCGTGTTTGCCGCCATGATGATTGGCCTTGCTTGTGGCATGGGACACATACTCTTTGGTACTGTAATTATGATCATATATATAATAGCAGTAGTCCTATTTACATTCACTCCAATTCTGGAGCCAAATCGCCGCGAACGCGTACTCAAAATTGTAATTCCAGAAGATTTGGATTACGAAGAAGTTTTTGCTGATACCTTCAAAAAATACACTTCTCGTGCGCACCTAGTTCGTATGAAAACTATCAACATGGGCAGTTTATACAAACTTACCTATGACGTTAAAATTAAGCATGGCGTCAAGGAGAAAGATTTTCTCGATGAAATTCGTGTCAAAAATATGAATCTTAAAGTTCTTCTCTCTGAGCCTTGCTGTGAAGAGGAGATTTAATGGGACGCGAAAAGAAAAATACTATTTGGTTCATATTGTCTGGACTCGCTCTCGTAGCATTGTTTGCGGCGGTGGTATTCCTCAATGAAACGCACCCTAGCACGAATACCGGAGATGCCAGTACGATATTGATCGATGATGGCGACCTTAAGATCAACTGGAACAGCTACAATACTTACGATGTGAAATTGTCGGACGCCCTGACCATTACAAAATCCGGAGTCTATCACATCACTGGCTCGTTGACCGATAAAAACATCATCGTAAATGTATCTGACGGCAAAGTCAAACTAATCCTGGATAATGTCACAATTTCAAATTCTACTGGCCCAGCAATCGCTTGTTATGCTGCGGACGATCTCGTAATTGAGTTGGTCGGAGAGAATAATTTGTCTGACGGCAATAGTTACGATGCGAGCTATGATGAGGATGTCAACGGCACAATTTATTCAAAAGCCGATTTAACTTTTCAAGGCGAAGGCACTCTGAATCTTACTGCTAATTATCAAGATGGCATCGTAAGTAAAGATGATCTCAAGTTCATCTCCGGCACTTATAATGTCACTGCGGCCGATGATGGCATTCGCGGCAAGGACAGCGTTTACATCGTAAACGGAGATTTTACCGTTAACGCAAAAGGCGACGCCATCAAGTCAACCAACGAAACCACCGTAGGTAAAGGTTTCGTCTTGATTAAAGACGGCTATATCACAATTAGTTCTGGCGATGATGGTATCCATGCCAGTAAAAAACTCATCATTGATGGCGGAACGATCGACATTAAAAAGAGTTACGAAGGTCTTGAAGCCCAAGCCATCACAATAAATGACGGGGCGATTTCGATCATTTCATCCGACGATGGTCTGAATGCTGGCGGCGGAGCCGACGCGTCAACTACTACGAATAGTCAAGGCGCCGGAGCATTCGACGTTAATACTAGCTGCATGCTTATTATTAATGGCGGCACGATTTACGTTAACGCTTCTGGAGACGGCGTAGATTCAAATGGCTACTTATATTTTAATGGCGGCACGGTTACGGTTGATGGCCCGACCAATAATGGCAACGGCGCACTTGATGCCGGCGCCGGCATCGTCATGAACGGCGGCACCGTTATTGCGGTTGGCGCATCTGGCATGGCCGAAACGCTCGGCTCAAGTTCGAGCGTCTATAACGCCAGCATCTATTTTTCTTCTTATTACAGTGCTGGAACCAAGGTCGAGATTAAAAACAGTGCAGGCGAATCCATAATTAGTCACACATCTGCAAAAGCGTTCAACCATATGTCGGTCGGAACGTCCGCTTTCAAACAAGGCGAGACCTACACAATCTACGTTAATGGTAACAGTTATACCACTTTCACGATTTCTTCCATCACGACAACGGTTGGTGCAAGCGCAAACAACATGAATGGCGGCGGTATGATGCCGGGCGGTGGCGGAAATCGTAGGTAAATAATCTAATACGTACTAAAGAATTGCGACCAGTAGGTTTTATAGATGGTGTTTTGATCAAACTTAAAACCTACCGCAAGCTTAGTATATTCTGGGTTCAAGATATTTTCGCGGTGTGACTCCGAGCTAAGCCACAAAGCTACCACCGTAGCCGGAGATACGGCAGCATTACCAATGGCTAAGTTTTCGCCACTCTTGCCACCACTGGCCGGCACCGGACAAACTGTAGCCCAGCTCGAACCATCTGGACGAGTATGGCTATATAATGTCTTTGTTTCTTCGGCGCGCGTTTCGGCCGCCTCTTCACAAGTATATCCCCACGATAGCTGCCCTAAATTATTCTTGGTGCGAACTTTGTTGACTAGCGTCAAGACTTCATGTTCCCATTGTTCTTCTGGTGGTGCGACCACGGTAACGGTCAAAGAATCTTTCCGCCGCCCATCGTATGTACCAGCGGTAATTATTGTGGTCCCGGCTCCACTAATAACAGGGTAACGACAGCTCTCACTGCTATAGCCCAGCCAAGTCCTTGCCGTATCATAAAAACCAGAAATTACGCTGGGGTTCGATGTCTGCCAGTACATTGAGCCAAGATCGCTTAATCCCCCGCCTACGCAGATATCCACATCCGGTGTAGCATAAATTGTGATCGCTTTTTCGTTCCAAAGCTCTCCACTCGGCACCGAAGAATTATCATATTCGTGGCTGGTGGTCGAAACATAATCGTCGCTGCCAAGGATATATTCTACCGGCTCGGTATCAAAATCCGAAACAGACTCCAGAAGCTCCATTTCGCCCACCGAATCTTCCACGATATCCGAACGCTCGCCTACCGCCCTAAACTCTAATTTATCACCCCAAATCGCACCCGCAATCAAAACTCCGGTAATCAAAATCGCTGCCGCATTAAGCGACAAAAGCACAGTCATCTTATTTTTATTTTTGTGCTCTTCGTTCATTTTTTACCTTTTTTAGAAGTAGTTTCCTCGCCCATAATTAAAGAACGCACAAAAGCCGTTAGCTCATTCATGGCTGGCATCAATAATAAGAAGAACAGCACCATGATAAAGTTAAGCATTATAACTTCTATTGACGGCGTAGAACCACGGAACATTGCGATAAACACTACGTAGAATACCATCATGTATAATACTGCAGCCGATGTGATTAATACAATGTATGACAGAATTTTAATCCAGCGTGACTTCAGAGAGATGGCATGGTACCTCAAAATAGTATAATAAAATGCAATAATTGTTGTAGAAATCGCTAACGGCCCGAGCCAAATTAAATCCCAAGTCCAAAGTGGCAGAATTAAGTTGAAAATTAGTGACATAGTACCAGAAATTGCAAATCCAATAAGAAGTACTAGGTCACCGCTTTTGATACGGTCCGAATTAGACTTAATAATCCGCATGAATAAAGTGATAAGTACGGCCGGAACTAACGCACAGAAAAAAGCAATGTAAGTGAAATAGAATGGACCAAAGTTGGTTACCAAGCTATTCCCCGCGCTAGTTAAAACAATGTCCGTATATAATAAGCTCGGGTTATACATAAAAAATGCTGCGAAGATTATGCCAGCAACCAGAAAAATTAACGTAGTAATTTTGCCAGCTTTTTTACGCCAATTGATGTATCCGAGTAAAGCAATATCGATAAAAATTGCGCTCACATAGGTTAAATTTACAATGAGAGGCATCTGCTTCCAATCGGAAGTCCCAATCAAGAATAAAGAAATCGATATCATCCAAATAGTTGCAAAGATTGTTGCACCAAGAAACCAAGCTGAGCGAGCACGATCTCCCTTAGTTGCCCCAAAAAATGCAGCAATGCCGGAAAGTAAAGTTAATATAGACACAGTTATCAGCAAAATTGCAATTAGCTGCATCTGACCTCCTTGTTAGTTAACATATATATATTATAGCACGTTTTCGATTAAGCTTGCGAGATTTCTAATTTTTTCGTAATGTATGCCACTCGTCATCACTACGATAATCAGTTTACGGTTCTTTTCTGGAAATTCAACAATTGCCGCATCGTCGTATATCGTCCAGATTGAACCATTGAAATTCCAGCCAACTTTATTGTAGACAAGCGCCTTGTCGGAAAAACCACTCGGTAATCCTTGTCGCCAATTACATGGACCAGAACATAGCCCGTAGGAAGGGGGTTGATTTAAAAATGAATCTTTAATAGTCGCCACTAGATTTTCGTCCGTAATTTCTGGATGCTCATGAAATCGCTTCATCATCAACATGATTTCGCGCGGCGTTGCCGATAAACTCCCCACCGTCACAGAACTCAGCCCAAAATCATTTTGCACCGCCGCATCCAAGGCATCGCGCCCAATCATTCCCCATAAAGCTTCCGCACAAGCTGAATTGGATTCCCGAATCGCAAGGTCTAGACATTTTGCAATTGTTTTTCCTGTCGAACCAGCTCGTTCATCGCCATTCCAAACCCCATTCTGAATTCTGCGATATCCTTCATATACCACAAATAGCTTATAGATTGACGCTGTAGCAAATTTTTCGTCCGCATTATATGAAGCTAGTGTTTTCCCCGAATCCAAATCATAAAAAATTGCCCCCTTACTTCCTCCGACCGACCGCGTCCAGCTATCTAACGCGCCTTGCAAATCTTGACTTCCCGCTGCCGGCGTAGGCCGCGCATTCATCAAACGTTGCAAGAACCATTTTGTGGTCTCCGCATCCATCAATTTAGTTTGCATGGAATTATCGTAAACTGTTGGCACGACTTCAGTTTGTAAAATTTTGTCATTATATATATGATGTACTAGAATTAGACTTCTCGTAGTCCCTGGCCACCAAACTTGGTCAAAGAATAAATTGCCAAGTCCGTAATAAATTACACCGGCCCCGTATTTTTCAAAAGTTTGTGGTTGATGTGCACTTGTCCCCACGACGACATCTGCGCCGAGATCAACGAGATGTCGGAAAAAACCAATTTGGTCGCCTGCTGCAGAATTAGCATAGTCGCAAATCGGATCCTCGTAAGTAGAAGCATAAGCTGCGCATTCGTAATATTGAATGTCCACGATTACGGTATCACCGCGCTCCTTTGCCTCTTTGATTTGTTTTGCCGCAGTTTCCTCGTAATATTGATTTGCGCCCGGAGTATCATCGTAAGTTGCACCACCAGTCGAAAGATTGAATGCTAGCATCGTAACATTGTTTCCTTTTTCGTCAATCTCAAGTGGCTTAGCCGCCTCGCTCGCAGTCTTGCCTCCACCCACAATCTTGATTCCTTTCTCATTGTAAACGTCGATTGTTTCGATGGCTGCCTGATCGCCACAATCTTGATTATGATTACCGGTAAGCTCCACGATATCGAGACCAATCGCAGTGAGAGTATCAATGAAGCGTTTATCGGAGCAGATATTCTTAGAGTTCGCAAAATCCGTAAAAGAAGATTCGTTTGAAGTATGCGTGAGGTCGAATGATGATAAATAGTCTTTAATATTCTCTGCAAAGTATTCTGCATTGCCAACTTGATATAATTTTGCATTCATGCCACGAGACAAAGCCGTGACGCCAGTCTGCGCAAAAGTTAGAGTCGTATCTTTTGTCGGAAAGTCACGTTTACTAAAATCTGCAATCAGCGGTTTAATTTCTTGCGTAAATTTGTCCGATTCAAAGGTTACAACATAGAATACCGCACCAGAGGCAAAATCGTCTAAATAATATTTTCCATTAATCTTGAGCAATCTTGTCTTATTATTTAGATCTTTAACCGGTATCATTTTATATATACAATCTAGACAATTATTGAAAAGCCCATCAGCCGAGTCAGCTTCGATATTTGTTTCGGTGCTATAAAAATCCGTTACCGGCACTAAGACTTCATATAAAACCTCATTGTCTTTAAGCTCAGACAATTCTAATTCTCTACGCATCGAAATCTTTACATCAGAATCGAGCTCAAGTTCGTCTGTAAAAATTGGTTTTAGCTCGCCCAACACTTCTTCGCTTAGACTTTCGTCATATATTACAACCCCGGGGATTTTAAATAGACCAGTTTTCGTAAAATATTGTATGCCGAAAAACGCTAAAAGAAATACGCTCACGAATCCAATAATTCCAACCCAGATTCTACGTCTCATATATATATTATATGCTATAATCAAAATATGTTCAAGTGGGCAAAAAGGTCTCGTCGGGGCGATAATACAGAGAAGACATTGGTGTCTCCCAATGGTCGCAACAAGCTAAAATTCATCATCAAAAATGGTGAGATTTTTTACGAACTCTTACGCGACGAAAAATCACTTCTCGGATTGTCTAAACTGGGCTTTGACCTTTGTGGCGAAGCACCACTAGGTACCAACCTGAAACTCGTACGAGCCAGAACTTCAAAGCATAGCGAAGTCATAGAGCTTAAATGGGGCGAAGACCATTTCGTCCCGAATAACTACAACGAAGCAGTATTTTATCTCGCCGAAACTACCGAGTCGCATCGAATTTTTACGCTTAGATTTCGCCTCTTCGACAATGCGGTTGCTTTTCGCTACGAAATCCCACCACAACCGAAATTTCAACGTCTTAGCATAGCCGACGAAGCAACCGAGTTCAATGTGGATCTTAATACTGTAGCTTGGAAAATTCCAGCCTACGAGCCAGATCGCTATGAATACAATTACGAAAAAAGCTCAGTTTTTGATCTAGAAAAATCCGTACATACCCCGCTTACGCTAAAAACTCCTGCCGGCTATTATCTCTCTTTGCACGAGGCTGCACTTTATGATTATGGCTCCATGACAATAAAACTCGAGAACAATAAATTAAAAGCCGATATCACACCCCTCTCGGATGGTACCAAAGCGCACGTTGACCTTCCCTTCGAAACTCCGTGGCGTCTTGTTATGATTGCGGATTCTGCCATTGAGCTCACGGCGAATCGCACTATGTTCGCGTTGAATGAGCCGCCGCATCAAGATTTTTCATGGGTGAGCACCTTAAAATTTATCGGTATTTGGTGGGCGATGTATGTAGGCGAGTGGACCTGGGCGCCCGGTGAACGCCATGGCGCCACTACTGAGCACGCCAAACAGTACGTTGACGCTGCGGTTCGCCTAGGTATCAGTGGGCTTCTTATTGAAGGTTGGAACGATGGATGGGAAGGCAACTGGCTCGAAAATGGTATCAACAATAGCTTCACTAAATCTACGCCCGACTTTAATCTTGAAGAAGTTGCTCGCTACGCAAAAAGTCACAACATTGAAATTGTCGGACACCATGAAACCGTAGGTTTTGTTGATAATTACGAAAAGCAACTCGAAGCTGCCTATAATTATTATTTGATAAATGGCATCCATTATATTAAAACCGGTTATGCTGGTAGCATGATGTTAATTCATGGCCGCAAAGAATATCATCATTCACAACTCGGCGTCAATCATTATCAAAAAACGATCGAGCTTGCCGCCAAGAAAAAAATCATGCTCGATATTCATGAGCCCATCAAGGGCACTGGTATCGAGCGCACATTTCCAAACTTGCTTTCTCGCGAGGGAGCACGTGGCCAAGAATATGAAGGTGGCGCCATCAGCCCGTCGCACGCCTGCTTCTTGCCGTACACCAGGCTCTTAGCTGGTGGTATGGATTACACGAATGGAATTTTTGACATCACGAACAATGTTAAACGTATTTCCACTACGCTCACCAGACAACTTGCATATTTTGTCACAATTTATTCCGGTATGGCAATGGCCGCCGATCGTCCGTTTATGTATGAAGAACGTTTCAAGGATGTCTTTGAGTTTATTAAAGATGTGCCGACTAATTTTGAACGCACACTTCCACTGGCTGGAGAAATTGGCGAATATTATGTCGTAGCAAGACTTGCTCGCGATGAAAAAACCTGGTTCGTAGCCGGAGTCACCAATGAAACCGCACGCCGAGTATATATTCCACTTAGTTTTTTGCCAAACACCGCATACGAAGCCACAATTTGTGCTGATTCAAAGGATGCACATTTTCGCGATAATCCATACGGTCATGATATTTCAAAACGTCGAGTTAATCAAAACGATTCACTTGATATCTATATGGCACCTGGTGGTGGCTTCGCTATTGAACTGAAACAGTTGCAGTAACTATCAACCGATGCGTCGCGTCGCCACGGCCTAAACTTTCTCCGGCACACGTCATAATAACGAGCGTTTCACTATCGGCCGTCTGCAAAATTTCATCCATATTAATTTCATTTTTTGGTAATATTTCTATATTCTTTGCCGTATATTTTGTAATGTCGTAAAAAATCTCGTCACCAACCTTCAAATCTTTAAGATTTTGAAATACCGTCCCAGCATGCCCCACCAGAAATACTTTGTTTTTTTCTCTCGAAAAACTTCCAACAATAGAATCCGGAGTATTAAGCTGACCATCTCGCATTTTTAAAGTTGTAACATCTGAAGTTAATCCAATCGAAGGAATTTGAAGTTCTGATGAAATTTCATAATTAAACGCTTCAGCCTTTGATGGCGTAAAACCGACGGCAAGATAGACGCCTATCAGCAAAAGATAAACAGAAATCACAACCTTACGAACATCAACGGACTTCTTTAATTCCACCACTCCTCCTTTTACTTTATTATAGCACAAGCAATATTTTAATTACAAGCCCGGCGAAAACATTTTTAATTTTTTTTCATGCGCCTTATAGTTTTTGTCGTGTTCGCCAACTTCTGCCCAGAAATCTTTTGAATGATCCATATGGTTGAGGTGCGCTAGTTCATGCAAAATTACATAATCACGTAAAACTTCTGGCACTTTCATTAAGCCTATATTAAGAGAAATTGTACGATTACTAGAGCAACTTCCCCACCTAGTGTTTGCGTGAGTGAGACGGCATTTGTCGTAAGAATAGCCGTAAAGTTTTGCAAAATATTCCAAACGATACGGTAAATATTCTTTGGCCTTTTTCATCAAAACCTTTTTTTGGTAGTCGCGCGCACGCTGTTCTTCTGGATTCTTAAGCGGTAGTTTTTCCCGAATAACGTCGCGGTTGGTATTTAAAAAACGCTTTGCCAAAAATTCTGACGTATAAGTTGGTACACTCATCGCTAGACGTCCGGAAGTTGAAACACTAAATCTAATACCACGTGAAAGCGGACTCTTGCGAACTATAACTTCGCCAAATTCTTTGTCTTTGATAATCATTATTTCTGTGGCTCAGTATCGGCTAAACCAGCAAGGACATGACGGGTTTGAGTATCAAAAGTATGTTTGCCTGAAAGAATAATTGGGTGCTCTACGTCCGTAGGTGCTTCAAGACCTTCAACAGCCGCATCATAGACATCTTTTGCCTTAGCAACGGATTTATAACGCGTTTTCATACGGAGTCGAATCGTCGCAATATCAGTCTGAATCCAGATGAGCGCTGGGTCATAACCAGCCGCACGAAGCACATTTCTTACTTCGGCGCGTTCTTTTTCTGTACCAAGCCCGCCCTCAAAAACCAAAGTCTTGCCAGTACGGGCCAAAAGCTCAATAATAAGTAGCATAGTTTTTCTGGTGAGACGATATTTCTCTCGAATTTCGTCGAAATTATAGTATGCGAGATCGAATCTTTTTGCGAATTTTTCGCTAAATGTAGTTTTTCCGCTGCAAGGCGCACCGAAAATCAGCAATGCACGTGGTTTAGATTTTTTACCTTCCATAATAAATCCATTGTATCACAAAAATATTTATTGTGGCAAGATTTTCCATTTTTTTCTACTTCATAAGTGCTATAATTACGATAAAATATGCGAAGAAGTAGAAAACCAAGAATTATCGTTTTTGTCTTAATCCTTACTTTTGTTATAAATATATGCATAGTCGGCATCATACGCAATTCTACTAGTCAAGAAACTCAACAACAAGTAAATACCGCCGCCATAGAAGAATCCGCAACAGTCGAAGAGACCCAAAAAACTCCAGAGAACAATGAGCCACAACCAGAACAACCAATCGAGACGCCCGCCGAACCGACTGTCCCAGCTGCTCCAACTCCAAAAGGTACAATTTATCTCACTTTTGATGACGGCCCTAGCGCTTACACCAACGAGCTACTGGACATTTTAAAAAAATACAATATCAAAGCTACATTTTTTGTGACTGGTGCGGGCAGCGATGGGCTAATCAAACGCGAATACGAAGAAGGTCACGCAATCGGTCTCCATACCCTTTCTCACAACTATTCTTATATATATAGTAGTGTCGACAATTTCTTTGCGGATTTATATGGCGTGCAGAATCGCGTTAAAAACATCACCGGCTACACTTCATACCTCATGCGCTTCCCTGGTGGCAGCTCTAATACGGTAAGCCGCCGCTACGACAAGGGTCAGCGCATTATGACCAAACTTGCAGCCGAAGTACAAAATCGTGGCTTTACTTATTTTGACTGGAATGTCTCCTCTGGCGATGCAGACGGTGCCACGAACTCTGAGACTGTTTATCAAAATGTAGTCAGTCGTATCCGTGAAGACAAAGACTCCGTTATTTTGCAACATGACATCAAGGGCTTTTCGGTCGGAGCAGTGGAACGCATCATCAATTGGGGATTAGAAAACGGCTATACATTCGATAAACTCAGCGCAAATTCGTATGCAGCCCATCATTCAATTAACAACTAAAAAAAGAACTTCTGGCAGGGGAGGCAGGAATCGAACCCACATCAATGGTTTTGGAGACCACGATACTAACCGTTGTACTACTCCCCTTTAAAAGTTCTGCTACCATTTTATCACAAAACGTGCTAAAATAAAATAGATGAAAATACTAATGCTTGGCTGGGAGCTCCCGCCACACAATAGTGGAGGACTCGGGGTAGCCTGTTTAAACATGGCACGCGCACTTTCAAATGAAGGTGTTAGTATTGATTTTGTTCTACCATACAATGCCGAGCATGAAAACACCAGTTTTATGGAAATTTTACCAGCTACGCATCTGGACCCTATTCATCGCTATGGTGGTGGTTCATACGAATCCATGAATATCCTTGAAAAAAATATTCCTGCAGAAAATCAAAATTTAATTTCTATCCGCGACGTCCAAAAAAAATACTGTGAATTCGTAGACGAGTATCTCGAAGAACATCACCCAGAAGTTGTCCATGCTCACGACTGGCTAACTTTTGAAGCGGGGATGCTCGCCAAGAAAAAATACAACATTCCACTCATTGCTCATGTTCATGCCACCGAATACGATCGCGCCGGCATGCATCGTGGCAATCCGCTAATCCATGAAATCGAATACGAAGGCCTCATGATGGCAGACCGTATTATTGCTGTCTCTGAAACCACCAAAAGAATTATTCACGAAAAATACAATATTCCACTTAATAAAATCGAGGTGATTTACAATTCCCTTGACGTAGATTATGACAAAACTGATTATCATCTCAATGAAAAAAACTACAAGTACATTCTTAAGCTGAAGTCCGAAGGCTATACCATTGTTTCCACGGTTGGACGTTTTACTATCCAAAAAGGTCTGCACAATCTTATGCATGCTGCTGCTCGCGCTATTTCGAAAAATGACAAATTGATTTTTGTTTTCGCTGGTGATGGCGAAGAAAGAAACGAGCTTATCTCACTTGCCGCCGAACTCAAAATTAGCAAAAATGTTATCTTCACAGGTTTTATTCGCGGTAAAAGACTCCGAGATATTTACGCAATTTCTGATATCTTTGTAATGAGTTCTATCTCCGAACCATTCGGCCTCACCGCATTAGAAGCTGCGCACCACGGCGACGCCCTCATTCTCACCAATCAATCCGGCGTCTCCGAAATTATCTGGTCCGCCATCAAATACGATTTTTGGGACGAGAAAAAACTTGCCGACGAGATTTTAGCCATCGCGAATAATCCAAGTCTTAAGTCTGAATTGCAACAAAACGTAAAAAACGAGTATCGTAAAATTTCGTGGGAACAAGTTGCCAAAAAATGTCTAAAGATATATAATAACATAAGAAAACACAAGAGGTATTAATTTAAGTGCGCGCGATTTGTCTTTATCTGCATATTCATCAACCGATTCGCTATCGCGAGTATTCAATTTTTGATGTCGGCAATGATTCGAATTATTATAATGACGCCTATGATAGTCGCGAGAATAACGAGCGTATTTTTAGAAAAGTAGCAAAAAAATCTTATTACCCAATGCTCAGGCTAATCCTTAAAAAAATGGAAAAACACCCAGACTTTAGGATTTCATTTTCCATCACCGGTACTTGGCTTGAGCAAGCCAACAAATGGGAACCAGAGCTTATTGAAATCATTCGTGTCATGATTAATCGTGGCCAAGCCGAAATTGTCGGTGAGACCTACTATCATTCGTTAGCTTTTTTCTATAATCTTGACGAATTTAATGACCAAGTCAATATTCACGAAAAAGTCATCAATAAACTCTTTGGTGTGAAGCCAAAAGTTTTCCGAAATACCGAGCTTGCCTACAATGATGCTTTAGCTCACTGGGCCGACGAAAAAGGCTACAAAGGTATCCTCGCCGAAGGTTGGGACAAGGTCCTCGAATGGCGCAGTCCGAACCATGTTTATAAGCCTTTTGGTTGTAAAAACTTGCGATTGCTACTCAAAAATTACCGACTTTCTGACGATATTGCTTTTCGTTTTAGTAATCGCGCTTGGAAAGAATGGCCGCTCACCGTACCAAAATATCAAAAATGGCTCGACGATGCTTGCCTAAATGGTTATCTCATCAATCTTTTCATGGACTTTGAGACCTTTGGTGAACACCAATGGAAAGACACTGGGATTTTTGACTTTTTCGACGGGTTTGTGGATTCTTGGCTTTCAGAATACGAAAACAAATTTGTTACTGCTTCTGAAGCTTGTGATATAGAAGAGCCTCAGGGTGAAATCTCAATGCCGGAAACTGTCACCTGGGCCGACACCGAACGTGACCTTTCAGCTTGGGCATCCAATTCTATGCAGGAAGCCGCCGAAAAGCATCTCTACGCTCTTCGCGAAGACATTTTAAAGACTCGCGATATTGCGCTCATTTCCGATTGGCGCCGTCTTACTACCTCTGATCACCCATACGCCATGTGCACCAAATACTGGAACGACGGCGACGTCCACGCCTACTTCTCAGCCTACGCCTCGCCATACGAAGCTTTCATGTATTTCATGAACGTAATTCGCGATATAGAATACCGCCTCGCAGAGCACAAAGAGCTTAGAGAATTCAAAAAATAACCCCCGTAGCGAGGGTTATTTTAAAACTGAGTTAGCGCTTCTTTTCTTTAACTTCGTTTCGGCCAAGATTTTTCTTCGTTTCAACGAACAAGACGTGCTTGCGAAGCACCGGATCGTATTTCTTAAGGCTTAACTTATCTGGGGTGTTCATCGTGTTTTTCTTGGTGTAGTAAGCACGAACGCCAGATTCCTCAGATACGAGACCAACTAGTTTGCGTTTAGTATTATTCTTCTTTGCCATAATTACTTCTCATTATATCACAGATGTAAAAAAATGGCAAGACGTTTGTCTTGCCGGGTGGAAAAAGAAATTAACCAGTATAACTCGTAACGCGACCGACGTCGCCGCCAACGCGGTGTCCTTTCTGAAGAATCTCATCGATCTTGGCCCGAGCCTGGAAATATCCTTCTCTGGTAGGAGAAAAGCTATAGGATTCACCCATGGTTAAATCTTTAATGATAATATCTCCCACATAATTCACCCCCTTTCTTCTAAAATGTACAAGAACTACATCATTATATTATATATGGTCGTTTTTCGCAAGCAAAAGCTCAATAAACTTCTTAATATCGGCTAGTGTATACCTCTCATCTGCGGCAATAAAGATTTCCGGGTCTTCCATGAATTTTAGCGACGTCACGGACTCATAAACCGCCTCGAGCAGTTGCAAAAACTCCGCTTCGTCCGCAGCATCGTAATCGTACACCTTGTCGTGTACTTCCCCATCTTTATCGGGCGTCACAAACAGAATATGCCCGCGCGTCACTTTGTATTCGCGATACTCGCGCGAATTATTCAGCAACATTTTATAGAATAAAAGCTGAAGCATATATTGAAGTAAGCTAGCATGAGATTTCCATTTCTCCTTATGATATCCGCCAGTTTTAAAATCGTAGACTTCTATCGTCTTAGCTGCATGATCGACTGCGATATGGTCAATTTTGCCAGTCACTGGGACGCCATTAATTACAATTTTTTCCGGTGCAAAGTTTACTTCAGCCTTACCAGATTTAATGATCTCGCCGAATCTATCTAAGGTCTTCTCGATACATAGCGGACCACGCTCGCGTAATTTTTTCTTTGCTTCTGGAGATAAATCGGATTTTTCTAGTTCAGTCAGATATAATCCTATTGCAGCGTCTAAATCTAGCCCATCGTCTGTAGCCTTCTGGAACACCAGGTGCATCAGATTTCCAAACACCATCTGCTCGGTTTCCGGACCCATCGGTGCCGCTAAAATATAATTTTTAAAGAAGTTCTGCGGGCCATCATAGCGAATCTCAATAAAAGAAGTAAGAGCCGAAGCCGACATTCTAAGCTTCATTGCTCTCTCACGATAGAACTCCCGCATGTCCGGCGCTAATTCTAAGTATGGTAATAGCCAATTCTTAAGATTTTTTGTCATTTTTTGAATCGGCGCCGGTCCGTATTCACACGAAACCACGCCAGAAGGTAAAAGTGGCGAGATTAATTCTTTCTTATCATTAATATATTCTTCCAAATATTCCAGACGTTCAGGCGATTTGCCATTAAAATCCGTCAATGAGTTCGTGATGTACAGGTGTCTCTTCGCTCTAGTTAGCGCCACATATAAAACGCGCAATTTTTCGCTGTCAGTCATACCAGTGTGACGAATCTGCACTAAATTCTTTGGCAAAGCAAGAAGGTTGTTATTTCCCTTGCCTTTACCCCATGCGGTATGATCTGCCGAAATTATAAAAACGTATTCAAACTCGAGTCCCTTTGCTTTATGTGCCGACATCACCTGCACCGCATCCAATGCATCACGATACGGACTAGTGATATTGAGTGGCATTCCGGATTCTTCGTAATCAGAAATCAACGAAATCAAATCGACGAGCCTTAAATTCTTGTCGCCATAATGTTTTTTAAGTCGTCCGAGCAAAGCGGCGTAATTTTCATAAAACGTAAAGGCCTCATACTCGTCCAGTTTTTCAGGAAGCACGGTCTTACTTATTAGAAAATCTAGAAATCCTGCAAGAGGCTCGCTAGCTCGACGCGCCACAAGTTCAGAAATTAACTCCGCCACCGCCTTAATTTCGGTGACTTCAGACGAAGTCACGAGATCTAAAATCATTCTGCGTTCATCCTTTGCGCGCATGGTCAATTTTAAAATCTCGAGCTTCGGAATTTTGAAGCATGGGTGAGACAAAATTTCAAGCATAGAGACCGACGACCGCTTCCCCTCACCAATGTCGTACGCAAGTCGCGACAAGTTGAAAATAAGTTGCATTTTTTCATCATCAAACAAGTTGTCGCGCTTGTCGTAGGCAATTTTAATTTCCGGATAAGCTTTAAGAAAGTTCAAAAATGGTTCAAAATATTTCAACTTATAAGAAATCACAGCAATTTCTTTTTGTGGCACACCCGCTCGAATTAGTTCTGAAATTTTTTCGGCCACGAAACCATATTCTGCATCGGAGGATAAAAATTCCATACGATAAATTTCAGACTTTTTCGGAGCCTCTTTATGTGAACGTAATTCTTTGTCCATAAATCTGTCCGGCGCCTGATTTATAATCTTACGTGAAAAATCCAAAATCTCGCCGGTACTACGATAATTATCAACCAAAGTAATTACACGCGCATTGTAATAATCACGAAAATCAGTCAAATTTGTTGCAAGCGCCCCCTGAAATTCATAAATCGCCTGATCATCGTCGCCCACCGCCATAATCATTGGTTTTTCATAATCTGTGAGTTCTTTTACGATGGCAAATTGCGATGGATTAGTATCCTGAAATTCGTCTAACATGATGAACTGATATTTTTCCTGCAAACTCATTCTAAAACCATCATCCGAAGCTAGTGCATTTCTTGCTTCTTCGATCATGTCGTCGAAATCAAATAGACCATTACTAAGTAAATAGTCATCGTATTTTTGCATAATCTCAGCGATAGACTTTAGCTTCAAATTTGCCACCCGGTCTTTCAGGCGATATTCACCCTTTTCGTCTTTTTCAAAATATGAATCACGCCATTTCGAGAGCGGTGTAATCTTTTTGCTTTCCTCTGCTTCATTTAAAGCCTTTTCCAGTTCGTGCGCCAAAATTACAATAGTCCTATATATATTATTGATAATTGGCTTAGAATCCTTATACTGCGACAATATATTATATATAGGCAAATAGGCATTATTTAAAGATGCGTCATAAGCTCGCGGCACTACATTGAGTAGTAGCGGCGAAATAGCAGAAGACAAAACATTGGAATCTTCTATGTTGACCTTGGCAATTTCAAAAAGATCACTTGCCGAAAGTCGCGCCGACTTCGCTTCAGAAATCACACTAATAATGTCGCGTACATTGTCTCCGCGTAGAATGTCGTTACCATCCAGCGAATCTTGAAGCATCTTCACAATCTTATATTGCGCCACCTCATCAATGGGAGAGTCCAGCCGTCGATTATAATCTGGCGTATAGTTTTTGTATAGCGCCAAAATTTCCATCCCAAAGGAATGATAAGTCCCAATAGTTACTTTGAGAGCATCCATGCCGATCACGCGCTTAAGTCGTTCGCGCATATTAGCCGCACCAGTCTCTGTAAAGGTAAGACACAAGATGTTTTCCGGATTAGTGTCCGTATTTTTCAAAATATAAGCAACCTTTTCTGATAAAAGTTGAGTCTTGCCAGTCCCAGGCCCTGCAAGAACCAAGAGCGGCCCGGAAAGATATTCTACCGCTGCTTTTTGTTCTGCATTTAATTCCATGTTTCGGACATCGTAATTAAGTTTTTTAGTTTCACTGCCGACTCTGGTACAATAATCTCGCCACGTTTGATTTTGTTAAGCGCAGTTAAGCCTTCTACGGTTTTTTCCGGCTGCGCCGCTTTATTGGAGCGCAAAATTCTACCAAATTCATAATTACGTGAAGGAAAATTGCAAGTCAAACGTAAATCTCCAACACCACAAGACAAATTCACTGTAGCTGGATTTACTTCGTTTGCAACAAAAATTGTTTTCATCTCGGCACAAGTCTCATCAATAAACCGTTCCCATTCTTCGCCATTGGCCTCAAAATCAGAAAGGCCAGCAAGAATTGCATAAACATTCTTAAGCGCCCCGCAAAATAGCACACCCTTAAAATCATCTGTAAAATCAAACGATAGGTAGTCGGTCGAAAACATTTCAATTATCCGTGGATCCGTAGCCGTAAGCACAGTTTTTTTGTGTGCCTTAATATCATCCGCGAAACCAGGCCCGGACACCGCCATTACATCAGCAAAATTATCAAATGCGCTTATGTCCAAAATACCTTTTGTCGCCACGATTAGGGGAGTTTTCTTTGGTAAGTGTGGCAAAAGGTACGGAACCGCAAATGAAGGGGCTGCCAAAACCACAAATGATGCCCCTTTCACTACATCGGCAAGCGGTTCTTTATATACTTTTGGATCATAATAGTCAATGTCGTAGCCTTTTTCGGCCAATATTCCGCCAAGCGCAGTACCGTAAGCGCCAGCTCCCATAATTGCAATTTTCATTCTTAAATTATACCACACATACTTGAATTTTTATTTTGGTTGTGCTATTTTATATATAAATGACGGAGCGTAATACGAAAAAAACCTGGTGGATAGTGCTTGGTTGCATGATTTGCATCATTATAGCACTTATAGTTAGTATTTTCGTCGTAAAAAATCTCAATCAAAAACCCGATGAGGTCGTCAACACTCTATCTTTAGCCGAACAAGCCCAAGCCGAAGTCGACGCAATGGATACTCCCGACATCCCGCTGGCTATCGAAATCTACCAAAAATACCTCGACCTCGCCACCAACAATGACGAAAAAATCGAACTCTGGAGTGCCCGAAGTAACTATATTATTTATAATGATTCTGAATTTACATATTTTGACCAAGCATTAAATGATCGAGTCGCCATCGACGACATATTGCAGAGTATAAATTCCGCATTAGAAGTATTAAACGTTATATATTTCTATCAAAATAACTACGGTGAAATATTTGAAAAATATAACTATATTTTAAGACAGCGTGAAGTTGATGCCGGTCTCGACATAGATGCGGAGGTAGCTGGATGAAAAAATATTTGTCTAAACTAATCTATTTAATATTCCTATTCTCTGGCATTAATTTTCTTATTCTCTCACCAAACACGTACGCTGGGTATCTTTCAGATGATGACCCATCATATGATTACTGCAATCGTGAAAGTGGTGGGTTGGCTGGTAGTCCTTATATAGATGGCGGTGGAGATAACGCAATTCGCACAATTTGGAACGTATGCGGAACGAGGGAATCTCAACCTAAAACAAACTGGTGCGTTCTATGGCTAGGTTCCAATAACAGTGATGAGGCATGGTATAATTTTCAAGTAAGCACGATGCATAGAATACCAGCTACTTTTTATGGGATGTGCACAAAATCCCCAAACTACGCCACAAATGTTCACATAACTGACACTAGTGGCAATCGGATGCCAGGATTACTCATAAATTCTAGCGGTAGAGATTGGTCGGCAAATGTCGCTCGCTGCGAATGGGGTAAACAAAAAGAGTGCCCAACAAACGGTGCATATATTAATCTTGAAAAATTCAAAGAGTATGGTGCGCAAATGATTAGACTTGACGAGTACGGAAGAGAGGTCTGGGAACTCGAGGTAATTCTACACAGATGTCACACTAATAGCAATGGTACAAGCAATGGTTCTTGCGGGACACAACCACAACTCATTTATGTCACATATCCAGCCGGCAGCCTCTCCGCTATTTCTAGTGCTTCAGCCAATAACAATAGCGTTACCACCGGCATAGTAAATTCTAGTGCGCAGGTAAATGCTAGTGTTCTAAAAGTGAATAGTGGGGCTAGTGTAAACATTACATTTTCGCATAATCTTTACTCTAGCAGCAAAAAAACAGAGCAGACATCCTGGGAGGTACACCGAGATTTTTACATGGGTTTAGACGGCAATAGCGGTCCCACCAGCGGAAAAACAGCGTTCATCGGACTAAGTGATGGTAAATATATCGCCGACACTAGAACGTTCAATCTTAATGGTACAAGCTATGTCTCTGGTGGCTCATATAATGTTACTTTTTCTCAAACTGGATTTTACAAATTCTGTGAATCTATTACCGCAGACTTACTTACTACGCAGGCCTGCGTATCGATACAGGTCGGCGAAGGTAATTGCACAGGAACAGAGTGCGAATGCTATGGCACCAATTGTTCAGGACAACGCATTCTATGTGCACAAGCTGGCTCGGATGCTACACGTATATACAACAGCTACCAAAGTTCCAACTCTATGCGTGGAACTACAACCCTAGGTTCCTGGGTAAGAAACATGAGCCTCACCAATAGTTACAGTACCCTTCAAAAAAGAGTTTATGCAAAACCAACAGATACCGTAAATTGGTGTCATGCCTATTATCCGGGCGTACAAAAAGCCGCAAACTCCAACGTTACACACAACAACGACGATCCTGAACCAGACGAAGGTGTCTACAATTCCAACACACTATACGACCATACTTTTGCTGGCTATTCAGACTGGCGTAATAGATTCGATATTACCTCAAGCAATGTTAATCCATACTATTCATATTCTGCCAGCTTCAGTTCTGGTATGTCTGACCCAAAAGAAGTGCAAAACAAAGACAGAATAGAACTCGGTCAAGCCGGAGAAATACTATATGAACAAATTTCTTCAGACAGCCCAGCTTCAGCGGGTACAAGCAACGGAGTTAATCACACTTGGGCGTGTCACTGGGAAGAAAATTGTGATATTTGCGGTGAATCATGCGAAGCTGAGACAACTTCTGTAGATGGCAGTACGTCATGCTCTGCATACATCTGCGAAGAGTGCTACGTAGATACCTGCTACCATGATAATCTGTTCTATAGCAATTATCACGGTGGAACACCGACAACAGAGACATCGCACGTCTATGTCCCATACAACTTCACCAACACCGCCACCGTAAGTATCAAAAACAGCTACGCTTACGCCGGCGAGACCATCACCATTCGTAGCTCCGATATAACCGTCCACCAAAAAAACAACAACACCACCCAAGGCACTTATGCCACCCAAGTGGACAGCGCCAAATCCAAGCTCATCGGCTACCTCTCTTCATCCAGTGGTGGAAGCGAGATTCCAGATCATGGCAGTTCTAACATTTGTAGCGCAGTTAGTGGTCGCGTAAAAGACGGCCTGTGTCATGAGCTAAACAGTTATACCGGCGAAACTTACAACGAAGACGCCAACATGTCAGGCTCCACCGACGAACTCCAATTCAGCGGCCAATCTTACAATGTCTATGATGCCAAAGCCGGCGACTACTACTGTGTAGTAGTGGCGGTCTACCCACATACTAGCGGTAGCGATACCAATCTCAGCGTCAAAGGCAACGACAAATGGTATGTTTCCGCACCAAGCTGCAAAATCATCGCCAAGCGCCCAAGCTTCCAGGTGTGGGGCGGCAGCGTCTATTCCAACAAATCCATCCAAACTTCCATCGCTCAGAAAAACAATCTCAAAAGCATCTACGGCTACACCATCACCGGCAAAGGCAACACCACCATCTTTGGCTCCTGGGCAGAACAATCCATCGTTGCAAACGGCATCGCCAAAGGCATCGCATCCGGCGCCGCCACCGGCAATCTCTCCAGCGCCCCATATGGCGGCAGTAAAGAAGGCACCGGCGTGAACTATTGTACTTACCGCGTGCCACTCAGCTTCGCTAATTATTCAAAATCTACCGCCTCTGGTTCCATCTGCCCTTCATATCAGCAAACCGGTAATGTCGGAGTCAACGTAAAAGACGTCGCCACCGACCGTGACAAGATTATCGACTACTGGAACACCTCAAACACTCAGTATAGCAACAAATCTGACATCAATCCTACTGTAGATTATCTAGGGACCACCGACATTAACGGCAACCCAGTCCGCTACACCGAGGTCAGTTCCACCATCTCGCAGGTCAACATTACCGGCGCCACCATTCCAAAAGGCATCACCCACATCATCCGAGCCGCAGGTAGCATTATGATCAACGGCAACCTCACCTACCAATCCACCACCTACAGAACCCAAAAAGACATTCCAAAACTCCTGATTTACAGCGAGAAAGACATCACGATTAATTGCGCCGTCACTAGAGTAGATGCCATCCTCGTCGCCAAAGGCAAAGTCACGACTTGTAATTCCACCAGCTACAGCTCCAGTAACAACTCCAACCAACTCACTATCAACGGCATGGTCATCGCAGATAGTATGGTCTTAAACCGCTCATATGGTGCCGCCACGGGCAGAAACTCCAGCGTTCCTGCCGAAATCGTAAACTATGACACTTCCGCCTTCGTCTGGGGTAAAGGCATGGCAGATGCCGAAGATTTTGAAACGCTCACAACTGTCTACCAACACGAAATTGCACCACGCTATTAATGTGATATAATATAGAAAACTGGAGGAACATGGATACTACAAATATTTTTACGGTCACACCGATGAATCAAAACCTTGAACTAGAGGCTGGCAAAACCTATACCGGCTCAATCATAGTCGCAAACCCAGCTAACGCGGCAGCAGATTTTCACTACAAAGTCAGTATTTCACCATACAGCGTAGTTGGCGAAAACTACACCGTAAATCTCATATCTACTTCGGGTCGCTCTGAAATCACCAATTGGATCAAAATCGAAAACCCCACCGGCGTATTAAAACCAAACGAGACCGTCGAGGTAAAATACACCATCACCGTACCAGAAACTGCCCCAGCCGGTGGTCAATACGCAGCCCTTACGGTCGGCTCTAACAAAAGCATCTCTGCTAGCAACGGTTTAGCCATCAATAACGTATTCGAGATGGCCAGCATTATTTACGCTGAGGTCGCCGGCGACACTGTGCACGCCGGTAAAGTTTCCGAAATCTCCGCTCCAGGCTTCATCACTGGCATGCCTATCACCGCCACTGCCACCGTCACCAATGACGGCAACGTTCACGAAATCGCCAGAATCGTCATCGATGTCACTACGCCATTCTCTGCCACTCCAGTTTATTCCACCGCGAGCGAAGATGGTATCGCCAGCGAAGTCATCATGCCAGAAACCACTCGTCTCATCACCAAGAATATCGACGGTCTTTCCCCAGTTGGCATCTACCACGTCAAAGAAACCATCAATTACCTCGGAGAAAACACGGTCTTTACTCAGACCGTGGTCTCCTGCCCAATTTGGTTTATGGCGCTAGTCTTAGTCACCATCATCGCCATCATCGTTGCAATAATCCGCATGGTCAAAACTCGCCGCGCTCGTCGCAAAATATTTTAATTATTCTACGCTCAAAATTTTTCCAGTGCCTTGCTCCAAATGCAGCAGACGCTGGTTTTTTGAACCACGAAATCTGAGGCTTAAGTCTTTTTGTGACAATATAAACGGCCCGTCAATCAAAGCATCGAGCGACTTCAAAAACTCCCATGCATCCCCGCCAGCTTTTTCGATTTGTTCATACTTAAACCCAGAAAAGCTCCAAACATTCCAACCAAGCTCTTTTCTGACATAGTCGGCAATCTTCTTGCAAGCTTTTGGCTGCACAAATGGTTCACCACCGCAAAATGTAAGTCCGTTTTGCCCAGGAAATTTAGCAAGTTCTTTGCAAATGTCATCAATCTTTATAAGTACGCCATTGTCGTAGCTCCAAGTTTCCGGATTTTGACATCCCTTACAGTGGTTCGGGCATCCCTGCGTCCATACTACTGCACGAAGTCCATCACCATTTACGATATTATCGTGCTCTAAAGGTCCGGAGAGGCGGATAAACCCCTCCGGTGGTTGCGGCGCAGATTTGATATTGTTTATAGCAATCGCGTCGTAGTCTTTCATTATTTGCCTTTCGCGCAAGTATCGCAATTGTAAGCTTTTTCGAACGGCACATCTCCTTCAAGCCTGCCGCAGTGTGGACACCTTTCGCCAGTAATGATGCCGGAAAAACCACAGACTGGATCGCGGTCTACTGGATGGTTTACCGAACCGTAGCCAATGCCAGCATCATGCATCTTGCGAATTACTGCTTCAAATGCCGTAATATTCTGTGATGGATCACCATCGAGCTCAATGTATGTAATGTGTCCAGCATTGCAGAGATTATGATATGGAGCTTCGATATCAATCTTTTCGAATGCGGAAATCGGATAATAAACCGGCACGTGGAATGAGTTGGTATAGAATTCCCTATCAGTTACGCCCTTAATGACGCCATATTCTTTCCTATCGATCTTTGTGAAGCGACCCGCAATACCCTCTGCTGGTGTAGCAAGCAATGAGAAATTAAGATGATATTTTTTGCAGTATGCATCACATTTTTCACGCATATGTGTAATAATATCAAGGCCAAGCTCGCGAGATTCCTCATCTTCACCATGATGTTTACCAGTCATTGCAACCAAAGTCTCCGCAAGACCAATAAAACCAATCGAAAGCGTACCGTGTTTAATTACATCACGAAGCGTATCATTTGGACCAAGCTTTTCAGAACCAAACCAGTTGCCTTGTCCCATTAAGAATGGGAAGTTGCGCACATGTTGGTTGGCTTGAAACTCAAAACGTTCGAGAAGCTCATCTTTTACGAGGTCCATTTTCTCGTCAAGCTCCTTATAGAAACCTTCCCAGTCCGCTTCTTTGCGCTCGCCAAGACAAATGCCGTGTTTAATACCAATTCTTACCAAGTTTACAGTAGTGAACGAGCAGTTACCACGTCCAGTCACAATACCGTCAGACTCAGGAAATACACTTGCAAACACACGCGTACGGCAGCCCATCGTCGCAATCTCCGTACGGTAATCACCTTTTTTATAATACTTAAGATTATATGGAGCATCAATAAAGCAGAAATTTGGGAAGAGACGTTTCGCAGAAACCTGCATAGATTTTTTAAACAAATCATAGTTCGGATCGTCAGGCTCGTAGTTGACACCAGATTTTACCTTGAAAATAGAAATTGGGAAAATTGGCGTTTCGCCTTTACCTAGGCCATTTTCGGTAGCTTCAAGCAAATATTTAGAGACCAAGCGACCAGCTGGAGTAGTGTCTGTACCAAAATTAATTGACGTGAATGGCACCTGTGCGCCAGCACGAGAATGCATCGTATTGAGATTGTGCACGAATCCCTCCATGGCTTGCAAGGTTTCGCGATTCACATCCTCATTCGAAGTTTCAATCACTTCTTTTGGCCACTTTGCCTTCTTCAGTTTATCATCATCACCATAATTAATATCATCTGATACCTTAAGGTCTATTTTCTTACCAGAAAACTTGTTATATTTTTCAAGATTGCGCTTCAAAGCTTTGCGGAACGACTTATTGACTCCAGGTGCCATCGCATAGTCAAAATTTGGAATCGATTGGCCGCCATGCTGTTCGTTCTGGTTTGCCTGGAGCAAAATTGCCGCAAGCGCACCATAAGAACCGATTGAGTTCGGAGTGCGAAGATGTCCGTGACCAGTATTGAAGCCGCCGTTTTCAAACAACACAAACGGATCACTTTGACAGCAAGTCAAAGTCCCTGTTGCGTAGAAATCTAAATCATGGATATGAATATCCCCATTATCATGCGCTGCGGCAATATCTGGACGGAGAAGTAACGCCTTTGCAAAAACCTTTGCACCCTCCGCGCCAAACTGAAGCATCTTACCCATAGCAGAGTTGCCATCGACGTTTGCATTTGAACGCTTCACGTCAGAATCTTCTGAAGCATCCGCATGAGAAATCGTCTTGTAAATATTCATAAGATCAGATTTTGCCTCACGCCTTCTGGAACGTTCCTGACGGTATTGGATGTATTCCTTGGCGGTTTTCTTAAAACTAGATTCCATCAAAACATCTTCTACGATGTCCTGAATTTGCTCTACGTGTGGAGTGCGCTCCTTAATTTCCTCTTCAGCACGTTTCAAGACTTTGTCTGCCAAAGCTTTTGCCCGATCATATTTAAATTCTTCCGTTACCAAACCAGCCTTAGAAATAGCTTCTGCAATCTTCTCCGGATCGAATTTAACAATCTTTCCGTCCCGTTTAATAATTTTTTTGAACATTGAAATATACCTCCTTCAACGTATTTCAATTACTGTAATTATATGACCTATTTTCGGGCAACTACGTGGTAATGCTTTTTCTAGCACCCTACATTTAGCGTCTTGAATCTATAATACAACACCACATTTAGTTTTACAAGACCTTTTTATGCTTATTTTTAAATAAAATTACTCTTAGTGGGGTTTAATATACCTGGTTTTAACAACATACAAGGAAGACATACAAGAAAAACTACAGAACTTCATAGCGCCAACATCATAGAACCCTCATAGCTCTGGAAAAACATACCCAAGAAGCAAATCATCGCCATCTTTTACATCATGAATATTAGTATAACCTGGTTCGGTAATACTAGCTCGGGTGCAGATTATTCCCGTTTCGTTTTCTTCATTAAAACGCCTGCCACTATGACAATCCCGGCAACCGCAACGGTAGCCACGAAATTATTAGTAATCCCTGCGCTACCACCTTCGCCAGTAAACACACCGGTATTAGGAACCGATTCATTCTCTTCCTCATCATCGCTCTCTTCTACTATTTTGAAACTAGCTCTAGCAGTTCCCGATTCTGGCTCTGAGAACCATGCCTCAAAGGAGTGTTCGCCTACTCCAAGTGCATTCAGGATATTAGCCGGAAGAATAATAGTCTGGTTGTCTGGGTCTACTTCACAATCTGTACGCATATCTAGATACTCGCCATCAATTGAGAGAACACCTGTACCACAGAATTCTGTTACATCGTTGTCGATTTTAAAGGATAATGTTTCCTCACTGCCTTTAACATGCTCACCACCGTCACCTTCTAACACTTTGTAAACTCGGAGGAAGGTTGCATAGAAAGTCAAAGATTCTGAACCGGGGGTTACTCTGAAAATGTTGTCTTGTATCTGATCGGTGACTTCTTGGCCGTTCAATTCTAGATATACTAGCTCATTGCCAGGTTCTGGTACAATTCCAACTTCTACATCAGTACCGCCAATTACTACATCTGGCACATCAAGAGTTCCATTGCCAGTTATGTGTTTATAAACGGAAAGTTCGTGACCGGCCCTTACATAAGCGTCCATAGTGATGTCTCGGATTTCTTTGCCGGTTTCGGTGCCGTCGTCGATAACGGCGAGGTCGAGGGTGACTGGCATACTTCGTTTCATAACTTCGACATCATCTTTTACTTCGAAGGTAACATAAACGAGAGTGTCACCAGCTTGGACATGGATACCGTCGTCACCGACGGCATCATCGATGCAGTCTAGGGTGTTCCAGTCAAATTCACCGGTTGACATGGAATAGCACAGGTGGCTGATGCCAGATGAATAATCCATCCAGCTCATATAGTGATCTAATTCTTCATCATCGTTACTAATGGGTGTGAAGTATCCGTGCATGGAATGGATGGTCATTTCGCGTGTCGCTTTTAGTCTTACATCGACTAAACGCTGGTCTGGTTCGGACGGGTCAATTTCGTCAAGATTGAGCGTGCTACCTTCTGCGGTAAAATAGCTTTCGGTGGCGGATGCCTTAGGAATGTAAATATTTGACAACGCTAGAATTGCCACCGTAAAGCATGATATCATTCTTAAAAATTTGTCCTTTTGTCTAACTTGGCTCATAAATCTCCTTAAATAAATTTAACCTGCGTTATTATAATAATAGCACATAATACTTATGTTTGGTATATATGTAGCAAGGCTTAATTAACCAGGTTTTGACAATATACAGAGGAAGCGTATGGAGAAAATGCAAAATATTGATATAATAAATAATAGACAAGTCCGGAATCAATTCAACAAAAAGAACATCCCAATTCTGAAACTGGCCGGGAAGATGTCGCCGCTTTAGCCGGTCAAATGGGTCGCCTAGAAAGTTCAGATGCTAACAAAAGCGAGTTGCCGAGGTCAACCAAAGAAATTGACGCAACCTGCGAGCAACTATTTGGACGCAATCGGGATCGTTTAGCGCGTGAATTTCAAGTCGTCGGATTGATTGATGGGTATAAACGTTGGGGCGTTAAAGGCGAAAATCGCGCTATCCACCAAGAAATCTTGAAAGCGGTATTGGACGGTCAAGTTGCCGAAAGAAAACCAGATGAACTGAATCCTGATGGCACGATTCACAGAATGACTATTGTCTTAAAAGACGGCAGGACGCTCAGTGAAGAACGTTCTTATGACACAAGAGAGCCCACCTTCGACCAAGAAAAAGTTGAGCAGTATATTAAAGATGGCATAATTTCCGAACAGGAAGCAAGCGATATAGGTTTAGTCTATCAAGTACTGATGGGAGAAGCGCTACCAGATAATTCCGACCCCAAACAATTACGCAAAAATGTTGGATTAGCAAAAAGAAAAATCTTAAGGTATTATAATCGAGCATATCAGCAAGAGCTTTTTCATGATGATGGTTTCGATCAAAATGGACTCGTCCACGAGATATTAGAGGATGGTACACCTATCGTGCATTTTGAGGGTGCAGATTTTAAGATTTTAGCACATGTTCGTAATGCTATGCACTCAGCTCAAGGAGAAAAAAGCGCAAAAGATTTACTGATTAATGATCCAAAACACGAATGGGAAAGTCCACGTGCGGGCACCGATTATATTCCTCACGGGCTATCTACATCGCTAATCTCGAGCGACAAAATCAATATCTTTAAACATGGCGAGATAATATTTGGTTTCACCGACATAAAAGATGATTCAATTGTAACAATGTCTGAAGAAGATGCTGGTAGCTCGATAAATGCTCGCTCTCGTTATAGTATTATTGGTAACCACGGCAACGAAAGGTTGATGATGCCTAATGAGTTAATTAAAAAACTGGAGCAGAAGACGCAATGTCTAGCTATAACGAAGTTGTGCTAGATCGTCTAGCTGGGGATAAATTGATTATGCCATCTTGCTTAATTGTTTTTGGTAATAATACTGAAAATATAACTGATTTACAAAAGCAGTATGCTAAATCTTTTGGAGTACCAATTTACCTAATTGATGGTGATAAATATGGTGGTGTGCATGCGCTTGGAGATAAG
Source organism: Candidatus Nanosyncoccus sp. (assembly GCA_045578285.1). Classification (GTDB taxonomy): domain Bacteria; phylum Patescibacteriota; class Saccharimonadia; order Saccharimonadales; family Saccharimonadaceae; genus Nanosyncoccus. The sequence goes on along the minus strand of JAZNJY010000004.1, from coordinate 38,382 downwards.
TAGTTTGCAGGAGATTTAACCGACAAAATTATAGAGGTAAATTATAATTTTTTGGCGTGTTTTTATCACAAAAATTGCATAAAAATAGCCCTCTATTTTCCCAAGGGATTTAACAGATATCTATAGATTGCGGAATAGATAAAAATATTTTTATAAACCGTTTGGTGGGGCTTAGTTCGCCAGGTATTAACAGTATATAAGAAAGACATACGGGCAAAGCTGCAGGAGTACAATAAACTTATGCTATAATATAAATTATGAATTGGTTAATCTATACTGCGGCTTCGGTATTGTCGGACTCATCTCGCATTTATATTGATAACTATATCTCTGATTATTACTACAAAGGTAAGGGCGCGGCTTCACAGAAGTATTTCTATGCTATGGCCTTTATTATATTAGCGGTTGTATTATTCATTGTTGGCGTAGCCAACTCCTCTCTCTCTCTCTCTCTCTCGGTTGCGCCTATCGGCGCTCTAGCACTATTCTTCATTTCTGGTCTAACTACTAGTTTCGCTGGCATACCTTATTATAAGGTTTTAGAGCTGGATAATTCGACCAACCTAGGTATTTTCGTGCAACTCGCACCAATTCTTTATCTTATACTCGGCTGGCTGTTTTTGGGCGACAGTATTTCACTCCCACAGCTAATTGCATTTTTTGTGATCTTGGCCGCACCGCTACTAATAATTTTTTCAGCTAAAAAACGAAAGGGCAAACGCATGGAGCTAAAAGCCGCCGCTTTTGCGCTTCTTTATGTCGTAATGGTAGTTTCGGCGAATTTGATCTTCGTTAAGCAGAATACGGCGGAGATTGCATTTATTATCGAGCTAGCGTTCACTTTCTTGGGCAAAGGTGTCGGTAACGCAATTATTATGACCTGTATGCCAAAATGGCGCAAGCGCCACAAAGCGGTAGTCAAAAGTAGCCATGGAAAAGTCTATCGGCCACTTATCTGCACTTTTTCTATGTGTATAGTGAAAGATTTTGCCCAATATAGCGCCATGATCGCCGCGCCATCAATTGCGCTTGCTTCTGTGGTTGCCGATTCTTCAAAGCCAGTTGTAATTTTCCTTATGGGCCTTATTGTGACCGCCATCTGGCCCAGATTTGGACGCGAAGACCTCAGTCGTCGCGCTATTATTGTCCACCTTGTTGCCACCATTTTAATAGTAATCGGCATAATTTTAATGCAATAAAGAAAGGAGCAAAATGAAAATCAATAATATATCTGTAGGCGGGTGGTTCCAGCGGACTACTTTACAGCTATCAGAGATTTATGACTTTCTGCGTGGAGAGGAAGTTCAAGTCAAATTGCAACAGAAAAAGGTCGACGAGTTCCGTAAGAATTTGAAGATCGGCAACCTTGAATATGGTTCTTCCGGTGAAGAGTATTTAATTTTTTCTACAGCCGAGGGTATCAATGTCAAAATATTTGAGGACGGTCTAATCGTGCTTAATAATACTATGGTTTCGGAGGAGACCTTGTTTAGCGATATCGAAAAGGTCAAAGACTATTACGAGACGAGGCTTTCGCCGGCTTTTAATTATTTGTTTAGCCTCGGCGCTCCGGTGCCAAAAGAACTCGCCGGCATTAAAAACATCTATCCGTTCTTTGTTGTTTTGGAGAAGGCTACGCAGGAAGAAATTCAGAGTTTGCTCGCCAAAACAGAAGGCCGCCAATACTACGAATTTAAGAATTCAAAATATGATGTTTTGCGCGGGAACAAGTACTATTTCATCAATAATAAAACTAAGTCAAATGACGAAATCGAGCGGTATGTTGAGGAGCAAATTTTCATTCGTGAATTTAAGGGCCAACTCCACCGCTATTTGAACATCCATCGTATTATCTGGGAGAAGATTGACGATGTAAAAGCTCACTCTAGAGTTAAGGGTTCTGAGATAGTGAAGTTCACTACTAAGCTGGAGGGTTATGCTAAAACCATCAATTTGATTGACGGGCGTATTAACCAAATGGGGACTTATCTTCCTACTCGCGAGAAAATCGCCAAGCAGGATAAGGATCTTTCTGAGTTTCTGGAGATTTCAGGCTATCGCTATGAAACCCTGCGCGACACATTGGAGTATATTAAGTATCTGTGGGATATGACCGAAAATTATGTTAGGGATGCCCAAAAGCAGTTTGAGAACTTAAAGGCTGATGTTACGAGCAAATCGGTTAATAGCTTGACGATCGTCACATCAATGTCTGCCGGTGCGGCTATTCTTAGCTTATTTACTGAGTCGGAACCCGAGTTCACTACTTTCGGGTTTATATACTTCTTTGTTTTAGCGTTGATCGGATGGGGTGCGCAAAAGATTTTGTCCATCATCGGCAATCGCCAGAAGTATGATGTTACCGATGTGGAGTACGAAAAGAATATAAAGTAAGTTCATTTAGGGATTTAACAGTCGAAATTATAGAGGTAAATTATAATTTTTTGGCGTGTTTTTATCACAAAAATTGCATAAAAATAGCCCTCTATACTAACGAGGGATTTAACGGGCATTTACAGGTCACGAAATAGTTGAAAATTATTTCATAACCCGAATGGTGGGGATTACAGGGCTTGAACCTGTGACCTTACGAATGTGAATCGTACGCTCTAGCCAACTGAGCTAAATCCCCATATGCCAAAAGTATGCTATAATTATAACATGGATATTCAAAAATATAAAGACGAACTTCAGGAAGTCGAGGACTTTCTTGCCACCCCAAATGCTTATTCTAGTCCAGATTTTGCAGCCAAAGGAAAACGCGCTGCTATTTTGCGAGAAATTGTAAACCTGTCGAATAAAATCGAGAAATCCGAAGAAAACTTAGCGGAAGCCGAAACGTTGCTTCAGGATCCAGAACTTGCCGAAATCGCAAAAGAAGATATTGAGCGCATAAAATCCGAGCTCCCAACCATGAGATCTACGCTCGAAGAATTATTGATTCCTCGCGATCCTACCGATGATAAACCGGCCATTATCGAAATCCGCGCCGGCGCCGGTGGCGATGAAGCTTCTCTTTTTGCAGGCGAGCTCTACCGTATGTACCTTAAGTATGCCGAATCCCACGGACTTAAATTCGAACTTATTTCAAAAAATGAAAACGAAGCTGGCGGCATGAAAGAAATCATATTCAAAGTCTCCGGTGATAATGCCTATGGACTGCTTAAATTTGAAGGTGGCGTGCATCGTGTTCAACGCGTCCCCGTTACCGAATCACAAGGTCGCATCCATACTTCCACCGCCACGGTAGCAGTACTTCCAGAGGCCGCCGAAGAGGATCTCGAAATCAACCCAGAAGATCTCCGAATCGACATTTATCGTTCTGGTGGTCATGGTGGTCAGGGCGTCAATACTACTGATTCAGCAGTCCGTATTACCCACCTCCCTACTGGGCTCGTTGTGGCAATGCAAGACGAACGCTCGCAACAACAAAACCGCGTTAAAGCAATGAACATTTTACGCTCCAGGCTTTTAGAACGTAAAAAAGCAGAGGAGATGAAAAACGCCAGCGAAACTCGTAAGTCTCTCATTGGTACCGGCGATCGTTCCGAAAAAATCCGCACTTACAATTTCCCACAAGACCGTATTACCGACCACCGTATTCATTACTCCCGCAGCAATATCCCTGCAGCTATGGACGGCGATATCGACGATTTAATTTCCGAATTGATCAAGAATGAGCGCGAACTTACAAAATAAACAAGATTTTTATGGCCGTGATTTTCTAATTACGCAAGATGTTTTAATTCCTCGCCCCGAGACAGAGCAGCTTATTGATATGGTCTTAAACCTTGCCGGGAAATCGTACCTTCCAGGCGTCAGGCCATCAAAGCGAGTTTTACCAGAAACTCCAATCATCCTAGACGTGGGCACCGGTTCCGGCTGTATTGCAACCACGCTCGCACTTGAGCTCCCAGAAGCCAAAGTTTACGCTTCCGATGTCTCAGAAAAAGCCATAGAAGTTGCACAAAAAAACGCCGCCACTCACGACGCTCCTATATCTTTCATTATATCATACTTACTCAAAAATGTCAATTTTACCCCAGATATAATCGTAGCAAATCTTCCCTACGTCGATACATCATGGGACTGGCTCGATAAGGAATCTCTCAAAAAAGAGCCCGACCTAGCCCTTTACGCCGATGACCACGGCCTTGCTCTTATCAAAGAGTTGATTGACACGTCAAACTCAGAGTTTTTAATCCTCGAAGCCGACCCTTGCCAGCATAAATCCATCATAAAATATGCATCCACAAAGTATCAGCTCATAGATACCCGAGGTTTTATCCTCGGGTTCAAGAAGCTCTAGTCGTTAATTTTGCTCTGGGCTTGCGCCAAGTTCAACATTTACTGCAATTTCTTTACCATCGCGAATCACTGTGAGCTGCACTGTGTCACCAGGCTTATATTCACCGATTAGCGACGACAATGAACCAGCCGAGCCAATTTTTACGCCATTTACAGCAGTAATAATATCTTTGTTCTTTAATCCAGCCTTTTCCGCCGGTGAGCCAGAAATAATCGCCGAATATTTAGCCGAAGTATAAAGATATGCCCCTGCGCTTACTGGCAAGTTGTTTTGCTTCGCAAGTTCAGGAGTAATTTCCGTTGAATACACCCCGATATACGCCCTAGACGCCTCGCCTTTCTCGATCAATTGAGAAAGCATGCCCTTCACAGAAGAAATCGGAATTGCAAAACCCATATTTTCTGCTGACGACGAAGTTGCTGTATTGATACCAATCACTTCACCGGCCGCGTTTACGAGTGGCCCACCAGAGTTGCCAGAATTAATCGCCGCGTCAGTTTGAATCATATCGGTCAAGGTTTCACTCATCATGCCAGTAGAATCCGTAGCCGTAAGCGAGCGTCCAGTTCCAGAAACAATACCAGAAGTTACGCTATTTTGATATTGTCCAAGAGCGTTGCCAATAGCAATCACTTGCTGTCCAACATTAATAGTCTTTGAATTCCCAAGTGTAGCTGCTTTCAAATCAGAAACGCCGCTAATCTTTAAGTACGCCACGTCATTTAGAGGATCCGTAGCTGCCACCTTCACATCCGTATAAGTCGTTCCGTCATCAAGCACTACGGAAATTTTCGTTGCACCCTCAATCACATGCTTATTCGTCAAAATATACCCGTCCGACGTCACAATAATACCTGTTCCGGCCGCCTGACTTTCCGAACTTCGCCCAAAATAGCTCATCGTTTTAACTGATGTAACAATCGAGACTACACTCTCAGACACCTTATCTACTATGTCCGATACCGAACCTTCTACAAAATTTACCGAATTGCCATCCGTCCCAGAATTCAGAAATGTAATTGGAGTTGATGCCTTTTCATAGCTGAGATACGAGAACACCGCACTAGTCCCCGATAGCACGATTGCCACACTAGCAAGCGTCACCGCAAGTACATTGGACTTAGGTTTCTCGCCAGATTCCGGCTTTTTGTCGGCCACCTTTTTTGCCGGCGCATCAGAATTAAGTTTTTCTTCTACTTTTTCCTTCATATTTACTCCTTATATATTAAATATTGGATTACTAAAGAATATTACTATAATGCCAACTAAGGCCATCCCAAAAAACACCGGTCCAGCAATGTTCCGAAAACGAAAATCATTCTGATATCTCACCATTGCCTGTCTTGCATAATTATATACAAATGCAAAGATAGTTAGAATAATCGACATTTGAGGAATCCTAATCCCTGTACCATTGAACGAATATATGATTGCCCAAGAATCTGAAAGCCATGCCACTTCCGCGAAGATTAAACCACATACCAAAGTCGTCAATGTGAAATCGCCATCATCCGTCTGCACTAAAACGTGCCTACTGGCGGCATATCCCACCAAAAACGCCAAAAGCACCAGAACCATCGCATTCGTATTTGTTGTTAGAAATGTGCTCGCAGTAATGCCCATAAAAACCGCAATGAGCGATTGCGCGAGGTTCATTGCTTCACTAGAACCTGGTTTAATAAATAGTAGCCACACCGTATAAAAGGCCATTAGTATAAAATGTACCGGAAGAAGTGCTGTTCCAGAATAATATGATATTAAAACTACGCTAATTCCTACAATCAAATCCACTAGATTTGATTTAAGATTCAACCAAATATAGCGACTTCGTACTGCAAAAACTCGCCATTTAGATACCAAAACTAGCAAAACGCCAAGTAGTGGCGAGCCGCTAAAAACCGTGATCAAAACCGAACCAATTCCAAGTAAAATATTCAAGAATACGTGCATCAGGTTTGATGCAATATTACGTGATTTTCTTGCTAATACAAAATCTACCATACCTATATATTATATCAAATATTTTAAAATAAACTTAAAAGTGATATAATCGAAAAATGAAAACAAACTTCTTCGAAAAACATCCCCTTGTAAAAGACGCTTTGAATCTTGGGAGTTTCATCGTCGTAATCGTACTCGGCACGCTTTTTCTTAATACTTACATTTACCGTTCGTACAACGTCGTAGGTGTTAGCATGGAAAATACATTACATAACGACGACCGTGTTATTGTCAATCGCGCCGCCGTATCATGGGCGCACTTTTTAGGCCAAGAATACGTTCCAGAACGCGGACAAATCATCGTTTTTGTTAACGAAGACGAAAAACTTGTTGCAGAATACAAAGAAGCTGGCGTTAAAAACCCTACCACCTGCAACGTTCCAAACGGAGTCAAAGACCAATACATAATTAAACGTGTTATTGCTTTTCCAGGCGAACGCGTAACCGTAAAAGATGGCCTTATGACCATATATAACGACGAGCATCCTGATGGTTTCGTTTACGACACAATCTGGCGCAAATCCGAAACCGATGGCCCAAAGGAGTATACTACTGGCGAAGTAGATACGGTTGTACCAGCCGGCGAGTTATTCGTCTCGGGTGATAATCGTGAAGGCTCTAATTCCTGGGATTCTCGAAATGGTCTCGGCACGATTCCATATTGTCGCATTATCGGCCCAGTCTCCTTCCGACTCTTTCCATTCAATAAAATACGTAGTTTCTAAATTTCGCCTATCAATTTTACTGATTCCGCATCCGGAAGCTCTTCTACATCTTTTAGCTTTCTTTCTATTTGTCTCGATGTAGTTTTTGCAGATTCAATTTTATTTGCAGACTCCTGAAGTTTCTTTTGTACCCCTTCAAGCAAATCACCAAACTTCCCAAACTGAGTTTTTACCGCACCGAGCGTTTGCCAGACTTCCGCCGAACGTTTTTCAATCGCAATCGTTCTAAAGCCCATGAGGAGCCCAGAAAGCATTACTGGAAGCGTCGATGGCGCCGCAATCGTAATGTTATATTTTTGACGAATCTCATCAGATAGTCCAGGAATCCGAATGATTTCCGCATATAAAGACTCCGTAGGCACAAACATAATTCCAAAATCCGTAGTTTTCGGTGGATCCAAGTATTTAACAGAGATTTTTTTCGCTTGTTCTTTTACATCAGTAGCTAACGCTTTTTGGTAAGTCAGAATTTCTGCTTTATCTGCCTTGTCATACGCTGCGATTAACCGCGAATAATTCTCTACTGGAAACTTTGAATCGATTGGTAAATACACATCCGTCTCCTTGCCCGGCATCTTAACCGCAAATTCTACACGATCACTCGAACCTTGCTTCGTAATTACATTTTCTTCGTATTGCGACCTGTTCAGAGAGTCCTCGATAATCGCGCCGAGTTGAACTTCGCCATAAATTCCGCGTGTCTTTACCCCCTCCATCACTTTTTTAAGGTCACCCACGCCATTCGCGAGATTTTTCATTTCGCCAAGGCCTTGATAAACTTGCGTAAGTTGCGTCGAAATCGATTTAAAACTCTCATTAAACCGTTTTTCTACTGAGGCCTTCAACTTTTCATCAACAGTTTCGCGCATCTGTTCTAATTTTTTTTCATTGCCATTTTGCATTCGTTCGAGATTTTCTGCAATTTCTTTTCGGTTTTCGCGAAAGTTCCGGTCAATTTCTGGGTTTATTTTTGCGACTTCTCCCTCCATTCTAATCAAGCGTTCTTCCATTGCTTTAAAGTCTGCCGACTCACCCCGCTCAGCTGGTTTTTTTACGATTAAAACCACTAACAGCAAAATTATTATTACCCCCATCACACCTAAAAATATATCCATAACAACCATTATACCATAATCAAAAAAATTCGGAGTTAAACATCCGAATTTGTTTCTAGAATGGAGCCGACTGTACTTCGTACAGCCTACTCCATTCGGAAAACAAAATATGGACGCAAGCGTCCAATTTTATTTTCTCTCATGGAGCCGACTGTCGGGCTTGAACCGACGACCTACGGTTTACAAAACCGTTGCTCTACCAACTGAGCTAAGTCGGCTGACCATTCTATTATATCATATTTTTTAATAATTTTCGGCTTTTATTTCAAAATAGCCCAAAGGGTGATTGCAAACTGGACAAACTTCTGGTGCGGTTTTTCCAATTACTACGTGTCCACAATTTCTACATACCCAAATTGCGTCACCATCTTTCGAGAAAACTTTTTTCTCACGCACATTTTTAAGTAGCTTCAGGTAGCGCTCTTCATGCGTCTTTTCAATCGCCGCTACACCCTCAAATTTTTTGGCAAGTTCCAGGAAGCCTTCTTCGCGCGCCGTTTTCGCAAACTCCGCGTACATGTCCGTCCACTCATAATTCTCACCCGCCGCAGCCGCCTCTAGATTTATGTCTGTGTCTTCAACCGCGCCGCCACGAAGCTCCTTGTACCACAGTTTAGCGTGTTCTTTTTCATTTAATGCCGTTTCTGCAAAAATGGCTGCAATTTGTTCAAACCCATCCTTCTTTGCTTTTGACGCAAAGAAATCGTATTTATTGCGCGCCTCGCTTTCTCCAGCAAATGCCTTTTTTAAATTTTCGTAAGTTTTAGTCCCATCGTATTTAGTTTTCATAGAGCTCCTCTCTTTTATACAGCTACGTAACCACCGTCCACCGGCAAAATCGCACCGGTGACATATGATGCTTCTCGCGAAGCCAAGAATACTACTGCTGCATCAAGCTCACCTGGTTTACCGTAGCGCTTCATTGGCACATGCTCTTTTGCAAATTCTTGAAAATCCGGCGTATTAAGCACGGCTTCGGTTAATTCGGTTTCAAAGTATCCTGGGCAGATTGCATTTACAGTAATACCATCCGCCGCAAGTTCTGCAGCTGCGGCTCGTGTAAAGTTCACTACGGCACCTTTTGAAGTATGGTATGCGATTGTAGGAATTTTCGTATTTCCAACTAGTCCATACATCGATGCAATATTAATAATGCGCCCGTAATGGTTCTTTTGCATAATTTTTGCAAATGCACGTGTCATTTTAAATACACTAGTCTCGTCTGTCGCGATTGTAAAATCCCATTCCTCATCGGTCATTTCAATCACGCCTTTATCTTTGGAAGCACCAGCGCAGTTTAGTAGAATATCCACTTTACCAAACTCTTTTTCTGCAAGCCTTGCCGAGGCGTCAATGTCTTCGGTCGAAGTTACATCGCACTTTGCCGTCAAAACTTTTACGCCGAATTCGTCGCTTAATTTCTTAGCTAATTCATCTAGGCGTTCCTTTCGTCTTGCAAGAAGCATAAGATTCGCCCCCTGTTTTGCAAAAGCCCTCGCCATCTGTACACCAAGTCCACTCGACGCACCAGAAACTACTGCTACATTGTCTTTTAAATTAAACATACCGCTCCTTTCTTATTCCAATTATATCAAAAACGCGTAAAAACAAACATAAAAAATGGTGGAGCGTATGAGATTCAAACTCATGACCTCTTCGATGCCATCGAAGCACTCTAATCAGCTGAGCTAACGCCCCAACAATTTTATTTTACCACGACATGTGATAAAATGGAAGCATGAAAACAATTTTAACCGGCATCAGATCTAATTCAGTATTAACTCTAGGTAATTACCTCGGGGCCATGCTCCCAATGGTCAGGCTCGCCAATAAATGGTCCAGCGAATATCAAGTCAACATTTTCGTGCCAGATCTTCATTCGATTATCTCCGACATCGACGGCGACCTTCAAGAAAACATCATCCGAACCATTAAGTGCTATTTAGCTGCCGGCCTTAAAATCAATGAGAACGTCCACATTTATCGACAGAGTTATGTTCCAGCTCATAGTGAGCTTTGTTGGATTTTAAATTGCGTCGCCACCATGGGCGAAACTTCCCGCATGATTCAATTCAAAGAAAAGTCCAAAGGTCAAGAATCCTGTAATGTTGGTATTTTCGATTATCCAATCCTTATGGCCGCTGACATTTTGCTATATAGTGCCGAATTTATCCCGCTTGGTGAGGACCAATTCCAGCACATCGAGCTCACCCGTGATCTCGCCACCAGGTTCAATAATCGTTTTGGCGAAATTTTCACCATTCCGGCAAAAACCGCCGATCAAGTCAAGTTTATGGGCGTCTCCGACGGCATTCGTATTCGCGACCTTGTAAATCCAGAAAAGAAGATGAGCAAGTCCACCAAAGCCGAGAATTCCAAAATTATGCTAGACGACGACCCGGCAAAAGCCGCCAAAAAAATCATGTCTGCAACCACCGATTCGGTTGGCGTTATCAAATTCGACATGTTTGAACAACCTGGCATTTCCAACCTGCTCCAGATCGAATCACTCATCACTGGCGTTCCACTTCAGGATGTTATTTCCACTTGGGCCGGCCAAACCCGCTATGGCGATCTTAAGAAAAAAGTTGCCGAAAGTGTCTCCGAAATGCTCACCATCTTCCAAGCTAAGCTTTCCGAAATTTCCGACGCCGAAGTTTACGCGCTTCTCGAAAAAGGCGAAAAATACGCTAATGAAGTCGCAAACGCAAAGCTTCACGAAGTCCAGAAAGCCTTCCATCTACGTTAAAATCACCCCTTGCAAATTGACTTTTTAACATAAGTATGATATAATAAGGAGATATATGATTCGGACCGGCAAAAAATTCAGTAAACCAGAAATGTCGCGCGTTATTAACGGCGACCGTATTTTGCCAACCGAAGATGCGCCAGAAGAAAAAGTGCGACTAGACCTCTTAATGAAAGAGATTTACAAGAGCTACAACCGTTCCACCCTTCAGAAATTTATCGAGAGCGGCTTCGTTGCCATCGACGGCGAGCTCGTCACTAAACCAAACACAAAATTCCCCCGTGGTGTCAAAATCGACCTTAAGGTCCCAGAAATCATGAAAAATACTGACCTTGTACCAGAAACCGTTTATGAAGACGACAATGTCCTAGTCGTAAACAAGCCGGCTGGGCTTCTCTCCGAATTTAAAGGCGAATATTGCCCAGAAGCCACCCTTGCCAAATACGGTCTCATCGTTCACCGACTAGACCGCGACACTTCTGGAGTCATTATCTTAGCCAAAAACGAAGAAACTCAGAGCTTTTTACGTCGCCAATTCCAGGAGCGCAAAACGCACAAAACCTATTACGCTGTAGTTTCTGGTCAACCAAAGTTAGACGAGGCTCGCATCGATCTACCTATGATGCGTGACTTAAAGCGTCCGACCACCTTCAGGGTCGACCCGAATGGCAAACCAGCCGAAACTTTTTACAAAGTTCTAAAAACTGACGGCACACATTCTTTAGTCGAACTCCGTCCTACGACTGGGCGCACCCATCAACTTAGAGTTCATATGAAATATCTCGGTCACCCAATTCTTGGCGACCCAGTCTACGGCACCGAACCAGCCGACCGCCTCTATCTTCATGCCGGCAAGCTTGAAATCACTTTACCTGGCGGCATTCGCAAAGTTTTTGAAGTAAAAATGCCAGAGAATTTTAACCATGTTTTTTAATTCTGTCGCCGAAATAGAAAACATCGCCAAAAAAACTTCCACCGCAGTTTTTGCTCTACCAGAAAACACAGAATTCACCATCAAAAACGCGCTTACATTGGAGCCTCAAGACAAATCCACCATCACTATCGAACAAGTGCGCGACGTTTTATCAAAATTATCTACCAAACAAACCAGCGACCGTTTTATTATCATCCGTCCAGCCGACAAGCTTGGTCCAGACGCCGCCAATGCCCTCCTGAAAAGCCTCGAGGAGCCTGGCGACAAAATTCATTTTTTACTCATCACCGACCAGCCTTCCAAACTTCTTCCCACTATTCTAAGCCGCGCTTCTCTTTATTTTTTGAAAACCATCACCTTGGTTGACGGCGATATCTTAGCTGACGCTAAAATCAAAAATCTCGCAAAAAAACTTATCGTTGCAAAACCAGCCGACCTTCCTGCACTCGCTGAAGAAATTTGCAAGAAAAAAGATGGCGTCCGTGAATATACCCTAAACATTCTCGGTGTCACTATCGAAATGCTTTATAAATCGTATTTTAAGACCAACAACCAAATTTTTATCAAAAAACTTCCAGGTTTTCTCACCGCCTACGATAATATCTCTCGCAACGGCCACATAAAATTGCATTTAGTTGCAGATTTGATATAATATGATTATGATTGCAGTTTTTGTGATTTTGGTTTTTGCAGTTTACCTGTCTTTTTTCTTCCCTTTGGAGCCAAAACCAAAAAAGGAAGAAGAGAAATCTCCAAAATACAAAGCCCAAATGAAAAAACTCTGGCAAGTCGCTCAAACTTCCATGCGCGAACGTAAGCCGTTCCGCGCCGAAAAAGCCCTACTTACCATCCTAAAGTTTGACGAAAAGAACGCCGCCGCCTACAACCGCCTGGGCATTCTCTATGCCAAAGGCCAACGCTACGAAGAAGCCGTAGAGTGCTTTGAAATCGCTCAGTCACTCGACAACAATCCGGCTTCTATTCATAATGCAGGCCTGATTTATCTCGAAATTGGCGAATACGAAAAGGCAGAGATGGCTTTTCTCCAAGCCATCGAAGCTGAGGGCGATGTTCCAGCTCGCTATATGGCTCTCGCCAAAGCTGAAGAAAAGCTCGGAAATACTAAAAAAGCTATCGAAGCTCTAGAAAATGCATACGAGCTAGATCCTTCCGTTTCTACGCTACGTCAAATCTTAGCCATTTACGAGGCCGCTGGCGATGCCGCAAGCTCCGCCACCACCACCGCGCGCATCGAAGAGCAAATCACCAGAGATAACGAAGCTAAAAAACGTCGTCTGTCAAAAGCCACCGCTCGTCGCAAAGAAGCTAGTAGAGCTCCAGCCCCAAAAACCACAGATAAACCAAAAATCACCAAGCCACATACTGGACAAAAACGAATTTAACGTGTATAATGATTACAGTGCTGGAATCGTCTAGTGGCAATGACAAGAGACTGTAAATCTCTCGGCTTCGGCCTTCGTAGGTTCGAGTCCTACTTCCAGCACCAGAATTAAAATTAGACCCGAAGGGTCTTATTTTAATTCTGATTCTAGGCAAGTAGGACGAGAACCGTAGGTTCGGACGTCGTAGGAGGTGAGTGAGTATAACAAACTTGTTTGTTATACTCCGAACCGACGCCCGACGTTGTCGTTTCGCTTTAGCGAAATGACTGTCCTACTTCCAGCACCATAACACAAAAAAATACGGCCGCGCTTGCGACCGTATAAACTAGGGCTTTTAAACATCGTGTATAGCACGAATTTCAGCTTCTTTGGCTACAACATAAGGCTTTATCTTATTTGCAATAGATAAAATATCCTCTAGGTATTCATCGTCGGTACAATACCCACCATCAATTAAAGCGTTTATATACTCATAAGTGTTTTCTGATTTAAGTGAACCATTTTTCACATAATCTTCTCTTGTTGCTATAAGCTGGTAGTAGTATTCCCAACTTTCATAATGTGTCGAAAAATCTTTTGGAGCCGATTTGCCGCCTATGCCAAAATCATTCTTATGGTTTAAGCAGAAATCGCTTTTGCCCCAAGCTGATTCGTATGCAGACTGAGCGAGAACACTCGTAATTGGTGGCTTGCTACCATATTTGGCCTCAATCCTATCGCCAATTTCAATTGCCCATTCAATATGAGAATCGATAAAGTCGATTTGCTTTTCGAGTAACCCTTCTGCCGCATCCTTTGCAGTTGCAGCATAAACATTCATCGGTACAATAAGTCCAATAACCATTGCCACCAAAGCCAATAAAAGCATCCCTTTGTTTCTTAAAGAACTCATGCTTACCCTCCTTTTTCACTAAATTGCATGCGTTTTTGTAGTAACCTACATTTTCTATTATAGCACAAAACACCATAAAAGTCAATATGTATGGCCTTTCTGTAGCCAACCTTTTCAATTATCGTCATATATTCTATTTCATATTTTAATAAGATGTGATATAATGAAAATACGCTTTTACAAGCAAAGACGGTACGCCGCGATAGCTCAGTTGGTAGAGCGCATCCATGGTAAGGATGAGGTCACCGGTTCAAACCCGGTTCGCGGCTCCATTTTTTTGCCCCCCAAAAAAACAGGCCCACTATATCAGTGAGCCTTACGCTTTAGACTTTGACTACAATATACAATCACGTTTAATCACATTAGCTAGTTTTCGGGAAAAACCTATCACCGACCCACTTCAAAGTATTCGCAACTATGTTTATACTATAAGCATCCGAAATCGAAGCTATTTTAATTTCAATGATGCCCCTAGCAAACAGAAAATAATCTGTCGCGACAAACATAGTCCCTTTAGAAGTTACCGCCACCTTGACTTTCAACTTCTCATACTCTTCTTCAGAAATAAATTTGACGTACCTATCAGCCGCAAATCTCACCTCTACACTCACCGGTCTTTCAATTACCGGCATCGTGACCAAGGCAAATTTCACGTTAAGATGATTTCTATTCCAACTAGTGACAAAATCATTCAATGATTGCTGTAACATGCAGTTACCCCCTTTCTCAAAACAAAATGTGCTTTCTTATGAAACTACTCTCATTATATCATAAAAGCGCATTTTATACAAGTCCACTCTCAATACTTCAACTTATCCAGCCCAAAGTTTCCATTTATCACATTCAAATCTATGTATTTTTCCCCACCATAACCCTGGAGTTCGCCATGATCATTATATTGCCAAACGGCCCAATCATCGCCCATATCTATATAAACTGGATAAAATACATTCCTTACCCACCTAGGGTATTCCGCAAAATCTGCCGCAAGATATTTGTCATAATAGTCTTTTTGTGCATAAATCAGTGGCTTTACACCGTATTTTTCTTCAATCACCGCAAGAAACGCCTTCAAACCTTTCACTACAACAGAAACTTCCGGCGGATTTTTTACTTCCTCAATAGAAAGTTCCATGTCCACCGCCGGAATCAGCCTGCCATCGAGCGCCCCCACCACCTCGATGAATTTTTCTGCTTGCTCCGCCCCGCTCACATTATACGAAAAGAAATGATATGCCCCCGCTATGACCTCGGCTTCCGCCGCATCCGCCCATTTTTGCCGAAAACTCTCATCTACGTGAGTCACCCCCTCCGTCGCCTTAATGTAAGCAAACCTCACGCCCTGCTCTTTGAGTTTCTTGAAATCCACATCTTCCTGATAGGAAGATACATCCACCCCTAACATCTGCCCCGACGTAAACCATTTATTAATGTTTATTTGTCTATTGATTACCGCATTGTATCCCCAAACAGCAGCGCCTACGAGTACTACTATCGCAATCACAAAATGCAGTAATCTTTTTATCATGAATTAGCCTGTACTAAATCCGCTCCATCCAAAGCGTAATCTCCCATTTTAACTGTTTTAATCGCCGGATCTTCATATGTATTGTAATAGTAAGCTTTCGCCAAGGCAGAATAACCACCAGTATAAACAGTTTTTTCATACTCACCATTAGCCATCTGCGCCGCGCCGTCAATCATCGCCACTCCGGTAAGAGTGTGAAACAACCTAGAAACATTTTCTTCTTCAGTCGTCTTAACAGGATAATGCGTATTGAGATACGCCACGCGCACAAAACGTGAAGTAGAATAATAATCACCCGGTATTCCGCGCATCAAAGAACCTGAGCCAAAAGCCGTCATCTTAGCTTTATCGCCCCATTTTACCTCTTTTGGCATTTGCGAGAACAAATTTAGATAATTTCGTAAGTTTTCTTTGTGCCAAGCGTAACCAGGCTGATTGGTGAGCACGTCCACCGGATTATCAAAAATTTCCATGCCCTTTTCAGTGTACTCAACAACGATAGATTCTTCTCCGTCACTGATCATAAAATGCAGCTCCGATACTGGATATTTGTCATTAATCGGCTTTGCCACAATCGCAACATTTTTTAGTGCCGCCTTCGCCTCTTTTACAGTAGCATAATTCATGACCACAAAGAGCGGAAACTCATAAGCCGCCACATTAGTCTTGCCACCAACCTCCGCCGCTTCATATTTAGCATAACCAGGAAAATTTAGCCCCGCAATCCCTAAACCGGACTCATTGTAACAATCAAAATAAAGCGGCACGCCTGCTTCTGCTACCGCCATCCCTATAATTGCGCCCTGCTTTAGGCTCAAATTCCCCAAAAACGCCGAATTATACGAAAATCCCCTCGGGGTTATAATGACTTCTTGGCCATACCCATTTGACCAATCTAAATTTCGGCCGAAATACATATTACCTTTATCGTCACTAAAACGCACACCCGTGCACATTTACTACACACCTCCTTTTAATATAACCAGTATAACACGTGGCAAACTAAATTGTAAAGCTTTATATTTCGTCCGCCACTACAATGTAGCGATGCGATCCATTCGTACCCGCACAAGTCATCAGCACGAGTTCATGCTTCCATCCTTTTTCAAGCGCACTAGTATAAAAATTACCAATCTGCTCATGATAAAGCTCACCTCTATTCACATTAATCACTTTTGCGGTTATGCCTTTAGTTCCGTCAATCGGATTCGCCGCTACTTTATATTTTTTCGTCACCCCATTAAGAGTCACGGCAAAAGTATCGCCGATTTTCAAGTTCTTAATATTGTTAAACGCCGTATTATTATGCGCCCAAATCAAACGCTCAGATTTCATCGCGTCCGCCCCAGCATCAACTTCAGTCGAGCTAGCATTTTTAAGAGTTTGCGCACCCCAAGCAAACTTAATCTGGTCAGTAGTCTTTACTGCAGCAACCTTCACGGCGGCGGTTTTCGTAACAACCGTCCTTACGGCAACATTATTCACCACCGGAGTCGCCGACGTCTCTGGCGCCAAAATCACAGTCTCCGTCATCACACTCTGATCCAAATCAGCGACCACAATCGAGTCCGATGCCGTCAAAATCTCCGGGTTAAGTATTATCCCGATAAAACTGGATAATAAAATCATTCCAATATATTTAGCTTTCATTTCGCTTCCCAATATTGTAGTATTTCTTATATTATAGCACACTTTGCCAAAAAAGTCAATGTATGCTATACTGAAACTATTAATCAGGAGGCAAAAATGAGCAAATTTGACGATCAGTATATCGACCTCTGTCGTCGCATCCTTAAAAATGGTGAAAAAATCATAAATTATCAAAAGTCCGATCATCGCACCGATGCTGCATCCTTGGCTATTCCAGATCATACCGCTCAGGGGGCATCAGAGGCTAAAACCATCCGTCTACCTCACCAGGTTTTACAATTCAATCTCGAAGAAGAGTTCCCCATCCTCACCTCAAAAAAAGTCGCCTTCAAGACCGCCACGCTCGAAATGCTTTGGATTTATCAACAAGCTTCAAACGATGTCCGTTGGCTTAAAGAGCGTGGCATCAAAATCTGGGACGAATGGGAAATCGCCGAAGACGGCACTTATCAGGGGCGAAACATCAACGAAATCTTCGCTAAATCACATCCAGACGAGCCAAAGACCGACTTCGCTCACACCATCGGCACTGCCTATGGCTGGATTGTCAATCGCTATCATCTTATTGACAACCTCATCGAGACCTTAAAACAAAGCCCTGGCAACCGCCGCATGGTCATGAGTCTCTGGCAAAACGAATGGCTCCCCACTGCTGCCTTACCATCTTGCGTCTGGAACTCGCAATGGAACCTCATCGATGGCCGCCTAAATCTGCTCGTAACCTCTCGTTCATCTGATGTTCCGCTAGGACTACCATTTAATATCGTGCAATACGCCACCCTTTGCTACCTAATTGCTCACATCATCGGCGCAAAGCCTGGTCAATTCACTTTTATCACAAATGATGCCCATATCTACGAAAACCAAATCGACGGCATCAAGGAGCAAATCGCTCGCTACGACGAAGCCATCAAAAACGGCACCCTTCCTAAAGCCCCGACCCTCTGGATTAATCCCGAAATTAAAGATTTTCACGCTTTCGACAGCTCGCGCGAACTCAAAGATATCAAACTTAAGAATTATAAAAATCTCGGCACAATCAGTATGCCAGTTACGGAGTAAAATGTTCAACATCATTGCAGCCATCGGTAAAAACAACGAACTCGGGCTAAACGGCAAGCTTGTTTTCAGTATCAAAGAAGACATGAAATTTTTCAAAAATACCACTCTAGGACATCCAGTCATTATGGGCAGAGCCACTTTCGACAGCATCGGCAATCCACTCCCCGGTCGCAAAAATTACGTCGCTTCACGAAATCCCAAGAATCTCCCAAGCTCCGTCAAAATTATTCCTAATTTAATCGATTTTCTCAAAAAACACCAAAACTCAGACGAAGAATTTTTCATCATCGGCGGCGGCGCCATTTATAAACTTGCTCTTCCATATGCCAAAAACCTCTATCTTACCGAAATCAACTCTACCACGAGCGCCGACACTTTTTTCCCAGCCTTCGACAAATCCAAATACGTTAAGCAAATCATAAAGAAAGGTTCCGAAAATGATCTAGCCTATGTCATTTCTAAATATTCACTTAAATAAGGAGATTTCATGAAAGATATCGTATTTGATTTGATAAATCAAGAAAAAAACCGCCAAAGAAAAGGCTTAGAACTTATTCCTAGCGAAAACTACGTCTCCGCTGAAGTTTTAGAAGCGATGGGCTCAATTTTAACCAACAAATATTCTGAAGGCTATCCAAATTTCAAAGGCACCGGTTACGGCGACAAAGAATGGAGCGAAGACAAGATCGCCGAAGAAATTTTACCAAATTATCGCTATTACGGTGGACAAACTAATATCGACCGCATTGAACGCTTGTGTATCGACCGTGCCTGCCGATTGTTCCACGCCGATCACGCTAATGTGCAACCTCACTCTGGCGCCCAAGCCAACAATGCAGTGTATTTTGCTTGGCTAGAACCAGGTGATACCGTGCTTGGCATGTCACTTCCGGCTGGCGGGCACCTCACCCATGGCGCCAAAGTCACGCTTAGCGCCCACATCTATAATTTTATCGGCTATGGCGTCACTAAAGATGGCGACATTGACTACGACGAGCTTGAACGCCTCGCCATGGAGCACTCGCCAAAGATTATCCTAATTGGCTACTCCGCTTTTATGAAAATCCCAGATTTTAAACGCGTGGTAGAAATTCGTGACAAAACCGCCAAAAAAGCCGGCCACGAAATCCTCCTAATGGCAGACATGGCACACGTAGCTGGACTCATTGCTGGCGGGATTCATCCAAATCCACTCGATTTTGGCTTCGACGTCATGACCACTACTACACATAAAACACTGCGTGGCCCACGTGGCGGCCTCATCTTATCGAAGGGCAACGTTGCTTCCCCACTCAAAAAACCAGAAAAAACCCTCAAAAACATCCCTATTTTGATCGACCGCGCAGTCTTTCCTGGTACCCAGGGTGGCCCACTAGAACATATCATTGCGGCAAAAGCAGTTGCTTTCGGTGAAGCGTTAAAACCAGAGTTCAAAGATTACGCTACAAAAATTGTCGAAAACGCCAAAACCCTAGCCGACGAGCTTAAAAATCGTGGGTTTATTTTGCAAGGTGGTGGCACCGAAAACCACTTAATCCTCGTCGACATGCAGAAATCTTTCGGTATTGACGGCAAAATTTATGAAAAAGCCCTCGATATGGTCGGACTCACCTTAAACGCCAATGCTCTTCCAACCGATAAAGGTGGCGCTTTCCGCCCATCCGGCGTACGTCTTGGCACTCCAGCCATCACTACTCGCGGCCTTGGTATCAAAGAAATGAAAGAGCTTGCCGGTTTCATGAAGCAAGTTGCCGATATTTGTGTCAAAGCCGAGACAGAAGATAATCTAGAAACTTACGCCGAAGATTTCGCCGCCATCAGGAACGAAGTAGAATCTCTCACCAAAAAATTCCCTGTTCCAGGCATCTAAAATGTGCTATAATAGAAGCACTGGGGTATTAGCTCAGCTGATAGAGCGCCGCATTCGCATTGCGGAGGTCGCGGGTTTAAGTCCCGCATACTCCACCATTCAGGTTGTAAAATATTTTTCAACTATTTCTTAACCTGTAAATGTCTGTTAAATCCCTCATCAAAATAGAGGGATATTTTTATACCATTTTTACGGTAAAAAAGAAGCCATCAAAGATACTCCACGATTTCGTACTTGATAACTGGAAAAGAGAAGATTTGCAGTATTACCTGCGAATAACAGACTAAGCCCAGAGATGCTTCCCTTGACTTTTTCGCTCTGATATGCTAAAATATGAACAATGCACCGTACGCGGGGCATAGTTATTTAATGTCTTGATTCTACTATGGAAAGGAAGTGATTAGATTGAGAGTCAGGAATATCGAAGTGGGGTCTCGCATTGGCGAAGCCCCGAAGTTCCGTATCTACCTTGGCACGATAGATGACGAGCAGCTGGTAATCTTGAAGGTAGCGAAGACATTTGAAGATGGCGACATCCTCGCTGAGGAGGCCGGCAAATTCAATATTATGCGCTCTTTCGAAGAACAGGTGGCGAAGTTTGAAGCGGATCAAGGCGGAAGTAACTCCCACTACGACTGGCTATTTGCGAATCTATTGTCTTCGTTCATGGAATCTACCCAGGGAGATCGACGTATTAACGTCTTCACGACACCAGATATTGATCTCAGCAAGTTAATCCCTTTGACGAAGCTTCACGCTAAAACCGAAATCGACACCCGTACCAGTATCTGGATTCTTGGGCGTTTCCTGAAGTTCTATGGCTTTTTTGAGCTGTTAGCGGCTTCCGGGGACAATCCTATTGCCAGATACCCAATCTTCTCGCCCGATGATTATCTTATTGGGCCGGAAAAGCACCGTTTAATTTACTACAACTTCTCTGGAGATATAGCTGATGTGGTGGCCAACGACTTCGTCAAGGCTATTTCGAAGTTTATTCTCGATTGGGTTGTTGTTGGAGATGATCCCGCCGAGCAGGAATATCTTGAACTGCTCAAGGATTTCTCGGAGTTCGGTCGCAATTCGTTTGAGGAAGCTCATGGAGACCTTTATACACTCGTAAAAAAGTGTTGGGGGATTCAGTATCATCCTTTTACTTATCGCGATCGCGATACCATCATTTGGAAAACTATTAAGGAGGATTGAAGATGGGACACCAAACTTTTTCGGTAGATAGCTACCGGCAGGCACGTCGTGATTATGGCGTGACTCAGAGCACCAACGTAACCAGGCAGGCGGAAGAACGCGCTCGGCGGACCGGACATCTCAGCGAAATTGTCGATCCCGCTATTGGGCCGATTCGTTTCTCCAAGATTCGCCTGAACCCCCATCAGAAGAAGTGGATTGCTACGCTCGGCTGTCCGATGGACATCGAGGTCAGTTGCGACACCACCGGCTCTATGGGCGGCGAAGTCGACACGGAGATGAATGTTCTCCCTGAGTTATACGACGCCGTAGCCAAGGTTTTGCCCGGATATGACCCGCAGCTTTGTCTCGGCATTTTCGGCGATTGCGACGATGACTTCGTCATGTGCCGCCCTCAGTTTGAGATGGAAGCACCCAAGATTGTGAACTATCTCAAAGAAATGGCGCCTCAGCGCGGTGGATGTGGTAATCACGGGGAAGATCCTCAGTATGCCATGTTCGCGCGCGCTTATTTGACCGACGCTTACACCAATCGTATCGGCCTTAAGGGCTATCACTTCATCGTTACGGATGAACCCTATCATAATCATTTGCGCGAAGAAGAGATTCGGCGTATTTTCGGAAGCGAGATCTTTAAGAATGAGCTGAAAGGAATACACCGTGAACTTCCGTCCGTTAAGGCTATGGTAAATGAGCTGAAGCAGAAAACGCATCAATTCGTTTTGGTAATGCGCGATCACAGTTACGGCGATACGCTCGAGCTGTGGCGTGATCTTTGCGGCGAAAAGTCCGTTATCGTCATCGATTCCACCCGGCAATTGCCGGCGATCATTTCCGCTATCATCGGATTGACCGAGGGGACGATTGAAGTGGTTGGTCTGAAAGAGCATCTCGGCAAGTTCGGCGATGCTGACCTGATCAAGCAGCTTTCCAACATCGATATCGGCGCGCAGGCGAAACTTCGTCATGCGTTGCCACATCCGGTTCCCAAAGCGGGCGACATCTTCGCAAACAAGGGTGATACCTGGCCGATTCAGCCGGGAGAAGCCTCTGGCGATGAAGAGTCCGTGGAATCTCCGGATCGTATTGAGTATCTGTAATCAAGATCTGTTAACAATTTGGTTTTACAAGACTTTTAAGGAGGTGCGTTATGTTTGAGAAAATTTATGTCGTTACTGATCTCGGTCCAGGTGATGGAGGCAAGGGCGGCGTAGTACACGCGCTCTCGCGCAATTTTGACGCCTCAGTCATTATCAAGCGCGGTGGCGCACAAGGCTCTCACGGCGTGCGCACCTCCTACGGAGAAAGTTTCAATTTCTCACAATGGGGTTGCGGAACGTTTGAGGGTGTACCAACTTTTCTATCTGAGCAAATGGTGATTTCGCCAGTTGGTCTCAGTAACGAGTCGGATTCCTTAAAACGACTCGGGATCTACGATCCGTTTACGCTTTTGTCCTGCGATCCGGCTTGCATATCGGCCACACCTTTTCATCGGATTTCTTCTCAGCTTGAAGAACTTCTGCGGGGGAGCAATCCTCGTGGTACGATTGGGACCGGTGTCGGGCAAGCCTACCGTATGTTCAAAACACTCGGAAAAGCGGCAACGATTCGGGCTTTCGAGCTTAAGGATCGCGAAATTATCCGCATTAAACTCCAAAAACAGCTCGATTATTACAGAGAAAGGTATGCCAGAATCTCTCGAGAAGATGGTTTACCTGGCGACGCCGAGCTAATCGCCGAGAATCTTGATTTGCTTTATGACGACGGATTCCTGCCGTATTGTCTCGATTTATTCGAAGATGTAGGCAAGAAGCTTCGTTTAGAAAGTTTGAGCGAGGTTCTAAAAGGCGATGGCGTAGCCGTCGTCGAATGTTCACATGGAGTTCTGACCGACGCAGAAACAGGGTTAAAGCCCCACGTAAGTGCGATTAGGACTCTCCCGAAGTTCACTATGGAAATGTTGAGAGCAGCTGGGTATGACGGCGAAATAATTAATTACGCCGTTCATCGTGCCTATGAAATTCGTCATGGAGCCGGTCCAATGCCGACTTATGATCCGGAGTTCACGGCACGGATGCTCCCGGGCAGTCACAAAGATGAAAATCGCTGGCAAGGCATCGTCCGTGCCGGAGCACTTGATTTAAATCTTTTGCGATATGCTCTTGACGCGAGTAGCGATACTCCGTTCGACGGGCTTTGCCTTACCTGGTTTGACCAGATTTTGGCGTGCGATCGTGTTTGGCCACTTTGCGTTGATTACAAAAATGCACCAGTGGCTAATGAATCGTATGTCGATTTTCTTAAGAAGGCTGAGCCTAACACAATTAAATATTCCATCAAGAAACCCATTCTGAAGCAGGAGCTTTTCGAATTCGTCGGGAATACTCTCGAAGGGTTCTTAAATGTTCCGCTTAAATTACTCTCAATTGGACCAACCGAGCTAGACAAAGTCAGCTCGAATAAAAATTAAAGGAGGAAAAACCCATGAGTGAAGAAATCAAGAAAGTTGTTCCCGAGGCTGAAACCGAACCTGCTGCTGCTCCTGCCGCAAGCGAAGTTCGCACCAAGCTCGCCGAATACGGCGCCGATGAAACTACGATCGACAAAGTCGTGAATGATCTCGGCGTTGAAGACATCGATGACCTGACTTCTCTGGAAGTTACTGATCTGACCGGCGCCGGCATGAAGCTGGCAAAGGCTCGCAAGCTCGTAGCGGAGTTGAAGTCTGCTGCAAAGCCTGCCACCGCTCCGGCTGTGGCCGCCGCGGAAACGCGTGCGATTCAGAGCCAGTTCGAGGCTCTGCTTCCGTCCATCCCGACCGACGAATCCTGGCTGAATGCCCTGAAGACCGGCGGTATCCTGAAGGTGGACGATTCGTCCTACATCGCCGCTATTCGTGCGGCTCTGGCTGACCGTGCTGGACTCTACAATGTTCCTGACGCTCTCTCCAAGGCAATGGAGAAGTATGCTGATGAGACCGAAGAACAGGTCGACCCGACCTTCTACGCTCTGCGTAAGTCTCTGACGCGTCGTGCCTATGGCGACATCTTCGCCGCGATTGATGGTCTGGACGGCACTTTCATCACGGAAGGACGCCGTAAGGAGTTCCTGAGTCGTATCCGCGACACTCTGTGGCCGGCAATCGCCGAAAGCTATCGTACGCTGGACAGCTGGTATCAGACCTGGCGCGCAAGCTTCTCTGACCCCTCTATGCTGATCGCGGCTATCGGCGGCGGTTTCAGTGGTGGCGCTGCGGGTATGAGTATGATTACTCCGCCCGACACGACTCAGTTGCATGACGCCGGCGACACGCTGGTCGATTCCATTAACCGCGTTTTCCGTGGTACTGGCGTTCAGGTTGCGGCCGCTATGGCTTATGACGCCAATACCATCCGCAATACGCTCGAGGATCCGCGTCTGCCGTCCATGGTCGGCGTGAAGAACCGCGAGATGATGCTGAAGAAGATCGGCGCCAGCGTTTCCAGTAACTACATCCGTCTGGAGCAGAATCTGGTCAAGTACGTCCTGGCCTTTGCCAAGCACGACACGGTTACTTCCGATGTAGAGGTTAATTACTTCGTCGCGTTGTGGCAGCTGGGCACTCAGATCAACTGGAATGAGTTGGGCGGCGGTGATGCCACCGGCATGACCGGTCTGACCGGCAAGCGTGTCCTGTAAGAAGAACCAATGCACCTATAAAATTAGGCCCCCTTTTCGGGGGCCTTTTTCATAACCTTAAAGCCAAACGTATTTTGCATAAAGCATGGTTGCGATTCGACGGTATTCATCGACATAGAACGGACAATCACCATCCATCTCCGGCGGAATATAAAACTCGTCTATACCAGTAAACCTGGAGAATCCTTTGTGTAACAGCCTATATTGGAGCAGGTCGCTTTCTAAACGCTCAATCGCTCGACGTTTTAAAAGCTTATTGGCTATCTTTGCCCATTCCGTGTAATTGCCGGAAATTAGGTCAGAAAGACGTTCCAGATCTTCCATAGTAACATCTTGTCCGCCCAACCATATCGTATTAAAGCAGATATGAATGACGTGAGGATTTCCAGGATTAAACGCAATATCATGCAAAAGTTGATCATAACTCCATACGTCTAGGTCGGAATTTTTGGTTCCGTATCCTTTGAGCTGAGAGCCTCCCACTAGAACAATTTCCGACGGATTCAGCTTTGCAGCGATTTCTTCGAGCCGCGCCTCAATTATTGGAATATTATCCGAGAATGGTCCCTCGAGTCTAGCTGAGGGCGTTAAAAGCTCTGCTGGTTTGTTGCGCTCATCGAGCCATTCTAGTCGCTTTTTTGAAACATAGAGCGGTTTCGGTTTCTCTCTTTCGGGTAAATGAGCTGTTTTTGAAGTAAGCTGGTACAAATCTTCACTCCCCAGGATTTTATTCGTACGAATGTATTCCCAGGTGTCGTTGAAGCTTTGTAGTAATACTTCATCTTCGCTATTTTCCCTCAGGATTCTCAGAATTTGTCGCTCATCAATATACCCATATTTGAGCAACCACGGCGTGAGATGAATACATTTTGCTACGCGCTCAAGTCCGTCGCGTGGTCTAGCATCAAGCTCGAAGCAATCGCCGAGATGAAAGTTTTCACGCACATCTCTTACGTTGAGGAGCCTGTACCATGCATCGCGGTATGTTTTCTTGAACGTTTCCGGAGCATCCTCAAGAAATCTTAGTGGGAGATATAACAGGATTCTTTCAGAATCTCTATTCCCAAGCAGATTCTCGCAGGCGCTATAATAACGTTCACGTTCAAGTGGCATATCATAGGCGTTTATTGGATTCGCTTCAAGGAAACAGCAGATATCTTCAGCTGCCCTTTTCCGCGTTCCTATGCCGGAATCAGCCTTTTCTAACCTGCGTTCGATGACGGGTTTTAACAGTTTAACCATAGAATTTCCCCCTTTCGGTCATATTAATGTACTATAACTATATTATATCATAATTATAGCATGATGTCCATAGTAGCACAGAGACATCCTACATGCCCTAGATTTTTCTCCACTCAATACATTTAAGTATGAGGCCTCAAAACCTAATCCATATTATCCTCGTGGGCTATTAACATTCGTTAGATTTCAGCCCAAACTTTATCGAGCTCTTCGAGCTTCTGTGTCCCACCACTTTTATTTCCTAAAATATGCTCATGAAAAATCCCCCGAATCTTCGGGGGATTCTGGTTGAGAGCAAAAATTTCAAATATCCTTTCCCTGCGAAACACGATCCCACCATTCAAACATCTCTCCACGCACATCCAGCACGGCCACCCGCAAAAGTTCAAATGTTGGTTCTATAATTTCCTCTGGATAACCCATAATTAGTTCCTTAACATGCGCAGCCCAACAATCCGTAGGATTGTCGCTACGTGTCACATTCATATAATATGCGTCCTGTTCCGTCTTCTCAATATCACCCTGCACACCACAATGTCCGTATGATTCCAAGAACAGCAAAGTAAGTACCGCTTCTATCTTGTCCAATGCATACATTGCTTTGCCAAGATGCGTTCTTTTATCCTGAAACTGCTTAAACATTGCCTCCATTGGATAACAATTGTAGCCAAATGCCTGGTTAACCGTATTTCCAAAAACTTCACGTTCCGTCGCATCTTTAGTGTAGTGCATAGG
Source organism: Candidatus Nanosyncoccus sp. (assembly GCA_045578285.1). GTDB lineage: Bacteria > Patescibacteriota > Saccharimonadia > Saccharimonadales > Saccharimonadaceae > Nanosyncoccus. The sequence continues at coordinate 11,286 of JAZNJY010000004.1, read as the reverse complement.
GTTGCCATTGTCTGGAATATCACCAGTCAAAACTTCCCCCACGTCATGGTTAAGCACAACGGCCGACACCAAATAAAACAAATAATAGTTTCTGGCTTTAGATGGCTGACGGATAAACTCCGAGTCAAAGAAATCCGGAAAATTTTCGCTAAACGCAAACGCGAGCCACGTTGTCTTCGCTTGATGTTCCAAACCCGACTCACCACGGCACTCGAAAATCTCGTCCACCGGTACCGACGCATTGTCAATCGTCTCAGTTAAACCAACCAATTCAAATCCCCTACGCGGCACATAAGCAGTACTAGCATAAAGCTTATACCCCTCCCATATTCGCTCACACTTTTCTCTTATATTCAAAATAATCACTCTCCTTTTTAAAGTACTCCCAACCTTTCTCATAATTATATCACGAAGTGATGTAATTTAATTAACAAAAAACGAACCGGAATTTACTTCTAGTTCGTTTTTCTTTCTGGCTTTTTCTGTCAAACTCTTTTCCGAAGGATATGGGTTTGAGGGTTTTAACGCTTCGAGAACTGTTCTTTCTTACGTGCAGAGCGAAGACCGTATTTCTTGCGTTCCTTTTCGCGTGGATCGCGAGAAGTAAGTCCTGCTTTTTTGAGTACTGGGCGAAGATCTGTAGCTTCAAGTGTCAATGCCTTTGAGATAGCAAGCTTAATTGCATCTACCTGGCCGGCAAGTCCACCACCTTTTACTACGATAGTAATATCGTAATCTTTCTGTTTACCCACAAGTGCCAATGGATCAGTTACTTCTGCCATATAAGTCTTGTTGCCAGAAAGATACTCAAGAGCTGGTTTATCATTAATCGTGATATCACCTTTACCCTTATAGAGACGCGCTGTAGCAGTTGCGGTTTTGCGGCGTCCCAATCCGTAAATATATTTCTTCGTAGCTACCATTATTTAATCTCCTTTGGATTTTGTGCTGCATGAGCATGCTCTGCGCCTTCAAATACACGAAGACGAGCTAGTCTATCAGCAGCCAATTTGTTCTTCGGGAGCATTCCTTTAACAGCTTCGCGAATTGCTAGGCTTGGATCTTTCTCGATCACTTCCTTGAGTTTAAGCTCCGTAAGTCCACCTGGGAATCCACTATGGCGATAGTATTTCTTATCGACCATCTTGTTTCCAGTGACCTTAATATTCTTAGCATTAATTACAACCACGTAGTCACCATTATCGATATGTGGTGTGTAAGTTACTTTGCTTTTGCCCATCAATTTGTCAGCGATTACTACCGCAAGTTTACCGAGTGGCAAAGTGGAAGCATCAATCATCCACCATTCGCGGCTGATTTCAGCGCCTTTTTGAGAATAAGTTTTCATTATTTATCCTCCTTCTTTGCTTCTAGAGAAATCTCATCCACAAAAGAAATCGTACCCATCTCGGCATTGTCGCCACGGCGATAGCCAGCACGCTCAATTCTGAGATAGCCAGAATCACGCTTAATCTGTGGTGCAATTACGTCAAATAGCATTCCTGCTACTTCAATGTCATTAAGTCTTGCGATTGCAAGACGGCGAGAAGCGAGGTCGCCCTTCTTTGCGAGGGTCACCAACTTCTCAGTGTCACGACGAATTTCTTTCGCTTTCGCGAGAGTCGTTGTTATAGATTGATATTTGATCAGAGAGCACATTAGCCCCCGAGTAAGCGCCAACCTCTGATCGGTTTCGCGGCCGAACTTACGGCCTTTATATCCGTGTCGGTGCATATTAAATATTTAACTCCGTTAATTTTTCTTTAACTTCGTCTAATGCCTTCTGACCAAAACCCTTAAGATCTTTAAGATCACTTTCAGACAAAGTGACTAAATCACGAATGGTTTTAATGTCATTATTAAGAAGTGCATTAGCCGTACGAGCAGAAAGGTCGAGCTCTTCAATTGGAAGCAAGAGACCAGTATCTTCCTCTTCGTTAGTGCTGCCTGGAGCTGGAGTAGACTCTACCTTGGTAGAACCAGCAAGTGCAGTATATTGATTGACCAAGATAGCTGCAGCTTCTTCGAAAGCTTCCTTAGGCGTAATAGTGCCATCGGTATTCACTGTAAGAGTGAGCTGTTGCAAATTCGTATCTTGTCCAACACGAGTATTCTCTACTTTGTAGCGAACACGAAGTACCGGAGTGAAAACTGCATCGATTGCGATCATGTCGGAATGAATTCGTTCTTCCGAAGCCCTCTCGATAGTGAGATAGCCCCTACCGGATTCAACTACAAAATGCATCTTAAGTACATATTTTGGATCATCAATGTGACAAATTACCTGATTTGGGTTTGCAATTTCTACTTCCGCTGGAAGTTTGATGTCGCCAGCCACAACTCGTTTGTCGCCATCTTTTTCAGACTGCTTATCACCCCTAATCTCAAGTTCGAGTTCTACCGGATTATCAGTGTGCATCTTAAAACGAATATTCTTAAGATTGAGCATGATATCTACAACATCCTCGCGAATGCCAGGAATCGCTGTAAATTCATGCGTAGTGCCTTCAATTGAGAAAGCGGTAATTGCCGCCCCCTTCACGCTGGAAAGCAAAACTCTACGAAGTGAGTTGCCGAGCGTGTTGCCATAACCTGGATAGAGAGGACGAATCACAAACTCGGCTTCAGTCTGGCTGATCTCCTTGACTTCGGCAAGAGCTGCTTCATGAATATTTTTTGTTGTCATATATTCGTCTCCTTAGCGTGAGTAATACTCAACGATTAATTGTTCATTAATACCAGCTTCCGCTTCTTCGCGTTTCGGAAGACCAGTTACTTCAATTTTCATTTTCTTGCCATCAGCTTTCATCCAAGACAAAGGAGTAGCTGAGCTAGCGCCCATCACGTTCGGGAGATTCTTGAAATATTCAGATTTCTGTGACTTAGACTTAACTTCTAGAACATCACCTGGGTTCAAACGAATTGACGGAATATCAATTCTGCGACCGTTTAACATAAAGTGTCCGTGGCTCACGAGCTGGCGAGCTTGGCGACGAGTCGTCGCGAAACCTGCTCTAAATACTACGTTGTCGGCCCTTCTTTCAAGAAACTCTAGGAGCTTCTCACCAGTTAGACCTTCCGCTTTTTGCGCCTCCTTCATGAGTTTTGCAAACTGCTTCTCAAGAAGGCCATAAGTACGGCGTACTTTCTGCTTCTCACGGAGCTGGGTAAGGTAAAGGCTTCCGCCCCTCACGCGCATATCGCCGTGCTCACCTGGAATTCCAGATTTTTTCGCCATCACTTTGTGGGCTTTTGGTGCAAGAGCGTAACCCTCGCGCCGACTTTGTTTTACAATTGGAGAATTATCACGTGCCATTACGGTTTCCTTTCTCCCTTCGGGCGCACACCACCGTGTGCAATCGGGGTTACATCTGTAATTGAATCAATCTTAATGCCAACCGTAGAAATTGCACGAATCGCAGCATCACGACCCAAACCAATTCCTGACACAAATACGTCTACGGAATTAAGTGCGTGATTTTTCTTTGCAATGTCAAGTGCTTTTTCAGCTGCAACACCAGCCGCAAATGCTGTACCTTTCTTCGAACCACGGAAACCATTAGCTCCAGCCGAAGAGGCAGCGAGAACTGCGCCAGTTTTGTCGGTAACACTAATAATTGTATTGTTGAAGGTAGCCTGAATATGTACAGCACCGCTGTTAACAATTCTTTTACCCTTCTTTGCAGCTTTAGCTTTTGGAGCCTGAGCTTCAATTGCCTCAGTTGCAGTAGTAGCTTTAATTTCTTCTGCCATTTTTTACTCCTAAGTTTTACTTGCTGCTTTTGGTTGTGCACCACCGACCGCGATCGCCTTACCCTTACGAGTACGTGCATTCGTACGAGTACGTTGGCCGTTGACTGGTAATTTAGCCTTGTGGCGGATACCCTTGTAGGAATTAATATCCTTTAAGCGTTTAATATTATTGCTCACGAGGCGCCTCAAATCACCCTCAACATGATATTTCGCAGAAATAATGTCGTTGATTTTTTGTTCGTCAGCCTCGGTGAGATCTTTCACCCGAGTGGTAGGCTCTATTTTAGCCTCCGCAAGGATTTCTTTTGATGTTGTTCTGCCAATCCCATAAACATAAGTAAGTGCAATCCATACTTGTTTATCGGAAGGAATCACAACGCTAGCTATTCTAGCCATTTTTAACCCTGCCTTTGCTTATTCTTAGGTTTTTTCTTGTTGATAACACGGAGTACACCTTTACGGCGCACAATGATGTCATCAGGCGAGATTTTTTTCACACTTGCACGTACCTTCATAGTGTAAAAATTATCCTTTCCTTTTATGTTGCATATTACATACGCTTTAGCCCCCATATGTCAGGCTAAATGTTGTAAAAAATACAACGTTTAATATTAATCTTTGAGTCTAAAGCTGATTCTACCCTTTGTAAGAACGTAAGGGGTTAACTCAACTTCAACTCTGTCACCCGGAACGAGACGAATATAGTTTTTTCGCATCTTTCCGCTCATATGGGCAACAATAATATGACCATTCTCGAGTTCAACCCGAAACTGGGTATTCGGTAGCGCCTCAACGACACTACCCGTGAGTTTAATCACTTCCTTTTGACTAGCCATAAATTACCCTCTAATTTTATCACACGAAAAAAGATTAGTCAACAAGAATTGCTCTCGTAAATTGTCTAGAAAGATAGGTTTTTCTCACCTGCGACCATTCACCAGTGCAAGAAATCAAAGTCAGAGATTCTTTACCTGGAACTGGAGTCTTGAAAGCCGTCTTCATATACTCGTCTGCAGCGTCGAGAGACACTTCCTTATTGTCAGCAACTTTATATTCAAAAATCTCACCATCCCCACGCTCTATTTTTATCACATCTCCTTCAACCAGCTTAGGTAGTTCTTTAAATACTCCGTGTACATGAGGCCCACCGTTATGCCCATCAATCACCAATACTTTACCGTAGCCAGGTTTGCCCGAAGCATCATACCACCCCACATCAAAAATATTATTCGGCGTACCAAGTTCGCCATTCGATTTTACTCCTACGGCAATCACCCTTGCGTTCGTAATTCCCAACTTCGGTATTGACAAGTACCGTGGCCTGTCTGCCGCAACTGTATATTCCGTAACTTGCTCTTCCGTAGGAACAACCTCGTCAAGCACATCCTCTTCGATAGCTACAGCCTCTGCTCTCTCACTTCCCTCTTTTTCACGGTAATAGCTATCTTCAAAGGTTGCGACCCTGATAAAGAAAACTAAAAAGAAAATTCCAAAAGCTATTATCGCCCCCCATTTCAAAACTTGCTTCCAATTAAAATTAATCTTTAGACTCATTTTTAAAATCATCGTAAGTTATCATTAGAGCTCTAGAATCCACCGACCTTAGATTCTCTAACGCCACCGTCACTACGATAAGAAGCCCAGTACCCGAGATTGATAAACCAATAGGCGCCCCCCTCGTCAAGATAAAAACGTAATCCGTAATGAACGGCAACATCGCAATCAGCCCTAGCGCAAAAGCGCCAAACAAATCCAATCTATTTACTACTTTCGAGAGATAATTTGCGGTTTTGCTCCCAGGACGCACCCCCTCAATAAACGCACCTTGTTTTTGCAAATTATCCGCGATTTCCTTCGTGTTGAAAATAATCGACGTATAGAAATACGTAAACACGAAAACCAATACAAAATACATCGCTGGATACACAAACCACTGCCCAGTAATCCCGTCTGGATATTGCGAAGCGAAGTTACTTGCCGATGGCGCCGAGAAAATCGTCACAAGATTCTGACCAATTTCGTTCCCAGCATCAAAAGATGTAATCACTTGCCCAATCAGCGCCGGAAGAGACAAGAATGCCGTTGCAAAAATCACCGGCACCACACCTGCCGCAATGAGCTTAATCGGCAAAATCGAACGAATTCCACCATAAGACGAATTACCGTGTACCCTTTTTGCGTAATTAATCGTGATCACACGCTGTGCTTCATTGATTTTAACTAAGAAGTAAATTACCACCAGCATTGCAATTGTAAAGCCTACCAAAATCCAGAATACCGTCGGATTTACTGGAAGTTCTAACCAGCCAAATAAGTTTAGACTTCCTTCGCTTGTATTGAATAGTTCAGCACCGAGGCTTGCCATTGTTGCTGGAAGTTGCGAGATAATCGATGCGAAGATGAGCGTAGAAATACCATTACCGATCCCCTGCTCGGTAATAAGTTCACCAAGCCACATCAAAATCACCGAGCCAGCCGTCATTGCAGTCACCGAAAGTACCCAGTCGCCCATTGTCGGCACGAATTCAGTCGCAATATTCGCCGAAATCGTCGTTTGATACAAAATGAAAATATACGCAATCGATTGTACAATAGCTAGCGGGACCGTTAGCATACGAGTCCATTGATTAATTTTGCGTCTGCCGGTTTCGCCATCGTTGGAAAGCTCCTCAAGGCGCGGAATCGCCTTCGTCATAAGCTGTACAACGATTGAACCGGTAATATATGGCGACAGACCCACCAAGATAATACTAAATGAGGCTAGCCCGCCACCAGAAATCAAATTAAGAAACGATGAGAAATCCGACTTTTCCATCAAATTAGAAATTGCTTCTTTAAAAGTATTTGCATCGCCCATCGGCACTGGAATCTGTGCCAAAAGTCTGTACGCTACCAAGATACCAAAAATTATCAGGACTCTCCGGAGCATGTCTTTATTCTTCAGGGATTTGAAAATAGTCGTAAAATGCATAAAACCTCTTTCTAACTACCTACAATAATATCACACAATTTTAATGTTTACAACCAACAACTACGCAAAATATTTAATCACCAACACAAATTTTCACTCATGCTACAATAGTCTAGGAAGCTCAAGCTTAGTAATAGGCGGCGCAATCAAAAATATAAACCCCCATTGCAGCCCTTTATCATAGAAGACAAAGAACGCACTTTGCTTCAATCAGCAAGCAGAGTATTCAATGCTTAGCCAAGATTACGGTCTCGGCAAGCGACAAGACGTTCTTCCCTACGGGTAAATGCCTAGTTACCATTATTTCAAAATTCTCCAGAATTTGGAGCCCAAGCTCACGTACCCCTCTCTCGGGCAACTTCAACAATAGCTCAGCCAACAATCAAGGCTCAAACGGCAACTTCTGGTCATCTACTCGCAACAATGGTAACAACATGTACATCCTGAACGTAAATACGTCCAATGTCAACCCGCAGAATAACAACAATCGCAACAACGGTTTATCAGTCCGATGTTTGTTTAAGTAGTAAGGGATATATTCCTTTTCATTCCCCTCATCCCTCGTCTTCTAAAAAAGGCGCTTCCAAGAAAAAACAAAGAGGGGTACTTTAATTAAAATCCAGTCCCACTTCGTTAAAAATCTTCTGGCAGATTTTCTTACTATCATAATGACTCAGAAGCCCTAGATACGAAGCCGCCGAATCCACACTTTTTCGCCCACTCACCACATCTCGCATCGCCTTGCGAAAATTTTTTACACATCTCTTATCAGGCATAATCACATTATTCTTCACCACCATGCCAAGAAACGGCACACCTTGCCAAGCCGCCAAAACCTTAGTTTTCTTCTTATTTAGTTTTAACCCCAAACCTTCCAGAAATGTCTCAATCAAACGCACATCCTTTAACGCCTGTGGTAATTCCTCTTCAATCACCACAATATAAAAATCATCCACATATTTTCCATAATGCCTGTAGCCCAAATCAAACTTTACAAACCTATCCAAAGCATCAAGGTAAATATTAGAAAACGTTTGCGATGTAAAATTACCAATCACCATCCCTTGATTCGGCACCTGGCAAAACAAGCTCTTATCCTCTGGCAAATCACGCCAATCCTCATACGAACTATTAATTCTTACGCCATCAATCGGGTCATCCATGATCATCTCATAAATCGCATGTTTCAAAATTTTATATTTTCTGTCATCATAGCCAACATCTTTAAATTGTTGGTCAAGCCCCCAAATCACACGTTCATACAAAATATCATGTTTTATATGCATAAAATATCCAGATATATCCATTTTAATCACAAAAACTTTCTTCCTACCACCCTGAGAAGCAGACATTATATGGTGCCTTAGCCGCTCAATCCCGAAAGAAGTCCCCTTCCCCACCCGGCAGGAATAAGAGTCATAAATCAGCCTCGGCTCCCACCAATCAATAATCGAATCTACCACCAAGCGATGCACTACACGATCACGATATGGCGCCGCAAATATCTCTCGCTTTACTGGATTATCGATGATGTGCGCCGTACTACGGCTCGGTTTATACTCAAGATTCCATAAGTCATCTCTTAAGTTCACCAGATTATCCATCAAATCAGTCTCAAACGCCTGCGTATCGCAAGCTTTACGCTTGCCACCCTTTCGCGTCAAAGTTTCCGCACGAAAAAGCTCCGCAAGTAGCAGATTACGCGAATCCTTCTTTAGCCATTCTAGCAGCTCTTCATCGTAGCAATTCTTAATACTATCATACGTCTCTATCATCACTCAATAATCTCTTTAATCTTAAAATCTTTCACAATAAGACGCTTAATATTATTTACATTTTCACCAATATTTGCCGACGTACGATATTCCCACACTCTCGTTTCAGACATAATTGCAAGCCCCGCATTAATGTCATCCGTCAGATGGAACAGCTTTTTACCCGCCTCTCTTTTGCTATCAATCCATGTGAAAAATCAAAATAGACCGCGAGTAGTTCCATAATATCTTGTGTCATTTTTTCACCCACCGCAAAATAATATCTCTTATCTAATTTACATACTCTAGGCAAAACCTGTCGCACTACCATCATAATCGCCTGATATACTCCGGGGTCCATAGTTTTTGGTTTAATTATAGTATTCAACTTCTCGCGACGAGTCTCCTCAGTCCGCCTAAGCATCCCCACCTCATCATCCGTAAGTGCACGCTTCAAAGTAAAGATGTATACTCCGCTATCCGTAACCTCATATGTGCCTTCCTCAAGATTTAGGAATTGCTCAACAAATTTATCAATATTCGTAATACTAGCAGTATAGTTTACTTTCATAAACTTATCTGAATCTTTCATCACCCTTGCACGACGCTGCATACGGTCCGCTAAGCGATAAGCATAATACAAAGCCGAAAAATCTATCACTTTATACCACCCAGTACCATTCGTGAGGCATGGAAACACAAAAAGTTGCGATTGGTTGCCTTTTTCCTTTTCTATCACCCATCGTTTTATATCGCGATATTTAGCTTTTAGCGCAGCCGCCTCAGCCGAATCGATGTCCTGTCCCACCGAGCGCCGTAAAATAATCTCCTGCATCTCCCTCTCGCTAAAAACTCGCTTCATATCTTTGAAATTATTAGATCTTATAGCTACTTTTTTCATAATTTCTGTCGTCGGCTTCGCCGTCGGCTGAGATTCAGATTTAGAACCAAAATCCAGTTCAGTTTGTTTTAGTTTGGCTCTATTAGACATTTTTGCTCCTTTCCGCAGTGCAAACCCTAGGTTTGCACTGCTTTATTCAATTCATAGAAGACGAGGGAGGAGGGGAATGAAAAGGAATACATCCCTTACTACTTAAACAAACATCGGACTGATAAACCGTAGTTGCGACCGCCGTAATTCTGCGGGTTGACATTGGACGTAGTTACGAGCAGGGCGTACATGTTGTAACCATCGATGCGAGTAGAAGACCAGAAGCGGCCGCGTGAGCCTTGACCGCTGGCTGAGCTATTGCCGAAGAAGCCCGAGAGAGGGGTCTTAAGGGCAGTGACAAAGGCACCATTCGAACCATATTCGTTTCTTAAAGCTTGGTATTCTCCACTACTACCACCGGTAGGCATTCTCCAACCTTTAGGACAGATGTCATTGTCTTTACTGGCGTCAGTAGTTCCGGAACCAGAAGCATAGCAATATGTTCCTGCGGTAGCTGCGCAGTAGTTATAGTATACACCTACCTTACCGGTGCCAGATTGGCCTAGGGCGAGAGGTTGAGTGGTGTCTTTGCTAGCTACGTTTATCATAGCTGAGTCATAAACGGTCATCCCACTAGTTACACCAGCCTTCAAGGTCCAAGAATCCGCAGTCATGTTGGTGTCTGATTTACTAAGTAGAATCGCAGACGTACCACCTAATCTTAGGTTCTCTAGCATCCACCATTTGCCATCAGCAAGCTTAGCTACTTCGTAGGTCTGGTTATCTCCTCTAGCATCCGTCAATGTTCCACTAGTCACATTACTACATAGTTTACTTGGATCAAATGCCTGCATAGTACCACTTATACTAGTTTGGCAGCTTACCTTCCCATTCGCAGTAAATGATAGGTTAGATGTAACGTTGGAGATAGATTGAGATATATTGGTATAGGTAGCAGAACCTGTCCAGTTAACCCAGTCATAACCACTACTCATAGTGGCAGTAATGGTTATATCCCCACCATAGTATACAGTGTATGTGGTATTAGCTATAACTCCAGTACCAGAAGCTGATACGCTGGATACACCAGTACCTTTGGTAAGTGTTACAGTAACTGTCTTTCTATCTACATCCATTTGTTTAGTATTGGCACCAGTTACTGTATAGCTAGCTAGTGATGCAGCTTTGTATCCTGTAGTAGCTGCAATAGAGCAGGAATGGCTGTCGCCATAGTAAACGTCTGCAGTACAAGCAGCGTAAGTAGAGTAGGTACCATAACTGCCAGTAGTACCTTGGTATCTAACTTGTACTGTTTGGAGATATTTATTTCTCTCCCACATAGCAACAAGGGTCATGGTGTTGCTATGTGTGAGATCTACGCCAATGTACTGTATGTTCTGTTCTGTAGAGGGATTATATGTAGTACCAGTACATGTATCTACATAGTTATTAGATGATGTTCCTGCTGTAACTGTTCCTAGACACCAGGATTTGAAGGTGTATCCTGTTCTTGTTGGAATGGTGGTAGAGATAGGAGCTTCTACGTCTGATACTTCTCCTTCATATTTTGCTGGTAGAGTACTTGTTACTGATGTGTCTCCTGAAGTATCTGTATAGGCAATAGTGACTGGTACTGGGTTTCCTACTACTTGGAGAACAAAGGTACCTTCATATGAGCCTGTAGCTACTGTATGATCTACTCTTGCTCCTAGGGCTATGGTATAGGTATTAGCATCTATGTCTTCTGTATTTGTTTCAGTAGTGATAGGTTGTCCATTAGTAGTAGTATTATAGGTAGTTGTAGTATCTAGGATAGCAGAGTTAGTAGTAGGATTAGTAATGGTAGGAGCAGGTATATAGGAAGTGTTATCACTACC
>JAZNJY010000003.1:0-27232 GCA_045578285.1 Candidatus Nanosyncoccus sp. | reverse complement strand
GTTAAAGTGGTACGCGAGCTGGGTTCAGAACGTCGTGAGACAGTTCGGTTTATATCCGGCATGATCGTTAGGAATTTTGAGGAGATTTGTCTCTAGTACGAGAGGACCGAGATGAACGCATCTCTAGTGTACCGGTTGTGGTCACCTACTGCATCGCCGGGTAGCTATGTGCGGAAGAGATAAGCGCTGAAAGCATATTAAGCGCGAAGCCCACTCCAAGATAAGAATTCCCTATGGAGACTCCAGAAAGAAGATCTGGTTGATAGGCTTTAAGTGGAAGCATGGCAACATGTGGAGCTGAGAAGTACTAATAGGTCCATCGCCTTTTTATGTCTTGAGCATAGCTAGCAATCGGTGTTTGATAACACCGTGGACGTCATTAAAATCTAAGCATCTTATGGACATCAATAGTAATAAAGACGTCTCTTTATTACAATTTGGTGCCCATAGCGCTGGGGTAATACCTGTTCCCATTCCGAACACAGAAGTCAAGACCAGTCGCGCCGATTATACTGCAACAGCGGGAAACTAGGAAGGTGCCAAATTATGGAGAAATCACTCGAAAGAGTGATTTTTTCTATGCTCTTTTTTTTGTATGGCAAAAAAAATAATCCCCTAACTAGGGGATTATTTTTTTATTCTTCAGAAGATTCTTCTAGAGCGGAGAGGAGGGAATCCTCTACGTTTTGCTTTTTCTTCTTGGTAGTAGCTTTGATTAGCTCGATGTCGATATCATATCCAGTGAGCTTAGAAGCAAGACGTACGTTTTGGCCTTGCTTACCGATAGCAATGGATTGCTGATCTTCGGTTACGAAAACCTTGGCTTTTTTACCTTCGATTTCAACCTTGTTGATTTCGGCTGGAGAAAGAGCCTCACGAATGTATTCTGAAGGATTATCGCTCCAGGTAATGATGTCGATTTTCTCTTTTTCGCCAATTTCATTCATGACGGCGCCAACGCGGATACCACGGCCACCTACGAATGTGCCAACTGGATCGATGCCAGGAATAGTGCTAGTGACGGCGATTTTGGTGCGGCGACCAGCTTCACGAGCAATGCCTTTGATTTCGACGGAGCCGTTTTCGAGCTCTGGGACTTCCTGGCGGAAGAGATATTCGACGAACTCTGGGCAGCCACGTGATAATATGAGCTGTGCGCCCTTGTCACCGCGTTCAATTTTCTTGACGAAAACTTTGATGCGGCTACCTACGGTGTAAAATTCGCCATCGATTTGCTCGGAGCGTGGCATAATGCCGTTCGCGCGACCGAGGTCAATACGAACTAGACGTGGTTCTACGCGAGAAATTGTGCCGGTTACTACGGTTTTGAGCTTGTCTTCAAACTCGGCAAGCACTGCATCGTTTTCGGCTTCGCGAAGTCTTTGGACCACAACTTGTTTAGCGGTGCCAGCGGCAACGCGGCCAAATGAAGTGACCTTGCGAGCCTCTTCGACGATATCACCGATTTTTGCATCTTTGCCAGCTTCGGCTAGAGGAATCTCGGTGGATGGATTATAAGCCAAACCGTCCTCAATAACCTCGCGGGCAATAAAGACTTCGGCTTCACCAGTTTGGGTATTGAGGATTGCGCGGACATTCATGTCGCGATCACCGTTGTCTTTGCGCCAAGCGGCCGCAATGGCCTGCTCGATTACGCTAAGGACGGTATCTTTTGGCAATCCCTTTTCTTCAGCGATGATATCCACCATGGCAGACATCTGCTTCAAATCTAGGTTTTCCATTTTGTCCTTTCTATTAAAACAACCGGCCATCTTCTGGTCGGTTAATTACTGTATATATTATATTATAGCAAATGGGTTGAAAAAAGGCAAGAATTTTGCTATAATTAGAGTAACAGATTTGACTTGTAATAAAAAGGAAACTTATGAATACAAAAGAGGAAGAGCGTCGCGCCCGGCTCTTAAAATCAAGGGCGGAGAGGTTACCGGACATTAAAAAACAGTTCGAAGAGTCTCAAAAACGCAATTTTAATTCGAATTTTGCTCCAGGTGGCAAAGATGAGAAATTGGTTAAGAAAAAAGCTACAAAGCCTGCAAAACCGGCAAAAAACGTCAAAAAGTTGAGCCCGGCAAAGACAAAAGCCAAAGCTGAAGCAGAAAAACGTAAGGTGAACTTATCCGTGTCGACCAAAAAAGGTGATATGGTACATCATCAGAGAATGCTCTCGCAAGATGTTAATGCGCAGGCAACTCAACACATTATCGGAGTTCCGGTAAATAAATCGCGCTATAACGGCTATAATGGTGAGCAAATTACGAACGCAAAGCTAAAACAGATGCGTCCAGACCCAGAAGCGGTACGAATTATTCCGATTGGTGGTGTGGGTGAGTTTGGTATCGGTAAAAACATGACGATAGTCGAATATAAGTCTGAGATGCTAGTGATTGATATGGGTGTTTTGTTTGCTGGCGATGACTATCCTGGCGTGAATTATCTAATTCCAGACATTAAATATCTTGAGGACAATCGTGATAAGGTGAAAGCAATTCTCTTTACTCATGCGCACCTTGATCATATTGGGGCGTGTCGCCATCTTTTGCCTAAATTTTCCAATACGACGCCGATCTATGCAACAGATTTTACGATTGGTATGATTAAAAAACAGATGTCTGAGCTTGAAGATGTGCCAGACATGAACTACCAAGTGGTAGATCCATTCAAACATGAGCAAATTAAGGTGTCGGAGCATTTTTCGGTGGAGTTTATTCACACTCTACACTCGATTCCTGGAAATACCGCAATTGTGGTACGAACTCCGAACGGCTTGATTTATTTCTCTGGCGACTGGCGCGCAGAGACTCGCCCGATGGGGATTCAGACTGATTATGAGCGAATTGATGAAATTGTCGCAAAAGAGGGAATTGACTTAATGCTCAATGAATCTACGAATATTGATTCACCTGGGCACCATCCACATTCTGAATATGACGTAGGCGAAAACTTGGGCCGCGTGATGGACCACTATGCTGATGGTCGCGTGATTATTTCGTGTTTCTCGTCGCAGATTTCTAGAATTGAGCTTATTTTGAAAGAAGCAGCGGCTAGAGGTCGCAAGGTTGCATTCTCTGGTTTCTCGATGATCAATAACGTAGAAGTGGCACTTAGGGCAAAATCCATCAAGGTGCCAAAAGACACGATCGTAAAAATGGAAGACATTATTAAACTTCCAGACAACAAAGTTTGCGTGGTTTGTACTGGCTCTCAGGGCGAATTAAATGCGGTACTCAACCGCATGGTTTCAGGTGCACATAAGTACATCAAGATTAAACCAACTGATACGATTGTATTTTCATCGAACCCGATTCCTGGCAATGAGCCGCACGTGGTTTCGACGGTGGATGGGCTTCTCCGCGAAGGTGCGCAGGTGATTCAAAATGGTAAGACGCATCTTACAAATATTGGACCACTTCATCTTTCGGGACATGCTTATTACGAAGACCATGTCGATTTTGTGACGAGGCTCAGACCAAAGAATTACATGCCATATCACGGTGAGTTCTTTATGTTGGAACATAATGCCGAGATGGCAGAGAATGTTATTGGCATTCCGCATGATAGAATTTTGATTTCTGATGATGGCGATATCGTGGAACTAATGCCGGACAAAACTATTCGTAAGTGTGGTAGGATTCACGTTGGCAATAAACTTTATGACGATGCAGATCAACCCGTACACGAAGCAGTAGTGAAGGACCGTATTCATATTTCGCGTGAAGGTATCTTTGTGATTGTGCTAACCCTCAACAAAAAGACCGGTCATCTCATGAAGACACCTGACATCGTGTCGCGTGCATTCATTTATCTTGATAATTCCGAGGAGTTGATTGGTAAGATTCGCCATTATCTCAGACAAAAGACCGACAAGTCGATTTCGACCGATCCAGAGATGAAAGTTTTGAAGGAAGAGATTAAAGAAGATATTACGCATATTTTGTTTGATGCAACTGGACACACCCCAATCGTGATTCCGGTAATCAACAAAGTATGATATAATAGAGTAGTGCCCGAGTGGCGGAATTGGTATACGCGTTCGACTTAAAATCGAATGGAGAAATCCATATGGGTTCAAGTCCCATTTCGGGCACCACTATTTGAGTTAAAAGCCGGCATTCCGGCCTTTTTCTTGCTCGCTCATCCAATAAATGCACTTCGCAAGAAGAAAGGCAATGTGGATACCGATATTGTTTTACAATGCTGTCAAAAATCATAGATAAAGAAAAATTTGATAAAATTGTTTTGGTTTCCAGTGATGACGATTATTTTAAGACCGTAAAATACTTAATTAGCAAAGATAGGTTCCTTAAATTATTTGCACCGAATCGCCACTCTACTTCTACGCTCTACCGCCCATTTACACCAAAATATTTAGTTACCTAGATGCCGCTGACACCAAAGAAAAGATTATGCTAAAAAAGAAGCGCAAATAAAAAAACGGGTTCTTCTTAGGTATTTCTCCGTTCGAATTGTTCGCATCGGAATGTATCCTTATTATGTCAAACTTTTGTCAGAAAAATAAGATTTTTACGACAAGAAAAAGTCGCCGGATTTTACTTCGGCGACTGTTCTTGGTTAGGGGTGAAATCGTTGTAGAAATACCAGTATTGTCTAAAGGCTATACAGAGCGGAAGAACGATGAGTACAAAGTCGAAATGCTGCTGATTGTCTGGTATTCTTATCCAATCTAGTTTAATTATTGCTACTACGTAAAATATAAAAATAGTAACAATTGTATAGAATGACGTAAGAAAGCCCCAACTAGCATCATCGCCCCAGCCGCAGTGTTTAGTGTGTTTGGACTGCAGTTTTGTAGGGTTTTTCTGCCTGAAAAACGCTAACAATAGGTCATAAGAAGCCATAAGAAAAAAAATGATAATTGCAGTAAGGAATAAAGCGGGAGCGCTCTTAAAAGTGACCCATCCCAACTTTTCAAAAATAAACAAAACATTCAACCCGAAAGAAAAATTCAAAAGCGAAAATCGATTGAATTTGATTTTTCTCGGCTGCCTATTCTTTTCCATATTTTCACCTCCATTTTTAAAATACACCACCCCTATAATTTCAATTATAGCACAAGTGCTTATTTTTGTCAAGCTTACCTCTGTTATTTGCTCTGATTTCTCGCCGGCTTCGCTGGCAGGGCCGCTCATACTTTTATTTTTTAATGCTCTGTGCTAAAATAGGTTCTAGCGATGCGCTAAAATCGCACCACCATATTATGAATATATTGTATTGCGGCGACGATGGAATTAAGCGAGGTACTTTGGTCTCGATTTTGTCGCTTTTGAAACATAATGCGGAGCCGCTTGAGATTTATATTGCGACGATTAAATATGAAAATGTAAAGCCGTTTAGCGAAAAGACTGCGGCTTTTTTGGATGCTTTGGTAAAAAAGAGGAATCCAAAGAGTTTCGTGAAGCTAATTGACGCAACGAAAGTTTTTGTGGAGAATTTGCCGAAGAAGAATATGGGTTCGTACTTTACACCATGTTCGATGTTAAGGCTCTACATGGATAAAATGCCAGAGCTTGCAAAGTGCGAGCGGGTTTTGTATCTTGATTATGATGTTTTGTGCCGTAAGGATTTGTCGGAGTTTTATAATACTGATTTGACCGGGATTGAGGCGGCAGGGGTGCTAGATATTTACGGCAAGAATTTTTATTATTATCATGGGCCAAAACAAGATTATATGAATTCAGGCGTGATGCTTTTTAATATTGAAAAATGTCGTGAGACTAAAATGTTTGAGAAGGCTGTGGAGCTTTGCGGAAAAAGATGGATGATGCTGGCGGATCAGGCTGCGCTTAATAAATCAATCAAACATCGCAAGCTGATGCCAAGAAAATACAATGAGCAGGGCGAAAGGCCGCGCAAGGATACGGTTTTGCATCATTTTTCAAATAATTTTAAGTTTTGGCCTTATTTTCGTGTGCAAAAAGTGAAACCTTTTGAAGTTGATAAAATTCATGAGGTTTTGAAAATTACAGAATATGATGATATACTTAAGGAGTATGAAGAACTGGAGAGATATTTATAATGGCTAAAGCAGAATTATTCCAAAAAGATATTCCTGAAGCTGAACGGGTTTTTTATTACGATTCCGAAGAAGACGATCCTATAAAAACGGATGAACAGGAAAAGAAAATAAAAGTTGGGTTACCAGAGGGGTATGAATTTATTCCAAAAAATCCGTTTGTGAGAATGTATGCGTCGATTTTGTTTGGTGGATTTTGGATTTTTGGGCAATGGTACGAGCGAAAATATTGGGGCTTAAAAATTCACGGACGCGAAAAGCTTAAAAAAGCTAAAGGTAAAGGCTATGTGATTTATGCGAACCATACAAATCCATTTCATGACGTGTTTGGCCCAGCACTTACGGCGGACAGGAGGATTTTTACGGTGATTAGTCCGGTAAATTTGAAGATTCCTGGAATTGGTAAATTTTTGCCGCTAATTGGTGGATTGCCGCTTGGTACTACGCCGGAAGAAAAGAAAGCTTTTAACGACGCAGTAGACAAGCGCCTGAAACAAAAGAAGTGCATTGTGATTTACCCAGAGGCGCATGTGTGGCCGTATGCAACTAAAATTCGGAAATTCCCGGCAGGCGATAAATCTTTTAAATATGCTGTGAGGAATAATTTACCAGTTTTTACGATGACTACGACTTACCATGCGCGAAAAGGTAGGAGTTTACCGCGCATGGAGGTGTATGTGGACGGGCCGTTTTATCCAGATGCGAAACTTAGTGAAGAGGAGAATCGCGCCAAACTTGCGAAAGAGGCTTACGATAGTATGGTAAAGAATAGTAAACATAATACGTACGAATACTTTAAGTACATCAAGAGGGAAAAGAAATGAGTATTTTTTCGACGGGAAATCCGCTAGATAAATTCACAAAAGTAGTGCCGGTGTTTCTAACGATTAACAATGACTATGCACCTTATGCGGCAGCGACGATTCATTCTTTGACGCAAAAATGTGATAAGAATCGTTATTATAGAGTAATAATTTTGCACGATGGACTTACTTTGGTCAGCAGAATCAGATTGCGTAGCTTGGTGACGAAAAATGTGGCGTTGCAGTTCAAGAAAATCACCAACAGCATTTACTTAAGGGCTGTGATTAAGTATTGCGCAAGAGAAAAAGGTGCTGGGGATTTCTTTTCTAGTGCGGTATATTATTATAGATTTTTTATTCCACGGCTTTTTCCGATGTATGAGAAGGCTGTTTATATAGATAGCGACACGATTCTTCGCGGCGATATTGGTGAATTGTTTGATTTGGAACTTGATGAAGGCGAGGTGATTGCGGCGATGCCGGATCCTAAGGTGTCGGTGATTCCAGAGTTTCGCAAATATGTAGATAATGCAGTGGGTGTGCCGCATGAGGAATATGTAAATGATGGTGTGATGCTAATGGATCTTAAAAAAATGCGCAAGATGCGGTATCTTTCGACGATGGTGGAATTGATTGAAAAATACAATGCGGATTTGGTGGCGCCAGACCAAGATTATGCGAATGTGATTTTGAAGGGCAAGATTCGTCATCTTGGGCCAGAGTGGAATGCGGAGCCGCGCGAAGATTTGCCAATGAATACAAAGTTGGTGCATTTTAATTTGTTTAATAAACCGTGGCACTACACAGATGTACCGTGCGAGAAAATGTTTTGGAATGCGGCGAAAGGTACGGGTTTTTATGGTGATTTGAAACGCCAACAGGAAGCATTTGATGAGAAGAAGCAAAAGGCCGACCATGAGAAGGTGGCCGCACTAATTAAAAAAGCCGAGAAACTCGGCAAGTTGAAAAAGCCTATATTCTAGAATGCAGGGCGTCGCCTCAAAAAAGAAAATGCAAGCATTTTCTTTTTTTCGTCTTCTACTGCATTGGAGGTGCCGACCGGAATTGAACCGGTGTACGCGGTTTTGCAGACCGCTGCGTAACCACTCCGCCACAGCACCGTCTTATATTATTGTAGCACAGTTTTTTAAGAAAGAGAAGCAATTGTGTGTGCAACTATGTAGCCATAGTAAGCGACGAAAGTTACAAGCATGAAGGCGCCCTCAAGACGATTGATTTTGTGGCCACTTTTCGAGACAACGAGAAGGATGAGTGTGGCGCCTACAAGCATAATAAGATCTATGACTTCGAAACTGCTTGGTGTAATGGTGCCAAAGATTGCCACGGGAAGGCCGAGTACAATGCAAATATTGAAGATATTGCTACCGACGATATTACCAATAAGAAGTTCGTTTTCACCACGCTTGGCTGCCTTGATGGTTGTGATAAGCTCTGGTAATGAAGTACCGAAGGCAATGACTGTGAGTGCGATGATGCGATCGGAGATTCCAATCGCGGAAGCGATTTTTGAAGCGGAATCAACTACGAGTTCTGAGCCACCTACTACACCGATAAGGCCGACCAAAATAAGTAAAATTGAGATACCTAGCTTGAACTTTGGCTTTTCGACGATGGAATTGTCGGCACGATTTTTCTTTGCCATGGAGATAATATAGAAAATGAAAACAGTAAAGCTAAGTAAGCAAATAATGCCGTCGGCGCGCGAGATAGTGTTAGCATCGGAGCCAACCAAAAAAGTATCCAGAAAGAGAACTATAATAATAGTGGAGATTAAAAGTAGGAGCGGAAGTTCTCTTGTGACGGTGTCTTTGCTGATGCGGATTGGATGTATAAGAGCAGCTATACCAATGAGTAGTAAAATATTTAAGATGTTGCTACCAATGACGTTACCAAGAAGCATATCGGTAGTGCCATTAATAAGGGACGAAATCGAAACGGCGAGTTCTGGCGCGCCAGTGCCAAAAGCAACAATGGTAAGCCCAATTAGAAGTTTGCTGACTTTAAAATGCGAAGCGGTAGAAGAAGCGCCATCGATAAGCCAGTCTGCACCTTTAATCAGGATTGCGAAACCAATAATAAGTAATACGATTTGTAAAAATATTTCCATAACGTTCACGTTTTATTTTAGCACAAAAACTATTTTTCTGCTAGGACTTCGTTGATTTTTGCGGTGACTTCTGCGATGGAGTCTTCGTTTGGCTCGAAAACGTAGAGTTTTTCGGTGCTAATGGTGTAGGTTGGGGCGTCGATGTGGGTGCCAGTAAGGCTAATGCGGTCAATAGTCCAGGATGGCATGGAGTCCAATTGCTTATTGACGAGGCTGTAAATTTGACTGCTTGGGATGCTAGTCTCAACGCTTCCGCTAAGAGAAGAGAGAATATTAGTGTATTCGGTAAGAATAGCCCTCGATGAGGTAAGTTTTTCGATAATGGCAGCAAGGACTTCTTGCTGGTTTTGGATACGATGCATGTCGCCAGTACCGTAGGCTTTGCGTTCACGAGCGTAACGGAGAGCACAGGTGCCGTCTAAATGATTTTTAACACCTTGATAATACTGGCAATAGCGGCCGTTGGTGGTGCGAGAGAAAGTCAAGTCCGGCGTGATGTCTATGCCACCGAGTGCGTCAATGAGTTGAATTGTGGAACTAAAGTTGACGCGGATATAATAATCGATGTTGATGCCGAGAAAATCTTCTACTGTATCAATAGTCATATTGATGCCGTAGAGACCGGAGTGAGTGAGTTTGTCTTTGAGGCCGGTGGTGCCGTGGAGCTGGACGTAGTAATCGCGTGGGATGCTGGTGAGTAAAATCTTGTGAGTCTTTGGGTTGACCGTGACAATCATATTGACATCGCTACGCGAGACAGTGGAGATGTCGCCGGCGGTGTCGATGCCGCTGATATAAATATTGAACGAATCTCTGGTGGTGTCGATATTGGCGGTATCGATATGCTCGATTTTGGTCTTTACGGTGATGGTGTGGAGCTCGCGGTAATCATCCATGTTGAAGCTTTCAAAAACTTCGGATGCGAGATCTGTGAGCGAAGTCTTGATAAGGAGGGAATTAGTCTCATCGCCTACGATGGCAGTGATAGCGGCGGATAAGTCTGGCTTCTCGACTTTTTTGTATTTGATTTTGTTGCCGAGCTCTTCGAGTGCGGTTTGGTAGCTTGAAGAATTGTCGTCGTAGGTAGCAACGGTGCCGTAATGTAAATCTTCAATGGTTTTGAATTTGGAATCTTTTTTGACGAGGACAGAGTAGGTCTCGGTTTGATACTCGGAAGCGCGGATGGAATCCATGAAGTTCATAGTGTGGTTTAAATAGAAAAAAGCTACTGCAAAGCCTGCGGTGAAAATTAATTCAAAGATGATAGTGGTGATTTTGAGAATTCTTGTGATTTTTTGTGAGTTTTTGAAAGTTTTTTTGAAAGTGAAGAAAGCAAAAACTAGAGCTAGAGCCACTGCGACACCTACGACAACTGCGAGATATTTAAAAGGAAGTACGGAAAGCCAAATTAGGATGCCACAAATGGTGGTGGCAGCTAAAGTATAGATGACAAAAGTGATAATTGAAATAACTGCGAGGACGTTCATGTTTTAGTCTCTTGCGAATAGGTCGCGAGTGTAAATTTTGTCTTTGACGTCGTCTAGTTCGAAGGCGGCGCGGTTTGCTACGATGACATCGCAGCGTTTTTTGAAGGAATCTAGATCGTTATCTATGGCATTGCCATTAAAATCTGGAGTATTTAAAGTTGGCTCATAGATGATGACCTCGATGCCTTTACCAAGCAAGAGATTAATGATGTCTTGAATGGCGCTGAAGCGGAAATTATCGGAGCCGGCTTTCATGGTGAGGCGATAAATACCGACGGTCTTTGGGTTTTTCTTGAGAATCATGTCGGCGATGTGCTGTTTTCTGATGATGTTTGACTCGATGATGGCGGAAATCAGAGTTTCTGGGATGTCTTCGTAGTTAGCACGGAGTTGCTTGGTGTCTTTTGGCAAGCAATAGCCGCCGTAACCAAAGGACGGGTTATTGTAATGATTGCCGATGCGCGGGTCTAGACAAACGCCATCGATGATGTCTTTGGCGTTGAGATTTTCGAGTTCGGCGTAGGTGTCAAGCTCGTTAAAATAGGCAACGCGGAGGGCCAAGTAGGTGTTGGCGAAAAGTTTGACGGCTTCGGCTTCGGTGGAGCCCATGAATTTAACTGGGGTGTCTTTTTTGACGGCGCCTTCAAGGAGAAGCTCGACGAATTTTTTGGCGGCGTCGCTGTGGCTGCCGATGACGATACGAGAAGGATAGAGATTATCGTAAAGGGCATGACCTTCGCGCAAGAATTCTGGAGAGAAAATAATGTTTTGGTAGTCGAATTTTTCGCGGGTTTTTTCTACATAACCGACTGGGATGGTAGATTTGATGATGATGGTGGTTTCGCCATTTGGCTCCAAAGCGAGGTATTTTTTAATAATGTCTTCGACTGAGGAGGTGTCAAAATAATTACGGGTTTCGTCGTAGTTTGTAGGGGTGGCGATGACAATAAAATCTTTGTCTTTCAGGGCAGTTTTGTAATCGTCCGTAGCATGAAGATTGAGCTCTTTGTGCGCTAAGTAATCTTTAATTTCGGCATCCTCAATTGGGGATTTATGCTCGTTAATCATGGCTACTTTCTCGGGGACGATTTCGAGCAAAGTAACTTCGTTGTGTTGTGCGAGGAGGGTGGCGAGGCTGAGACCTACATAGCCTGCGCCAGCGACGGCAATTTTCATTAAATTCTCCTTACTAGTACTTGTTTTTATATATTATATCATACTTTTTGATTTTTGGGAAAAGTTTACGGTTGCTTTTTACGCACAAGAATGATATAATACTGCCATAAGGTAAGTTGTATTTTGTGAGCAAAATAATGCCAGGTAAGGAAGAAACATCTGCGAATAGTAAGAACGCGAAGGTTGGCATAGTTACTCCTGCACATAATAGTGGAAAAACTATCAAAGACACCATTGCGTCTATTTTGGAGCAAACTTATCCTGACTTTGAAGTTTTTGTTGTAGATGATCATTCTACCGACAACACGGTGGAGGTAGTAAGTGAGCTTTGTGGACAAGATGAGCGGGTTCATCTTCTGCGGCTAGAAAAGGAAAAAGGTGCGGCGGCGGCTAGGAATCTGGCGATAAAATGCATTGAGGATGATACATCTTTAGAATACGTAGCTTTTTTGGATAGCGATGATTTATGGCGTAAAGACAAGTTGAAAACGCAGGTTGAATTTATGAAAAGGACCGGTGCGTTATTTTCATATGGCGACTATGATATTTGTAATGAAGCAACTGGCAAGATTTATGGATGGCGTAAATGCCCAAACAAGGTATCTTACTTGCGTATGTTGATTGGTTGTTCGGTAGGATGTCTTACTGTTATGTATAATAAAAAAGCAGTAGGTCATATTTCTATACCAAATTTAGCAAAACGAAATGATTATGCCCTGTGGTGTATCATTTTGAAGAAAGTGCGTAGGGGTTATAAGTATCCAGGAAACTTGGCTATTTATAAGAAAAGCGAGAACAGTATAAGCTCTGGCAACAAAATATCTTTAGTGAAACATCATTATCGCATGCATAGGGAAGCTAACGGGTTTGGTCCGATAAAGGCTGGATTTTTTACTATTATGAATGTGATGAATTATATGAATAATATCGTAATTCACGAAAGAAAAAATAAAAAAGCTGATAAGGACAGGGCATGAAAGTTTGTATAGTTGGGCATTTTGGCGGAAAGAAGCAGTTTTTCGACGGACAAACAATAAAGACTAAAGAAATCTTTTTTTTCTTGAAAAATAAGGGTATGAACATGTCGCTAGTCGACACATATTTTTTAAAAAGAAATCCTATATCCATTGTTTTTAAGCTTAGAAAATGTTTTGGAGAAAATGATGTTATTATTTTGATATCCTCGTTCCGAGGATATAGTATTTTGGCTCCGTTAATGGCATTTTATAATAGTAAGTTCAAAAAAAGGATTTATGATTTTGTAATTGGTGGTACGAGGTATCAGCTATTTGATAAAAATCAATTATTGAAAAAAAGTGCAAAGCAATTTAATGGTATATATGTTGAATCTGAACGTATATTGAAGGAGTACAATAAAAGAGGTTTCGAGAATGTTTCTGTAATTCCGAATTTTAAGAATATAAAACAGTTTCCAGCTAAGAGTGATTTTGCGAAAAAAGGCGAATTGCACGCTTGTATCTTCAGTAGAATTTTGAAAGAAAAAGGCGTTGTTGATGCAATAGAAGCAATTAAAATATGCAATAATAGTAGTGATAAAAAGTTTTATTTAGATATTTATGGTAACGTTGAAGATGGTTTTAAATCAGAATTTGACGAATTGGTACATGGCGCGGAGAATGTTTCGTATAATGGCACCGTGTCATTTGACAAATCTTCATCTACGATTGAAAAGTATGATTTGCTACTTTTTCCTACTTATTGGAGAAGTGAAGGATTTCCTGGGACATTGATCGATGCTTTTTTTGCATCTGTTGCAATAATAGCTACCGATTGGAATGACAATTTTGTGGTTCTCGAAGAAAATAAGAATGCGATAAAAGTTGATATAAAATCGCCGAAACAAATTGCTGACGCCATGGAAAGACTCGCGTCTGACAAGAAGATGTTTGTTGAGATGTCTAAGGCTAACCATGCAAAGGCTATGGAATATTTGCCCGATAATGTGATGGAGTTGTTCATGAATGAGTTGATTGGAGCTCGCAATGAATAAGAAAAAGATTGTGTTATACATTACATCGATGCATCGTGGTGGAGCCGAGCGGGTTATGTCGATTCTAGCAAATTATTTTGCGAACGAAGGGCACGATGTGGTTCTTGCAACAGATGTTGTCGTAAGACACGATGAAGAAAATTATAAGATTTCAGAAAAAATAAAGTGCGTACATATTAATCCAAAATCTAAAAATTTCTTAATTAAGAATATTGAAAGAATAAGACAGATTAGAAAATTAATCAAGAAAGAACATGCCGACGTAGTTTTGTCGTTTCTGGGCAAGCAAAATATTAGAATGTTAATTGCTACTATCGGATTAAAATGCCGTAAATGTATTTCGGTAAGAAATGATCCAAAAATGGAATATGGGCAGACTAGGGTCAAAAAGACGATTGCAAATTTGATTATTGGTATGGCTGATTTGTGTGTGTTTCAAACTAGTGATGCTAAGAAGTATTTTAATAAAAAGATTCAAAATAGGTCTGTAATTATTAGAAATCCAATTGATGATAAATTTTTTAAGATTGGTAGGCCGGCTGTGGTTAAGAATATTGTAACTGTTGGGCGTTTGGAACCACAGAAAAATCATAAACTTTTAATTGATGCTTTTTATGCAATTAATGAGTCAATTAGTGGCGAAAAACTTTTGATTTATGGTAAAGGTTCCTTAAAAAAAGAATTGAAAGAATATATTGGTAAGCTTGGTATGAGTGATAGAATTTTATTAATGGGCGAAACCTCGAACGTAGAAAGAGAGTTGGCGAAAGCCAAAGTGTTTGTTTTGTCATCTGATTATGAGGGTATGCCGAATGCGCTAATGGAGGCTATGGCTGTTGGTTTAACGTGCATATCTACAGATTGTCCGTGTGGTGGACCAAAAGAATTAATAGAAGATGGTAAGAACGGGTTCTTGGTACCGCGTGGTGACAGTGTGCGTATGAGTGAAAAGATATTATTGGCGGTAAATGGTCCGGATGTTAGCATAATTGCAAAAAGTGCTAAAATTAGTATGGAGCAATATAATATGGTCGATGTGCTCAAGAAATGGAATCTTAATGTATTTAAGGGCAAAGATTAGGGAATATGTGGATATATCTTATTAACGTAATAACAATACCTATTTACTATAAGCTAATTAAAGATAGAAAGAAGTTTGTCCTGTTGGTTGCTTTTCAATTATTCTTGATTTTAGCTATGAGTAACATAAGCATGGGCATTGATAATGGAAATTATTCTGGTGGATATGAATATATAAAAAGTCTTAATTTTAGTGACATGGTTTCAAATCTGCAATGGTCTGGTGTGGCTAGATTAGTTTATCCTTATAATTTCGAAAATGGGTACACTGTATTCAACTGGCTAGTGTCTCATATTGGTATTGGGTTCCAGGGGTTTTTAACTATTTGTGCGTTTATTAATATAAGTAGTATAAGTCTATTTGTCTATAAATTTTCAAAAAAACCATGGCTAAGCTTTGTTATTTTTTGCACTTTTGGATTTTTCGTATATGATTTTGGAATTTTGAGGCAATCTCTGGCTCTTTCTATGGTACTGTTTTCGTTTGTATACCTAGAACGTAAGAAAAGGATACGCAGTTTTATTTGTTTCTTGCTTGCCATTGGTTTTCATAGGGTTTCAATTATGGTATTGCCGCTGCTACTATTATTTAATAGAAGGCCAATTAACAAAAAAGTTTTTTTGTTATTATTAATTGCTGGTTTAGTACTGTTAATATTCTCATATTCGATATACCAAGATATTATTTTGAACTTGATACTATTTACCGGAAAAGGGTACATGGGGCATGGGCCAAGAATAAATAGTATGATTGTATTTTTCACTATAGCATCTATTATCACGTTTGTTATGTATAACTTTTCTAGGGTCAAGAAGGGCATTGAATCGGTATCTTTGTATGCTTTAATTTTTGCATTGTACCTATGTATTTTTGGTATGTATAATGATACGCTTGCCCGTTCGCTGCAGTTCTATAGTATATTCTTGTTGGTTCTGGTGCCAAATGGTTTGATCCAGTATAGGCATATGAAGTATTTTAAATTAATTCAATTTGTGATTTATTTAGCATTAGTTGGTTTTATGTATTATGAAATAAGTGGGTCCCATCTTGATCCGTATATAGCTAATGAAAGCCCAGATATATTCATGTTGCTATGTTTAAATGCGTTTGCTGTTATAATTATCGGTCTGATTTTGTATGCCGGTTGCATCTTCAGCGTGAAGTATTATTTAGAGTTTAGGCGCAATGGTAGTCCTTGCAATGAGGAGAAAAAGAAAATTCTTTTCTTGATGACCTCTTTATCCTCGAAAGGCGGAGCAGAAAGGGTAGTGGTTTCTCTGACAAATTGGATAACGAAAAATAGTGATAAATACGATCCTATAATTTTAGTATTCGATAGGAAGGAAAGTGCATATAAAGTCAATGATGCCGTTAGGATTATTCGTCCAGGTGGTAGTTTTGGTAAGAATAGGATAATTGCACTTTTTCGAAGAATAAAGTTTTGTAGGAGAGTAATTCGGTCCGAAAAGCCAAAATATATAGTATCTTTTTATGCGTTGACTACATTCTATGCGAAAGTTGCGTCTACGGGGGACAGTATCATCGTGGGTTCTGAGAGAGCAAACCCAAATACAAAGTCGAGAGTGGAAAGAATTATGGATATGCGGGCATTTGATATGTGCGATAGGTTTATTTTTCAGACAAAAGGTGTGAAAAGACTTTTCAATGATTATCAAAATAAGTCTATAGTAATTCCTAATCCTATAAATGAGAAGGCTTTATTTGTGGACGACTCGATGAAGAAAAAAAGAATAATTGCAGCAGGAAGATTAACTAAGCAAAAAGGCTTTGACATTCTAATAGATGCATTTAAAAAAGTTTCAGAAAAAAATCCAGATTATGAGTTGGTGATTTTCGGTGAGGGTGAAGACAGGGAAAAACTTTTGAGGCAAATTCGCGATTTGGGGTTAAGTAGGAGGGTTAAATTGAAGGGGAGGTCTGATTCTATAGCTGAGGAGATGTCAAGGTCTAAGATTTTTGTGTTGTCGTCAAGATATGAAGGCATGCCAAATGTGTTAATAGAGGCAATGGCTTCCGGTAGTGCTTGTATATCTACTGATTGCGATTATGGTCCGAGCGATTTGATAGAAAATGGAGTAAATGGTATACTGGTAGATGTTGACAATGTCGATCAAATGGCGGATGCGATAAATGAGCTTATTTCTGATGATGAAGAAAGGAAATCATTGGAAAAAAACGCTTATAATATAAATAAAAAATTGAGCCCAGACGTAATATATAGAAAATATCTAGACTATATAGTTGGAAATATGCGAGATGAATAATTTAGTGAGAAAAGTTAATAAGATTGTAAAAAGCCCGGCGTCGGTTTTGATATGGCTGAATAAAAATACTTTTTTAAGGCTACCAAGCAAAGCATATCTAAGTGTTTTGTACAAAAAGGAAATTGGCAATAAAATAAATTGGAAAAAGCCGATGACGTTTAATGAAAAATTACAGTGGCTAAAAATTTACGATAGGAATCCTGAGTATTCTAGAATGGTAGATAAAGCTGAGGCCAAAGATTTTTTCGTTGAATATCTTAAAAAAGAAGGAATTGGCAATCCGGAACAATATATTATTCCGACGCTAGCGATATATGATAAGTTTGATGATATTGATTTTGATAAGTTGCCAAAACAATTTGTTATTAAATGCACGCACGATTCTGGCGGTATAGTAATTTGCAAAGACAAGGAAAAGTTTTTGAGCAATAGTCAGAAGTTTCAAGAAGCAAGAGATAAAATCAATAGCTTATTAAGGAAAAATTATTTTTGGTATGGTCGAGAATGGCCTTACAAAAATGTTAAGCCGCGAGTTATTGTGGAAGAGTATATGCAGAATGATGGCGAAGACGAATTGTCGGACTATAAGTTTATGTGTTTTAATGGTAAAGTAAAATTTATTCTTATGTGCACTGAGCGATATTCTGATGGATTAAAGGTGACGTTCTTTGATAGAGAATGGGAAAAAATGCCATTCGGGAGACGCTATCATCCGACTTCTGGCAAAAACATAAGAAAACCGAAGAATTTTGATGAAATGATTAAATTGGCCGAGATTTTGTCTAGGGGTGTACCATTTGTAAGAGTAGATTTTTACGAAGTGAATGGAAAAATATTCTTTGGCGAGTTGACGTTCTATCCTGGAAGCGGACTGGAGGAATTTAGCCCAGAAATTTGGGATAAAAAACTTGGCGATATGATTGACTTACCTGGAGAAAATAAAAAATGAGAAGTAAAAAAGCATTAAAGAATATAATTGTTTCGATTATGATGCAGCTTGTTGCTGTGATTTATGGTTTTATTGTTCCGAGAATAATAATTAAGCAATATGGTTCCGAGATTAATGGTCTAATGGCTTCGATTACTCAGTTCTTGGGATATATTACCTTGCTTGAAGCTGGTTTTGGTCCAGTTGTGAAAGCTGCACTTTATAAGCCACTAGCAAATAAGAATTATCAGCAGATAGCAAATGTAGTGATGGTTTCGGAGCGATTCTTCAGGAAGATTGCGGCAATATTCTTGGTTTATATTTTAGTGCTTACGATAGTGTATCCACTATGTATTAATACGGGTTATGATTTCATTTTTACGGCATCGATGATTTTGATAATTGCGGCTTCGACTTTTGCGGAATACTTCTTTGGTCTAACATATCAATTACTGCTCCATGCTGCTCAGGCAACATATGTGGCGGCAGGATTGCAGGCTGCTATATACGTTGTTGGCATTATTATAACGGTGGTTCTTGCGAAATTCGGAGTGGACGTGCGTATATTAAAGGCGTCGATTTGTGTTTTGTACTTGATAAAGCCGATTATATTAAATATGTATGCAAGGAAAAAATTCAAGATTAAAGAACAGCAGATTGATAAAACGTTCGTCCTGAAAAATAAGTGGGATGGATTGGCGCAACATATCGCCGCGGTTATTAATGAAAAGACTGATACGGTGGTGTTGACTATCTTTGTTGGCCTAAAATCAGTATCTATATATTCTGTATATTATTTAGTCTCGAGGAGTTTAAATTTGTTAATAAACTCAATAATGAATGGTGTTTCGGCTACATTTGGCGACATAATAGCGAAAAAAGAGCTGGATTTGCTAGAAAGACGATTTAATGCTTATGAAACAGTATATCTGACTCTCGTAACAATATTATATTCTGCCGCTATGTGTCTAATAATACCGTTTATTTCTACTTATACTGCTGGTATACACGATGCCGATTATATTCAACCGGTATTCGCGGTGATTTTCATAGCTAGCGGTTTAGTTTATGCTCTAAGGCTTCCGTATATTGCTATAGTGACGGCGGCTGGAAAATTTAAAGAAACAAAGAAGGGTGCAGTCTTGGAAGCTGTATTGAATATTGTGGTATCGGTGTTATGTGTTATAAAGTTGGGGCTTGTTGGTGTGGCTATTGGCACCTTAGTTGCTCAAACTGTGAGGACGATAGAGCTCGTTTGCTTTACGAATAAAAATATTATAGGTAGAAGCATAAAAAATACTGTGGCAAAAATTTCAATAATGAGTATGGCAATTGTTGCGTCAGCAATCCTGCCAAAGGTGGTGCCGTATTACGGGAATGGGTATCTTGATTTAGTGGTATATGCGTTAAAATTGATGGTGCCAATGGGGCTGACTGTCCTGTTAGTAAATATAGTATTGCATAAAAAAGATTTTGCGGATATGATGAAAACTATAAGGAAGAAAAAATGAAAGGAATATTCAAAAAGGTTGAAAAATTCATTCGTGATCCGGCGGTTAGGTTGAGATATTTGTCTGGGGCTGGATTTTATAACCACATGAGTGACGAAAAATATTTAAAAAAGAAGTATAGATTGGATATGGGGAAAGAATTAAATCTAGCCAATCCGACAACATATAATGAAAAACTTCAATGGCTGAAAATACATGATAGAAAAGATATCTATACTGTATTGGTAGATAAATATGCCGTGAAAGACTATGTGGCAAATATCATAGGAAAAGAGCATATTATTCCGACGTTGGGCGTTTATGACAAGTTTGACGATATTGATTTCGACAAATTACCAAGTCAGTTTGTCATAAAATGTACGCATGATTCAGGTGGCCTAGTGGTTTGTAGAGATAAATCTAAACTTGACAAAAAAGCCGCGAGAAAAAAGATTAATAAAAGTCTAAAGACTAATTATTATTATAGTGGGCGCGAATGGCCATATAAAAATGTAAAACCAAGAATTTTAGTTGAAAAGTATATCGATGTAAGTGGGGATGGGCGGGTTAGTGATAGCGAGAAAATTACTGTCGATGAACTGCAGAAGGAAAATGGTTTGTTGGACTATAAGTTCATGTGTTTTGATGGTGTAGTAAAATTTTTCTTTCTTGATATTGGCGTTATCGGAAAAGGAACTGGCCACTCTGAGGAATATTATAGAAATGTATACGATAGGAATTTCAAATTAATGCCAGTTTTGGAAACCAGACAGAATTATCCAAAAGAAATTGTGCCGCCAAAAAATTTTAAAGATATGGTTGTTATAGCGGAGAAGTTATCAAAGGGAATACCGCATATTAGAGTAGACTTATATAATGTTGATGGCAAGATATTATTCGGAGAAATGACTTTTTATCATGGCGGTGGAACTACAAATTATTTTAAGCCAGTTGAATGGGATAAGAAAATTGGTGATATGATTAATTTGCCTAAGGACTAAAAAGAAATGGAGATAACCGAGATGAAGCATATAAATTCAAAAGAAGATCTAAAAGATTTCTTAAAGTATGAAAGTAAGAAATACAATTTAAAAAAAGCTTCATATCCGTTTTTTGCATTAAGAGAAGAAAAAATATTATATAAATTTAATTATTTACTTAGAAATTTGGAATATTCAATAAATTGTAACAAGAAGCTTAGAAGACTTTTTGTTAGATTACTGTATTTAAGATTGGAAAGAAAGTATTCGATGTTTATTCCGATAAATGTATTCGATAAAGGGTTGAGATTGATTCATATCGGCCCAAGACTTGTGAATGGAAAGTCGGCCGTGGGAAAAAATTTTATTATGCACGCAAGTACGAATATTGTTGCTGGTGGAGTGAATGATTGTGCGCCTAGGATAGGTAACAATTGCATAATGAGTGTAGGGTCCATTATTCTGGGTGATGCTGTATTGGGCGATAATACTGTTGTTGGTGCTGGAGCAGTAGTAACAAGAAATTTTGGCGATGGTAATATGACCGTGGCTGGCGTTCCGGCCAAGAAAATATCTGATAAGACTGGGGAAGATTGGCCAGCTAAAAAGGCAAGGTAGTAAATATATGAGAGTATCAAAATTGGACAATATGGCATTCTTAAAAACCGCCATGATGGCAGTGATTGTGTTGTATCACTGTATGCTGTTTTTTGGCGGTAAGTGGTTTACTATTGAGACTCCTGTGTATGAAGCGAATTATCTATACATGATTGCGGCCTGGATGAACACTTTTCACATACAGGCTTTCACGATGGCGTCTGGCTTTTTGTTTTATTATCTAAGGTCTAGCCGTGGCGACGCTAATCACGCGCTCGCTATAAAGAAGAGGGCGAAGCGCCTATTGATTCCGTATCTATTTGCTAGCTTATTATGGGCGGTGCCGGTGGATTTGTTGCTTTGTGGAGCATCCATGAATGATGTGCTATATAAATATGGTTTGATGGCAAATCCGGCCCAATTATGGTATCTTGTAATGTTATTTGGCGTGTTTGTCTTCTTTGAACTTTTCGGCAAAAAGATCAAAGTAAATATTAAAAATTTCATAATTGTATATATATTAACTACGGCTATTAGTATGGTTTTGTCAAAATACCATGTGAATGTATTTCAACTGACCAAAATTGCGCAATATATATTATATTTCTATTTTGGTGGATATATTTATATAAATAAGGACAAAATTAAAGGCAAGCAAGCTTTGATAATGGCGATAAGCGGAATTATTTTGTATTTAATCACTACGTTTGTAATGAGCAAATCAGGAATGGGTATCATCAGATTGTCTTCGGCGTTTCTAGAACCGCTAGTTAGCATCTTGGAGGTTGGGACTATATATTATATATGTACCAAGATAACGCAAAAACATAAGATTAAGAATTTGTTTTATAAACTATATGAAAATAATAGTTTTGGGATTTATCTTTTTCATCAACAATTGGTCTATTTTGCAATTGTTCTACTTAATGGCGTAGTCCACCCAGTTGTGCAGGTGATTTTGTCTTTCTTTATGGTGTCGGCTGTATCGATAACGATGACTGTGCTTTTAAAGAAGATTAAAATAACTAGGTTGATGTTCGGGATATAATACTGAGTATGTTTTTCCTGTACTATTTGTTACCGTTTATATATAGCATATCGAATGAAATCTTTTATGAGCTTTGTGAATTAGAAAATTTTTTACAAAATAATGTTTCCGAAGCCGCCCTTATTGCCGTGCCAGCTATTTCCGTTGCGATTCTTTTGCCTTTGGCTGTATTTTTGGCCGATGAAAACAATATTAATTTTCCCTTTGATAAAAATGTGGTTTTCGACCAAGTTCTGAGATATAAAACTTTGATGGTTTTTATTCTCGTCGATTCATTTTTCTTAATTTTAAATGTCAGAATCTTGATAATGCTTTGTTCTATTGGCATATTGGTGGAGACGGGAATTTCTGCCTATCGTACGTATAGATGGTTCTGCTCCAATGATGATTTAGGAGCTAGAGCGACATATAAACAAGAGATGAGAATATATTTTCTCGATTCTCTAAAAAATGTTAATAAAATACTAGAGACATGGAACCTCGTTCTATTTGATGATAAGTTTTCTAGTAAAAACCAGTATTGTCTTATGGACATATATATAAGAACTTACGATAAGATTCCAAATACAGACTACGGCTTGTTGAGGGATACTTATTTAAGGTTTTTGTTGCAGAATTTCGAAAAGATAAATTTTAGCAATGATAGAGTTTTTGAAAAGTTGTTAAAGTTTTCGACTGGCTATTACTTTGCATTATGTCCAAAAGATGGTCGAAGGCATAACGAGCCGCTGCCGTTTGGACTCAAAGAAATTTTTATTAAGTTAATGTATGTAGCAATAAGTCAAAATATTTACCGCGACATTATAGGATATAGATTTTTTGAATTTATAAAAGAGTTTTCGAATAATGACAGCATTGATGTCGAAAAATTCAATGAATTTTTTCTAAGTGACTTTTTGAACGAGTTGGAGAAGTCAAAAGTCGATCCACGCTTGGTCTGGCAATATGACTATTTTAACGCTTTTGTAGTGACGCGAGCAAAAATGGAAAATAAGGAAACCCAAGAATCTGCCATCAGCGTTTTTGGGGCTTATTATAGATTTTTATGTGATAAAATTATTTGGAGTGATGACTTGGAGCCCAGCACGGTGCATGTTCTGGAAGCCGCTACCGAGCATATATTAAAGGAAATAGATATTCAGTTTTGGTTTGATATGATAACTTTTTGCAATCGTTCATTCGGTGCCTATCCAGATAAGGATAATTACTATTCCATGGTTAGAAGTTGGTGTGAGCACGGAAGAAATTATGGTCTAATGGGGCGAACTGAATCATTTTCTATCGGGGCTTGGAAAAAGTCATTGGATGATGATGAGGTCATGCAAGAGATCAATAGAAAATCTGCAGAGATTAATGAGAAGCGCTATGCAGAAACCGCATATATGGTTGGTTTCATAAAACGTTGGCTTTGGAATCCGAATGAATGCAAAAAATTTTTGAAAGAAATAAAAAATATCAAAAATGAAAATATTTTTAAAATTAATACTATGGAATATGACAGGCTCGAGATACTTGAATGGAGATTTAATCAGATGCTTGACTTTATTAAAAAAGAAAATCAACGTTCGCGAGTTTAAATGTGTATTGGGGTTTCTGCTAGTAAAATTAGTTTTTTGCTCGATTATTTTAAAGAGCAAGAACTTTGTTATAGTATATTTAAAAGTATATGTCAATAAAATATCATTAAATTGTAAATATTTTTGACATAAGTAGTTGTATTTCGATACAAAGTATGCTATAATGCAATTAATATGAGCGAAAGGAATATAGTTATGAGTGGGCAAATATCAAACAATATTGCTAAGGCGCGGCAAGCTCAGGGATATTCTCAAGAGCAAGTTGCGCGTGCTATTGGCGTCAGTCGCCCTACATATATCAATATTGAAGCTGGCAAAAGGGAATTGACCGTCAGTCAAGCAGAAGCACTATCTTCTGTGTTGCGTGTGGGAATTGACGATATACTTGGCATTTCTGATGGCTCGTCCGTTTTTTCCGATGTAATGACGTCTACCGACAAATACAAACAAATTATTCTCAACGCCATTCGATATGGCGCCGATAAAAGTGATGGCAAAATTACAAAAACTAAACTTGCTAAACTTGTTTATCTTGCGGACTTTATTTGGTATTACGAAAATTCAAAGCCGATGTCCGGAATGACCTATCGTAAACTTCCGCGCGGACCAGTATCTGACGTTTATTTTCGCGCTTTAGACGAAATGGAAGAAGACGGAACAATTAAGCGGGAACCTAGCGGTAAAGCCATTATGTTTTCGTTGGTTGAAAACGAAGCTCCTACCGGTAAATTATCAGAAAAAGAAGTTAATTTGATTCAAAAAGTAGGCGAAGCATGGCAAGGGAAATCTACGGACGATATAGTTAATTTCACGCATGAACAATTGCCATGGCAAATTTGTTTGGATGGCGAAGTAATTCCATATAGTTTAATTTTCCAAGAGGAACCGGAGAAAATATATGGACCAGCACAAATATAAAGTTATTTTCGAGGACTATACCAAGCGGCATTTTATTAAAAATTTTGAAAAGAAATATAAGTCGCAATGGAATAAGACTCGGGATGATATTATATTTGTGTGCGAACACATTGAAAACATGCTCTTAACTAAGCGCGCCGATTTAATATCCGTCGCAGACAATCATCGTTTGGTAAAATTAGATTTTGCAATTTTTGGGATTAAAATATCACCTAAAGCTTCTGGCAATAGGTGTATCTTATTTTTAGATGATGATATGAAGATAGTAAAAATACTATTAGTCTATTCCAAGAATGACATTCCGGCGCATAATGAAACGCAAGAATGGAAGAATATTGTGAAAGAACAATATCCGGATGTGGGGGAGATGTTTAATTTGTAGATGATGCTCTGGGTGCAGGTCGGCTTGACCTTTTTGCTCTGAGGATATATAATTACAGTAATGAAAACCATTGTATTTAGTGAAGATGTAAAAGAGTTTGTTTTTGAAGTCTTTAATAAGAGTGTGGATGAAGATGGCTACATTGTTGAAAAAGGAAATAAATCGAGAGTGATTACTCCTGCGGGCGAGCATGTTCCTAGCAAGGATTTTGCTGCGATTATTCCTGGTTCGGAAGTCTTTGTCACTAATGATATGCCATCCCTATTGAAATATGTAAATAGGGAGACGGCTAGTGAGTATACTAATTGATTTTCTTAAAAATTTGCGCAGTAGGGTTACTGGCGATTCGCAAAGTATTTCATTAGATGCTGATGTGGACGTCGAAACATATAAACACGAGGCTCAAGGTATTGGAAAAAAGATTGTAGCAAAAGATAATTCTAGTTTAAATATAGACTGCAGCACAAATATAATAAATTTGACTATTAATGATATTCCGACCGATCGGAAAGGGCGTGCGGAATTGGTTTCTTTGATGAGGGAAGCTTTTAATAATAAAGAAATTTGTTTGGTTTCGGAAACCGCAAACGCGACTGTCCAGGATTATAATCAAAATCCGATAGAAGATAGTGCAAAAGCCGCTATGGAATATATGGCGACTATTGCACCGGAATCCGACGTACTGTGTATGGAGACTGGACTTTATGTACGAAGTCTTGACCGGCGCGGAAAAACTGAAGTCGCAAAACAAGTGCAAGATAGAGCTTCGAAAACTCCTCGTGCGAGGAATATTATAAATTTAGCTTCGGCGGGTTTTATTGAAGATTATGTCGTGCCAGTTTGCCAAGCTGGTGGTGATAACGCGAGGAAAATTTATAATGATATTGTAGAGGATTTGCCTGGCTTTGTTTTTGTTAATGCAGCAATGGGTGTATCGGATACAATGAAGCTTGTTGAAAAGAAGATGAATGATAGGATTAAGTATCATTGGGAAATTAGTTCTATATCGGTAAACGGACTCAATAGTTGTGTGGATACGATTAAAAAAGCGCGTGACGAGATTAAGAATAAGTACCCAGATTTAAAGGTGAGCTATATCGTAACGGAAGAGCCTAGTTTGATTCGGGGTGAATTAAAAATAATATTTGAAAATGGAGGCAAGAATGAATAACTTCGACAACAAAACAATTTTAATCACTGGGGCGGCGGGGTTTATTGGCTGGTGCCTAGCAAAAAGAGTTTGTGCAGAAAATCCGGAAGCAAGAGTAATTGGATTTGATAGCGTAAATGATTATTACGATGTGCGACTTAAAGAGTATCGCTTGAATGACTTAGCACAATATAGCAATTTTGAGTTTATTCGTGGGAATCTTGCGGACAAGAATGCCGTGAATGAAATTTTTGAGAAATATCATCCAGAAATCGTAGTGAATCTTGCGGCACAGGCCGGGGTGCGTTACAGTATCGAGCATCCAGATGCTTATATCGAGTCGAATCTTGTTGGTTTTTATAATATTCTCGAAGCTTGCAGACATTATCCAGTGGAGCACTTGGTCTATGCGTCTTCGTCGTCTGTATATGGTGGCAATAAAAAAGTACCATTCTCCACAGAAGACAAAGTGGATAATCCGGTGAGCCTATATGCTGCAACCAAGAAAAGCAATGAACTTCTTGCGCATGCATATTCTAAACTTTATGATATTCCATCTACGGGGCTTAGGTTCTTTACGGTTTATGGCCCGGCTGGGCGGCCGGACATGGCGTATTTTGGTTTTACCAACAAGCTTATCAATGGTGAAAAAATCCAGATTTTTAACTTTGGCAATTGTAAACGCGACTTTACATACGTGGATGACATTGTGGAGGGAATTATCCGCGTGATGGCAAAGGCTCCAGAAAAGAAGACTGGCGAAGATGGTTTGCCACTTGCACCGTATAAAGTCTACAATATTGGCAATTCTAACCCAGAAAATCTATTAGATTTTGTAACGATTTTGCAGGAAGAATTGGTGCGAGCTGGAGTCTTGCCTGAGGATTATGATTTTGAGGCACATAAAGAACTTGTGCCGATGCAGCCAGGAGATGTGCCAGTAACCTATGCTGATACTTCTGAACTGGAACATGATTTTGGATTTAGGCCAAAGACTTCTCTTCGCGAAGGGTTGCGCAAGTTTGCGGAGTGGTATAAGGAATTCTATTCTTAATTCTGGGGCAATAAAAAATGGTGCGAATGAAGAGACTCTAACTCTCGACCTCTTCCTTGGCAAGGAAGCGCTCTAAACAACTGAG
>JAZNJY010000002.1:0-89181 GCA_045578285.1 Candidatus Nanosyncoccus sp. | reverse complement strand
AAAGAGTGGTAGTGGTACTGCATCTGCTACTACATACTATGGTGGTGCTGTAACTATCACTGCTACTATGAGTAGTGGCTATGACTGGGTCAACTGGACTGGATCTGCTACTTATACTAACAGAGCACAATCTATCTCTAGTGTTACATCTAACCTTAGCTTTACTGCGAATGGGAAGGTAAGCTGCCAATCTAGTATAAGCGGCACTATGCAAGCGTTTGACCCAAGTAAACTATGTAGTAATGTGACTAGTGGAACACTAAAGGATTCTAGGGACAATAAGAGCTATACCGTTGCTAAAATTGGTAGTCTCTGGTGGATGACGTCAAATCTCAATATTGCCGGTGGCACTAAACTTACTTCTTCTACCTCTAATGTATCTAGCGATTATACGCTCCCGAGTTCTAGTACGAGTGGGTTTTCTAGAGATTCTACTGCCTACGTCTATAATAGTGGCAGTACAACATGTGGTAGCAATAGTCCATGCTATAGCTACTATAGCTATGCGGCTGCTACGGCTGGTACTAATCCAAAGTCTGGTGATGCGACATCTGATATATGTCCTAAAGGATGGAGGCTACCTACGAAAGCAAACTTTAATACACTAAAAGCATCTTATAGTACCGGAGCAACTTTAACCGCCTCGCCTTGGTATGGCGTTTACACAGGCTTCAAGGACAATAATTCCTTCTACAGTGGTGGCTCGAGCGGCTTCTATTGGTCTAGTACAGTAGATACAATAGAGAGCTCCGACTACGCGTATAGCTTGTACTTCGGTAGTTCAAGTGCCAATGTAGGCAGCTACTACAGCAAGAGACACGGGTTCTCAGTACGTTGCGTCGCTAAGTAGCTAGGGTTCGGCTCTCTCCTCGTAGGACTTCGCGAATTCGCACTAAAGTGTATGAGGCTGCAACCCCCTACCTTTACTTAAGGTAGGGGGTTGAAAATATTCTTTATCTATGCATATAATATCGTCGGTTGGGCTTTGGAGATTTAGTGGGCCTTAGCACAAATAGTAATGTTTGCGCGGTGTGAGGAGGCCATTAAACGGTTATTCTAGGAAAACTAGGTCGCCAGAAAGGATGACGAAATGACCATACAGATTAATCTGCTATGTATCATCTTTCCAAAGCGTAAATCCGCGTCAAAGAAAAAATCTAACTAGGTAGAACCTAGTTAGACCCAAACCATAGAGAAGCGTTTCCTAGAGGCGCTTCTCATTATTCTAATTATATCATGCTTTACGACGAAATAATGAAAATATAGATATTGCAGCCTAAAACCCTTTTTCTGAAGCATGATGAGATTTAGACCCAGATTTATTTGTCATGGTAGATTATTTTATTAGCGATAATTTAATACGATCTAGCTTTGATGGTTGACAAAAAGGGGGATGGGGAGTATAATGAGAGGGTGATTTTATCGCGGGGTAGAGCAGCCTGGTAGCTCGTTTGGCTCATAACCAAAAGGTCGTTCGTTCAAATCGAACCCCCGCCACCAAAATCAGCCTAGATTACCCCCCTAATCTAGGCTGATTTTTGTTATTTGATGAGCTTCTTGGCGGCGAGCTTGACGGCCTGTCCAAAACCATTAGTGACGTGAGGCGTACAAGCAACTTCGAGTGCCGTGAGATGATGGCGTACAGCAATGGCTAGTTCTGTAATCATGAGTGAGGCGCCTGGAGCCATAATTGTAGCGCCGATGATACGGCCACTGCGATCGACTAAGATTTTTACAAAACCGTGACTAATGCCAAAGATTTTGCTGGCTGGGATGTCTTTTAGGAGAGCTACGGATTTTTCGTATTTGACTTTGTTTTTAATGAGGGTAGCTTCGGTTTTACCGACAGTGGCAATTTCTGGAGAGGTGCCAGTGACACGGATGAATCCGCTGTGGCGAACTGGATTTTTGGTGCGGTGGAGGAGATTATCAGCCAAGACGGAAGCCTCATATTCGGCACGCTCGGTGGAAGAATTGCTGCCAATGCAGTCGCCAATTGCAAAAATATTGCGGGCAGAAGTTTGGAAGAACTTGTCTACTGTGATACCAGTTTTGGTGAATTTGACACCGGCGTTTTCTAGACCGTAATCAGTGCGTGGCTTGGCGCCGGTAGCGAGGACGACGCAGTCTATGCGGACCATTTTTTCGGTGCCATTAGTAGTGAAAATTACACGTTTAGCGGCGCCATCTTTGGAGATTTCTACGACTTTGCAGTTTTCCATGACCATGACACCGAGCTCTTTTTTGAAATAATCGCGCAGACAGATGCTAGCTTCGGCATCTTCTTTTGGCAGGATGCGGGATTCGCTTTCCATGAGAATGACTTTTGTGCCAAGCTTGGCAAAATATTCGGCAACTTCGCAGCCAGTGGAGCCGCCACCAACTACGAGAACGAATTTTGGCAAACGGCGAATCTTAATGATATCGTTTGGGATGTAGTAATCTACTGAACTAAGGCCGACGATTTTGCCGGTATCAAGAACAGCGCCGGTAGCAAGGACAAAATAGTTTGAGGTGATTTTTTTGTTGCCAACGGCGATAGTGTTGGCGTCAAGGAAGTGCGCGTAACCATCGATGCAGGTGATACCGGCAGCGCGGAATATTTTTTTGTCGCCAGCGCCAAGAGCCTTTGCAACTTTTTCTTGATGCGCAACGATGGTTGGAAAATTATAGTGAATATTTTGACCGGTGAGTTCTGGGGAGTCTTTGAGATCATAAAACTTGTGTGCGAACTCTAGGCTAATCGTGTAAGGAATATCACGAGTGTTGAGATTGTTACCGCCGTAATTTGCGCCTTCTATGATGGCGATTTTTTTGCGTTTGGTTTTGGCAAGATTTAAAGCAGCGGTGGTGCCAGCCGGGCCACTGCCAATAATTATATAGTCGTAATCAAAATTTTTACCCATCTTTATATTATTGTATCACGGTTTTCGTAAACGTAAGCGAAATCTTTGTTGTATTTTTTGAGTGCTTTGACGGTGAGACGCGTGACGTCGGCTGAGGTGACGATGTTTTTACCTTTTAAGGCAGTGTTGACGGAGTCTATTGTATTATTTATGAAGATTTCGGCGGAGCCTTCGGGGATGCCGAGGGCTTTGGCGTGGAGTTTGAGTTCTTTTTTATCCATTGATGGCTCCTAAGTAAATCGCAGAAAGAGCGATGGTTAGAAAACTGAAGGAAAGGATGATTTTGACTAGTGGCTTAATTTTGACGCGGAAACGCTGGATGTCGGCGAGATTGCGACCGGAATGAAATGCGATATGAATAATGAAAAGTGGAAGAACGGATAATATAATATATATAGTGATGAGTATGACACGAAGTGTAGTGTCAAAATTCATAAGAACGCTGGCACAGATAAGAACGAGTGGCAAAGTGAAAAAGAGTTCAAAAAAACCAGATAGAGCGCCAAGTAGGATACAGTCAGAACGATTTTTGGCCTTTTTAGCATGAACAGAAATGCCGTTTGCGACTTTGCGGGGAATAAAAAGCGCGGTAGAGCGACCCTTGCGGTAATAAAATAAAAACGCGAAGATAGATTCTAGGATAAAGATGCCGGATAGGGTATAGAAAAAGACGCTTTTTGTGACGGGATTGTCGTTGTAGAAAACTGCGATGACTGCAAAGTAGGTAAGAAGCCAAATGATAGTAATGAGAATTTCAACACCTAAAATGAAACTAAGGCTGCGGTCGTCGGCTTTTTTAACGCTGGTTTTACCAAGAGCGTAATGGTAAAAAAGTGAGAAAGTGCCAGGGACAAGTTGCAAACAAAAAGTAATAAGCATAGACAATATGACAATAAGAACAGATAAGATAATGCTCATAGTTAAATTATAACATGATTTTTTGAAGTGGGGGGTTGCAATTTTTGTGGACCTTTGCTAGGGTTCTTGTCATGAAGAAATATTTTAAGATTTTTAGATTAATTGTAGTGGTGGTCGGTGCTTTGGCACAGGCTTTGATATTGGCTCCGGTGGAAGCGGAGGATGCGTGGAATGCTCCGGAGCTATATTTTAAATCAGTGAATCCTGGATATACTGTGGATGGGGAAAATAACGTCGGAGAAATGTTTGAGATTGCCCGCGGTGGGGACTCTGACGAATTGATTTCGCTCGCTGGCGTAACTGTGCGCTATACTAACACAAGCGGGAAAGAAACCGTATTGGTGGAGCTTCCCGAGAACAGTTTTCTTGCTGGCGAGTCATTCCTCCTTCGTTTGGCTAGTTCACCTGGGAGTGAGCTAGCCAACATGACATACAAGAAAACTTTGGCGATGAATGCAAAGTTTGAGTTGGTGCGGGGCGATGAGGTGATTGATGTGGTTTGCTGGACTGGAAAGGATGGTTGCGTGGCAGCTTTTGATAACAAAAGTCCTACGACTATCGTAAGAAATTTAAAGACGGGGGAGTTTGAGCATTTAACAGAGTATAATCCGGTCTATAACAAGGAAAATTTTGTTGTAAAAAATCTTAATCCCGATCTCAATGAAGACAAAAATGGCGATGACGGTAAAGGTGAAGCGGGCGGACAGTGCAAAAATTTGCAATTTTCGGAAATTTTGAGCTATTACGCGGAGACACAAGCAGAACAATTTGTAGAGATTTATAATGCAGGAGCTGAACAAGTTTTGCTAGACGGATGTAGCCTGAGATATAAGAATAAATTGTACGGGTTAAGCGGGATTATAAAACCGGATGAATATTTTGTGCGGGCAGCGGACGATTTTAAACTCACAAAAAATCCGACGAATGTTGGAGTGTTAGAAATTATTGATGTGGATGGAGCGGTGGTGGACCGATTGGAATATCCGAATGGGCAAAAGAAGGGTGTGTCATATGCGATGATTGGCTATAATGAGAAGGGTGAGGAGATTTGGCGCACGACTTATGAGGCGACGCCGGGTGAGCCGAATATTTATCAGGAGTTTAAGACTTGCGAAGAAGGGAAGGTGATTAATGAAGAGACGGGGAATTGTGTAAAAGTAACGGAGGTAGTGGAAAAAGTTTGTGCGGAAGGGCAGTATTTAAACCCTTTGACTGGTCGGTGTAAAAAGATTGAAGTCGAAGAAGAAAAAGTGTGCGCGGAAGGATATTATTTTTATGAGCCGACTGGAAGGTGCAGAAAAATCGTAGAAAATAATGGAGCAGATTATGATGTGCAAAAAGAAGATGGTAAGTATAAAGAGGAGACTTCGTTCGTAGCGGTTTATGCGGTGTTAGCGGTGGTGGTGGCGGGAG
The DNA here is from genome assembly GCA_045578285.1 of Candidatus Nanosyncoccus sp. GTDB lineage: Bacteria > Patescibacteriota > Saccharimonadia > Saccharimonadales > Saccharimonadaceae > Nanosyncoccus. The sequence continues at coordinate 83,944 of JAZNJY010000002.1, read as the reverse complement.
TGGTATATATAATATATGAGTATCGGCGGGAAATTGGGAAATTTATGAAGCGGTTTTTGAAGCGGAAATAGCTTTTTGATAAAGTTTGTCCACAATTTCGGCGAAGACTTCATCACGGGATTGGTCGCCGTTGATGTTGATAAGTAGCCCTAGTTCTTTATAATGTTGTAAAACTGGGATGGTCTTAGTGCGAAATTCGTTCAAGCGGTTACGGAAAGTCTCAATGTCTTTGTCGTCGGCACGGTCTCCACGATCGCCAAGAGTCTTGGCGGCTTCAAAACGATTTTCTACGTCGGCTTCGGAAATGTTGAGGAGGACGGCGGCTTTGATTTCGTGGTTGGCGCTTTTGGCGGAAGCCATGACGGAATCCTCTTCGCCTGACCAACGGCCTACGGAAGAGAGAACGAGTGGATATTCGGCAATATCGGCGCGAGAGAAATAAGGCAAAACCCATTCATAAAAGACATCGGTAGGAATGAGGGCGCCGCTGCCGGATAAGTTTTTGTGGGCTTCGGCTTCTTTGGCGCGAATGATGATGCCAGAGGAAAGGAACTTGGCGCCGATGGTCTCGGCAAGACGAACACCCTGAGTGTCTTTACCGGACATTGGTGGGCCAAAAATATTAATTGAGCCAGTGCCCAGCCAGTTTTTGATTGCAATAAGTTTTTCTTCCATGGAGAAATTATAACATATTTATGGATGCGATGGATGGCTTAGGACAATTAGTTGGCACTCTTTACATTTGAGCGCTAATTTTGTATAATGTAGTTATGGAAATTACCGAGCGACAAAAGCAGATACTTTGTCAAATTATTGAAGAATACGCTGAGACGGCATCGCCAGTGGGCAGCATGACGATGGCGAAGCTTTTTAACGTGTCGCCAGCGACGATTAGGGCCGAAATGGCGAGACTTGAGGCACTAGGATTAGTGGCGCAGCCGCACACTTCGGCTGGTAGAGTGCCAACGGACGCCGGATATCGTTTTTATGTGAATCATCTTGAAAATACGCGGAGCGAAGACCGTGGAATGCATGTCCTAGAAGTGCGAGCACACTCGCAAACAAGGGCAGATGCTTCGATTCGTGGTGCGGTGGACGCTTTGGTGGAATTGACTGGTAATTTGGGACTCGCTACGATTGACGGACAATTGTACCTGTCGGGGATTTCGCGACTTTTTACGCAGCCAGAATTCGTGGACACAAGACGCGTGCAGGCCGTGGCGAAACTTTTGGATAATTTGGAGCCATGGCTGAGGGAAGCGGCGCCGGGTGAAGCTTTGAATATATTTATCGGACAGGAGAATCCGATTGGTAAAAGTTCTGAAGTGTCGTTAATAATCTCAAGGTTTAAATCGCCATTTTCGGACAGGAGCTATATTGGTGTGTTAGGGCCGACGCGACAAAATTATGCGCGCGTGATGGCGCTAGTGAAACACGCCGGTGAAATGTTGGAGGAGATTTTATAAATGGAGGACAAGATGAAACAAGAAAACACAAAAAAAGACAAGATTTTAGAGCTCACGAATGACTTGCAACGCACGCGGGCAGATTTTGAAAATTATCGCAAGCAAATTGAAGCGCAAAAGGAAAACGAAAAAAATGCCGTAAAGCTTGCAACGGTCTATAAGCTGCTACCGCTTCTAGATGATCTTGACCGCGCGATTTCTACTTATGAAAAAGAGTTGGGACCACTAAAGAAGACGCTTGAAAAATCTCTGAGTGAGTTGAAACTAAGTAAGATTCCATCCGAAAAAGGTACAGAGTTTAATCCTGATCTGCATGACGCAGTGATGGCTGAGGGTGATGGTGAAAAGGAAATTATTGAGGAAACTTTAAGGTCTGGGTATTATTATGATAATCAGGTGCTTCGTGCGGCAATGGTAAAGGTAAAGTTTACAGATGCCGAGCCAGGTGCTAAAATATAATAAATAAGCAGGGAAAGGAAAAATATGTCTGAATATAAGTTGACACTGAACAAACGTGAAATTACTGGTAAAAAACTCAAAGCTTTTAGAGAGACTGGAATGATTCCGTCTGTGGTTTACGGTGGAAAGGAACCGGTACTTGCGGCTTCTGAATATGTAGCTACGGAAAAAGTTTTGAATCAGGCTGGGTATCATTCGCCAATTGATCTCGATGTAGATGGCAAAAAGCATCTTGCAATCGTGAAATCGATTAGTTTTAATCCTGTAAATCGTAAAATTATTAACGTTGAATTCCAGGCGGTTTCTAGAAACGAAGTAGTGGAGGCGACTACTCCGATTGTGATTTCTAATTTTGAAGCCAGTGAGGCATCAAAAACTTATCATTTTGCGATGACTCAGGCGATTGAGGAAATTGATGTAAAGGCGAAGCCGGCAGACCTTCCAAAAGAGCTTGAGATTGATGCAAGCAAAATGGCTGATGTTGATGATAAATTGACGATTGCGGACATTGTGCTTCCGAAAGGTGTAGAACTTGCCGATAAAGAGCTTGATCCTGAGCAAGTGGTGGCATCTTTGTATGATCCAGCGGCAGAAGCGGCAGCTCGTGAAGCTGAAGCGGAAGAGCCAGCGATGGATGCGGCGGATGTGCCAGCCGATAATGGTTCAAAGCCAGAAGAAACAGCCGAGTAATAAGCGAGACGGGTTCTGCCGGTCGCTGTCCTCCCCCGCTCAAGCTTTCGCGGGGGGCCCCCTCCGCAACCGTCACCCGTCTGGTTTATAATACTTCGGTGTTTCTCTCCAGGCGTTCTTTGAACGCTTTTTTGGCGAGTTCGACATTATCATTGTTGCCGGCCCAAGCATAGAGGGCTGGGTCTTGAATGGCGCGCGCGAAACTAAAAGTGAGAGGGAAAGGAAACGGACCGTTTTTGACGATAGCGGCAAGATTGGCTGTGGCTTGCTCTGGGGATTGACCGCCGGAAAGGAAAACAACTCCACCGATTTCTTTTGGAACGTGAGCTTTTAGTACTTCGGCGGTGGCGCGGCCAACTTCGTTTGGTGTGGATTGACGTTCGTATTTTTTGCCAGCGAGGACCATGTTGCATTTAATGATGCAAGCCGGAAGGATAACATCGTAATTTCTAAGCTCTTTTATGAGTTGGTCTAGGATTTTACTGGTTGCGGCGGCATTTTCCTCAATGGAATAATCGCCGTCATAGACAACTTCTGGCTCTACGATTGGAACGATGCCGGCAGATTGACAGGACTTGGCGTATTCGGCTAAAATGCGGCAATTCTCAGAAATGGCGAGTTCGGATGGATGCGAATTAAAAGCGGCACGCCATTTGGCAAAACGGAGACCCATTTCGCGATATTCACGAAGGCGTTTTTCTAGGCCGTCAAGACCATTGGTGTAAGTTTCGTCGGGGGAGCTTGGGAAAGGTTCGAGGCCTTGGTCGACTTTGATGCCTGGCATGATGCAATGGTTAGTGAGAAAATCCGGAATAGATTGACCATTATCCATAGTGTCGCGAGCGGTTTCATCAAAAAGAATAACGCCGTTTAGATAGGCTTCGATATCATTAGTTGTGAAGAAGATATTGCGGTAATCATGGCGATTTTTTGGGGTGTCCTCAATGCCGAGTGCGGCGAATTTCTTCTTGATGGAGCCACCGGATTCGTCGGCGGCAAGAATGCCTTTTTGCGGGGCCATGAGTGTAGCGGCGACGAGTTCTAGGCTTTCGCCGTGGTCGGAATTCTTGAGGGCGTTAAGTTCGTTTAGACTAAGAGTAGAATCAAGAGTGGAATTTTCGATATTGAGTCGAGCCATTTTGAGCGAGTTTTCGACGGTTTCGCCGAGGATGAATCCGCTTAAAATGGTAGCAGCAGCGATAGAGTAGGTGGATAGGTGTGTGAATTTGTCAATGCGCTCGGCGAAAAATGGTTCGATGATATTTTTGTAAGATAGGTCGTGGTCGGAAATGAAGATTGTGCGGTTGTAATTTAGTTCGGCGCTAGTGTCTTCCGTGATAACTAGGTCGGCGAGACCGATTAGCGGAACTAATTCTGGCGCAGAGGCATCTTTGCAATAAAGAATAAATTTGGTATTTTTGTGTGTTTCGAGATAAGAAGTAAGTTCTTTGACCGATGACTCAGTAAGGTGAGCAGAGCGATCTACGTAGATGCAGTTTGGGGTTTCTGTTGGCGCTGAGAAAGTAGTACTTCTTGGAACTGTAGGGGCAAGATAACTGACGTTGTCTTCGGAGACGAGGATATAGCGATAATCTGAAGTCAAAACGGAGCTCTTGGTGAGATCATCGTCTATGGTGAAATCGGAGCCATTAATTTTGGCTTGAATTCCAAGCTTGTTAAACACTTCTAAAGAGATGGCGGCGCCGCCGAAGGCGCTTTTGCGGCAAAAATAATGGTGGCTGCTGGCATTGAAGCCTAAATCTAGCCATTTTGTGCCGTTTTTGTCGGTTTCAAAATGTTCGACGCGAGAATCAAGATTTAAATAGACATCTTTTAAGATGTTGCCCACGATTAATATCATGAGTATATTATAGCACACCGAGAATGCCACGCAAGGCGTAGGCAGTATCTTCGTGACTCCTAACCGTGATAGTGTCAATACCCATCTTTACAACTGGATAATCGTTGCCACCAGGCTGTGTCATGTCTCCGAAATAAAGGATATCGGATTTTTCGACATGGAGCTCTTCGAGTAAGTGCGTCATGCCAAATTCTTTGTTCATGCCTGGAGTGATGGCGTTGATGGAAGTGGTGCCACCGATTTCGTAGTCGAATTCTGGAGCGAGTTCTTTGCAGCGAGCGACGATTTTTTCGCGCTTTTTGCAATCCGGATCCCAGGCATATTTTTCTGAAGTGCCAGCTTTTTGGCCGAGAGCAGAGAAAGTAACTTGAGAAAGGCGATTTTCGATGATTTCGTCACCTTCGGCAAGCTTGTCTTCTTCCCAGTAGCCGAGCTCTTTGGCAGACCTCTCGATGGTGGAAGAGATTTTGGCAACCTGTGCATCAGTCAATGGGTAATTATAAACTTGTTCCCAGTCGGTGCCATTGAAACGGTAATATTGAGTGCCTTGAGCAACGAACAAATGCAAATGTTTGAGCTGCTCCGGAGTAGGATTCTTAAGACGGTTAACAATTTGAATTAAAAATTGATTGAATTTTTGGCCAGAAATCGGGCAGATTTCAAAATGATCGAGACATTTTACGAGCAAATCGGCGATGTCGTCGGTAATAGGCGTTTTTGCCACATTTAAAGTTTGATCAATATCGAACGCTAAAACTTTTTTCATGTTATAATTATAGCATGAAAACTTTTATCGTGGGTAACTGGAAGTTAAACTTTAACGTGGGGGAGGCGTCGATTTATCTTCACAAGCTGCAGAAAAAGATGCCGAACTACAGAGATGTAGAGGTGGTGGTGGCACCAAGCACGATTGCACTGCAACCACTTTCTTTGCAAATCGATAGACACAAAATGAAACTTGCGGCGCAAAATGCGTTTTACCGAGATTACGGAGCATATACGGGCGAGACGTCATTTTCGCAGCTTCGCGGTGTGGTGGATTATTGTATAATCGGACATTCGGAGCGACGTTATATCTTTGGAGAAAATGATAAGGAGATTACCAAAAAAGTAGAAGCTTCAATTCGTAATAGGATTACTCCGATTCTTTGTATAGGTGAAACCGAAAGCGAGAGAGCTTTTAATGAAACGGCAGACGTGATTCGTGATCAGTTGCTTGGCGGGCTTCGTGATGTGTCTGAGGAAGACGTTGATAAGGTTTTGATTGCCTATGAGCCGGTATGGGCGATTTCTAGTGGAAAAAATGCAAAAATTGCTTCGCCAGACGATGTGGCGGAAGTAGTGAAACTAATTCGGGTAACTTTGAAGGAATTGTATAACGAAAAGGTGGCAGAGAATATCCCAGTACTCTTTGGTGGAAGTGTAAAACCGTCTAATGCGGGAGCGTATCTTACGGTTCCTGGCATAAATGGACTTTTAGTTGGTGGTGCAAGCTTGATTTTGGGTGAGTTTATTGATATACTTGAGATTGCAAAGAGAGTGAAATCATGAATAAAAAATACATGGATTTTGTACCGGCAAAAACAGCCCCGGCAAAAAAAACTGCAGAGAGAAATTTTGTAAATAAAACTGCTAATCGAGCTACAACTTCTGTTGCGACGAGAGAAATGGATGAGCTTGAAATTAGTAAACTTTTTGAGGCGCGCCCAGTCAGAACGCAGGCGGGCGTATCTAAACCGACAGCGAATGCTAACCGTAAGAAAAATATCAGTGTCTTTCAGGCTCCTACAGCACGTTTTGTAAATACAGAGAAAGTAGCAAAGCGACCTCTGTCTAAAAACGTCTATCCAAAAAGAGCAGTAGTACCAAAGGCAGTGGAAGAACAGCCTCATAAGCCAGTGACCATTATCAATAAGCCAGAGAAGGATTCTAAAATGGGAATGGTGGCGGCGATTGTGATTACGATCATTTTGGGGGCGGCTGCTGGTACGGTAGCGTTTTTACTCTTGCCGAATTAGTGCAAAAAGTGTATAATATACAGTGTGACTATGGCGAGATTAGCTCAGATGGTTAGAGCGTCTGATTGTGGTCCAGAAGGTCGTCGGTTCGATCCCGATATCTCGCCCCATTAACAATTTGTGTCTGCGGGTATAGTACAGTGGTTAGTATGCAAGTTTTCCAAACTTGAGATGAGAGTTCGATTCTCTCTACCCGCACCATTTTTTTGTGAAATAATTTTTTAGACGTAAACACAATAAGATGATAATGCTATTGACAAAAATGACTATGTGTGCTATAATGAAAGCAGTCTGGGACGATGTGTGTAACAGAGGCCCATTAACAACCGAATCATCTCAGGTTTCATATTGAAACCTGTTTGTATATATGTCTATATTGTGTGTAACTGATTCCCCCAATTGTGATGGGGGCGTTGCCCCCTGAGTTTTGAAAGAGAGGTAACGAAATGTTAGTTATAAGTAGTATATTAGCTTGTTTTTGGACTGCGTATACGATCGCAGCGTTTGTCTGCATGAGTGAATATCATGAAGGAGATGATTTATCTTTGCTTCATATGGAAAGAAGTAAGTGGATCATGCCTGCTTTTGTTGGTGCTGTAGTTGGTTTGTGCAACTATATGGCTCCAAAAGGCGGAGCGGCGTCAGCTAGTTCGTTTGTAGCAATGCTTCTTGTCTTTGTATATCTGATAATGTCGCTTTGTAGACGATGTGATATGTGGATAAAGTTTGCAACACTTGTTGTTTTAATTATTCCTATTCATTTTACATTTGCTGCGACTACGGAGGCTGCATCAGTGACAACACCTGCACTCATGAATTTTATATGGATTCCATCAATTGCTTTTATCGGTGTCAGCCTGACATCTTTGATTCTATCAAAATATGAAAGCACTGACAACGAAAAGGCACAAAAAGTTTATGGAATTTTAAGGTTCGTGGTGCCGGCTATCGCGATTCTGTTAGCACTTAGCATGATTGCGAAGGCATTTGACTTTGGCAAGAAAGCTGTAGTTGAGGAAACCGAAGCTGCCGAAGTCGTCGAAGAAGTGATAGATTCGAAAGAGCCGGAGCAGTGGTGGCATTTCTACAACACTGAACTCCTAAAGGATGATGACACAAAGAACGACTATAACTTTGGTCCGAATCCGCTCGAGAAACTTGCGACCGATAAAGTTGCAAGTGGAGAACTGTTACTTAAAGACATTGCTAATAAGACTGAAGATGAGCTGATTGGCTTAGCTTCAGTTGAAGACGTCGAAAACGACTTTCGTGGTAGAATAGCTAAGGACCCTGTACTTGGTGCTGGTGATATGGCCTACTTTGATTCGCTCACTAAAACACGCTATCTTGGCACGTTTTATGATGAGTGTAAGGGAGAATGGGCATCCACAATCAATCTGGCGAAGGACCGCTGGATGAAGGATAAGGCCGCCTATGAGAATACTTTGGCGGCTTGGTTTGCTTTTCTTGATACAGCCGATAAGGTTGAACTTGTAAAAGTGACTGGTGGGCTCGACGATCAGATGTATATGAATCCATATACAGTTGACCTTGTTCCCGACATAATCGTTATGGAAACTACGGATCACGATGGCTACTTCCTTAGATACACCTTTAATATAAAGGGTGAGGAAATTAAAGTGGCTTATCGCGTAAATTGTGGTTACCAGCCGACAAACGTTAGCAAGGTGATGAACATCAAGGCACAAAAGAATCCAAATAAGCCGGAAGAGCCGAAGCCAAAGAAGCAGGAGACGCCATCTGGCGGAGGAAAGAGTATTACTCCAAATAATACAGCACCAGTTGTAGCTCCAGCTCCGATGCTGACTCCGGATGTAAATCCGGCTCCGAATCCGACGCCTGGACCGACTCCAGGGCCTGACCCAGATATTACGAATCCGAAGGACCCTACAAAGGGACCTGATGCGGGCGATAATAATTCTTCTGGACCGGGGTCGGATACTAATAGTGGTGTAGGCGCAAGATATTCGCAGATACAGGATGATACTGGTTCTACGTTTATCGAGATCTATAATGATTTAAAAGAAGAAGTTAATGAATTGGTTGATATCAATGATGGATCGGCGAGCCGCCCGGCTGGAGATTCAAATACTCCAACGGAGAAGAGCTCTAAATCAGATACCGTTGTTGATTCTAATGCCGAAAAAGGTACCGGGAATGGTGGAGCTGATGTTGGCCATAAAGTTGACTCATCGGTGACTGGGGTAGATCAATCTACTGGTACTGCCGATACAGTTAAAGGTGAAGTTGGAGGAGCGGAAGGCTCTTGGGGGGGTCCTCCACTCTAAAAATAGACATTTATATGTACTTTGCGACCTGGCAGCTTCTTGCTGCCGGGTCAATTCCATGATTGAAATTTGAGATGATTCGGTTGTTTGGTTAGACGGAAATTAACAATTCGGCTAGCAAGACAATCACTGGACTTTTCTTTCGCAAAAGAAAAGTCCAACAAAAGAAACGAATTAATTTGATTTTGATTATAAATAAGGAAAGGAATAATATGAATAAAATTTATAAAACTATTTTGGCTGCTTCTGCTGCTACGATTGTGGCAGGCGTTAGCCTTGTTCCAGCAAATGTGCTCGCTTGGGGTGATTCTGCCAACGGTAGAAAAACTTATACGCTTGAGCAAATCAATGCTGGCAATTTGGGGGACAATATTACTTTTAACTCTATTACCAATGGTAAAATCGGTGATGAGCGTAACTTCGTAGGTGCGAAGCTTAGCTCGTCTACTTCTAGCACTTGGAATGCGGATACTATCTCCGTAAAAGATGGCGATATTGTAACCGTACGTCTTTATGTACACAATAATAGTCCTCTTGGCACTAGTGCTGTTGCTAAAGGTGTGTCTGCCAACATTTCTCTTCCTACAACTGTAGGTAAGACCCAGACTGTGATAGGTTATCTTAATGCAACCAATGCTAGCCCAAATCGTTATTGGGATGAAGTCAAGCTCGTTTCTGATAAAGATTTCTTTATAGAATATGTTGATGGTTCTGCTAAGTACACTAATGCCAAGGGCACTTTTGCTCTTCCAAATGAATTGGTTGTGGCTAGTGGTGCAACGCTTGGCTACACCTCGATGAATGGCGAAATCCCTGGTTGTTATGAATATGATGGTCAGGTAACTATTGAACTGAAGATTCATTCATCAGTAACTTCGAAGCTTTCAAAGACTGTGCGTATGGCCAATACTCACGATGAATTTACTGAGTCGGTAAACGCTAAAGTTGGCGATGTTGTTGAATTCCAGATTGAGTATAAGAATTTAACTGGCAGTCAAGTTAATGATGTGACGATTCGTGATATTCTTCCTACGAATATGGAATATGTGGCTGGTTCGACAATACTTTACAATTCTAATCACCAAAGTGGTCTCGTAGTTGATCAAAATACTGTAACTACTTCTGGTATTAATATAGGTAGTTATGCGGCTAAGGGTAATGCTTTTGTGCGTTTCAAGGCTAAGGTAGTAAATAAGACTCTTGCTTGTGGTAATAACCAACTTGTAAACTGGGCAAACGTTACTGTTGATTCGAATGTCGTAAAAGATGATGCTTCTGTGATGGTAACTCGTAGCGACGAAAGTTGCAATAAGAAAGAGGAGCCAAAGAAGGAAGAATCCAAAGAAGAGACTCCAAAGAAGGAAGAATCAAAAGAAGAGACTCCAAAGAAGATTGTCGATACCGGTGCTACTGAAGTAGCTGGTGTTGCACTTGGTGCGGGCGCTTTGACGACTGCCCTTGGCTACTTTATTGCTAGCCGCAAAAAGTTAATGTAAGTTGACCGCTTCAGGCTTTAGGCTCTCTAGTGGTCTAAAAACGAAAAATCCCCCGTCGAATTCGGGGGATTTTTTGTGATTTTTTATTTTTTTTGTGATTGGATTGAAAGTGATTATGGTATAATGAGAGTATGTATCCGTCTGATAATAATTCTTTTGGTGGTAGCCCGATGATGTCGTCGTCGAATGATCCGATAGTTATCGGTGGCGCTAGTGAAAAGAAAAAACCGGCGGTATGGGTTTTTGTGTTGATTGGAATAGTTATAGTGGGGGTTGTTGCGCTGGTTTTGGTGTTACTGTTTGGGCCAAATGGCAAGGTGAAAGAAATTCCGGTAGAAACGAATGTTAATAGGTATTTGAGTCTACTGCTCACCGGTGAGGAAAAAGACGAGGCACTTTCTAGTGATGGAATTACGCTCGCGGCGGTAAAAAATGAAGAACTTGAAAATATTTATACGATTCCGCGTTATTATAGCTCGCTAGATGAAAAGAACACGAATTATTACAAGACTTTGCAGGATTTGCTTGAGAGTATTGTGAAAAAAAGTGATGACAAAAACGTGAAGTTTTGGGCAGAAGATTCCAGTGTGATGCTCTCGTATTATTTTGTAGCTACGGCACTTGCGTACACAAATTCGGATTACAATCATTTTATGACGGATAAAGTGTTTGACGGATTTTTGACGGTGTACGGATATCCGTTTGAAAGTACGGATGATGATATGCTGATGGATTTCAAGACGAAGTCAGATGCGCTTTATGATGCAAAAAAAGAATTTTACGAAATGGTAACACAAACAAATTGTCTTATGACTGATGGAATTGACTATGTATGTTTGAATAACTTGAATTCCAGTGCGATTAATGCGGTGCAGTCGCAAATTTCTAGCTTGACCGCAAGCGAAACAATAGAATCTGGCAAAATGTTAGAGATTATTGTAGCGGATGCGAAGGCTCTAAATAATGCAATAAACGGTGGTAGTAATGAATAAAATGATAAAAAAAATAATCGGAATTTTGACTTTGGCGGCGGTTTTTGTGACGCCGGTCTTTGCAGGGCAAGGGGCGAGTGCGGCATCGACTGAAGAAATCTATGAAAAGATATTGGTGAACAATATCATGAGTACTTGTTATGGAAATGGCCTGATCTCAGATATAAAATTGAATAATTATATAGATTTTGGTTCCTTGATGAATGAGGGATACAAAGATAGTTCTGGGTCGAATAGTTTTTATGTTCCACAGACGACGAATGGATATGAGACGAAGATAAGTAATAATAAGATGTCTTGTTATCAAGCTTTTGCCGGCGGTGATGGAAAAAAAGGCTTGCTGGAGATTTATAATAAGACAATCCCGGCAAGGTCATCTGTTAGCGATCCTATCGATCCGAAAGCCCTAACTAATTTTATGTCTGATGTTATGAGCTATAAAGTAGACAATAGTGGTGTTGGTTTGGGGGAATACTGCTATACGGTATACGCTAAGATTATTACAGGACAACCGACCGTATTGGGAAAAGCATGTGTCAGTAAAGATAATTATCCGCTAAACCTCAAGAGCCAGTCAATAACTTTCGGCGGCGGAGATGAAGGGTCTGGATATATTTTGACTGGTGGTTTAACGCAGGATAGTGATGGTAATGCTAAAATTAGCGTCACGGTAAAAGAGAATGGTGCGCGAAATTGTATGGTCGGCGAAGAGCTGAGGAGCTGTTCTAAAACTGTGAAGTTGAGTGGTGATGAACCTAGTGCCGGTGATAAACCTAACATTAAAGTTGGTGATACGACTGAGATTTCTTTCAATGATTGGGTTTTTGGTCGGCAGCCGGAGATATATGTAAAGATTGAAGAGAACGACTCTCAATCTGCAAGCTCTCTTAACGTTGGATACAAGAAGGGCTATTGGAGTGATTTTGTCACAAATTTGACTGGTAAAGGGGTTACCGATTTTGCTCTCAATGATGCCGAGAGATATGATTTGTACGTGGACTATTTAAAAAAGTATTATGCGGCTGATGTATCACTTGGCGGGACGGAATGCCAGGCTAATAAGCCAGCAGAATTGGTGGATGGTGATAAGTACTATGCGTGGACAAAAAATAATGGATGGTGTGCGCTAAACTTAAGTGCGCAAAAAGCTTCAGAAGAACACTCCATGACAATTTTCTCAAAAGGTTCCAATGTCTTGACTAGCGTAATAAATACTCTACCGAAATTGATAGAAGCTATGGGTGAATTAGACTATAGTGACCCATCTCTATTTGCGGATATTGATGCTGATACTAATGCTAATGGAGCACAGAATAACAACGAAGATAAAGATAAGTGTTTCGATAGCGCTGGAGCATTGGGTTGGGTACTTTGTCCTATTACTTCCGGATTGGCAACACTTGGCTCGAGTGCCTATAACTGGATAGAGGAAAATTTTTTGCAAGTTAGGGCGTCGATTTTTACTGAAAGCGATAATGGTGTGCAGAACGCTTGGGGAACGGTGCGTGACTTTGCAAATGCGGGTTTTGTTATAATGCTTTTAGTCGTTGTATTCTCGCAGGTCACTGGAGTTGGCATAGATAATTATGGTATAAAGAGGATTTTGCCGAAAATAATTATCGGCGCCATTTTGATGAATTTGAGCTATATAATTTGTGAACTCGCGATTGATGTGAGTAATATTCTTGGCAATGGCCTCAATGATTTGCTGACTAATATGGGCCCAGATTTTTCCGGGGCTGCTGGCGTCGATGATCCATCTATTGCGCAGTATTTAATTGTTGGCGGTACTGGTGTGCTTGCGACCGCTACATATTTAATCTTAACCTCTGGTGGCCTCGGGGCGATCCTATTGCTCTTCATTGCCATCTTGACGGTTGTGGTTTCGATTTTGGTATTATTTGTAATACTTATCGTGAGACAAGCAGGAATTGTAATATGTGTAGTGGTCGCACCTATTGCAATATTATGCTATTTGTTGCCAAATACTGAAAAGGTATTTAAGAAATGGTGGGAGCTAATGAAGGGGCTGCTTCTAGTATATCCACTTTGTGGTTTGGTGATTGGTGCTGGTGGATTTATAGGCAAAGTTTTTGGAAATCTGGCGGTTGGTGGCTCTGGCGATATGCAAATGGGTTTTGCGCTTAGCGCAATGGTGGTGCAAGTAATACCATACTTATTCATCCCTATGCTACTTAGATCATCGCTTGCAGCGATGGGGAATCTTGGTGCGAGGATTTCTGGGTTTGGTAGTAGATTTACCGGTGGTATCAGTAAGAGAGTTAGAGAGTCTGACGCGATGAAAGCATCACGCCAGAGGGCTAAAGATGCTTCCATAATGCGAAAAGCTGGTTATGATGAAAAACGTGGTGGGCTTAATGCTATTGGTAGAGCTAAAGCGAAGTTTGCCAGGACTAAACTTGCTGGCGCGATTGGTTACACGAGAATGCAAAATTCGAGAATGGAAATGGCGGAAAAAATTAGAGATGCGAATCGATCGGCTTCGGCTTCGTTGGCTTCTGAGACTGCGGCGGCAGATATTGCTGAATACTTGAGCAATCACCCGGGTGGTAAACCTGAAGATTATTATCAAGATTTAATTAATAATGCAGATGGCGATGTCGGGAAGATTGAAACGGTTATTCTGACTGCACAGAAGCGTGGCATGAAGAATAAAGATGTTGCTAATATGCTTAGAACCGCCCAGAATGATGGCAGGCTCACATTTAAAGATTCGGTTTCTAGGGCTAACTGGATGAACCATATGCTTAGAAATCATGTAGACATGGTATCTACTGACTATGATTTGCAGGAGTGGATGCGGGATGGTGGAAATGGTAGATTGGGCGACTACGGTGATTACATGAGAGCGCATAGAAATGTGTCCGATATTGACATTTCAGATCTTAGTAAGATGTCTGGGAATAGCTTGGCCGGTGCAATTAAGGCGGGATTTGTGTCTTCCAGTGTTGCGCAGCAGTGGCTAGCTTCTAATCCGAATCAATCTGTTGATAAGAAGGTGATGATGGGGGCTGTGGCTAGCGGTTCTATAACAGCCAGCGATCTCAATGGCGTTAGCGCATCTGATTTTAAGGCAGAGGCTGATGCATTGGCATCTGGAAACCAGGCTGGAGCGACACATATAGTTGCTGGTGCTAGAAGAGCGGGCAAGAGTGATGGCACTCTTGGATCTATGGAAAGTTTGGTAGATTCTTGGACTGCCCCATCTCAGGTAAGGACTTATATAAGCCAGGATTCTTCGACCATGAAGCCTGGGCAAGAGCAGAGGGATCCAGTTCGCGTGACAATGGATGGGGCAATCGATGTACGAACATCCGGAGATGGAGGATCTACTGGGCAAATTATTGATGTAAGAGCGCTAGGAGATGAAACCTTGCTTGATATTGCGACCAACCCGAACGCTAGTATGAGTGATGCAACACGGACGGCGGCGGAGCAAGAATATTTAAGAAGAAATCCAGGAACTGGTGGAAATCCACCACAGAATGTGACATAGCAAAAAATGAAAAAACGCCTCGAAATGGGGCGTTTTTTGAAAAGAGGAGTATTATTCTATGATGCTGAGCTTAACATGATTGATTTCACTCATCTCTTTCTCCCAAATGAAGAAATTCTGGTTATTAACACAGAAGTAGGTGTCTTCCATTTCTGATCTGTATTCACCTTCTGGGCAATTGGGGGTTTTATTCTCGAAATGAGCAAATACAAATGGAACTGGCCCCCACCAGTTTGAGGTATATACTGGACTAATCATTCCCCATGTAGGATTAGTGATAGTACCATCGTCGAAGAAAATCTTTGAAATAGTTTTGCTTCTGGTATGGTTTTCTGTTTTGGATGGATGTTTGATTGTACCTTCAACGTCGGTTTCTGGCTGACAAGCAGATATCCATATACTATCAGAGGTTGTTGGTTGAGTTATATTCCAATTACTGGTAATGTTTCTCGAAACTACGTTTCCAATGCAATAATAAACATCGGTGACATTTTGGATTGTACTAAATGCACCATAATTATCATTGTATCTAGCCCATCCGTCCGAGTAGTGTTCAAGACCCCAGCTCTCGGGAGTTGGTTCCGGCAGTGGCGCACTAAATGGCGCAATGCCTCCCCAGTTGTACTGTAGACATTCTTGATTTTTTGCATTAATCCAGGGGCTTATTAAAACTGTAGCCTCAAAGCTGTAACCAAACTTATCTTCCCATTCGATTTCGATTTCTTGCCAATCTAATTCATATGGGTTTTCTTCTGCTGTTGTCTCTGCTGTCGTCTCCGGTGTTGTCTCGACTGCGGTAGTCTCTACGACTACAGGCTGAGTCTCGACGGGTTCCTGAACTGCTGGTTTGGTTTCTACTGTGCCGTTCTTTGCAGAAGCTCCTTCTCCTGCTGCTGCGGTATTTTTATTGCATCCGCAAATCAGAATGGCAAGAAGTATGAAACAAGAAACTAAAATAACTAACTGCTTTTTCATAGTAACTCCTCCTTCTAAAAGTGCTTAGCTATTTTTTCCGTTACATGAATTTAGTCTACTGTCTTTATTATATCACAAAAGTTCAAAAAAATCAAGATGCAAACGGTTTTTGGCAAAAAACGCAAGTATTGCGTCTATTCTTGCGATTTTTTAGCAGCTTGGATGACGTGGTCGAAGAGGCAGGTGACGGTGAGTGGGCCGACGCCACCTTTTTCTGGGGTGATGGCAGTGAGGTCTTGGCGAGCGCGAACATCTTCGGCGACGTCGCCTTTTAAAATGCCTTTTTCGCTGGCGGTGCCGGCGTCAACGAGTACTGCGCCTGGTCTGACGAAATCGCTCACAATGAGACCTGGAATGCCAGTAGCGGTAATAATTACATCGTAATCACTAAGTTTCGTGAGGTCAGACCCGCGGTGAAAGAGGTCGACATGGTAATTTGAGGCTTTGAACATTTGGTAGAGTGGTGCACCTACGAGCTTGCCGCGGCCTACGATGGCAATCTTTGCGGCCTGAAGTTTGATATCGTAGCCAGCAAGGAGCCAAAGAATGGCAGTGGCGGTGGCAGAATCAAAAGCATCAGGGTTACCGGAGAGGCCATCAACGTCTTTTGCGGGAGTGATTAGACTAGTGAGCTCGTCTGTTTTGTCTTTTTCGATAATTGGGAGCTGAAGGATGATGCCGTCGATGTTGCTATTCTTGTTAGCTTCTTTGATTTTTGTGGCGATTTCGGTGGAATTTTTGGCACAAAAATCAATAACTTTAACACCGATATCTTCGCCGTATCTTATTTTGAGATTGACATATTTGGTGATGACCGGGTTGTCACTGTCTCTGATAATGAGGAGGGTTGGCTTTTTGCTGAGGCTCTTAACTTCGTGGAGTTGACGCTCTTTGATGAATTCAGCGAGTTCTTTACCGTTTAGAGATTTCATATTTCTACTGGCTCCTGTTCTAGGGTGTATCCGAATTTTTCTTTAACTGTGGTAATGATTTCGGCGCGAGCTTTAGCAAGGTCGTCATAACCTTTGGCGGACTCATTGATGAGAACGAGGGAGGCTTTGTCGTTTACGCGCATGCCGTGGATGAGCTTACCTTTGAGGCCGGCATTTTCGATAAGCCAACCGGAGTTGATTTTGTAGCCATCGTGACCGTGGTGGACAGGGAATCCTTTTTTTTCGGCGGCTTTGGCCTCTTTTTCGGTGAGGTAAATGTTTTTGAAAAACGAGCCAGAGCTAGCTTCTTTGTCTGGGTCGGGGAGCTTGTCGGCACGGATTTTGCTCACGATTTTACGGATGCTTTTTGGGCTAAAATTGGTGACATCATGCTCTTTGATGTAGTTTTCGATGGAATTGTAGAATGGGCGAGACATTTCGCCTTTTTTAAGCTCTAGGAAGATAGAGATGATAAAATATCGGCCTTTTTCGGTGGTGTTCATGATAGAATGGCGATAAGAAAAGTGAAAATCGTCTTTTGACAAGGTCTTAAATTCGCGAGTTTTAAAATCGTAAACGTCGGCTTTAATAAATACCGCGGAGACGTCTTGGCCATAAGCACCAATGTTTTGAACGGGGGCGGCGCCAGCGAGGCCAGGGATTTTTGAGAGAGCCTCAATACCAGTTAATCCTTTATCTGTTGTGAATTTTACAACATCATCCCAAATTGTACCGCCCATCACCCGAAGTTCAAAAAGACATTCCTCGGGTCGCGTCGCTCGCTCCCGTCGCCACGGGGCTCGCGCGCTAAATCTCGCGCTGCCGCGCTCCGAAATCCCCTCGAAATGTCTTTCTTGTCCTTCGATGCCAGTCATTACATTGCGGATAATGACGCCATCAAAACCTTCATCATGGGCAATAGTATTGGCTCCACCGCCAAGAATAAAGATTGGGAGATTTTTTTCTAGTGCAAAGTTGTGGGCTTCTTTGATTTCTTCTGGTTTTTCAATTTCTATGACATATTTTGCGGGACCGCCGAGCCGCATGGTAGTGAGATTTTTAAGTAAGACGTTTTCTAAAATCTTCATTTTTCTATTATACCATTTTTGGGGAGATTTTAAAGCATAGGGGTGATAAAAACGGCTAGTAGGGGGTTGATTTTGACAATACGGTGTGCTAGAAGTCGGGCAGAGAATAGGGTGTAAGCTCTTTGATAAAATGCGGTTAGAAGAAAGGAGGGTTTATGGAGGTTGACGAAATAAAAATTACCGTTAAACTAAAAAAGATTTCTTCTGTAAAGAAGAAATCTAAATAAACCTATAAATTGATTCTACCACACGAAATTAAGAAAATCAACCCTATTCTCTAAATGAAAAATAATATATAATAAGGTAAGAAAGGTAATACTTATATGGCAAAGAAGGAAGTGGTGGCTGAAAATGACAACAAAAATGACGGACGAAACGAGGCGCTGAAGCTCGCGATTGCTCAGATTACGAAGCAGTTTGGTGATGGTTCAATTATGAAGCTTGGTGAAACGCCAAAAATGGATGTGGAGCTTTTGCACTCTGGTTCCTTGGCGTTGGATTTGGCGCTTGGCGGTGGTTATCCGAAGGGGCGAATTATTGAGATTTATGGGCCAGAGTCTTCTGGTAAGACAACTTTAGCGCTTCATGCGATTGCGGAAATTCAAAAGCAGGGTGGCCAGGCGGCATTTATTGATGCTGAGCACGCGCTCGATCCGGCTTATGCAAAGAAAATCGGTGTAGATACGGGGAATTTGCTTATTTCGCAGCCAGACAATGGCGAGCAAGCGCTTGAAATTTGTGAGACTTTGGTACGTTCTAATGCGGTGGATCTTATCGTGGTAGACTCCGTGGCGGCGCTTGTGCCACAGGCGGAGATTGATGGCGAGATGGGCGATGCTCAAATGGGGCTTCAGGCAAGACTGATGTCTCAGGCAATGAGAAAGCTGACTGGTATTATTTCTAAATCGCGCGCGACAGTGATTTTCATCAACCAGATTCGCATGAAGATTGGTGTAATGTTCGGTAACCCAGAGACGACAACTGGCGGTAATGCATTGAAGTTCTATGCAAGTGTACGAATTGACATTCGTAGAATCGGTCAAATCAAAGATGGCGATAATATCGCTGGTAATCGCACTAAGATTAAGGTGGTGAAAAACAAAATTGCGGCGCCATTTAGAACGGCTGAGTTTGACATTATGTATAACGAAGGAATTTCCAAAACTGGTGATGTGCTCGATCTCGGCGTACAATATGGCATTCTTGACAAAGCCGGGGCATTTTTCAAATATAACGGAGAAACTCTGGGCCAGGGACGCGAGGCGGTGAAGAAATTGTTTAAAGAAAAACCAGAATTGATGGCAGAAATTGAAGCTAAGGTGCGCGAAAAAGCATCTGCGGAAGCCTAGAAATTAAATATGCACAAAGACGAGATTTGGCAAATTTATGCGCCGAATGGGGAAGCGATTCCGGGGTCCGGGTGGGAGTCGGCGCTAGATAATCCTGAAAAAACTGGCTCTGATGCGATTGTGGGGGTGGCGGTGGCGTTTTTGTATCGGAAAAACGATGATGGAGAATTGGAACTTTTGTGGCAAAGACGTTCAGAAAGTATAGATCGGTATCCGGGGGATTATGATATTTCGGCTGGTGGGCATATCAACCTTGGTGAATCGGTAGCGCAAGCAGCGGTAAGAGAGACACGAGAAGAAATTGGGGCAGATATTTCGGCTGAAGATTTGAATTTTGTTACCATGCGTCCGTTTAATAGAAATCGGTTTGCGTGGATTTTTGCGGTTGATTTTACTGGGCGAGGAGAAAATTTTCATTTTGACGATAATGAAGTTTCGGAAGTGAGGTGGGTGGCGCTTTCTGAAACTAATGATTTCAAAGAGAAATTCGCGAAAGCTCCACTCAAAAAAGATAATTTGACTTTTGAATGCTTAAAAGAATGGTTCTTGCAACGTGGAGATCTATAAACTAAACGAGTTTGACGACACTAAAAAGCCTGAATTTAGGATTACGGAACTAAAACAGGGGGTGAAAAATCCGAATCGGGTGAACGTTTTTGTGAATTCTAAATATGAATTTTCGCTTGATATTACTCAGATAGTAGATTTCAGGATAAAAGTCGGCCTGATTATTTCTGAAGAACAGCTTTTGGAATATAAAAAAGCCAGTGAGTTTGGGAAGCTTTATCAAAGGGCTCTCGAATGGGTATTAGTGCGACCGCGGAGCGAGAGAGAAACGAGAGACTATATTGCTAGAAAACTCCGTAAATCCTCTTCGGACACGCTTGGTCCGGCCCGTCGTTACGGGCGGACCGGCGCTAACTCGCTCCCCGTTGGTCGCGAAATGTCCTTAGAGGATTTTACGGAGTTTTCTAATAATATTATTTCTAGGCTTGCTACTCGTGGTTACCTTGATGATGCCAAGTTTGCGCGGTGGTATGTGGAAAATCGGTTTGTGAAGAAAGGGGTTTCACAGAAGAGACTAAAAATGGAACTCATAAAAAAAGGAGTCTCGCAAGATGTGATTAATGAAGTAATCGATGCGCGAGATGATACGGAAGAAATACTGAAGATTATAGCGAAGAAGCGCGCAAAATATGACGATGAAAAACTTATTGCTTATCTATGTCGGCAGGGGTTTTCGTGGTCGCTTGCGAGCGAGCTGGTTCGGTCTTACGAAAAGGATTGACGAAATTCGGGACAAATTCAGTAGTTTCAGCCTTCTTTTGAATAGTTTTCTCTTCGTCTTTTACGATTATTTTGTAATCGGTGACTTCTGTAATTTCACTACGTGGAATGGTGAGTTCGGGATCGAGGAAGCTTTTTATGATTGGTCGCTTGACGATAATTTGTTGAACGGTGAAATCTTCGGAGGTAACAGTGAAGTCTAGAACTTTGCCGAGCTTGGTTTTCTTTTTGGTTTCTACTTTGAGGCCATTGAGACTAAAATTAAGGTCGATGATTTTGCTGATTTTGACGATGTCGTCTTTTTCGGAAAGTACATCAATAGAGTCAACGACACATCCTAGATTAGAATATTCACGAATTGAATTTACATCTAGGATATTTGCGCTGCTAACAAGTGGGCCGCCGACATAGAAAGCAAGGATCTTGAGCGTATTTGGATCAACGATAAAATCGGAAATAAATCCGATAGGGCCGGCGGATTGCATGCTAAGAATTGTAGTACCGATTAATCTAGAAGCGTATACTAACATAAGTTTATTATAACACAGAAGCGTCTTTTACGTCGTAATCTGCGATTCTGAGGCGACGGAGCGCAGTGAGGTAAGCACCGGTTCCGAGTTTTTTGCCTATATCTTCGGCGAGAGTTCGGATGTATGTGCCGGAGGAAACATGGCAACGGATTTTTAGTTCTGGATAGTTATAATCTAGGATTTCAATGCTGTAGATCTCAACTTTGCGACTTGGTATTTCGAAATCTTGGCCTTTTCTGGCTAATTTATAAGCGCGTTCGCCGCCTATTTTGATAGCGCTGAATTTTGGTGGGGTTTGATCAATAATACCAATGAACGATTGCAGAACGGATTCAAGAATATCCAGCTCGGGCTGCGTTCGCCCGGCCCGTCTCGTTCCGTGACAGAACTGCCTAGCTCGGAAAACCAAGCAAGCTTGGTTTTCACTCGCTGCGTTGTTCTGTCGCCACGGGCGGGCGCCGCTCATCCTCGCGCTGCCGCGCTCCGGAGGCCATTCGCTTGTATATTCTTGAATCTCTCCTTCCGGGTCGCCGGTGGTAGAAGTGTAACCAAGCTTTAAAGTGGCCTCGTAAATTTTATCTTTTTTCAAAAACTCATTGGATTTTTTAGTCATTTTGCCAGAGAGTAAAATGAGAAGACCGGTGGCAAAAGGGTCCAATGTTCCAGTGTGACCAACTTTAACCTTGTGGCCAAATTCGTCACGTAATCTTGCGCGAACTTTTGCTACTACGCCAAAGCTAGAAATGCCGGCTGGTTTATCGATCAGAATAATTTGGTCTTCTTTATTCATCTCTTGATTATACCATAAAACTGTGGTATAATGGTGGCACTATGATAACAAAAGAGAATAAGGACAAAGCTATTGCCAGTGTCGCTCGCAACAAGAACGATGTTGGTTCTCCTGAAGTTCAAGTGGCTATTCTCACAGAGCGCATCAAAGAAGTGACTGAGCATGTGAAGAATAATAAACATGACTTTATGGCTAAAAGAGGTCTGATGCAGATGGTCGGGAAGCGTAAAAAACTTCTCAAGTATCTTGAAACGACTGATTTTGAGCTATACAAGAAAACTGTGGCCAAGCTTGGACTAAGGAAATAACTGAGAAGTCTAAGAAAGGGGAAAACCCCGCTTAAAAAGCGGGGTTTTTGGGGGACGCTAATATAGTATCGGAAACAATTAAGTATTGCTTCCATCGTCAGCTTTGATAGGCTCGTCGGTCTTGGTAAGATCTCTGAGCTCGATGGCTAAATCGTCGAATTGCCTTAAGACTTCGGCGATATGCTTAAACTTTATACCAACTTTGTCGTGGGAAACGGCATTTTTGTAATAGATAATATGTTCGACGGTGGCCCATAGGTCCATGCCTTTGTCTCTAATTTGTATTTCTACTGGGACAAGTCTGGTACCACCACTGTCTGGTGAATACACCTCAACTAAACACTGCATGTGATAGCTTGAATACCCATTATCTTTAGGCGTAGTTACGTAATCTTTCTCTTTGCTTACGTTTATGCCTGGTATGTGATGGAGTATGTCTACCACTTTGAAGATGTCATCTCTGAATGGAGTGACGATTCTAATACCGCCAACGTCGAGCACATTTTGTTTTATGCTGTCAATTGAGATGTCGTAGCCTCTTCTTTTACATTTTTCGATAGTCGATTCGAATGTTTTTATTCTGCTATCTATAGAACAAATTAAGTTGCGACGCGAGTTTTTTTCAAACGCGCGCTTAGCGCTTCTTAATTTTGGTAAGACGAAATCGATTGCGTCTCTGCATAATTCTGTGTATTCTTTATAAGCGTCCTCTAATGATGAAAGGTTCGTTTCGTAATTCTCCATTGAATTACCCTCCCTAGAAAATATTTACAGGATAAACCCGTATGCTCTTATTATAGCACACTTTGGAAAAAAAGTCAATCTGTGATACAATTAGAGTAACATTAACAAAGGGAAGACGGCAGATATTAAGAGTGAAGCTACTGCGCGTTTTTCGGGAGCGCTCAAGGGCGCTAGCCCAAGGTTACTCCCTCTAAACGCGCAGTAGCTTCACTTTCGGTATCTGATGTTTTCCCGAGAAAGGATATTTTTATGGAAATTATAAACCCGAATGGGAAAAAAACGATTCAGGTTTCTACGGAGTGGCTAGGGCGTAAGCTTACGCTCGAAGTGAACCGAGTTGGCTTTAGGACTACCTCTTCGGTGATGGTGACTTACGGTGATACCGTGGTGCTAGGTTCGGTAGTGGTCGGGACTAAACCAGTGGTGCAGGATTTTTTCCCGCTCTCTATTGATTACGAAGAGAAATGGTATGCAGCAGGGAAGATTAGCGGTTCAAAATTCATTAAGCGCGAAGGTAAGCCGGCGGATGAGGCGGTGCTCGTGGGGCGCTTGATTGACCGACCAATTCGACCTTTGTTTCCGAAGGGCTATCGTCAGGAAGTGCAGGTGGTCTGTACGGTTTTGTCGATGGATCCTGCGTTCCGCCCAGATTGCGTGGCGATGATTGCGGCCTCTAGCGCTCTTATGAATGCGGGTGTACCGTTTGATGGGCCGGTAGCGGGGATTAGAATTGGTCGCATTGGCGGCGAATTCAAGGGATTCTTATCAAAGGAAGAGCGCGATGTATCTCCGCTTGACCTTGTGGTTGCTTGTAAAGATGGCAAGGTGATGATGGTGGAAGCTGGGGCAAAAGAGGTGCCAGAGGAAACCATTATTGAAGCAATGCATTGGGCAGTTTCTAATGTGCAGCCAGTTTTGGATTTACAGAGAGAGCTTGCCAAACAGGTAGCAGCGCCTGCACAAGAATATGAATTGGTACTTCCAGACGAGACAATTCTTAAAGAGGTGGAAGCTTGGACGGCTGGTAAATTTGGTTCAAAGGTGCGTGGCAACGTAATGGAGAGGGCGCATATTTTGGATGATCTCAAATATGCAATGCATGATGAATTTGCGATCTCAAAGGGGCAGGGCGAGACTGATAATGAGAAAGTCGAGTGGTATGATGAGAATTTGCGTGATGTTTATGATCAGGCATTTGAACTCGCAGTGCATAAGGAAGTGCGCCGTGGCATCGTGGAAGAAGGTGTACGTCCGGATGGCCGTAAGCTTAATGAGGTGAGACCGCTATCCTCGCAAGTGTCAATTTTACCAAGAACTCACGGTTCGTCATTGTTTACGCGTGGGGTGACTCAGGCGATGAATATTGTGACTTTGGCTCCACTTTCGTACTCCCAGGATGTGGATACAATGGAAGTAACAAACGGCAAGAGACGCTATATGCATCATTATAATGCTCCATCTTACACCGTGGGTGAATGTGGTAGGATTGGTTCGCCTGGGCGTCGTGAGATTGGTCATGGCTATCTTGCGGAACGTGCTTTGATTCCGGTGCTTCCTTCGGAAGAAGAATTTCCGTATGCAATTCGTTCCGTAACAGAGATTATGTCGCAAAATGGCTCCACTTCGATGGCGGCAACTTGTTCGTCTTGCATGGCTCTTATGGATGCCGGTGTGCCTTTGAAGCGCCCAGTATCTGGCGTGGCGATGGGGCTGATGGTGGATGTGCCTAAGGGGCAACCAATTGAAGTTTCGGATATCGACAAAGCCTACGTACTTACTGATTTGATGGATGCAGAAGATTTTGCTGGCGATATGGACTTTAAGGTGACTGGTACGACGGAGGGTATTACGGCGCTTCAGATGGATATGAAAGTGCATGGACTTCCGGTGGAGATTATGGAAAAGGCTTTGAAGCAGTCGCATGAAGGACGGATGTTTATCCTGGATCATATCGTAAGCGTAATTCCTGGTCCACGTGCGGAGATTTCTAAATATGCGCCGCAGATTGAGAAGATCATGGTAAAGCCAGATAAAATCGGTATGATTATTGGTAAAGGTGGCGAAACGATCAATAAGATTACGTCTGAAACTGGGGCAGAGGTAAATATTGAAGATTCTGGTCTTGTAACAGTGGCTGCGAATGATGCAGATAGCATCAAGAAGGCACTAGATTGGATTCATTCGTTAGTGGACGAGCCAGAAGTTGGTAAGATTTACGAAGGTACCGTGGTAACGATTAAAGATTTTGGTGCATTTGTGAATATTATGCCAGGAATTGATGGTATGCTCCACATTTCCCAGATTACTGACAAGAAACGCCTAAAGAGTGTAGAAGAAGTTTTACATGTGGGTGATAAGGTGCGCGTGAGATTGGTGGCGATTGATGAGCGCGGCAAATTATCGCTTTCGATGCTAGGTGTAGATAAGTAATAAATTTGGAAAAATCCCGAGAGAATGGTTCTCGGGATTTTTTTATGATGTGCTATAATAAGCTTATGGATAATCAAAAC
The DNA here is from genome assembly GCA_045578285.1 of Candidatus Nanosyncoccus sp. Classification (GTDB taxonomy): domain Bacteria; phylum Patescibacteriota; class Saccharimonadia; order Saccharimonadales; family Saccharimonadaceae; genus Nanosyncoccus. Next base: position 58,623 of record JAZNJY010000002.1, on the reverse strand, counting down.
AATACTTTTAAGAGTGAAGCGGAAATTATGGAGACTATAGCCGCGGTAAGGCCAGCAGAGTCTAGTGTGGATGATGAACCATTAATACAGCCAGTTAAACCAGAGCCTATGGCGCCGCCAGTGCCAGAGAAAAAGGAAATCAATGTGGTGGCAATTGTGCTTGGTGTGATTGCCGGGATTTTTGCGATTGTTGCGATTGTGTTTATGGTGAAATATTTTACAGAAAAGCCGAAATGCGAGGTGGAGGCGGTTGTGCAGGAGCCGAGTGAAGCGGAAAAAGAAGCAATAACTGCTAATGTAATGGCGCGAGATTATAAAGAAGTGTATGATTTGGTGAGTGGAATAGCGTCTAAGAACGATAAGCGGCATTTGTCTAGAAGTGGTGGCACATTGATATATACGGCTGGTGATACTGGTGTATATGTGGATTTAAGATATGCACTTGGTGGTAGCATGATTACTTCTCAGGAGAGCTTAGATGGAGATATTGCTGCTATAGAGTCGGATTTAGTTGCGGCTGGTTTTCAAAACATTGGGATAGTACCACTTGCTACTTCAGCTGGTCCTAGGATTTATGGATATCTGAATGAAGAAGCGGATATAGTTTGTAATGTATTTGAAAACAGCGAATTTATTTATGGCAATTCGCAGGAATATGTATATTACAATTGTGGTAAAACTGATTGGACATGGTTGACAGAGGACGAATTGAAAATGATTGGTGAGCTCGGAATAGCATATCGCGATAAAACTGGTAATGATTCTGTATCTATGATGGGCTTTGAAGATGTCGTGATACACGATAGTAAATATGAGCCGTATCAAACAATACGAATACCGGCAATGAATGGTGGTGGCGGTGAATTCTACAGGGTTAGTCCGGATTCGGAATGGCGGTTCTTTGCTGTAACGCAATCCGCACTAGAATGTAGTGATTATAATACGGATGATTTGAAGAAGGCATTTCTTGGCGAAGTTTGCCACAATGGCAATGAAATGTCGACGGTGCAATTATAAATAAAGCTCAGGATAAACCCCGAAAGGGGTTTATTTTTGGGGGAAATATTATATAATATAGCGTATGGATAAGATTCGAAACTTTTGTATTATTGCGCATATTGACCATGGGAAATCGACAATTGCAGATCGGATGATGGAGCTTACGGGGACGGTCTCGAAGCGTGAGATGAAAGAGCAACTTCTGGATTCGATGGAACTTGAGCGTGAAAAAGGCATCACGATTAAGCTTGCGCCGGTGACAATGGAATGGAAGGGCTATACTTTGAATTTGATTGACACGCCAGGGCATGTGGATTTTTCATATGAAGTTTCGAGGAGCTTGCAAGCAGTAGAGACTGCAGTACTTGTAGTTGATGCGACGCAAGGGATTCAGGCGCAAACTCTTGCAAATGTTTACCTTGCTTTGGAACAAGATCTGAGAATTATTCCAGTAATCAATAAAGTAGATTTGCCGGCGGCGGATGTCCCGGGGGTGGCGGCGCAAATTATTAATTTGCTTGGATGCTCACGGGGGGAAATTATCGAGGTTTCGGGGAAGACCGGATATAATATCGATAAAATTTTAGACGCTGTGGTAGAAGCTGAACTGCTTGATTCGAGGTCATCCGGAGCCTGGCAAGGCGAGGAAAAGCGCCGTTCGCCCGTGGCGACGGGCCGAACGGACGCGGGCCGAGAATTAAGTGGTTCAGCTTCTACTCGAGCTCTAATATTTGATTCGTATTTTGATGATTACCGGGGTGTGGTGCTATACGTGAGAGTTTTTGAAGGAGAAATCAAGAAAAATTCTGAAATTTTGATGATGGCAGCAGGAACGAAGGGTTTGGCGCTCGAAGTTGGAGTATTGACTCCAAAAATGAATCCGCGGGAGAAACTGTCGGAAGGGGAAATTGGCTACATCGTAACGAACCTTAAAACTACGCGTGAGGCTAGAGTGGGTGATACGGTGACGCTCGTGAAGAATCCGGCGACACAGGCGCTCCCTGGGTATAAGCACGTGCTTCCGTTTGTCTACGCAGGATTTTTTCCAGTTTCAAATGATCAATACAAAGATTTAAAAGAGGCGATTGAAAAACTGGCACTTTCTGATTCAGCGCTTGTGTATGAACCGGAAAATTCGCCGGTTTTGGGATTTGGACTAAGGATTGGATTCCTTGGACTTCTCCATATGGACATTATTAAAGAGAGGCTAGAGCGAGAATTTGGGTTGGATCTGATTGTGACGAATCCGTCTACGAATTATGAAGTGGTCATGAATAATGGTGAAGTGATTGAGATAAAATCGGCGGCGGATCTTCCGGACATGAGTGAAATTTCTGAGATTCGGGAGCCGTGGGTGAAAGGCGAAATTATTTTGCCAAAGTCGATGATTGGAAATGTGCTGAATTTGATTAATGAAAAACGTGGACACCAAACGAATTTATCTTATATTGAGGACCGGGCGGTAATTGATTTTGCGGCGCCGATGGCGAATCTTTTGACTGATTTTTATGACCAACTAAAATCGGCGACTAGTGGATACGCGTCGTTTAATTATGAGTTAAATGGTTACCGAGCGGAAGATTTGGTGCGAGTTGACTTTTTGGTGGGGGGACACAAGATTGATGCGCTCTCGGTGATGTGTCATAGGAGTGAAGCAGACGCGATCGGACGAGAAACGACTAAAAAACTGAAAGAAGTAATTCCGCGGCAGAACTGGGAAGTAGCGCTTCAGGCGGCGATTGGTGCGAGAATTATTGCGCGCGAGACGATTGGTGCATATCGTAAGGATGTGACGGTAAAAATTCATACTGGCGATAGAGATCGTAAAGCGAAATTACTCGAGAAACAGAAGCGCGGTAAGGCACGAATGAAACGATTTGGAAAAATTGATATTCCTTCGGAAGCATTTACGGTAATGTTGAAACGAGATTAGTGTGATATAATCATAAGCATAAAGGGTGTTTATGCAAGACGAAATTATTATAAAAGAAATCAAAAAGAATAAAATTAATTGGAAGATTTTTGGCATAGTGATGGCGGTTTTGGCTGCTTGTGGTGTGGTTTTTGGTGTAGCAATGATTATTCGCAATAATACGATGGTGGTGGCAGAATGTGAGGAGAGGCAAGACGAAGACAAAACTTCTAATGTCCCGGCTGACGCTAAGGAAAATCCACTAATCGCGGCGGAAGCTCCAGAGATTTATACTTTATCGATGAGTTCGGCAGTTTTCAATGTTGGCGAAAGTAGGGTGTATCTGAATCTAAAATGGCGAAATGGTGAAATCGTAGAATGCAAAAGAACTGTGCAAGGCGGCGGCGCAAGTGCTTGTCAAATTAATGGTGTGAATGGAAAAATTTATAAGATTGAACGAATGCGAGTGAAATCTGGCGAGTTTGGAAATATGCTTGGTTTGATTATGACTGATGGAACAGTGGAGTATGTTCGTCTTGAAGGTGTAGATGGTGATACATATAATGTTAATGGGACCTTGAAAATTGACGGTTTTGTGACGGACTTGATTGGGGCTGATGTGAAGAAAAATGAATACACTCAAGGAAGCGAGTGGAATACTTTGTTTATATTAAACGATGGCAAGATTGTGAAATTTGACGACGCGATGCTCGGTGAGGTGTGATATAATAAAAAATATGAAGAAAAAGGGTATAACTCTTTATTATATCATACTTATGCTTTTTTTGCAAGTAGCGAGCTTTGGGGCTCCAGTTTTGGCGATTAGTGAAGGGCAGGAAAATGCGGTACGTGCTCATTGCGATGTGATTCGGAGCAGCCTAAGAGATTTACAGAAAACTGATTCCAGGATAAGGGTGTATCTAGGTCGCTATTATGATAATATTTTGATTGGGTTAATCAAACCATTAAATTTAAGATTGTTGGACAATGATTTGTCTGATATTTCTCTGATTAATAACCAAAATGATTTTAATGAGGCCCAGGTAAAATTTAAGAGTGATTACATAGAGTATCAAAAATCACTGGAAGAGTTGGTGGCGATGGATTGCAAGATGGAACCAGTGGCGTTTTATGATAGATTGGTGGATGTCAGGAAACGACGTAAAATAGTAAACGATGACGCATTGAAATTAAGAGAGGTGGCGGACGAGCAAGTAAGATTAGTAGAAGTCTTGAAGGAAGAATTATGACGAGCGGCGGTAGGAATTTATTGATTTTGGGGGTGGTTTCGGCGGCGATAGCTATAACTACGACTGGGGTGTCACTAACGATATATCATAATTCTGGCGATATATATTTGGACCGTTCACGCCCAGGATTTTTACCGGATGAAGAGGAGATTTCTGAGGATGATACGGAAGAGGAATATGTTTTCGATAAGAACGGAGCGATAACAAAAGAGGTGTTAGAAGAATACTTGAAGCACTTGAATGAGGAAGTGGATGCATTGGAATTGTATGCAGATCCGTTTGCGGATGAGATGCTGTCGGATTCTAAGTTGGGGATTCCGGAAGAATAAAAAAGATGCAGTAAAACTGCATTTTTTTGATGGTCAGGGTGATCAGACTTGAACTGACGACCTCAGCGTCCCGAACGCTGCGCGCTACCAACTGCGCTACACCCTGATACAAGTTGTTAATCAGACTTGAACTGACGACCTCAGCGTCCCTACGCTAAAGCGCTACCAACTGCGCTACACCCTGATACAAAAATGGTCTGGGTGACAGGACTTGAACCTGCGACCTCGACTTCCCAAAAGTCGCGCGCTACCAACTGTGCTACACCCAGGTGTACTTTAATTATATCACAAAAAAATAAAATATGGTAGAATAGAAACATTAAGGAGATAAAAAAGTGGCGGAAAAGAAACCGAATCTGAAACCGAATTTAAAAATGAACCAGAATGGAAGTCGGTCTAATGCAGTAAGAAGTGTGATTTTTATGTTTTTGGTGCTTTGTCTCGTGATGCTATTTGTGGCAAATATGAATCAAGGCGCAGTGCAAAATAAGGAAGTGGCGATTTCCGATGTGATTTCTAGAGCAAATGATCCAGAAGGTAATATTGCAAAAATTACTGTGACTGGAAATAATTTGGATATTACCCTGAAGGGGGAAACTCGGCCAACTGAAACTTCTAGAAAAGATCCTTCGGGTACGCTTTATGACCAAGGGCTAATTAACTATTGTGATGGCAAGGAGGGTGAGGCTTTGACTAAGTGTCAAAGTACTTATCCAGTAATTGAATATAAAGAAGATACCAATGTGTGGGGCATTGTGTTAGACGTAGCACTTACTGTGATGCCAATTATTGCCATTGTGATTTTCTTGTCGTGGATGATGAAGCAGGCGACAGCTGCAAATAGCCAATCTATGTCGTTTGGTAAAGCGAGGGCGCAGCTTTACGGGCCGGACAAGAAAAAAGTGACGTTTAAAGACGTGGCCGGCAATGAATCTGCTAAGCAAGATTTGACTGAGATTGTAGATTTCTTGAAAAACCCGAAGAAATACGAAAAGCTAGGTGCAAAGATCCCGCGTGGTGTGCTCCTTGCAGGTGATCCAGGAACTGGAAAAACTTTAATGGCTCGCGCAGTGGCGGGTGAAGCCGATGTGCCATTCTTCTCGATTTCGGGTTCGGAATTTGCAGAGATGTTTGTTGGCGTGGGTGCGTCTCGTGTTCGTGATTTGTTCTCGAAAGCAAAAAAGAATTCACCATCGATCATATTTATTGATGAGATTGACGCTGTAGCTCATAAACGTGATGCACGTGGTGGGGCTGGGCGCGAAGATGAACAGACTTTGAACCAGATTCTCGTAGAAATGGATGGGTTCGACAATGATTCTGGTGTAATCGTAATGGCGGCGACAAACCGTGTGGATATGCTCGATAAAGCTTTGCTTCGTCCGGGGCGGTTTGACAGACATGTGAACGTGACTCTGCCAGAAAGAAAAGACCGACTCGAGATTTTGAAGGTGCATTTTAAGGGCAAACCGATAGAGGCAGATGTGGATCTTGAGGCCCTTGCGAAGAAAACGGCTGGTTCGTCGGGTGCAGATCTTGCAAATATTGCAAATGAGGCAGCGATTACGGCAGCACGCGAAGGACACAAAGCGATTTCAAACTTGGATGTAACTTCGGCGTTTGAGCGCGTAGCGATTGGCCCGGAGAGAAAATCCAAGGTGATGAACGAAAAAGAGCGCAAGATTACGGCCTATCATGAAGCTGGCCACGCGATTGTGGGGCACGTGCTTCCTGATTCCGATCCAGTACACAAAGTGACGATTATTCCGCGTGGTTCTACTGGTGGTGTAACTTGGTTCTTGCCGCCAGAAGATAGGAGCTATAAGAATATTTATGAGCTCAAGGACATTTTGGCTCGCGCGATGGGTGGACGTGTGGCTGAGAAAATGATTTTTGGAACGGATGCAATTACGACTGGCGCATCTTCGGATCTTAAAAATGTAGCCGAGCTTTCTAAGTCTATGATTATCGAAGAGGGTATGGGCGATGAGCTTCGTAATATTGTGTTTCCGGCTGAGGCGACTGGATACTACACGATTACAACCGGAAAACCATATTCTGAGAAGACGGCAGAGCTAATTGATGCAGAAGTGAAAAAACTTTCTGATGAAGCGGCGAAGCGTGCAGAAGATGTGCTCAAGGCGAACAAAAAGGTGCTTGATGCTTTGGCAGAAGAACTTTTGAAACATGAGACTCTGGAGGAAAAAGAACTCGAGTCGATTTTGAAAGATGCAAAATTGCCAGAAGTTGCTAAATTACATAAATAAAGAATGGAGACAAAAATGGAGAAGTTGCTAAATTATTTTGAACCGGAAAAATATGTTTTAAATCTTAAGGTTGATAAACATAAAAAATATATTGGTGGAGAAGTGACTGTTCTCGGTGAGGCAAAAAGTGATTTGGTGAAATTCCATGCGGTCAACATGACTATTAAATCGGTTGTAGTTGAAGACAAAAAAGTTCAATTCGAACATAAAAATGATGTATTGGAGTTCAAGATTGAACCCGGTAAACACAAGATTGAGATTTCTTATGATGGAAAATTGAATGAAAATATGCAGGGAGCGTATCTCTCGACATATGAATATAATGGGAAGACCGAGACAATTGTGGCGACGCAGTTTGAAAGTCATTATGCGCGTGAAGCATTTCCGTGCATCGACGAGCCGGCAGCAAAAGCGGTGTTTGAGCTCTCGCTTACGGTGCCAGACGCTGACGACTTGATTTTGATGAATGTGCCGGCTGGTGAGCCGACGCCAAGAATGTCAACTTATCTTCTTGCATTTGTGATTGGAAAGTTCCACGGGAAAACGGTGGTAAATGAGCATGGAACGGAAATTACAACATATGCAGCTTTAAATCAGGACGTGGATTCGGTGGATTTTGCAAATGAAATTGCAGCGAAGAGCCTGGAGTTTTATGATGACAATTTTGGTGTGCCATATCCTTTGCCGAAACTTTTGCAGGTGGCGCTTCCGGATTTTGAAGCGGGAGCGATGGAAAACTGGGGACTGGTGACGTACCGAGAGTCAATGCTTTTGGCTGGAAAATCAGCCGCAGTGGATTTTAAAAAAGGCGTAGCACTTACGGTAGCGCATGAACTTTCACACCAATGGTTTGGCGACCTTGTAACGATGAAATGGTGGGATGACTTGTGGCTAAATGAATCTTTTGCTAGCGTGATGGAATATTTTGCGGTCGATTACATTCATCCAGAATATAAGATTTTTGAAGGATTCTTTACTGGCGATGCTTTGGCGGCACTTAGGCGCGACTGTCTTTCTGGTGTGCAATCCGTACATCAGGATGTAAACGATCCGGCGGAAATCGCGACATTGTTTGATCCGGCAATTGTGTATGCGAAGGGTGCAAGGTTGATGCTAATGGTGATTCGCTTGATGGGATGGGAGGATTTTTGTAAGGGAATTCGTGATTATTTTCGTGAGTATCAATACAAGAATACGGCGGGTGATGACCTTTGGGATGCATTGAATAAATATGCTAAGTTTGATGTGAAAAAAATGATGCATGCGTTTATTGATCAGCCAGGATACCCGGTGATTACAGAAGGTAAGCAACGTAGATTTTTGCTTGATAATGAAATGACGGAAGCCGAGTGGCCACTTGCGGAAATTCGTGAGGACATGAGCGGGCATTATATTTTGAATCTTACGGACGTAGAGTTTGAGGAAAGACTTGCGCGATTTGATGAACTAAGTTTGGAAGAAAAGTTGAGACTTTTGATTGACCGGGATTTGGTTGCTAAGACTGATTTAGCTTCGGCGGCGTCTTTGATTCCGTTGATCCAGAAATTTAAGCACGAAGATAGTGCGGCAGTGTGGGATATAATTTTAACAATCGTGTCGGGGCTTAAAATTTTCTTTAAGTCTGACAGCGCGGAAGAAAAACAATATAAAACTTTTGTGAAAAATTTGACTAAGGACAAACTTTCTGAAATTGGGATTGAAACTAGGAAAGCTGATGACGAAAATACAATTCGTCTTAGGACAATTTTGCTAGCTTTGGATTTTTACGCGGAAGACACGGAGAATTTGAAAAAACTTGCAGCAATGTATACGTGTGATTTTGCAAAGATTGATGCGGAAATTCGGGATGATATTTTGGACGCGAAAGTTTATTTGGAACCAGAAACATGGGATGAATATTTAGCGGCGTACAAGAAAATAGCAGATCCAGAAATTAAGTTTGAACTTTTGTTTGCGGGAACTTTGATGCGCGATAGGTCGAAACTACTAGAAATGATGAAGCTTTTGAATCAACTAGACGTAGTGAAGCCACAAGACCAATTCCACTTGTTTATTTACTTGTATCGTAATCCGAAAGTAAAAACCGAAGTTTTTGATTGGATGACTAAAAACTGGGACTTTGTGAGAGAAATTTCTGGAGATAAATCGCTCGAAAACTATCCGAGGTATACGGCAAGTTCTGTAAGAACGGAAGAAGAATTTAAAAAATGGCGGGAATTCTTTGAACCGATGAAGGATGACGCAGCGATTGCACGGGCGATAGAAGTCGGCACGAACGAAATTAAGGCAAAATTGAAGCTAATCGCAAAAGACCAAAAAGAAGTTTTTCGAGTACTTGAAAATAATATATAATATATACATGAACGTTTTACAATATGCAAAGGGGGTGGAAAAATTGGTGGACCCGATGATGGTCGGGAAGACGCATTATATGCAGACGAAGTTGGCGAAGTTGCCGGTTTGGTTGCAGAAGAAATTGGTAATGAGTGGTGCGAAAAAGGCGGATAAGATGCCGTTTGTGGTGGAGCCATATTGTACGTTTTTGTTTTATGAAATTCCGGAACCTGCTAGGGTGCAAAAATTTATGCCGGAAGGCTTTAGGCCGGCAAAAGCGCGGATTTTCGAAACGGGACCTGAGAAATATTACGGCGTAGTGTCGATGTTTAGAATTCATACGAGCGTATTTTGGGGTGCAAGAGCAGAGTATTATCTCATGGCGGAGAATACAAAAACAGGATTGCTTTCGTGGGTAATGATGGATTATATTAGTGATACGATTTCTTATGACGAGAAGCACGGGTTAAAGTCTCCGGATGTGAAGAAGGCCGTAATGACGACAACGTGCGAGGGGGATTTTGTATGCGAAATGAAAAATGCAGAGAAGAAAGTTGAATGTTTAGTCAATTTAAAGCGAGCAAAAATGCGAAAGTTAAATCAAAGACTTTGGATTGAAGGTAATACATCGATTGCCTATGGGCGACTTGCGGGGGAGCCTGATGGAGATTTGTTTTCGCTGACATTCATGCCAGAGGAAATGACGGAGGCCTTAGAAATTCCAATGAGCAACGTAAAATTTGCGAGCGTGGTTTCGTCTAGGACAGGGAAGTTTGGCGCAATTTTGGAACGAGTGGTGAGTTTTCCGTATGCGCAGCATATGCTTTCGGATGCGCCGGGAGCACATACGCATTATGGCTCAGAGCAAGCTTTACGCAAAGCGGCGGAGTCGATCCGATTTTCTAAAATTAAAGGGTTTGGAGAAAAATAAAAAAGTCGACTAACTATGTGGAGGGTCTGGCGCAACTTTACAAAGCCGCTAGAGCTTATTTTTAATTCGTCGTAGATGACTTTCATTACAAGAAGATGTGATATAATTATAATGCAATTATCTAATTATTCGTCAAGGATATATTTGACGCTTAACGGAAAAAATGGCATCGTAAGGTGTCTGACCGTTAAGCTTTCTGGCGAAAGTTAGATAATTGCACCCTTGCGGTGCCATTTTTATTATCATAAAGCCGCTTAACTATCCAAGGAGGTATATGGATAAAAAAGATGAAGTATTATCGACAAATGAAACGGGAAATGAACTTGATCCAGGAATTCAAGAGCTTGCTGATCTAGCTGATAAAATGGGAAATATTGAATCCAGCAATGAATTCAATGAAGATGGTTTTAACGCTGATGGAATCCATAGGAAAACTGGTACAAAATATGATTTAGAAGGCTATGATGCGGATGGCTTTGATGACATTGGTGTAGATAGGGAGGGCTTTGATCGTGAAGGATTTGGTAGTGATGACAGGGATAGAGAAGGCTACGATCGGCAAGGTTATGACGAAAATGGTTTTAATCGAAATGGGTTTAACCAAACTGGAATCAATAGGATGACTGGTTCCAGATATGATTATGATGGCTTTGATATAGATGGCAGGGATAGACATGGTTATGACCGTGATGGTTTCAATAAGTATGGCTACGATATCAGAGGCTTTGATCGAGAAGGCTTCGACGGAAGAGGATTTAATCGCGAAGGAATTAATAAGAAAACAGGGACCGAATTTGGGCTAAGCGGATGGAACCAATCAGAAACAATACACAGAGACACTGGTACAAAATACGATCCAGATGGATTTGATCACCTTGGATACGATAAAGATGGGTATGATAGGGATGGCTATAAAGCGGTTTATGACGAAAGCAAAAAAGGTCGTCATTCTCTATTTGGCGAATATAAAGGCAGTTACGATAGAAATGGGTATGATAAAGATGGTTTCGATATAAACAGATTTAATCGTGAGGGCATTCATGAAAAAACTGGTAGCAGGTTTGACGAAAATGGATTTGACGCTCAAGGCAAACATGAATCAACCAATGATATTTATGATTCAGAGGGATATGACAGGACTGGATATAATAAAGATGGTTTTGATAGGGCTGGCTTTGATAGGAGCGGCATTCATAAAGATACTGGCACAAAATATGATCCAGATGGATATAATAAAGACGGGATTGATGAGAACTTTCGCGATCGTGAAGGTTTCAGGCTATATAAAAATGGAGACACATTAGAACAACATAGCCCATATAACAAAGATGGCTTTGATAGAGAAGGATTTAATCGGTCCGGATTCGATCGAGAAGGATTCGACCGAGAAGGGTTTGATAGAGATGGGTATAACCGTGAAGGTTTAGACAAAGACGGTAATACGCGTGAGTTCAATGCCAAGTTTAATAAATACGGAGTGGATGAAAACGGTTACACGAAGGACGGTGAGTTGGATATAGATGTCGAATTTGCAATTGATTTTGCTGGGAGTGGGTTAAAGGATCAAAATAAATATGCCGCGGAAAAAGGTATGAATGAAGCAGATGTTCGAAAAAGATTAGAAACGGCTAGAAAGAAGTGCCCAAACATAGACGAAGTTATTAAAAATATATTATTGACTGGTAATAAAATGCGAATGGCGGCTATTGCGAATGATTGCGAAAAGTTTATAGGCGGTGAACTTAATGCAAACGAATTTTGGGATAAACATCCAAGGCTTAATGTTGCTGAGATGCTTTCAAAATTTATAAATGATCCCGATAAGAAAAAACAATTTTCCGATAGAATAATTGAAAATTTGGCATTAAATTCCGAAAATATTGAAGGTAATTTGCGAATTTTTGGAAAATCTATGTACGATGTATTGGGGGCATTGAAAGGGGTCGATGATTTTAAAAAAATTTATATCGGATTTAGCGTCGATGGCTCTTCGGGGCAAATTCGGCAAAAACGAGAAAATACAAAAAAGATTTACGATATCGCTAAGTATATTGGTAGATATAAAAATCAAAATCTAGATTCCTTGCTTGGCTCTCGCCAAAGTTTTGATGGTGGTCGAACTTGGGTTGAATTTACGGGGGAGACTATTGGTAAGGCAATGGACGCGCTTAAGAAAGACAAAAAACTTGTCTGTGTGCAAACTGTTAAAGATTATATCATCAATCAATCTAAATTATAATTCAGATGGTTTTTTATTTTGATGTGTTTTAGTTTGTCTGTCTCTGTGATATAATGTGCCTATATGAACAGAGGTAAAACCATTACGGTCAACGATACCGACATTGTCTTATATCGGAAAAGCGACGAAGATTTTATTTCTCTGACGGATATTGCAAAGTATCGGAATAAAGAAAATCCCGCTGAGATTGTTAGCCTTTGGCTCCGCACTTTTTCTACGATAGAATATCTTGGTTTATGGGAAACTTTGCATAATCCGAATTTTAAACCCCACATATATGAGGAGTTTAAAATTCAGTCGGCAAGACCAAGTTTTTGGATGTCGCCACAAAAATGGATTAAAGAAACTAATGCTGTCGGCATTATTTCTAAATCTGGTCGTTATGGCGGTGGAACTTTTGCGCACTCTGATATTGCTTTTAAATTTGCTGCATGGATTTCTGCCGAATTTGAACTCTACTTAATTTCAGAATTTAAGCGACTTAAAGCCGAAGAACAAGAAAGATTGTCGTCTGGCTGGAATTTGCAAAGAACTCTTGCTAAAATAAATTACCATATTCATACCGATGCAATAAAAGACCATTTAATTCCGGCGATTGTCAGTGCAAAGCAAAAGTCTATCACTTACGCTAATGAAGCAGATTTATTGAATGTTGCGTTATTCGGTAAAACCGCCGCCGAATTTCGTGCGGAAAACCCAAGCACAAAAGGTAACATTCGCGACGAAGCGACCCTGGAACAACTGGTAGTTTTATCAAATTTAGAAAACATAAATGCGCTTTTGATTCGTGACGGATTAAGCCAAATCGAGCGATTGGAAAAACTGAATAAAGTTGCGATTGAACAATTAAAATCGCTCTTGTCGCATAAATCTATCAAAAAATTAACATCAAATAACGATAAGCAGTAAGCAGATTGCAAGATTTTTTTAAAAAATCTAAATTTGGTGCCCGAGACAGGGGTTGAACCTGCACGATATTGCTATCGCTAGCACCTGAAGCTAGCGCGTCTGTCAATTCCCCCTCTCGGGCACGGTATTATTATATCACAAAAGAGAAAGAGATGTTATAATGGTAATATACTAGGAGGTGAAATGATAACGGTAAACTTTGAAACCGAAGTTGATGAAAAACAAGCAAAAGGCATAATACGAGAAATCACGGCCGATCCGATGGGCGGATGGGCTAATTTGCCAGTTGGTGTAGACATGAGCGAAATCGCTAGAATCAAACAGGCGGCAGAAGAGATTCGCGAAAGTTCTGAAGTGTTAGTGTGCATCGGAATTGGTGGTTCGTATCTAGGGCATAGGGCAATCATCGAAGCATTGAGGCCAAAAGGCGTTGAAATTATTTATGTGGGGAATTCGTTGAGCCAAAGGGAGCTGCTCCACAATTTGAATGTTCTAGGTGATAGAGATTTTTCTGTGAATGTGATTTCGAAATCTGGGACTACGCTCGAGCCGGCACTCGCGTTTAATGTTTTTAAACAAAAGTTGATTGAAAAATACGGGGAAGCGGAAGCGATAAAGAGAATTTTTGTAACAACGGATGCAGAAAGAGGTTTATTACACGATGAGGCTGTTCAGAAGGGTTATCCGAGATTTGTAATTCCGAATAATATTGGCGGAAGATATTCGGTGCTAACAGCAGTCGGGCTTTTGCCAATGGCGGTGGCCGGATTGGATATCGAACAGTTACTTGTGGGTGCAAAAGAAATGGCAGAAAGTTTAAACAAAAACCCGATCAGTACAAATCCGATGCTGCAATATGCTTTCATGCGACATGCGCTACGGGAGCGTAATTACGATACGGAGGTTTTTGCAAGTTTCGAACCGGCGACGATGTATTTTAACGAATGGCTAAAACAGTTATTTGGTGAAAGCGAGGGGAAGGGGCGACAAGGTGTTTTTCCGGCAAGCGTAATATACTCCACAGACTTGCACTCCATGGGGCAATTTATGCAGGACGGTCGCAGGAACTTGTGGGAGACGATTATTGATTTTCCGACCGACGAAATGAATATGAAGATTGTGACAGCCGTGAGACGTGCGCACAACACTGGTGGGATTCCGGTGCTTAATATAAAAGTGCCAAGTTTTGATGAAAATGGCTTTGGGCAGTTGATTTACTTTTTCGAGATGAGTTGTGCAGTTTCAGTGAAGCTTGCCGGGGTAAATCCATTTAATCAGCCGGGTGTGGAAGAATACAAATTAGAACTTAAAAAAATATTGGAGGCAAAATGAAAAAACGGGTGGTACTTGCTCTTGGTGGCAATGCTTTACAAAAAGACGGTGAGGCTACGGCCGAAGCGCAAAAAAAAGTAGCGATGGAGGTCGGCGAGAGGTTAGCTGAACTTTCATCTAAATATGAGATTATTGTAGCGCATGGCAATGGGCCGCAAGTGGGGAATATTTTGATTCATGAGGAATCAGCGGCAACGGAAAAAGCTCCAGCAATGCCACTCGAGACGGCGGTAGCGATGAGTCAGGGGCAGATTGGATACTGGTTAACACAGGCGATTAATAATGCGTTTCTTAGGCGTGGTAAAAAAGCAAAGGCAGTAACGATTGTGTCGCAAGTAGTGGTGGATAAAAATGATCCTGCATTCAAAAATCCGACTAAGCCGATTGGTCAGTTTTATTCAGAAACGGAAGCGAAAAAACTTTCACGCGAAAAAGGCTGGGTGGTAAAAGAGGATGCTGGACGAGGTCATAGACGCGTGGTGGCTTCGCCAAAACCGATTGATATCGTAGAAAAGAAATCAATTGTGAATCTCGTGGAGGATGGAGCAATTGTGATTGCTGTAGGTGGCGGTGGAATTCCGGTTTATCGGACAAAGATTTTGCGTCGCATCAAGGGCGTGGATGCTGTGATTGACAAAGATTTTGCGGCGGAAAAATTAGCCGAACTTGTAAAGGCGGATATTTTTGTGTCAGTGACGGCGGTGCCGAATGCATATATATTATATGGTACGCCAGAACAGAAGGCGCTTCAGGAAATTAGCATAAAAGAAGCGACTGAATATATAAAGGACGGATATTTTAAGGCTGGTTCGATGCTTCCGAAGATGGAAGCTGCGACGGCTTTTGCAAAAAAGGGTAAAACTGGAATCATTACGGATATTAAAAATCTTGAAGAAGCTTTGAAAGGCAATGCTGGAACAATTATTGTGCGAAAATAACATGCTTGTGCTATAATATAAATTATGGATGGGTATACATTAAAGCATAAAACACCAACAAGAAAAGATTTCATTGATACGGCGGATTTTGATCAGTCCGAAATGTTAGATATTATTAAACTTTCGCGTACAGTGAGAGATTTTATTAAAAAAGGCGGGAAATTAAATTCGCTATATCATAAATCGCTCGCGATGTTGTTTGAACAGAAGTCAACGAGGACGAGGGTGTCGTTTGAAGTAGCAATGGAACAGCTTGGCGGACACGCTTTGAATCTTGCTCCAGGTGCAATCCAACTTGGCAAACACGAAACGATTGAAGACACGGCTAGAGTGCTTGGCAGAATGTGCGATATGATTATGTCCCGCGTAGATAAACATGAATCTGTTGAAGCATTGGCGAAATATGCGGCGACACCAGTGATTAACGGCATGAGCGATAGGGTGCATCCGACACAAGGTGTAGGTGACATGATTACGATTTTTGATCATTGGCCGGCAGGAAAGCAATCCAATGACATTAAAGTAATTTTTGTGGGTGACGCGACACAAGTTTGTAATACAATTTGCGAAATTACGACGAAAATGGGAATGCATTTTGTGCATTACGGTCCAGAAAATCATAAGATTTCTGACGAATGGCTCAAAAAAGGACAAGAAAACGCAAGAAAATATGGTGGTTCGGCAATTTGGACGGATGATCCGGCATGTCTCTTTGGCGCAGACTTTATTTATACGGACGTTTGGTATGGACTTTATGATAAGGAAACACCAAAGGAAGTTTATATGGCCGACTTTTACCCGAAGTATCAGGTGAACGACGAGATGCTTGAAGCGACTGGTAATCCAAAAGTAAAATTCTTACATTGTTTGCCAGCAAATCGCAACGAAGAGGTAACAGATTCGGTTCTCGATGGCCCGCATTCAGCGGCCTGGGACGAGGCGGAGAACCGGTTGACGGCACAGCGTGGCCTCGTGCTTTATTTTGGCAATGTAGCACAAGCTACTTTGGACTACATAAAGAAAGGAGGCAAATAAATGCCAAAAAAGAAATATAAGTTCAGGCTGTTTTCGGCAGTGCTCGCAACAGTCTGTATAATTCTCGTGGCTGACGCGGTAGCACCGACGGCTTCGATCGGACACTCCCAGTATATCTGGTGGGCGATTATGCTGATCGGGTTCTTCGTGCCTTATGCACTGATTTCTGCTGAACTCGGGACGCAGTATCCATCGGAAGGTGGGATGTACACCTGGGTGAAAAAAGCTTTTGGCAAGAAGTGGGCTTCTAGAGTCGCTTGGTTTTACTGGGTAAACTATCCGCTTTGGATTGCGTCGCTTGCCGATCTTGTCACGTCGCTCATTATGACGATGTTCGGGATGGAACTTAGCCTCGCATCGGTTCTGATTATCCAGGCGGTTTACATTTTGCTGGTTACCGTGCTTGGGATGCTCCGCATTTCGCAGTCGGACTGGGTGGCGAATATCGGTGCGATTATCAAGATTGCGATTCTTGGCGGTATCGGCTTCCTTGGGTTTTACATTTTATTTACGCAAGGAACGGCAAATCCGGTAGAATCCTGGACTGATTTTATCCCACTTATGGGTGCGGATGGTGGGTTCGACTGGGCGGGTCTGTCTTTTGTGTCGCTGATTATCTTTAATATGCTTGGCTTTGAAGTGGTCGGCACATTTTACGATGATATGGACAAGCCAAAGAAGCAAATTCCGAAGGCGATTATCCTCGGCGGGATTTTGATTGCGGTGTTTTATATTTTGCCATCGTTCGCGTTGGGCGTGGGAACACAATTTAGCGAGATTTCAACCGATACTGGACTTCTCGATGCTTGGCAAATTTTGCTCACGAACGCGGGTGCTTCGGCTGAGCTGATTCAGGCGATTCTCGTCACTGTGGGTGGTCTGTTCATCTTGACATTGATTTCAAACGTTTCGTCATGGAACTTCGGTGTCTATTCTGTGATTGCTTACGCAGCAGAAGATGGAATGTTCCCGAAATCTTGGAAGAAGCGCAACAAAGATGGTGTGCCGTACATGGTTGGGATTTGGACTGGCATTATAGCAGCAGTGCTTGCATTTGCTGGCATTTTCATTGGATACATTTTGCCAGATATGGGTGTTCCTGAAGATGTCTTGGAAGGTTTCTCGAATATGTTCTGGGCATTCTTCTCGCTGTCCTTGGTTTGTTTGCTTTTGTCATACATTCCAATGTTCGCAGCGTTTATCAAGCTACATAAGAAAGGTCAGCAGGTCAAAGATGGTTACTGGCTCAAGGTTGGCCCAGTAATGCGCTGGCTGATGGGCGTAGTGCCACTAATCTTGCTCTTTGTGTCACTATTCTTTACGCTAGTGATTTATCCAGATGATTTAGCGCTGACGTGGGAAGAGAATAATGTGCTGATTGTTTCGTCGCTAGCCTGCGTGGTGATTGGTGAAATCATGGTGCTTAACATGGCTCGCAAAGATCGCGCGAAAAAGTTAGCAGCAAAAAATAAAAGAGCCCTAAGAAAATAAAACAAAAATAATTAGTGGAGTGGGGGCTCCACTAATTTTTACGAAAGGATTTTATTTATGAAACTGAGTTCAACACCAAAACAAGACGGTTTTTATATGCCGTCGGAGCTTGCGCCACATAAGTGCACGTATCTTTTGTGGCCGGAGCGGCCGGATAACTGGCGGCTCGGCGCGAAGCCAGCGCAAAGAGCGTTTCGCAATGTCGTGGAAACGATTGCGAAATATGAGCCAGTGGTGCTTGGTGTAAACCAATCGCAATATTTGCATGTGCTCGGGATGAACATGAAGAACGTGTCGGTGGTGGAAATTTCTAACAACGATTCGTGGATTCGGGATTCGGGCGCAACGATGGTCGTGAATGGCAAAGGCGAAATGCGGGCCGTGGACTGGGGATTCAATGGCTATGGTGGGACGCTGGACGGGATTTATTACCCGTGGGATTTTGACGACTACGTGGCGGCAAAGATGGCAAATATTGAAAAAGTGGATCGTTATGTGCCGGAAAACTTTATCCTAGAAGGCGGTGCGATTCATACAGATGGTGAAGGGACTTTGATTGTAACGGAAGAGACGATGTTGTCGGAAGACCGGAATCCTGGTATGAACCGCGAACAAATTGAAGAAATGTTAAAGGAATATACGGGCGCGGAAAAGGTTTTGTGGTTGCCGTATGGGGTTTACATGGACGAGGATACGGAAGGGCATGTCGATAACATTTGTCAATTTGTGGCGCCAGGAAAAGTGGTCTTGGCCTGGGAAGATAATCCGGAAGACCCGCAACATGAACGTTCGGTTGCTGACCTCGAATATTTGGAGTCGGTGACGGATGCGAAGGGGCGGAAAATTGAAGTACATAAGTTACACGTACCAAATGTGATTACGTTTACGAAGGAAGAAGCGGAATGGATTGACCAAGTAGATGGGACTTATCCACGCAATGAGGGCGATCGTTTGCCGGCGTCGTACGTGAATTATTACAACTGTAATGGTGCAATCATTTTACCAATTTTTGATGATCCGTATGATGTAGACGCGATTTCAACATTACAAAAATTATTCCCAGAGCGCAAGATTGAACCAATTTATGCACGCGAAATTTTGCTTGGTGGTGGAAATATACATTGTATCACTCAACAAGTTCCAAAAGCGTGATATAATATGTCTATGGATAAATTATCGTATGATGGGCCGATAGTTTTGGCTATCTTGGACGGAGTAGGTTTAGCACCCGATGGATTAGGCAATGCTGTATCGAAGGCTCGGACAAGTTTTCTGGGTGCAGCAACTAGAAAGTATCCACATGTGGCGCTTAATGCATCGGGTGAATATGTAGGTTTGATTCCTGGTCAAATGGGCAATTCTGAGGTTGGGCACAACACGATGGGATCGGGGCAGGTAGTGCCACACGGCATTGCACGAGTGAATGAAGCTTTTGATGAGGGTAAGATTTTTGAAACTGACGCTTGGCGAAATGCAATGAAACAAGTCTTGGAAAATGGTACAACTTTGCATTTTGCTGGGATTTTTTCGGATGGCGGAGTACACAGCGACATCAAACATTTGATGAAAATGATTGCACGAGCATATTTGGAAGGAGTGCGAAAAATTCGGGTGCATCCAGTATTTGATGGACGAGATGTAGCGCCAACTTCGGCTCTTTATTATGTGGAAAAATTCGAGGACTTTGCCAACAGATTTAGTGGAGCGGATATTAAATTTGCTGATGGTGGTGGACGAATGGTGTACGTGGCGGACAGATACGAAAATGATTGGGGCGCTGTAGCTAGAGGATGGGATGCAATGGTGAAAGGTGAGGCTAAGTATTATTTTAAGTCGGCAGGAGAAGCGATTAAAATGCTTAGGCGAATTGAGCCGGAGATGCAAGATCAGTATTTGCCAGCATTTGTAATCGTGGACGAAAAAGACGAACCAGTGGGTACCGTGAAAAAAGGCGATGCATTTATCTATTTTGATTTTCGGGCGGATCGGGCGATTGAAATTGCGCAGGCGTTTACGTATTGGGATTTTCCATATTTTGATCGCGGTGATTATCGACCGGATGAGGTATACTTTGTCGGGATGATGGAATATAATTCCGATACGCATGTACCAGAACATCGTTTAGTTGAGCCGGCGAGGTTTGAAGAAACGTTGGGTAAGTTTTTGGGGCAACATGATATTTCGCAACTTGCAATTTCGGAAACGGTAAAATTTGGGCATGTGACGTATTACTTTAATGGCAATAGCTATGATAAAGAAAAGGGTGAAGAATTTGTAAAAATTGAATCATATACGGAACCGTTTGAGACTAGACCTTGGATGAAGGCGGCGGAAATTACGGACGCTGCAATTGATAAAATGCAGGATTTCAAGTTTGTGAGAATTAATTATCCCGGCGGCGACATGGTGGGGCATACTGCGGATATGAATGCGACAATCGTGGCAATTGAAGCGATTGATCTATCTCTTTGGCGATTAGCTAAGAAGGTGGACGAACTTCATGGAGCCTTGCTTATCGTAGCAGACCATGGTAATGCTGAAGAACTATTGGATACTAATGGACAGCCGAAAACTTCTCACACGACTAACAAAGTGCCATTTATTATATATGATAATACAAAAAATCGTGAAAAATATGAGTTAAATAGCTTGAATGAGCCTGGACTTTCTAATGTTGCAGCGACAATAGCCGTAATGCTTGGTGAAAATAACTTCCCATCAAAATGGGATGCGCCGCTGATTTCTGTGTTATAATGTATGTAAATTAAAATAGGATGATTTTTTATGATCACGAAGGCAATTATTCCAGTGGCCGGATGGGGCACGAGAAGACTTCCGATTACAAAGGTAGTAGAAAAATCAATGCTTCCGGTGGGCAATAGACCACTTGTAGATTATTCAGTACAAGATTTAATAAAAGCTGGCGTGAAAGATATATATATGGTGGTGTCAAACGTAGAACCTTGCCAGGTGCGAGCGTTTTATCAGGACAACTTGGCGCTTAATCGATATTTGGTGGATCGCGGTAAGTCAGACAAACTAGAAAAAGCTAAGACTTTGCCGGATGACGTAAAAATTCATTATGTGGCACAAGACCCATCCGCGAAATATGGTACAGCAGTACCAATCGCGATGGCAGTAGAAGAATTCAAAATCGACGAGCCGGTACTAGTATTTATGGGAGATGACTTTATTTGGAATCCGGGTGGAGAATCTGCAGCTGAGGCACTCGTAAAAGCCTCCGGCGGAGATAAGGCAGCAATTCTCGGTGTCGAGATTGACAAAAAAGACGTGGAAAAATATGGAGTATTGTCGGAAAAAGATGGAAATTTGATTGGCGTAGTGGAAAAACCAAAGCCAGAGGATGCACCATCTAACCTGATTAACGTTTCAAAATACATCATGACTCCAGAGCTTTTAAACAAAATCGTAAAATACGTAAAGGAAAATGACTTTGGACCGAAAGAACAAGAATACATGGTGACAGATCCAATTGATGAGTACATTAAAGAAGGTGGAATTATGAAAGTAGCACCAACGACAGGACAATATTTGGATGGGGGTTCCGTGGAAGGATGGCTACATGCTAACCAGGTAGTTTGCGGAGAATAATTATGCTGAGGATTAAAGGGCAAAAAAAAGATCCAATAGTACCACCGCTTACAATTTCAGCACTTTATGACTTATCGTGCTTCCGTCACAATAAAAGCGTAGTAGTAAATCAAAAAGAGTTTGACTTTACGAGAAAGGAGCTGAAGGCGGATCGTAAAGTGATGGCGAAAGCTCTTTTGCAACTGGGCGTAAAGAAGGGTGACGTCATATTGGTTGCAACTGGTCGCTCAATGTACGAAAACATCTTAGTATTTCTAGCAGCAAATAAGATTGGAGCATTGGTTTCATTCTTGGATGAAAAGACGCCGCGAGAAACCTTGCTCCACTACATCGAGGAATTTGGCTCTAAAGTTGTAGTGACATACAAATACAGCGACAAAAGAATTAAAGAATTGAAGCGTGACGCAAAAACAATTAAGACGATAATCAACTTAGATGGAAAACTAGTTGATGCGGGGGATATCGATGAAGAACAAACTGATGTGGTCGAAATGTCTGTGCTTGACCACATTTTTGTTGGTAGAAAAACTATTAGAAAAGTGGCCGAAGAATATAAAGGCAGGTTGCCACTTGGGATTTTTGGCGGAAAAAATGAATCTTTGATTTCGTTTACTTCGGGTTCTACGAGTGGTCCAAAACCGATGGTGTTTACTAATACGAATTTGATTGCGGCGGCGCTATTTTCTAAGGCGGCAAGTGGTATCAAAATGTGGGACAAAGTGGTAAGGACATGGTTTTCGTTTGTGAAGTTTGATTGCCCATATGGATTTTGGACAAGCGTGATGACGCCGATTATTGGTGGTTCAAGTGTGATTTTGACGCCAGATTTGGATGAACACAATATGGAATATTATTTTGTAAAAGATATTAGCGTAGTGCAAGCGGTTCCATTGTTGTTTGACACTTTGCCAAAAGTTTTGCCGGAAGATTTTGATTTGTCTTCCGTGAAAATGTGTATTTCGGGTGGAGAAAGATTGGAAAAGCAAGCTTCCGAGGATACAGCAAATTTCTTTAAGGCACATGGCGCAGAAGTAAAAATGTGTAATGGTTATGGTGTGGGTGAATGTCTAGGTTCAATTACGGTAGCAGTGGGCTCCACCTATAAGCCAGATACAGTGGGTAGAGTGGTACCAGGCGCACATGTGATGGTGATTGACCCAGAAACGGATGAGGAAGTGGGATTCTCGAAGACTGGAATTTTGTATGTTTCTGGTAAACATGTACTCTCGCGGTATTTTAATAGACCAGAACTTGATGAAGAGAAAATCAAAATGGTCGGGCGACGAAAGTTCGTAAAGACTGGAGACCTTGCGTCGGTGAGCGAAACGGGTTTTGTAACGTTGGTGGGGCGAGCAACATTCTTTATAAATACGGTACCAGCAAAGGTGTATTATGAAGTGGTGAGGCTGGCAATAGCAAAGAGTGATTTGGTGTCGCGCTGCTATGTAGTAAAAATGCCGGATAAGAAATTGGGATTTTCGTCCTGTGCATTTGTAGTTGCGAAGGATGGTGTGGGAAAGAATCGCGACACAAGACGCGAAATTATGAAAACCGCGACAGAACCGTTTTACATGGGCAAAAGGAAAATCACATTGAAGAGCTATGAGATTCCTAAAAAGGTAGTATTCTTGGATGAGCTTCCTCTCACGAGAGCTAATAAAACTGATTTTAGAAAATTGGAAAGAATGGCGAAAGAACTCGCGGAAGAGAAATCTGCGGAAGAAAAGACTACGGAATAAAAATCTATAGAATAAAAACGTGGTGCTTATGTTATAATTAACATAAGGAGAATATTTTCGTGGAATCAGAAAATAACAATTTGGAAACTGCATCATTGGAGCCGACACAAGAATTGGTGCCAGAAACGAATGCGCCAACAGAACCAGTGAGTGAGTCGGAGCCAGTGACCGAGCCAGGGCAAGTAGTTGAGCCGGAAAAGGTAGAAGTGAAGCCGGCGAAGAGCGGCGACAATAGAATGGTTGGCATGGTGATTGTGCTTGCGATTTTGGCACTTGTTGGTATAGCATTTGGAATTGCAATGGCAGCTATGAACATGGGTAAGAATGAAGTCGTGGTGAAGAGTTTCGAAAACCCGGTGATTAAGAATGCGACAGATACTGGCGAATGGAGTGAATATTATGAGAGTACGGCGATTTATGTGGATGGTGGCACAAAGATTGCAAGTATGACTTTGAAAAATGGTGAAGTAGAGGTTTGCGAAATTCAGGGATTTGCTGATACAACATTGGTAGATAAGGCAGAGATGGTTTTAGAAGGAATGATAAATGAGTGCGTAGTAAGTGGACTGGCGGGTGATGTTTATAAGATTGTGGAATTTGGGAAGGGGTTGACTCCAGAAACTAATTATATTGGCTTTATTATGACGGATGGCTCGGTTTATTATGTGAAATTACTAGATGCAATTGCGGATAATAATTTTGCGGTGAAGGGTCCATTGAATGTTGGTGGATATGTAGTGGATATGATTAATGTTGATGTGGCGCCAACGGAGGAAAATCCATCTGGCGGGGTTTCGACGGCGATTATCCTCAGAGATGGTAGTATTGTAGAATTTGACGAATTAATGTTGAATTAATTAAAAATAGTTAAAAATGTTAATTAGCACTCTTGCATTTAGAGTGCTAATTTGCTACAATGAAAATATGCAAGAAGAATTTAGTGAAATAATGAGTAAATTGTCTGAGAATGCAAGGTTTGCTTTGCAAAAGTCAGATTTTTATAGCAAAAGATATAATAATGGCTATATGGGAACTGAACATCTTTTGATGGGTATAATGTCGATTGATATGTCGACGGGCGCCAAGATGTTGAGGTCGGCTGGTGCCACGATTGATGATGTTGAAAAATCGTTAAACAAAGTGGCCGTAGAAGTGCCAGGTAGCGATATGGCAATGATGTCGCTTTCTGAGGCGGTGATTTTGACGTTCAGAATGGCGCAAAATTACGTGAAAGAAAATGGTCTTACGGTGATTGGTACGGAACATGTACTGTATGCGCTCCTTAACCAACCGAATTCGAGGGCAGCTTTGATATTGAACGGCCTTGATGTTGACATTGACAAGGTGCTTGAAGAAATTGAAGACTTAGTGGATGAGCAAACTAAGGACGAACAAAACAAGGCCGAAAAAGCAAAGTATATTAAATCGTCCAGGCTCAGATTCTTAAAAAAATATGGCAAGGATTTGACGGAAGAAGCGCGTGCGGGGAAGTTGGATACGGTAATCGGGCGCGAAAATGAAATTGAGAGAGTAGTGACAGTGCTTTCTAGACGAACAAAGTCTAACCCGGTATTGATTGGCGAGGCTGGTGTTGGAAAAACCGCAATCGTGGAAGGGCTTGCAACAAGAATTGTTAAGAATGAAGTGCCTGGGAATTTAATTGGCAAACATATTTATCAGGTGGACTTGTCGTCGGTAGTGGCGGGAACGAAATTTCGTGGAGAATTTGAGGAAAGAATCAAAGGAATCATCGACGAAGCAATTTCGGATGATGCGGTGCTTCTGTTTATTGATGAAATCCACTTGCTTTGCGGGGCTGGCTCATCTGAAGGTTCGATGGATGCCGCAAATATTTTGAAGCCGGCGCTTGCGCGTAATTCAATCAATTTGATTGGTGCTACGACTCTTGATGAGTATCGCAAAACGATCGAAAAAGACAAGGCGCTTTCGCGTAGATTTCAGACTGTAATGGTGGAAGAACCTTCTGCGACGGTAACACTTAGAATTCTCAAAGGTATCAAAAAACATTACGAAAATCATCACGGTGTGGTAATTCCGGATGAGATTCTCGAAACGGCAATTGCGATGTCTAGACGATATATAAATGATCGTTTTATGCCGGATAAAGTCATTGATGTGATTGATGAAGCTTCGGCGATTTGTAAAGTAGCTGCAGATAAGAAGGACGGCGGTAAATACAAGAAAATGAAAATTGAAAAATCGCAGCTGGAGGAAAAAATTACGGAAGCGGCCGAGAAAGAAGACTTTGAAAAGGCAGCAGAATATAAGACTGAGCTTGCGAAACTTGAAAAAGAAATAAAGGCCTTAGAAAAAGCTGGAGTAAAAGAAGAAGAAAATCCGACGCTCACGGAAGAAAATCTGGCAACGGCGGTATCGCTTAAGACTGGAATTCCAGTATCGAAGGTGCACGGTAGCGAGATGAAGATGTTGATGCAACTTGAGGGAGAACTTTCTAAGGCTGTGGTTGGACAAGACGAGGCGATTAAGGCGGTGGCAAAAGCAATTCGTCGTGGTCGTTCGGGCATTACGGATTCTAGAAGGCCGATTGGTTCATTCCTATTTATGGGGCCGACTGGCGTAGGTAAAACCGAACTTGCGCGGGTAATTGCGCGAGAAGTATTTGGTGGCGAGAACGCGTTAATTAAAATTGACATGAGCGAATTTGGTGAAAAACATAATGTGTCGCGATTAGTTGGTGCGCCGGCTGGATACGTAGGCTATGATGACGGCGGCAAACTTACGGAGGCGGTGCGTCGTAAACCATATTCTGTGATTTTGTTTGATGAAATCGAAAAAGCGCATCCTGACGTATTTAATCTATTGCTCCAGATTTTAGAAGATGGAGTTTTGACTGACGGACAAGGTAATAAAATCAAGTTCAATAATACGATTGTAATTTTGACGTCAAATCTTGGTTCAGCTGATATGTATCGTGAAGGCGAGCTGGGTTTTGCGGCGAAGACGCCAAAGGACAAGAAGGCTCTAGAACAAGAATATGAGGAGAACAAAGAGTACGCAATGAAGGCGCTTAAAAAAGTGATGCGCCCAGAGCTCATTAATAGGCTCGACGATATTGAAGTATTTCATGCGTTGACACGTAAAGATGTTGAGAGAATTTTTGACAATTTGATGGATGATCTTAAAAAGCGATTGTCTACAAAAGGAATTGGCCTTAAAGTAGACGATACCGCAAAAAACTATTTGATCGAAAAAGGCTATGATCCGAAGAATGGCGCCAGACCGCTTCGTAGGAAAATTGAAGACGAAGTAGAGTCACTTTTGTCGGAAAAAATTATTGCTGAAGAGCTCGTTAAGGGTGACATTCCAGTTCTTAGACTCAAGAATGATAAATTAGTTCTAGAAAAAGCATAAGACGCGTTTTAACAGAGGAAAGGAAAAACATAAGATGAGAAAGGAAGAAATTAAAATGACACAAGATTATTTGGTGCCAACCGTGGTTGAAGAAACCAATAAAGGTGAAAGGGCTTACGATATTTATTCAAGGCTCCTTAACGACCGAATTGTGTTTCTTGGCGAGGATGTAAACTCGCATACGGCAAATCTAGTCGTGGCGCAGCTACTCTATCTTGCGCACGAAGATCCGAAAAAACCAATTAAGCTCTACATTAACTCGCCAGGCGGGTCGGTTTATGATGGGCTGGCGATTATAGACACGATGAATTACATTGAGCCAGATGTGGAGACGATTGGAATTGGGCTTCAGGCGTCGATGGGGGCTATGCTTCTATCATGTGGGGCGAAGGGCAAGCGATATTGCCTCCCAAATGCGCGTGTGATGATTCATCAGCCATCGTCTGGGACGGAAGGAAAAATTACCGACCAAGAAATTATGTTAAAAGAAGGTATCTTTCTTAAGAAACGTTTGGCAGAGATCTTTGCGAAGAATACCGGAAAGAGTCTAGCTCAGGTCGAGAAGGATATGGATCGTGATAATTGGATGAGCGCAGAAGAAGCGAAGGAATATGGGATTATTGACGAAATAATTGCATAAGTTGTATAATGGTGGTATGAACGAACAACCTTCTGCGGCAAAAGTGCCAGTACTATATTATAAACAGAAAGCAGATGTGTGCGTAAATCTTTACGATAGGGATTCTAGGGCGGCTTTAAAAAAACGACAATTCGAATGGACCAGTTGCGGTTATTATCACGATGAAATCGAGACTGGTCTAGTCGAGGGGGAACTTGATGAATCATATTTGCCGGTAGCGATTGGCGGGGAGAGGACTTCTAACCGAGGCGTGAAGGGCGAAAACTTTACTAGGTGGTTTAAGGCGGTTGATGGGTTGAGCGAAAATGCTGGTGGGGAATTTAGCCTATCGCTCGAGAACGACGGAATAATGAGTTTTAGAGACGAAAATTTCCATCCTGTGGATGGACTTTTTACTATGAACTTTGGTTTGCCGTTTGAGGTGAAAGCGGATGGGAATGAAAAATTTGAGATTACGGCAGACGATGATACTTTTGTGTTCGTGGGGAATCGACTAGTGCTTGATATGGGTGGGGTGCATTCTGAGGTTACGGGGCGGTTTGTGATAAAGGAGAACGCGGAGGTGTACGCTGGGGTCGGGAATGAAAGTTTGGCTTATGCTGGCGTAACTTTGAAAAAGGGCGAATCTAGTGTGGTCCGGGTTTTTCATGCGAATCGCGATAGCAAGAGTTCGGTGTTTGGTGTGAGATTGCGCAATATGGTGCTTGGCACTACGGAAAAAAATGGCGAGACGGTGACAAATTATGATCCGGCAAATCCTAGTTATGTGCCGCCGCTAGGTGAAAGTTTGACCGTAGCGACGGATCAGGGAAAGATTATAGCAATGACGAATAGCGCTAAGATGATGTCGTTTGGGATTATTGCGGTGTGTCTTACTGCGCTTATTTACGCGGGCTTGAGATATTGGCAGCACGGCCGTAATCGGGGATGATGATTTTTACGGTCTCGCCTTTGTGGTTTTTGAGCGGGATATTTAGTTCATGCGCTAAAGTATTTACTACAGCCGCACCAATGCGAAGACCGGTAAAAGAACCTGGACCAGACATAAAAACGATTTCATCGATGTCTTGCCAAGTTTTGTCGTTTTTATTCAGCTTCTCGTGAATGAATTTGAGGAGATTCTCGGCTAAATCGCGACCAGAATCCCATTCGTACTTTTTGTCATTAAGTTTTAGGATGGTGGTCGGAGTGCTAGTATCTAAATACAACCGAAGTGGTGCCTTCTGAGGCATTTTGCGACCAACGGGGAGCGAGTTAGCGAGGAGCCCCGTAACGACGGGCGCGACGAAGCGTGCCGAGGAAGGCTCCATTCGGTTGTATTTATCTATCTTTACTTCTCTACTGTTATCTTTTAACTCTATATTAATAATAGTGCGGTTCTCTGGGAGGATGTCCGCGATGGAATCGGCCCATTCCACAACAACAATGCCGTCGTCGGCGATTTTTTCTTCGAGATCTTCTTTCATGAGACCAGGATTGGTGAGGCGATAGAAGTCGTAATGAGTAAAAGTTTTGCCATTTTTGCAGATGTAAGATTTGGAAATGGTAAAACTAGGGCTCGTAACGTCTGTGGTGATTCCGAGACCTTTGGCGAGACCGCGCGTAAAAGTGGTTTTGCCAGCACCAACGTCGCCAATTAATTCGATGACGCCGCCATGTTCTACTGACTTGGCGAAGTCGGAGCCAAATTGTAGCATTTCTTGCTCGGAATTGATTTTCATTATATAATTATAGCATGAAAATTTATATTTCTGGTATATCTGGCACAGGAATGGGGCCTTTGGCGCTTCTTGCAAAAGACGCAGGCTTTGAAGTGGTCGGCTCGGATTTGAGTCGGGGCGCGATTTATAGTGAGCTTGAGAGAGCTGGGGTAAAGGTTTACATTGGAAAGCAAGACGGGGAATTTTTGAAACAGAATTTGAAGGGACTAAACTGGTTCGTTTACACGTCGGCTTTGCCGGAAGAGCACCCAGAACTAAAAGCGGCGCGTGCGGCAGGAATAAAATGCACCAAACGGGATGATTTTACGGCGTTTTTGGTGGATAAATTGAAATTAAAAATGGTGGCTGTGGCCGGAACGCATGGCAAAACCACTACGACTTCGATGATTGTTTGGGCTGCTTTAAAATTAGGGTTACCGGCGGCATATGTAGTGGGGACAACTTTGGGGTTTGCGCCAAGTGGGTCATATCGTAAAGGTGATGAGTATTTTGTGTACGAAGCGGATGAATATGACCGAAATTTCTTGAAGTATCATCCATGGCTTTCGGTGATAACGTATGTGAGCTATGATCATCCGGATATTTATAGTACGCAGAAAGATTACGAAGAGGCGTTTTTGCAATTTGAAAAGCAGAGCAAGAAAGTGATTAGAAGCGATGGTGATGATAAACGTTTTAGGCTAGCGGGGCGAGCAAGACGTGAAGACGCGGCGATGGCGCTTAAGGCTATCTTGGAGATGGAGCCAAATACTGATGTAGATGAAGCGGTAGAAATTTTGAGTGAATTTCCTGGCGTGGGGCGGAGGTTTGAAAAAATAGCAGAGGGAATTTATACGGATTATGCGCATCATCCAGAAGAAATTGCAGCAACGGTGGAAATGGCATTAGAACAGGCAAAAATAGATGAGAAAAAAGGTGTGGTTGTGGTGTATCAGCCTCATCAAAATACGAGGCAGCACGAAGTGCGAGATGGATATCTAAATGCGTTTAATGGTGCTGAAAAAGTTTTGTGGCTACCGACTTATTTGACGCGAGAAAATCCGGAGCTTGCTATATTGACCCCAGAAGAGCTTTACACCGGGATTGA
This sequence comes from Candidatus Nanosyncoccus sp., assembly GCA_045578285.1. Classification (GTDB taxonomy): domain Bacteria; phylum Patescibacteriota; class Saccharimonadia; order Saccharimonadales; family Saccharimonadaceae; genus Nanosyncoccus. Next base: position 28,465 of record JAZNJY010000002.1, on the reverse strand, counting down.
GATGGCGGAAACGGCAGAGATGAATGATGCTTTGTTCGATGAAATTTTGAAATGGCGAGACGCTGGATATTTGGTGATTTTGATGACGGCTGGCCCGGCGGATGCTTGGCTTAGAGAAAAACTCGGTTTGTGATATAATAATAGGCATGAAAGCGAGGACACAATTTGTTTGCCAGCAGTGTGGTGCTGTGTATGCGAAGTGGATGGGGCAGTGCACGAATTGCCAGGCCTGGAATTCTTTGGTTGAGCAGGTAAATGAAGCAGGCGCGGCGGGGAAGTCGGCGGTGGCAAAAGGTCAAGTTTCTGGCAAGAAGTTGGATTTTGTGAAACTTAAGACGATTGTGCCAAGTGATGCGAAGGCGAGACTTTTGACGGAGTTTGAAGATCTTAATACGGTGCTTGGCGGTGGGATTTTGATGGGGAGCGTGTCGCTACTTGCGGGGCAGCCTGGAATGGGAAAATCTACACTTCTTATGCAAATTTCGGCAGAGGTATCAAAAAATCATGATGTATTATATGTATCCGGTGAAGAATCAGCTGGGCAGGTGAAACTTCGCGCAGAAAGATTGGGTGCAAATTCAGAAAGACTGAATTTTGCGGCGTCGACCTCGGGCAATGATATTGCGAAAACAATCGAAACTGGTGAATTTGACTTAGTAATTGTGGATTCGATCCAGACACTTGCAATGGATGAAATTTCGTCAGCTCCAGGAACGGTCTCTCAGGTGACAAATTGTGGAAATCTGATTATCCGAGCGGCAAAGGCGACGGATACTGCGGTAGTGATTGTGGGGCACGTGACAAAGGATGGAACATTGGCCGGGCCGAAGGTTTTGGAGCACTTGGTGGATGTGGTGCTAAATTTTGAGGGTGATCGATACGGTGGTTTTAAAACCGTGAGAGCGGTAAAAAATCGGTTTGGTTCGACTAATGAAGTGGCGATTTTTGAAATGGCGCAGGAAGGGCTGAAGGAAGTGAAGAATCCGTCGGCGGCGCTTCTTGCAGAGCGAACTAATACGGATGGTTCGGTGATTCTTGCGACGCTTGAGGGGAATCGTCCGATTTTAGTAGAAATTCAAGCGCTTGCGACAACATCTAATTTTGGATATCCTAAGCGTACGGCGAGTGGATTTGATATCAATCGATTGAACCTTTTAATCGCAGTACTGGAGAGAAGGACAAAATTAAAATTGTCGGACAAGGACATATTTATTAATGTGGTGGGTGGCATGAAATTATCGGATTCGGCGGCAGATCTTGCGGTATGCATGGCGATTGCTTCGGCGGTGGCGGGGCGAAAACTTGGCGAGGAATATGTGGTGTTTGGTGAGGTTGGACTTGGTGGCGAGATTCGTTCGGCATTTCGGGCGGACCAGAGAATTGCGGAGGCTCGCAAATTGGGTTTTTTGCATGCGATTGGTCCAGCTACGGTGCACGATAAATTCGTGATTCCAGCAAAAGATCTTCGTGAAACTTTAATTCGGTACATGAAATGAAAATTTTAGGAATTGATCCGGGGCTTGGTCGGTGTGGTTTTGGACTGATTGAAACGTCTTCGCGGGCGGGGGCAAGAGCACTAGACTACGGCGTGGTGACTACTACGGTGGATCTAGATTTGCCGTCGCGACTTTTGGAACTTTATGATTCCGTGGTGGAGGTTTTTGAGGAGACAAAGCCAGAAATTGTAGCAATTGAAAAATTATTTTTTGCAAAAAATATTACAACTGGGATTGCCGTGGCGGAAGCGAGGGGAATCGTGCTTCTTGTTGCGGCGCAGAAGAATTTGCCAGTGTATGAATATACACCGAACGAGATTAAAAAAAGTTTGACTGGTTATGGCGCGGCGACAAAGACACAGATTTCGGAAATGGTGCGAGTGCATCTTGGCCTCGAGAAAAAACCAAAGCCAGATGATGCGGCGGATGCGCTAGCGGCGGCGATTACGTGTAGTTTCTTATATATGACTGGCAAAAACGATGAATATAAATTCTCAAACTCTAGAAAGGAGAAAAAATGATTGCGCATATTAGAGGAGAGGTGGCGGAAAAATTTGGAACGAACGGCATTATTGTGGATGTGAATGGCGTGGGGTACGAGATGGCGGTGCCGGTGCCGGATTTTGAAAATGTGAATCTTGGTGAGGAACGAAAGTTTTTTACGTATCATGCGGTGAGGGAAAATTCCGAAGAATTGTACGGATTCTCGTCTTTAGTTGCGAAAAAGTTGTTTGAACTTTTGATTTCAGTGCAAGGAGTAGGACCAAAGGCGGGAGTGGCTATTTTGTCGCTAGCTGAGGCGGAGGAAGTGAGAAATGCGATTGCGAATGGCGACATCGCGTTTATATCTAAGGCTTCGGGCGTGGGGAAAAAGTCGGCCGAAAGAGTAATTGTGGATCTTCGCGACAAAGTGGGGATTCCGTCGCGTTATGGGGCTACGGAAGTGAAATTTAGTGCTTCTAAGGATGAGCCGGATGAGGCACTTGATGCCTTGATTGCGCTAGGTTTTCCTTTGAAAGAAGCTACGGCGGCGCTAGAAAAAGTAGACAGAAGCTTACCGGTGGAAGAGCGAGTAAGATTAGCGTTGAAGAAATAAAACCCCTTGCGAAAGTGGTACAAGCGTGGTATAATTAAAGATAATTGTGTAATAAAAGGATAATATGAGTTTTTCGATTCTAAAACAAATCGGTGATGCGCAGAAGAAAAAAGCAGTTGTGGATGTGCGCTCTGGTGATACCGTGAAAGTCACTCAAAAAATTAAAGAAGGTGAGAAATTCCGTTTGCAGACTTTTGAAGGCGTGGTAATTCGCGTTGATCGCAAAGAATCTCACACTGCTCGCATCGTAGTGCGCAAAGTTACTTCTGGTGTTGGCGTAGAGAAGTCTTACCTTATCCATTCTCCACTCGTAGAGAAGATTGAAATTACTAAGCGTTCTAAAGTACGCCGCAACAACCTTTCTTACCTACGTGAGCGTAGTGGTAAGTCGGCAAGACTTGTTGCTAAGGATTTTGACCGTGCAGCCGTAAACGATACAACCGTAAAAGAAGAAGTTGCTGAAGCTGCTCCAGTAGAAGAAGTAAAAGAAGTTGAAGTCGTAGAGACTCCAGCAGAAGCCTAATGGCGATTCTTGGAATAGACGAAGTTGGACGCGGACCCCTAGCGGGTCCGCTTGTTGTGGGGGCGGTAATTTTGCCAGAAGTGTGGCCAGAGTGGGTGGCGAGCTTGCGCGACTCTAAGAAATTGACTGCAAAAAAGCGAGCGGAGCTATCGGGGGTTATTTTGGCAGAAGCTCCGGCGACTGGGCTTGGCTGGGTTATGCCAGAGGAATTAGACGCGAAGGGAATTTCTGAGGCTCTCCGGCTTGCGACCAGGCGAGCTGTAGAAGAAGCACAGAAACGACGGGTGAGTTTTTCTCAGATAATAATTGATGGGAAAGTTAATTTTCTTAAGGGGACGGCACTGGAAAGGTACGTGTCAACGGCTATCAAAGCGGACGATTTGATTAAAGAGGTTTCGGCGGCTTCGATTATCGCGAAAGTCGCAAGAGATAACTATATGAAGGAACTGGCGGTTGAATTTCCGGGCTATGGGTTTGAGAAAAATGCGGGTTATGGAACCGCGGCGCATTTAAAGGCAATTCGCGAGCTTGGGGTTTCTCCGGTACATCGGAAAAGTTTTGAGCCGATTAAGAGTATGGTGGGGTTTGATAGAAATGGTGATGGTGTGGTCAATGTTGTAAAAAATACAACACTAATTGGGCAGCGCGGAGAGACTGCGGTGTGTGAATATTTATCTGGGCTTGGGCATAAAATTGTAGCGAGAAATTTTAGGACGAAGCTCTATGAGATTGATGTTGTGTCGATTCGCGATGGTGAGGTTTATTTTACGGAAGTAAAAACAAGGAGTGATACGAGTCGCGGTGGAGGACTTTATGCGATTGATATTAAAAAAATGAAGCGGATGGAATTTGCGGCAGAAAGTTTTTTGAAACATTATACAGAGTATCGTCAATATGATCCTAAACTTGCTGTGGCGGACGTGAATGGGGATTTTGAAGTACAAACTTGGTTTTCAATTGAAAATTCTTGAAAGTTTTTATGTTTTTTATGTATAATATATATTATGGATAGTGATAACTTTAATAAGAATACAGACAACGGGGCCGAACCTGAAACGACAGGCACAAAGCCACCAGTAGATTTAACACAACCAATACAACCTGGGCAATTTGATGCTACGGAGCCAGTGATTTCTCCGGCGCCAGAACAGCCTGCAATGACCGAAGAGGAAGCAGTGGCGGAAATGGTTGCAGTCTCGGAAGAGATAGCAGGGCCGATGAATGGCGACGATGAGGCTAATACGCAGCCTGGTGCAATGAAAATTGAAGTGACGCAACCGGATGCAGTGCAGTCTGATGGGGTGAAAACCAATGAGACACAACCAGATGCAGCGCAGATTGATGCAATGCTTAATACTGCAAAGGTTGACAAGCCAAAGAAAAATAACAAAATGATGCTGATAATGGTGGCGATAGCTGGAGTGCTAATTGTGATACTAGCAGTGGTGCTCTTGATGATGCTTTCTAAAAAGCCAAGTAGCGGAAACAGTAGCAGCAACAGTGGAACTACGAATGATAGTTCTGTAAGTGATGATACTTCTGGTGATGAAGTGATTCAAAATACAGAACTTGCTGCCGGAACAGTAACAACGACTGTTGGCGGCCAGACGATAACTTATTCTGCGGCGTATCTTGTAGACGGAATTGATGCTACAATTGGCTCTGGAACCTACGAATCAGCAACGGATGATCAGGCGGTTTTTGTAGTGGCGAATGGTGGAAGTTTGACGATTCAGGGAGACGTAAATATCAATAAAACCGGCAGTGCAGATTTCGCAGGACGTGGAGATAATTATAGCTTTTATGGTCTAAACTCGGCGATTGTGGTAGTGGGCGAAGGCTCTTCCGTAACAATTAATGGTGCAAAAATCACGACTAGTGTATCTGGTGCGAATGCAGTAGTTGCGACGGGCGGAGCTACGGCAAATGTTCAAAAAACTACTATTGATACATCTAATGATGGCTCTAGGGGGCTTCATGCAACTTATGGTGGAACGATTATTGCTGACGAAGTAGCAATTACGACTCGTGGCGCGTCTTCTGCGACTTTGGCAACGGACCGTGGTGAGGGCGTAGTGACGGCTTCAAACATGACACTATCTACTGAGGGTGCTGGGTCGCCTTTGATATATTCGACTGGTAATATTACAGTAACCGGCTCCACTGGTACGGCAAATGGCGCGCAAATCGCAGTGATAGAAGGAAAGAATTCTGTCACGCTTGATGATTGTGAGTTCTCTACGAATGGAATCGGAAATCGCAATAATGTTGATAATGCAGCGATAATGATTTATCAATCGATGTCTGGTGATGCTGCGGAAGGTGTAGGTTCATTTACAGCTACGAATTCTACGCTGACGATTTTGCCATCGTCTAGTGTGTATACGACTGCACCATTCTTCTTTGCAACGAATACGACGGCGGAAATTTCGTTGACTGGCGTGAAAGCAAGTTTCTATCAGGATGGGTATTTTATACTGGCCTCTGGCACTAGTGAATGGGGGACGGAAGGCGCGAACGGCGCAATTGTAAATATTTCGATGACAGAATCTGATGTAACGAACCAAAATATTGGTGTTGATGGAAATTCTAGCGTAGTTGGACTTTAGACGTTGAATTTAAACTCTACGACGTCGCCGTCTTGCATGACGTAAGTCTTGCCCTCGGTGCGGAGCTTGCCGGCTTGTTTTACGGCTTGCTCTGAGCCGAGGGTTTTTAGGTCGTCATAATTGCAGATTGAAGCGGCGATGAAGCCACGTTCGAAATCTGAATGAATAGTTCCGGCAGCTTCTGGTGCGGTAGCGCCTTTTTTGATGGTCCAGGCACGACATTCTTTTTTGCCAGCAGTGAGGAAAGACTGAAGGCCGAGGGTTTTGTAGGCGGCCTTGATGAGTTCGCCGAGGGCGTCTTCTTTTACGCCGTAGCTTTCTAGGAATTCTTTTCTTTCGGCGCGATTCATGCCGGACATTTCTTCTTCGAGCTTGGCATTGACAAAGATGGCTTCGGCTGGGGCGACGAGACTTCTTAATTTAGTCTGAAGGTCTGTGTCGGTGAGGCCGGATTCGTCGACGTTGAACATATAGATGACTGGTTTATCGGTAAGATATGGAACGTTCTCGTCAGTAGGGTCTTTTTTGCGCTTGGCGGCAATTTTGGCCTTGGTTTCTTCATCGGCGAGCTCTAGTTCTAGGTTAATAATGTCGATGTCATCTTTGGCTTGAGCGACGATGTCTTGCTCGATTTTATTGTCGGCGCGAACGATATCGTCATTTACGAAGGCGCGGACTACGTGGCAGATGGCTTGGCACTCGCGAATGTGGGCGAGGAATTTGTTGCCGAGACCTTCGCCTTTAGATGCTCCGGCGACTAGGCCGGCGATGTCTACAAACTCAACGGTGGCCGGGACGACTTTATCTGTTTCGTACATTTTGGCTAGAACGTCTAGGCGTTCATCTGGGACTGGAACAATGCCAACATTTGGCTCAATGGTAGCAAAAGGATAATTGGCGGCAAGCGCGCCAGCGTTTGTTAAGGCATTAAATAATGTGGATTTACCTACGTTTGGTAAACCAACGATTCCTATCTTTAAATTCAAAACCAACCTTTCTATCTGTTATTATTGGCATAATTATAGCATATTTTGGTATATAATATTAGATATGACAAAGTTTTATATAGTTCGTCACGGGCAAACTGATTATAATAAAGAACATAAAATTCAAGGTAGACTCAATATCCCATTGAATGAAGCGGGAATAGAGCAGGCAAAAAATATTGCTGGCAGTTTGGAAAATGTTCATTTTGATGCGATTTATTATTCGCCATTAATTCGCGCAAGGCAAACCGCAGATGAGGTGCTTAAAAAACATAGTAATACAGAATTTATAGAAGCACCTGAAATAATGGAAAGAGATTTCGGTGATTATGAGGGAAAACCAAGTGATGTTGACCCACCGTACTATGGTTTGTGGGATTATTCTTTGGAATCCGAATCAATTAAAGGTGGCGAGTCTATGGAAGAAATAAAGAGACGAGTATTTCCTTTTCTTGATAGATTGTCAGTTGAGCGTAAGAACCAGAATGTTTGCTTGGTTTGCCATGGTGGAGTCGGTTTGATTATTCGCGAATATTTTGAGGGAACACCCAAAAGTGGGAATTTATTGGACTTTTCTCCAATTCCAAATGGGGAAGCTATCGTTTTTGAGAAATAAAAAGAAGCTCTCGCGGTAGGTACCTTCGGCGCCGTGCGAGTGCTTCGATATTTATATTATATCAAATTAGCGCAAAGGAATGTTAATGTTCTTCCATTTTGGTTTTGGTATGTGGATTTTAACTGAAAACAGGATAAAAGAAATAGGTTGGTTTAGGAATTCAAGATTCCGATCTTTAAATTCATAAACAACCTGTGTATCTGTTATTATGAATATAATTATAACATATTTATAATTATTTTTTTGCAGTCAACTGTACGGTCAGGCCATTCTTAATTTCTAATACATCACCACATGATAAAACCATGTTTTTATATTCTGTCGTCCATCCATATGCGCCGGTTGCGTTCATGACCTCATTTACATAGTGAGAATAACTATCGCTATCTACGAACAAATTGCCACTACCGCTTATTGCTTTCGTGTCATATGTTCCAGAATCAATATCTGTACAAGTGACATATCTTCCAGTACCTAGCGTTCGATTCTTTTTAGCAAGTCTTTCGTACTCAGCCCTTGCTGCTGCTGCTTCTGCTTGTTTTTTCTTATTGGCAATTTTGTTTTCTATGTCGTTGATTTTTTGTTCAAGTCTGGCGATTTTTGACGAATAATATGATGCCTCTTTAAAAGTTTTTAATTCTTCTTTTGCCGATGTAAATTCTTCTTCGTCTAAACTTTCCAAAATACCATTAAGTTTGTCCTCGTATGATGCGATAACCTCATCTAGACCTTTTTGGGCATCTTTTTCAGTTTCAGCTATTGTTGCCACTATCGACTCTTCAATTTCCCTTCTTAAATTGTTTATTTGTTCTGTTGTTGGTATGTCTTTTTCGGGAATTTCATAGCTATCTATAATACTATCAAACGCTTTTATGTATTCGGATATCTGTTTTTCACTAAAAGATGAGCTTAATCTGATAATTACTGTGTTTTTTCTAAACACGTTGTATTCTTTGCAGTTGAATCCATCCATAAAGACATTACCGTATTTTTCTTTTGTGAAACGTTGTTCACATGCTTCTGCTGTCTTGTTGATCTTCCATTCTCTAAGTTCTGCATCTTTAGTATTATTAAATACTTCAATGGTGCCGGCATATTCCGAAACGTGATCAGTGATGCGGCCGTCTTCCCAGCTGCTTTTTGACGTGTATTGATTGGGTTGTCCCATGATACCATTAGGGTCATTGGCCTCTGAATAGTTCACTACATCTGTAATTGAGGTAATTCTTTTTGATAAACTTGACATTATTTTGCTAGTGGCAATATCGGAGTTTTTCTTAAATGAAAAAGCTATCGTTATGGCCATAATGAGCAAAATTACTCCACAAACCATTGATACAATTATGATCTTTTTCTTTTTGTCTTGGCTAATAATCTTTATGTTACCATTATTAGCCTGTCTGCGCGAAGATTTTTTATCTGATTTATTGTTGGCATCAGTTGTTGACAATTTTTTTTCTCGCATTGAAACGCTCCTTTTGGGCAATTATACCATAGGATAGAAATGAAAAGAAGCTCTCGCGCTAAGCACATACTGCGCCCTGCAGGAACTTCGGTAACTATATTATAGCATCTGGTGTGATATAATATAGATATAGATATGAAAAGTAAGAACTATGCGTTTATTGACGGAAATAATTTATATCTTGGCGCAAAATCGCAAGATATAGAGTTGGACTACGGTAAGTTGCGCAAGTATTTACGAACTAAATTTAATGTAAGAAAAGCTTTTCTATTTATTGGATACGACCCACATAACACAACACTATATTCTGCTTTACAGACTTATGGATATGTATTAATCTTTAAACCAACGGTAGTATTTGAAGACGAAAATGGGAATCGTACTATGAAAGGTAATGTTGACGCGGAACTTGTATTGCATGCTGCGGCGGTTGAATATAATAATTATAATCAGGCGATAATTGTAACTTCTGATGGTGATTTTGCTTGCCTAATGCGATATCTAAATGATAACGATAAATTAAAGAAAATAATAACGCCAACCGAAAGATTTTCGAAGCTACTGAAGCCTTTTGTCGATAATATATTGCCTTTAAAAACAATAAAAAATCAGATAAAGAAAAAATGACCGGAATTTGCGGTCGGTACAAGAACCTTAGGCTAGTCCGGTTATGGTGATATTCTTATTATAGCTTATTTCTTTCAAAAAAGCAAGACTTTTTTGAAATACTAAATACTTTTCCACTTCGGTTTTAGTAAGTGGATTTTAATAGAAAACGGAATAAAAGAAATAGGTTGGTTTAAAAGCTCAAGATTCCGATCTTTAAATTCATAACCAACTTGTGTATCTGTTATTATTGGTATAATTGTAACATGTTTTGATATATAATAATAATATGAGCGGTAGTGAAATAATAGAAAATACTGAAGAAAAATTAGTAGATGGTAGAGAGAAACATCCACTTGAAGCAACAGATTCTTTTGAAGAACATATGAGAAAAGACGTAGAAGGACGTCGAAAAAAGACAGTTGAAGAAAAAGCAAAGGAGAAAGGCTATTACAAAAAGGAAGATGGTACTTGGTGGCAAGCATATGATGACGGTTTCGATGAAAAAGTTGAGTGGTTTAAACTTGATGAAGAATACCCCGATTTGGCAGAAAGAACAGAAGAATTAGCCGAAAAATATCACATTGACTATAATGATTATTCTGGGTTAAAAGAACATGTATATAAAAATGCAGTTAATCTAGAAGGAGCAAGCGATGAACATTTGACGAATATTTTTAGAGTTGCTGGAGCTATTTCACATTCGACTGGTGGGACTGAAGAATTATTGGTTGGATATGATTCTGATAAATTGGAGGCAATTTGTGATTCGTTGAATAGTTTTTATAGTAGGGTGGCGGATTTGATGCCAGAACATAAACTCGATAGACGGATTATGAGAATCGGTGAGTGTCTTGTAAGGAATTATAACGATAGGCTGATCGAAGGCGATTTTCTTGAGAGTTTAGCAAAATATTCAGCTGAGGCTTTTTCAGACAAAAGCAAAGAGTATAAAATAATCCATGGCCTAGAGAGTGGGATGCAAGGTATTTCGAAAAACGAAGATAGCGGAAGATTATTTGATGACTATATGAATTATTATGATGAATTAGTAGAAAGTGATGACAAGATTACGAAATATGATACAAAAAGTGCAGTGTTGAGCAGATATGTTCGCAATCATGGAGCCCGGCCTAGTACGATTAAAGGGTTTAAGGATATAGTTTTTCCGCTCATGGAGCAAAAAGATGACGAAGTGCTTCCGATTATAGAGGGCGGGAATGCTTATGGAACGACTATTGGTATGTATGGCGTTGCTGATTATATAGAAGAATGCTTGTTGTCGTCGTATAATCCAAGTGAAATAGACAGATTGATAAGAATTTATCATGAAATTCCAACATCTGATTATAAAAAGTTTGAACAAAATCGTAAAGATGCTGCTAGATTGCAAGGTACAATCATTGGTGGTCGTGATTTTATTCACGATGAGAGACCCGGAACAAATGAGATGCTTGTCGCAATAAAAGATTATTATGAACATCGCGATAGCGACGATAGTGCAAATTATAAGTTTCGTTTGGCTGAGTTGGAAGATAAATATCATTTTGGGGTTTTACCTAATGCCTTTAATATAGGGGCATACGAAAAGCCTATTGAATACATGTCTGAACATAATCGCGCCGAAGAAGGAAACAAGGATGAGACTGCACTGGATATTTTGAATAGACTAATTGAAAACACTCGACCAAATCTTCTGGAAGCACCAAAAACTAAAAACGAAGAGCTAAATAAATTGATGGAGAATATTTCGCCAACCATGAATGAACGTACTGGTGAAGTTTTGGTGGATTTTAATAAGGTCGGTACGGCAGTTGCAAAGATGAACGAAATACTCTTGCAGAATAAAGGAAAGCAGGGAATCTACCCTTCCATGGTTTCTGCTATAGCGTTTCTAGATAAGATGTCTGCCCACGCTCTTAAGAATGCAAGTAGGAAAGATTTGCAGGAGTTACCTTTTGACCCAAAATTTAAGGAGATGGTGAGGTTTTCGCAATTAACTTCTAGCATTGAATACAATGAGAATGATTTTGAGAATAAATATCGACAAATTGTTGATAAAATTAGCGAGGCTTATGGTGATGACGATATAGATTCGTCAAAGATTGCTGAAGGGTATCAAGTTTTGAGCCAACAAATACTTAAAAATGTGCAAGAGTTAAGTAAAAACTATGCTTCAAAGTCTGTAACCGCGCGATTCAGCGATGCGGTGTGGTCTGGCAATCTAAGTGATGAATTGATTGGGCTTTTTGATAAAATGCAATGACGATGTTTTTGATTTTGGTAGAAAACGGAATAAAAGAAATAGGTTGGTTTGCAAATTTAAGACTCCGATCTTTAGATTCATAACCAACCTTTCCTTTCTGCTATTTTGCCTGTTTCTATTGACAAAACGCTTAATGTTTGATATAATAGAGGTATATTCGAGGTTACTCGCAATCCCCCCTTCTGAAAAGTCGGGGGCACATTTTTACTTATATAATTCATGAAACGCCTTCTTTACTATTTCTAAATCTGATTCTGGAACACGTCCTAGTTTAGAGTGCAGTCTTGAAACGCTCATGACTCTTGCTTGGCACACGGCAGCAAATTCCTTTTTGCCTAAAAATTCAAATTCTGCATACCAAGAACCAGATTTCTCTTGTGAAGTTAAAGGAATTCCCATAAAACCAAACTTACTTAGTTTCCGCATAATTAGAACTGGACGAGTGAAACGCGTGCTTTTGCCGTTAATCTCTACTCCGACATTTTCGCCAAAGCTACACCACCAAACTTCTCCTTCCAAGATTTTTGGGATTTTAGCATTAAAATGGAGTTTTTCTTTTAAGCTAATCCATTCCTCGAAATGTTTTTCTTCCATATCTGTAATTATACCACAGAATGGTGTTATAATAATCTTATGGCAACGTTTTTCTGTACGAATTGTGGTGAACGAATGTGTAATAGTAGCAATGATAATCTTTTTGAGAATTATTTGATTAAGACAAATGTCGATTATTTAGAAGAGAAGAAATATAACAAAATAGTTAAAAGAGTAAATGAAGAATATAAAGAAAACCAAAAAGACCCAGAATTTGGAGATGACTATAAAAACATAGACACATGGTTTGATATTTGTTTTGAGTTGGGGCAAGATGCTTGGATCTGCCCAAAATGCAAAACGATGTTTGTTTTTAAACGAAATAGCAATGAGCTAGCGAGTGTTTATAAAATAGATAATAATTGGAAGGACAAGATTAAAGATAATAGAGAGAAGAGCTGTGGTTGCATTATATTGAAAGATAATAAGGTACTTTTGATTGGCGCTAGAGATGATGATGGCAAAATGTTTTGGTCATTTCCGAAAGGACACCAAGAAGATGGTGAAACTGATATTGAGACGGCAATTCGGGAGACCAAGGAAGAAACTAATTTGGACGTTAAGATTGTTGATAATAAGCCGATTAGAACTGGACATTTGGTGCACGGTGGAACTGCATACAAAGAAATATTGCTATTTGTTGCTAAGCCATTAAATGATGAAATAAAAATGCAAGAGGACGAAGTTAAAAAAGTGGAATGGGTAAAAATTGATGAAGTCGGCAAATATTTCGATGATTATTATAGTGATGCGTGGAAAGAACTATTGAATAGATTGAATAACTAAAAGTACTGACGCGTCTTGATACGGATGTTTTTCCATTTTGGTTTTGGTAAGCGAGCCCTAACAGAGAACGGTATATATGTGGCCGTAGGTTGGTTTAAAAATTCAAGACTCCGATCTTTAAATTCAAAACCAACCTTTCTTTAATTCTTATCTGTAAATTATACCGCGAATAGATATTTTAAATTAAAAAGCCCCTATGATAGGGGCTTTATGCTATAAGTTGCAGTATGAGGCGATTAATAGTTTTCCGATTAAATCCCAATCATCGATACTGTTATTCTTTTGTAAGGAACGCTCTATGCGATATTTTATGTCTGTAATAGCGGAGTCTATGATGGGCTGATATTGTTTGTCATGTATAAAACATTCTCCGTACGGTAGCTTTGTGTCAAGAGTATCGTGTCTACTGCTATAGAATTTTGATAGGTCAATTTCATTAGGGTATAGTTGTTTTTTACCCCAAGAATAGTCCCGTATTGCGTGGATTGAATCGGTATCCGGAAAATAATATACATTAATCCAATGTGTGTCTTCGCTAGAATAGAGATTGGACGAAGGCACATGATGATTTTCTATTGCTAGAAAAACTTTAATTGGTAATTTTGGTTCCTCTAATTTACAAATTGAATCTTCAATCTTCGCTATCCGCTTATTAAGTTCAGCGACCTGTCGTTCATTTTCATGGAGTTCAGTCTGTAGTTTTTTGATAGGTTCAACGTTTTCGCCAATTTTGATCATCGGTTACACCTCCTTTTTAATGTGCATATTCGCCTCGTTTTATATTATATCCCATTTGGTTTAGGAATAAAAATTGTTATGTTTTTCCAGTTTTTTTCTGACTAGGTCAAGATTTCTCGAGTTTAAAATCTAGGAAAATGTAGTTGTCCATGTTATAGGAAAGGTTTTTGTCAATGGATTTTTTGGCGATTTTGCAGATTTTAGATATGCGTTCGCCGTTGCACAGTGGATCTATGTAGCGGACTTTGGATTTTTGGTGAACAAAGTAGACGCTTTGGGGTTTGGTTTTTGAAACGTTGACTTTTTTGGCTTTCCGCCAGGCGTTCCAGACGGTTTTATATTTTGAGTTCTCGATTATTTTGATGATGTCGGATTCTTTCTTGTCGTATAGTTCTTCGATTGTGATTTTGCCATCGTTTTTGAGATTTTTTAGGATGTCGGCGATGAACTGCATAGAAAAACGGGCTCTGTCGTCGCGATAGATAACGGACATTTTGCTGGTGACTTTGACGAATTTTCTGGCGATGGATTTGGTTTTGAAGCCAAGCTCTGGCTCTCCTGACTCGTTTTGTTCGATTTCTATGTCGGTATAGATTTCTTTGATTTCGTCTAGGTTTAACAATTTGTAAGTATATAGTGCGTTGGATAATGAATATTCTAATCTGTCAGCTGATAATTTTGGCGTGTCGTTGTCGGCAATGGGGTAAATATGATAATTGTCGATTTCTTCGATTTTAATGTTGTCTTTTTTGAGTAATTCGATTACGTCTTGAGATTTTTTGATGAATTCGGTGGTTAAATCTTCTGTGGATTCTTGTTTTGAGTAATCTCCGTTCATGAAATCTACACAGTGTTTGAATGCTGGGGTTGAGATGTCGTGAAATAACCCGGCGAGAGTTTGTTTTTTGTCGTGAGTGAAGTGCCAGATAATTAACGCAACCGCAATAGAATGTTCTAGGCTGGAATAAAAAACATCGTTGTTGAATAAATCGGTGTAGAGTGTGCCACTGATGGTGCTGATGTGTTTTTGGGTTTGGAGTTCTTGGGTGCTAGCGTAAGTGTTTAGCCATTCTGGAAAATCTGCGCTTAAAATTTTGAAATAATCGGTGGTTTTAGCCTGTTTCATAATTGTATTATAGCACAGAAAAAGAAAGCCCCGAACCTACGCAATCCAGCGTTGCCTGACGGACTTTCGATATTTTTATTATATCGTACTCATCTAGAAATTTCAACTACATTTTTCTGTTTATCAATTAAAAGCAGACGCTTTATATTTTTAGAGTGCTTGAATTGGTAATTCAGCTTATTTTTTTATTGATATGAATTTTTTAGAAATCCAAGATTCCTGCTCCCAATTCATAACCAACCTCTAAAATGTTGTTGTAGATATAATTATAGTATACTCTGATATAATAAATTGTATGTATCTTGATTTTAGAACTAAGTTGGTAAGCTTTGCCGATGATGAGTATCGCGAATTCTCGATGCGCGGTATTCCTTGCGAGCGACCATTTCTTGGTGTGAGAATTCCGGAAATCAGAAGACTTGTTGCGACGATACCGATAGAACAATTTGATGAATTCCTTAGAGTGGTGCCAGTTGCGATAGAAGAAGTAATTGCGAGAGGTTTTCTAATTGCGAGATTGCCTTATGGCGAAATGATAAAATATTTCGATTCACAGATTGATTATCTTGATAATTGGTGCACGGTTGATACTTTTTGTGCTGCAATACGTAAAAATATTAAAAACCATGAAGAAGATTTTTTGAACTGCAAGGTCGAAAGCTTACTTTGCTCAAAAGGAGAATTCTCGACGCGGGCGGGAATCGTTTGCTTACTGGATTATTATGTAAAACCGGATTATCTGCATTTAATTTTTGATCGTATTGAACTATTATCTGGGCGAAAAGAATATTATGTAAAGATGGCGCTTGCTTGGCTAATTGCTGAATGTTTTATTAAATTTCCGGATGAAACCTATGGCTATTTAATGCAATCAAAACTGGATAGGTGGACCTTTAATAAGGCGATTTCTAAAATATGTGATTCATATCGTGTTGATAATGATTTGAAAAAATGGATTAGTGGAATCAGAAGATAAACTTTATTTATTGTGATTATGGGGATTTTGAGATATCATGATTATATGAAAAGAAAAATACGGAGGTTAATTGCTGGAATTGTGGCGGTGATTGGTGTGGTGGCATGGCTGGTGGCGAATCCGGTAAGTTATGAAACTGAGTATGTGGAGGAAGCTGAGGCTGTTGAGACTGCAAGTAGCACCAGTGATAATGGTGCGCCGCTTGCGACGGAGATTTTGGCACAGCTTGAGGTGAAGGGGCGAGCACCGAAGACTGGGTACAAACGGACGGAATTTTATAATGGCTGGCCGATGGTGGATGGGTGTTCGCTACGTCAGAGGATTTTGAAACGAGAATTTGGGGATTCGGCGGTGCTTGACGGTTGTACTGTGATAGCGGGGGAATTTGACGAACCTTATACGGGTGAACATAGAATTTTTACAGAGAAGAGTGAAATTTCTAAAATTCAGATTGACCATGTAGTGGCACTGTCGGATGCTTGGCAAAAAGGGGCGCAGTATATGCCGTACGAAGTGCGAAACAGTATTGCGACTGATCCGTTGAATCTTTTGGCGGTGGATGGTTCGGCAAACGAAAAGAAGTCTGATGGTGATGCGGCGACGTGGTTACCGCCAAATAAAAAGTTTCGCTGTGCTTATGTGGCAAGGCAAGTATCGGTGAAATATAAGTACGGATTATGGGTGACGGAGGCGGAAAAAGAAGCGATTTTGCGAGTTCTTACGAATTGTCCGAATGAACGGGCGATTGGTGTATAATAGACTTAGATATAGAGGAGGTGTTATGAAAAAAACTTTGTGGGGAATAAGCGGGGCAGCTGTAGTTTTGATGATTGCGGCGTTTTTGCTAGGGCGGTTTGCGTTTCCGTATGATGGTTTAATGAGTTTACCGGCGCCAGAAGTGGCTGAAGGGCAAAGAGGAGAGCTGGGAATTGATAAAAACGTAAATGAGGCCACGATAGACCAGTATCTTGGGCGAGACGATGCGGTATATATAGACCTTAGAATGCTGAAGGATCCTGGAAATTATGAGGCGATTGGGGGAGATTCGTACTTGTCTGGTTTTGTGGATGGATTTGAGGTGGTGCCGTTTCCTTATATTGTGAACGTTTCTGGTTTGCCAGAGGCAGTGGGAAAGACATACACTGGGCCGACTTTGTTTACGGAGAAAGACGGAGTCTATTCGGCGAACTATGCGGAATCTATGGCGATTCTCGAGGACCTTTTTCCAAAGGATAAGACGATTTTCTTGATGTGCGGTGGTGGTGGATACGCCGGAATGATGAAAAAAATGTTGGTGACGCTAGGCTGGGACAGCTCGCGGATTTACGTAGTGGGTGGATATTGGTTCTATGAAGGTGAGCATAATGTGCCGGTGAAACGAACTGCGGCGAATGGGGAAACAGTGTATGATTTCTATAAGGTGCCGTATCATGAAATAGATTTTGATGTGTTGACGCCGGTTTCTGATGGGCTGGCCAATATAAGTGCTGTGGCTTATGATAAAATGGCAAAGGAAGGACAATCGTTTTTAATGTTTATTGACCAGGGTGGATGTCATACGGCAGATAAGTTGCGTGAGTTTGTTCAGAAATATAGTGCTGAAGCTGGTCAGACGTTTTATAGGATGATGTTTTCTGACATGAAAGAAACTGGGCTGGCGGAGTCGGTAAAATATTACCCGTCGGTGGCAGTAGTGCGTGATGGAAATGTTGTGGCTTGGCTAAGAGCAGACGAAGAAGAGGATTCGGACGAGTATAATGATTATGAAGCGTTTAAGGCGTGGATGGAGCAGTATATTTAATTGTTGAGCTTTGCACGTTAAAATACCACCCCTAAAGGTGGTATTTTTACTATACATTTATATATTATTGTGTTTCCGTACGTTTGCGAGAATTCTTACGAGATTTACTACGCATGACGAAGTAGATGATGATTGCCGCAATCACAAAGATGATAATGAAGAGAAGCCAGATTGGACAAACTATAATAGTTTTTTCCATTACGGATTCTTCGCCAAATATCCTAACCGTTTGTCTAACTCGGAAGATGCCAACCGGAGGAAGGTTGTAGTGTTGCGCATGGTATCGTTCCGTATTAGGTAAAACTAAATCCGTGTCAGGTTTTTCTTCATTAGTGTAAATTTCTTCATCAGAAAAGACTGGCCATACTTGTAAAATATATTCTGCATCGGTATGGACATTCCCTTCGTTTTTTACCATAGATGTCGTTGTAAGTTCTGAATTCAGTAGTATTGAAGGAATTGTGTTATCTATTATCTCGCCAGTTTTAATTGTTTCGCCGGCCACTTCGGCATAAATAACGAATGCCATCTGCATATTTTCTGCAATATTTAAACCACTGTTTGCTGCAGCTTGCCGTGATTCGCCAACTAGAAGTGATGCGTATTGCCCTCCAGCGGGAGCATCCGCGGGTACATCTATAACGTAGGTAATATTTTTTGCTTCTCCAGGAGCAAGTGACCCGGTAGGCTCTAACACTTCAATCCAATCCATAATTATGTTCTGGTTGGTCCTTATTGCAGCATTCATTGTATTGTCGCCATAGTCATCCTTTCCGCCACTTACTCTCATCACTGAATATGAACCAATATCGACTTTATAGTTTAAGTCTTCATTGTTATTTACTCCATTAGACACCTCAAAGGAGCCTCTGTATTTTTCTCCGGGAACAAGAATGACTCTCTGGCTCATTGGCGACATCGTCAGCGATCTATTCGCATGACAATTATTAACTGCGCCATGTAAGCCTATGATCGCAATCAGGACTGTCATTGTTATGAATTTAAAACTTTTCTTCATTTTTTTCCTTTACTTGTTTTTAAAGTAATATTTATTCAGAATATTCACAGGAATAACCTATTTTATTGTATGCATCGCTTAAAGCTTTATGCTTATTGTCAGTAAATAGGGCTACCGTGGCGTCGTTAGATAATATTATACGAGCTAAAGCGCTCGACATATTTTCCGATGAAGAAAATAGATCTACTCTAACTTCATTATTGAGATTACGGAAATTGGGGTTATATTTTTCTGGATCTAGGCCATAGTCGTACATATATAAATTAAATTTGGCATGCATCTTGGATTCTGCGGTGTCAGCTTTTTCATTGGAATTGAAGGTGCTGACATAGCTAAAGGAAACATTGTTAAATTTGTCGTCTTGATAAGTTACTTTTATTGTGTACTGCTGTGATTTGGCTTCCGTATCGGAAAAGAATGCTCCGGGAAAATATTCAGACTTACATATTAAACTTGCTATTGATGTAGTTTCACTAGAGTTTGTCGAAGTTCGTACTTCCTTAGGCCAAAAAAACACTATTAGAGCAATTGTCACGGCAATCACGATCAGCGTTGCGCCACTTATCACCAATATGCTACTCTTATCTTTTTTCCTCATTATCATCTCCTACAATAAAACGCAGCCCCACCCCCATGAGACTGCGTTTTGTGAAATAGCTTAGGCTATTAGTTCTTTTCCGCAAAAGCGTAAGTAATGCTGCCTTTATAAGTACCAGCTTCCTGATTGGTAGCTACATAAGCTTTGTAGGATGGTGCTACTGTCACGCCATAGATACCTTTAGCGACTTCGCTACCAGTAGTACCAGTAGTCTGGTTTGTCAAAACTGTGGTTTCAGCTCCAGTTTTTGTGCCCGCGAAAGTACCCCAGCCTTCAGTCAAGGTGACTAAGCCAGAATCAGTACCGCTAACTGCTAACTGAGCAGACCATACTGAATTGCCGCCAGTAGCAAAAGCTCCGAAGTTGATATCTTTACCATTGGCCATAGTCATAGCAGTAGCAGTCGTCTTCAGAGTCCAACCTTTTGTATTGTTGCAAGAAAGAGTCATTGATGTACCCGCAACACCATCAGTGCCACCAAAAGTAGAACCAGCGCCCGCTGCACTACCAAGTGAGAGCGGTGAACTTTCAGTATTGTTCGAAGTTGCAGTCATTGTACAAGAAGGATTTACAGTCAATGTAACCCAGTCAGTCATGCTACTGCTTTCTGCGAACACCCCAACAACTGGCATCGCCGCGAGAGCTACAGATGCTGCACCTGCGATTAAAGCTTTTTTCATAATTTTTCTTCTCCTCTGCTAAATAAGCAGAATTAAATTATATTTGTGTTAAAATATGACCTTTAACAGTTTCAATTATACGTAACCACAAGGGCAATGTCAAGCATTTTTTTTAACAATTTTTAAGTTTTGTGCGTATTTTTTTATGTCCCATATTTATTAAAAAGCTCCTTCATCTTACCATTGAACCCATGCAGATAGCGCTCAGTGGTAGCAATGCTGGAATGCCCCATCATCTCTTTAATTTCTGCTGCCGAAGCTCCTTTGATTTGCAAATTCGTAGCAAAAGAATGGCGCAATGCGTGCGGATAAAAGCCGGAAAAACCCGCCTCCAAAAACGCCATCTGCATCTTCCGCCGAATTGTACTTGCGGTTGGCGGTTCACCGTTTAGTGTCGCGCCCCACAAAAAATCTTTGACACCGTTCATTTTTGTATATTTTTCAATTTCGGTCTTAGTTTCATTTCTAATATAGACTTCGCGCATTTTTGAACCCTTCCCAATAAAGCAAATTTTGCAACCGTCAAAATCTGAGAGCCTGAGCTTGGTAACTTCTGCAATCCTCATTCCAGTTTCAAACATGATCCGAATCATCAGCCCAGTTTCGCTATCAGCAACGCGAAGCACCATCTTCACCTGTTCTGCCGTATAAAATTTTCTTTCCACTTTTCGCTCTTTGAATTTTTGCACTAACACCGGACGAAAAGATGTCGCCAGGCCCAATTCTCTATAATATTTTGCAAAAGCCACCACTACTGTCATGTAGGCATTTAGCGAACGTCCGCTAATGCCGCTCTGAGATTTCTTTGCAACGTACACATTGAATGTTTGATTAGATAAGCTTTTGATGTTTTTAATGCTCGTCTCTTTAATGAAATCGTTTAAGATGTATTTTTTGGCCCTTATGGTTGTTGGGCTCATTTTTCGCACATTTTCGCAATAGAATATATAATCTTCAATTTGTTTGTAAATTGCTTTCATATAACTCCTTTTAGCATGATTTTAAAACATACTAACACAAATATAATTTAATTCTGCTTATTTAGCAGAGGAGAAGAAAAACTATGAAAAAAGCTTTAATCGCAGGTGCAGCATCTGTAGCTCTCGCAGCGATGCCAGTTGTAGGTGCATTTGCAGCGGTCGATCCAGTGCAGGTCGTTGATAACCTAACTCTTAACATTAATGAATCATGCACGTTCTCGACTGGCAGTACCGGGCTTAATTTAACCGACACCATTAACGCTGGTGCAGAAACTACTTGGGCTTCTGGAGATCCAGCTGTTGCGTCTTCACACGCATTCGTTATTAATTGTAACTCGAAAAATTATACTGTAACAGCTGTCGCTACAAATCTAACAAAATCTGGCGCATCAGCACATGGTACTATTACATATGTAGACAATGCAGCCTATGAAACAGCTAAGAGCTCTATAGGTGATGATGGTAAATGGACTGCCGTTTTGACCGGAGGAGATACTGCTCCTTCTACCGCTGCCATTACAACATCTAGCTCAACCATCAAAAGCGGTCATGCTACCACAAGCGACAGTTTCTCAGTTGCATACAAAGCTTTTGCTGGTTATGCAAATGAGCAGGGCGAGTACACAGGTTCTGTAACTTACACTTTAACTGGTACTAACAGCTAATTAGTGGGCTTAACAAAGTAAAAATCCCCTGGGCAAGGGGATTTTTACTCTAAAGAAAGGAGCCATGGTGGCAAATACTGATGATAAAAGAATAAAAAATACCGGGATTTGGCTAGTTGGCATAGCTTTTGTGATACTGGTAGTGGCAATCGTAATATTCATATTTAATAATGGTAGTTCTACGGATGAATTGACGATTACTGGTTCAAAAAGTGTCAGCGGTATAAGATGTGTAGATAAAACACAAACTAGTATTTTGACTATTGACTATCCTCCAATTTCACATACAAATACAATTACGGCAGCTTTTATTGATAAGAAATTGAGTTCAATTTCTTATAATTATGAAGGCGAATACGCAAATGATGTTGATGCCGACCATGCACGAGATTTAGCTGAGACCGCATATAATTCGACTATGACAAATAAATATGGCCTAGAGATAACCGATTTTACACGAAACATTTCCGTAGATAAAAACATGGTTTATATTTCAGTTACGTCGGATGGTACTAAGAAGCTCAACTCTAAGACAGCGCCTATTTTTATGCTAGACGATAAACAATCTTTTCCGTCCTCTATAGAAAATATGAAAATAGCTTACGAGAATATTGGGTTTTCTTGTGAGGTAAAAAACTAGGTGGGCATAAAATAATAAAGGAGATTTAATGAAACGAAACATTAGATATTATTTAATAAGCTCAGTGGCGATGCTAGCTGTGGCGCTAAGCTTTATGTTTGGAACAAAGAATACATTCGCAATTGAATCTACTTTGACTGTTTCTCCGATGGAGCAAAGAATTACAGTTTACCCTGGCGAGCCTAGTACGGGGTCAATAAAGATAAGCAATCAGGCTTCAGCAAAAGAAACGCTTTATTATAAGGTAAGTGCGGCGCCTTTTACTAGAACTGGAAATGGCTACGATCCAATCGTGGGGGAGGAGCTTTCGAGTGGAGATTATAATGATATCGTAAAATGGGTAACTTTTAGCTCGGAGGCTGGCGATTTGGAGCCAAACGAACGAGACGAAATCACCTATACAATAGATGTACCAAAAAACGTGCGTGGTGGCGGACAGTATTTTGCAATTCTCGTAACAAGGACTGACGGTCCAAACACGAATGGAGGCGAGGGCAACGCGACTCTTAAAGAGATTATCCAGGTTGCTTCTACTGTATATGTAACAGTATCGGGTGAAGATATAAAGTTAGCGGGGGTCATTAAAGATAACAATATACCGACCTTTTTCCTAAAATCGCCAGTAACAGCATCCTTTACCGTTGAGAATACGGGTAATACACATATGGAAATAAATTATTACATGCAAGTATTCCCACTCTTCTCTGATGAGGAAGTATATACCAATGAAGAAAATCCGTCACTAGCTGTAGTGTTGCCTGGCACTACTAGATATGTTTCGCAAGAATGGAACGATGCGCCACTATTTGGAGTGTTCAAGGTAAGACAAGTTGTAACATATGGTTCAAGTGATGATGGTAAAAGTATAACGGAAAAGGTTGTCGTTATTTGTCCAATCTGGCTTCTCTTTATCATCATCTTTGTGATTGCGGCAATCATCATCTACTTCGTCATGCGTAGTAAATCTCGTAAGAATTCTCGCAAACGTACGGAAACACAATAATATATAAATGTATAGTAAAAATACCACCTTTATGGGTGGTATTTTTTTGCTTGTTGCGTTATTGTTGACTAAAACTATTTTATGTGTTATTATTATATATAATATGATTGGGAGAAAGATTATCAAGGCTTTGATCGGGGTGGTTGTTGCGACGGGTGTTTTTGGCGGACTGATAGCTGGGACGGTGGCGATAAATAAAAATTCTGAGGAGCAACAGTGGCAAAGAATCTGTAATGGAACAACTATAACTGAAAAGTGTAGTGATGAAGATGGTAACAGGTATAGCAAATTTGTTTTCCATAATGCGGAGCCAGAGAAGACTGAGAAGATTTACCATGCTGCAGTGGCAGCAAAAACTCACATAGTGCATCATTCTGCGGAATATGGAACGAGAACCTATCGAGAGTGTATAAAGACTAGTATTTCTTATAAGAGCGGCACTTGTGCATTATCTCAATGTCGTGATGGTTCGTATTCTGGTTCTACTGGGCGGGGGACTTGTAGTTATCATGGTGGTGTAGCAAGAAGAGGAGGGCCATGGTATACGACACGAACAGAGACTTATGTAAAGAAGGCAGCGTGGGATGAAGTTGTGGTGGATGTGCCAGCGAAAGAGGCATGGACGGAAACAAAGGTTATTGCTCCCGCTAAAGAGGCCTGGACAGAAAAAGTCTTAGCAAACTAGTTTATAAAAGATTTTACAGATTGTTTTTGATTACTTTATAAAAAAGTGTTGACTTTTTATTGGTGGCGGAGTAAGATGTGGGTATGGAATATCGGAGGATGTTAAAAGAGATACTGAAATCGTCTGGGTGGACGCAGGAGCGGCTGGCGGCGAGATTGGGAGTGAGTTTTGCGACGGTAAATTCGTGGTTGAATGGGCGGACGAAGCCACAAAAAAGCCTGACTGGTGATATACGGAGATTGTATTTGGCGCAGGATGTGACGAAAGAACCGGAGCCGGTGTATGTGACGCTACTTAGTGCTGCTAGCGTAGATGTAGGTGATTACGTGGTGCTTACGAAGGACTGCGAAAATGAGCTAGATGGCGAGGCGATTGTTGCACGGAAGATTGACGTTTTATCGGATAGGGTTTTAGATGAACGAGTGATGACGGTGGCAAATTCGGTGGAGACGGTAATTAGGGGGACGAGGTCGGCTGGGCGGATTTATGACAAGTTTGAGACTAAGGCGCGAGCACAGGTGAATTTTAAGATGCAGGATATTGCGATTGTGAGGGTGGTGAGGTGGTAATAAAACTTAAATGGAGGTAAAAATGGGAGAGGAAAAATTACGCTTATTCGGAGGAAATAGGGTGAGGTCAGTTTGGGATGATTTGAGGGAAGAATGGTATTTTTCGGTTGTAGATGTGATCGGAGTGTTGACGGAACAAGGTGACGTTGGTGGTGCACGGAATTATTGGAAGGTACTTAAGAACAGATTGAAAGAAGAAGGAAGTGAACTGGTTACAAATTGTAACCAGTTGAAAATGGTGGCAGAAGATGGCAAAAAAAGATTAACGGATGCTATGACTGTGGAGCAGATTTTTAGGTTGGTGCAGTCTGTACCGTCAAAGAAAGCGGAGCCGTTTAAGTTGTGGTTGGCAAAAGTTGGTAATGAACGAATTAACGAAACGATTGATCCGGAGTTGGCGATGAACCGTGCGATGGACACGTATTTTAAAAAAGGTTATAGCGAGGAATGGATTCGGCAGAGATTGATGTCTATTAAAATCCGAAATAATTTAACGGATGAATGGCGAAAACGTGAAGTTAAGAAGGGTGCGGAATATGCGATTTTGACTGATGAGATTTCTAAAGCTTGGTCTGGTATGACTACAAAAGAATATAAAAATTATAAGGGACTAAAGAAAGAAAACTTGCGCGACAATATGAGCGACATGGAGCTGGTTCTAACGATGCTTTCTGAGGCCACAACGACGGAAATCGAAAAACAAAGGAACCCGAAGAATTTTGATGAACATAAAGAGGCAGCGAGGTCTGGTGGAGAAGTTGCCGGGGTAGCGCGTAGAGAGGTGGAGGCTAGGACTGGGCAAAAAGTGATTACTAGCGAGAATGCGGAGAGATTAAATCCAATGAAGGATTTATTGGAAGGGATTATTGAGGGGGATGGCGACGAAAAAAAGTAGAAAACAATGCTCGAAGGCAGAGGAAGCGCAGAGGTGGTTTAAGGAAAAGGTGACGTATGAGGGGGAGCCATACACGATGGATTTGGAACAGGCCGCGGCGGTGGCGGATGAGTCTAAAAATGCCATCGTAGTGGCAAGGGCTGGTTCCGGAAAGACACGAACAATTGTGGCAAAAGTCGTGTATTTGGTGGCAAAATGCGGTGTAAGACCGGAAGAAATCATGGCCTTCGTCTTTAATGCGAATGCAGCGGCAGAAATTAATGCGAGGCTTTCTAAAATGATGGTGAACGGCAAGCCGATAATAGGTGAGAACGTAAGGATTGCGAATACTTTTCATGCGTTTTCGCGCAAGATTGTATATAGGGGTAGAAATGCCCATGAGAAATACGGGGAGATTTTAGCGGAGAAAAAGGATGATTTCATTCTTGCTATAGTTGTTAGAATGATGAAAGACCGAAGATGGGGAAAAAGAGTGCGGAATTTTATCAGCGTCGGAGAGGAACGCGTGATAGACGAAGTGGATGTAGTGAAATTTGCAAGAATGATGTCGTCTTTCGTGAACCGTGCGCAGCAGAAATTTTTGGGTGGGAGGGAAATTTTGTCTAGATACGCTCGGGAATACATAACGACTCATGAAATAAGTGAGAGGGAGCGTGAATTTATTGAGATCGGAGTGCAATGTTACAAGAGATATCACTGGTTTTTGCTGAGCGAAAAAGGTCGCGGCAAATTAGACGGATTTCAGAAATACGGAACAGACTTTAATCTGTTGGTGGCTTGGGCGAGTAAGATGATTGTGGGTGGTAATGGCGAGACACAAAGAGAGCTTGCAAAGAAGAAATATATATTAATTGACGAATATCAGGATTTTTCACAGTTATTTTTGATGTCGGTGATGGCGGTGAGGAAAATTGCGAATAATGCAAAATTGTTCGTCGTAGGGGATGACTGGCAAGCGATTAATAGATTTGCGGGGTCGGATGTGGAATATTTTAGAAATTTTGAAAAGTATTTTCCAGAAGATGTAAAAAGATTTGAAATTTCCACGAATTATCGGTGTAATTATGGAGTGGTGGATGTAGCGAAAATTTTTATGCAAAAGTCCATGCAAGAAAAAGGACATTTTAAGGCAAAGAGTTGGCGTGCTGGGAAAGTTTTGTTGGTGGATCCTAAGAAATTTGAGATTTTTGAACTGATTAGAAAAGAGAAAAGAGCAAAAGACATCTTAATTTTACACCGCAATAATGAGACGCACATGAAAGAAGGTAGCCTGGCAAGGGTGCAAAAGAAACTTCGCGAGGAGGTGGTTGCGCGGAGAATTATGAAAAAAGAGGATTTTGACGCAAAAGTGCGTATCATGACGATGCATAAATCTAAAGGCCTGGAGGCAGAAGTCGTGATTATTTTGGAGGCAGATGAAGGCGTAATTCCTAAGATTCATCCAGACACTATATTATATAGTGTGTTTGGTGAAACTGAAAAAGTGGCGCTTGATGACCAAAAGAGATTGTTTTATGTGGCTATGACGCGGGCTAGAAAGAGACTATATATTATACATAAAACAGATAATCAAGGGTTTATAAAGTATCTAGGCAAAGTGGTGGAGTGGCTAGAAGGATGATTTTCTAGAAAAAGTCGAAAAAAGTCGAAAAAAAGTGTTGACATTTAAAAAACGGTGCGCTATAATGGGTAACAGTTAAGCAAGTCGCCTTTGCGACCTCTACAAATAGTAAGGAAAGCGAGGAAAATTGAGGTTGCTGAAGAGCGACTGAAGTAATTCTTTACGACTCTCCGATTAACAATTTGAGATTAACGATGAAAAGATTTTAATTGACGGCAAGCGATTGATTTTCATATCGAACTTCGATTGCTAGTTATGTCAATGCATAAAAAGGTAATTAAGGGCACTGATAGTGGATGCCTTGACAATCAATACCGATGAAGGCCGTAGGACTCTGCGATAAGCTTCGGGGATCTGAGAACGAGAAATGATCCGGAGATTGCCGAATGGGGAAACCTAATACAAGTCATGTTGTATTGTTGCTACCTGAACACATAGGGTAGAAAACGGGAACGGACCGAACTGAATCATCTTAGTAGGCCCAGGAAAAGAGAATAACTAATGATTCCGAAAGTAGTGGCGAGCGAAATTGGAATAGCCTAAACCTAAAGATAACCTTACGGTTTAACGACCAGAGTTATTATAGGGGTTGCGAAATTAGATAATTTTTATGCTGAATTGTTAAGCAATTGACGGTTCGGCATAAAAACCAACAGCGTTAACTGAGTGGATAAAGAGAAAATCCTTTAGATCGTAGCAGAAGCTTTTGGAATGAAGCGCCAAAGAAGGTGAAAGCCCTGTACGCGAAACGGTCTTAGGCTTTATATATCTTTTTTCAAGTAGGACGGGGCACGAGAAACCCTGTTTGAATCCGGCAGGACCACCTGCCAAGGCTAAATATATTGATTGATCGATAGCGAACTAGTACAGTGATGGAAAGGTGAAAAGAACCCCGGGAGGGGAGTGAAATAGATCCTGAAACTCAGTGCCTACAAGGTGTCGGAGCAGATTTATCTGTGACGGCGTGCTTTTTGTAGAACGATCCAGCGAGTTAATGTTGTTGGCGAGGCTAAGTCAATTGATGGAGCCACAGTGAAAGCGAGCCTGAATAGGGCGACAAGTCAGCAGTATTAGACCCGAAACCGGGTGACCTAACCATGAGCAGGTTGAAGCGACGGTAACACGTCGTGGAGGACCGAACCAGGGTACGCAGTAAAGTGCTTGGATGACTTGTGGTTAGCGGTGAAATGCCAATCGAACTCGGAGATAGCTGGTTCTCCTCGAAATAGCTTTAGGGCTAGCGTTTAGTAGTAGCACATGGGGGTAGAGCTCTGAAAAGGTCTGGGGCCGGCAACGGTACCCATCCTTATCAAACTACGAATACCGTATGTGCAATCTAAGCAGTCAGAACGGCGGGGCTAAGCTCGTCGCTCAAAAGGGAAACAGCCCAGACCATCGTCTAAGGTCCCTAATATACACTAAGTGGG
>JAZNJY010000001.1:0-28954 GCA_045578285.1 Candidatus Nanosyncoccus sp. | reverse complement strand
CACAATCAGGGTAGCCGCGGCAGCTTCTGGTCCTCTACTTACTATGATGCCACGCATATGTACAACCTAAGCGTCGATACGACGGGTGTCTATCCGCAGAACTCCAACTACCGCTTCAACGGGTTCTCCGTGCGGTGTGTGTACGGTGGCTAGGCTCTTTCCGGTCTCCCCCCCGTTCTCTCTTGCTGAATAAAGCTGCGAAGGCGCTCCTTTAAGCGCCGGAGCAGCGGAAAGAACTTTTTGACTATGACAAACAAACAAAACAAACAAACTATGCTTCCACTTGACGAAATGCTCAGTCCGCTTCCAGCAAAGATTAAAACTTTGCAGGAAGCGCAAAAGTCAAAAAATCCTAAAATTCCAGTAGAGAACGACCCGTCCGAAGCTAAAGCTGAAGTCCGCGCCAAATATCGCGCCATCAAACGTCAAGTCAAAGAGATGGAAATCGGCAATCTCGACCGCATGATTATTTTTCCATCTCTCATCAATGGCTCTAGGTGGTACAAGCTCATTGAATTCTCGGCCCTCTACTATGCCTATCGCCTTGCGCCCAGAATGGGCAGGAGGGCCAGAGTCCTTAAGGACTCTGACAGGTTTTCTAAGGCGCAATTTGTTACTAGTCTCACTAATATCGAATCATTTATCGAGCAAGTCAAAGATTACGAGCCAAACATGCAGATGGATGTCGCCAAAGACGGTGTTTATATTTTTACTCTCCCGCGCCCCTACACCGAAGACGAATACGCCGCCCTTCGTCGTACCGAAGAAACCCGCCGCGAAAGGCTTCATAATATCTTAAAGCCTAAAGCCATGGACCCGGCTATTTTTAATGCACTCCTTATGGTAGAGCGTCAACTTCTCCCCCGCATCAAAAAGCTCGAACGCTGCTATTATGACGCCATCGGTCTTGATATGGCTCATAACGTCCACAATATTCTTACTTTTTATGGCCTTTTTACTGATAGTCTTCTCGACAAAGACAAAGCTGGCCGCATGATCCTAAAAGAAGTTGATTCACTCATTTCTGGCCTTATTCTTCTTGCCGAGCTTCGCACTTGGCCTTACGACGTTGCTTCTCTCATTGGCGAAAACGTCAACAACCTAAAACGGCTTGTTATAAAAGATTTTATCGGCAGCAAAAAATAATGGACGATTTCTACGGTCTTATCAATAAAGCTTCCGATGAGTATGTCCGTGACTGGCTTCGCGAAGACCCCAAAAATCTACTTTTCCTAGAATTATACTTAGCCGAGCTCCAGGCTCGCCGTGGCGGCAAACGCAAAACTGCCGATACTCACGCTTTTGAGGCCAACCTACTTGAGAATCTCACACGTCTGCGCGACGCTTTGTGGGATTTAGATTACAAACCTAGTCGTGGCACCGCACACATTGTCTTTCGCCCAGTCCAACGCGAAATTTTTGCCGCCCCTTACGTAGATCGCGTGGTCCATCACTATATCGTGGACGCTATCATGCCATGGTGGGATAAGCGCCTCAGCTACGAGTCTGGCAGTTGTAGAGTAGGGAAGGGCACTTCTTTTTGTATTGAACGTCTGCGCCACCACATGACTTCCGTCTCGGACAATTTTACGCACAAAACCTACGTCATCAAAATGGATATTTCTGGCTATTTTATGCATATTCGGCGCGATATTTTATATAGACGCGTTATATGGGGCTTAGATCAGCAATTCAAAGGCCATAAAGACAAACGTTATTCTATCCTAAAGCATGCTATTTTTGAAGTGATTTTTGATGACCCCACTCGTGGTGTTGGCATTCAGGGCTCCTATAAAGATTGGGAAGGCCTCCCCGAAGATAAGAGTCTCTTTTGCCAGCCTCCAGGCCAGGGCATGGTTATCGGCAACCTTACTTCGCAATTTTTTTCTAATATTTACCTTGACGTCTTAGATAGATTCATTACACTAGATCTCGGCTATAAGCATTACGGTCGCTACGTGGATGATTTCTATATCGTAGTAAGAGAAACAGAACTCCCAAAGGCTTTAAGCGATGTCAAAGCCATTGGTGTATTTTTGCAAGGTATTGGTATGTCTATGAATCCTAAGAAAACTCGCGTGCTTGGCACCTGGCAAGGCGTACCATTTCTTGGCGCTGTCGTAAGAGACGGCGCTATTTTGCCGGGCAAACGCATTATGCATAATTTTTCTCACGCCGCTTACGAGTTAGAAGCTGGCCGCGGCAACCTAGAGTCTATCATATCTTATCTTGGTCTCATGTATCACATGGATTCTTTTAGAGCCAAGACCAAAATTTTCAACCGTTACGGTTGGTTTTAGTAAACATGGGTAGAGCCCCTCTCCTTTCTTGGGTCATTGTGGCATTTACCTTCAAGAGAGAACGGGTGGGGAGACCGGAAAGAGCCTAGCCACCGTACACACACCGCACGGAGAACCCGTTGAAGCGGTTGTTGTTGTTCTGTGGATTGACATCCGTCGTATTGACGTTTAGGTTGTACATATGCGTGGCATCATAGTAAGTAGAGGACCAGAAGTTGCCGTTGCTACCCTGATTGTGCTCGGACCCGTCGTTGAAGTTGCCGGAGAGGGGCGTGGACTTAGACTAGAATCCTTGCCGCTTTTTGCCAATATGTAAGTGGCTTTCGTGTCAATCAGAAAGAGCGTTTTTAAAGGCGCCAGCAGCCGTAACTGCCAGAGTCGTTCTATACTCTACCTCTCGGCAAAGTACGCTCTTTGTTCTCTCTTTTGCGTAGGGGTGCGCATGACGATGAACTTCTACCGCTACAGTCGTCATTCAGCACCAAGCCACACTTAAATTATATGCCACGTCTTTGTGTTATAATATCCCTATGGACAACGTAAAAATTCTAGCACTAGTAGGTATGAGCGGCAGTGGCAAATCCGTTGCGGTAGATTATCTCACAGACAAAAACTATCCAAAAGTTTATTTTGGCGGTATGATTTACAAAGAAATGGAGAAGCGCGGCATCCCTCGTTCCGATGACGGCGAAACCGAAAAAAAGTTCCGCGAAGAAATCCGCGAGACCGAGGGGAAGGATTGGGTGGTGCGTCAAGTCATTGCCGAAACTAAGGATTTGATCGCGGCCGGGCAAAAACGCATTATCCTAGACGGCGTTTATTCTTGGACTGAGTACAAGACTTTGAAGCACGAATTCCCAACTAATTTGACTTTTATCGCTATCGTGGTAGACAAAAAGTTGCGTTACAAACGCGTCGCCGACCGCCCAGACCGTCCGTTTGACTCGACAGCCATTCGCGAGCGCGACCGCAGTGAGATAGAAAATCTCGAAAAAGGTGGTCCAATCGCCGCTGCCGACTACTATATTTTGAACAACGGCCCTAAGGAAGAAATCTACACTCGTCTCGACGAAATCTTGAAGGAGATTGAGTTTTGAAAAAACTGGTTGTAATTGATGGCAAATCAGTTTTTTACCGTGGCTATTACGCCATGGGCAATCTTAGTCTGCCGGATGGCACACCTACGGGTGGCGTTTACGGCTTTGCGGCTATTGCTATGGAAATCGTAAAAGAACTCGAACCTACTAAGGTTGTCGTAGCGTGGGATTCCAAGACCTCCACTAGCAAGCGCAAAGCCCTGTACGAAGATTACAAGGCTGGCCGCATTAAACCTGGCGAAGACTTTTACGCGCAAATCCCACTCCTGGAGGAGCTTATCAAAAATCTCGGCTGGACATTTATTGAATTAGACAATTACGAAGCGGACGACATTATCGGTACACTTAGCCGCGAGGCCGATGAGGCAGGGGATTACGAAACTTACATTATCTCGAGCGACCTCGACATGCTCCAGATTGTCGACGACAACACGCATATGTGGCGCATTCTCAAAGGCTTTTCCAAAATTGAGCAAATTGATATTCCAGAGATTGAGATTAAGTACGGCATCAAAAAATCCCAATTCCTAGACCTAAAATCCCTCAAAGGCGATTCGTCCGACAACATTCCTGGTGTTCCTGGTATCGGCGAAAAGACCGCTGTTAAGCTCTTGAACGAATATGGCACTCTCGACAATATATATAATAATATAGGCAAAATCTCCGGCGCTACAAAAGCTAAGCTCGAAGCTGGCAAAGACAGTGCCTATCTTTCAAAAAAGCTTGCCACAATTATGTTCGACGCCCCGCTAGATTTAAATAAAATCCCAGACTTCCATCTTGACCGCGAGAAAATCATCGCCGGTCTCAAAAAACTCCGCTTTAACTCTCTGATTAGGAAGTATGATTTATCCGAGAGTGGAACGGGCGAATTTAAAAATAGCATCACTCGAGGGCTTACGGAGGTTACGACCGAGTATGAGGGCGCGAGCCCCGTAACGACGGGCGCGAGCGACCCGTCCCGAGAGGATGCTATTTTAAATTCGCCAAGTATTATCAACTGGGATATTAAAAGCCTAATGCATAGCAATAAATCTGTCGCCGAGGAAATCCTGAGCGGCAAAAAATCCTTTTGGGACCTTTCGCAGGCAGCATTTTTAATTAATCCTTTGGAAAGGGAAGCGCCTCAGCTTGTCGTGCCAGAAGAAGAATATCAAAAACAAATAAGAGAGCTCACAAAAACTCCGCGGCTTTACGAAATTTTGACCAAGTTTGACCTGCCTCTTATTCCAGTTTTATACAAGATGGAACAAAAAGGTATGCTTATCGACAAGGCATATTTTGCAAATTTGTGCGAAGAGTATGCTGCAGAAGTAAAAAGGCTAGAAAAAGAAGTCTGCGAACTTGCGGGTAAAGATTTTAATCTTAATTCGCCGATTCAACTTTCCGAAGTTTTGTTTACGGACTTAAAACTTCCAGTTAAGGGCATCAAAAAGACCTCTCGTGGTTATTCCACTGGCGCAAAAGAATTAGACAAACTAAAAGACCTTCATCCAGTTATTCCAAAAATTATCGAGTACCGCGAGGCCTCCAAGCTCCTCTCGACTTATATCGTTCCAATGTCGGAGTTGGCCGACAAAAACAGTCGCATCCATACTACATTTACACAAAACGTTACCGCGACTGGGCGTCTTAGCTCCAAGGACCCTAATCTTCAAAACATTCCAGTCCGCACCGACGAGGGCAAGCGCATCCGCACCGGTTTCATTGCACCAGAAGGCAGAGTCTTAGTTTCAGCCGATTATTCGCAGTTTGAACTTCGCCTCGCTGCTGCCCTTTCAAACGACCAGGCCCTCATCGATGACTTTAATAATAATATAGACATCCACACCAAAACCGCTTCCGAAGCCTTCGGTATTCCAATGGAAAATGTCACCAAAAGCCAACGCCGCGCCGCCAAGGTCATTAATTTTGGCATTCTTTATGGCATGAGTACCAAAGGTCTCGCCGACGCCGCCGACATGTCTATCTTTGAAGCAAAGAATTTCATTGATAATTATTTCCGTTTGCGTGCGCCAATTAAGGCAAAGCTTGAAAGCATCTTAAAGCAAGCTAGGGAAGAGGGCTACGTGGAGACTTACTATGGTCGCCGCCGTCCTACACCGGATGTGAAATCCCCGAATTTCCTCATTCGCCAAGCTGCCGAACGCGCTGCTGCCAATATGCCGATTCAAGGCACCGAGGCCGACCTTATGAAGCGTGCCATGATCGAAGTAGACAAAGCCCTTCCAAAAAACGCTGATCTAGTCATGCAAGTTCACGACTCTTTGATTGTAGAATGTGACAAAAAAGATGCCGAAAATGTCGCCAAGATTCTCAAAGAAAAAATGGAATCTATCGCTCCAGAACTCCCCGTCAAGCTCGCGGTAGAAGTGGTGGTCGGTAGTGATTGGGGCAAATTGTAGACCGGGTGGGTGACGGTCGCGGAGGGGGTCCCCCGCGAGAGCCGAGCGGGGGAGGAAAGCGACCGGCAGGACCCGCCTACATATTTAGTGTCAAAAACTACTTGACACCCCCACATTTAGCGTCTATAATAGATTTTAGGTAATGCTTATAACAAACAAAGTCCAGTAGGACAGAAAGAAAACCATGAAGAAAATCATTTATAGAAATCCAAATGACGCTGAAAATTTCGACATCAAGCGCTTTGTAAAATCTCTTGATAAATACGCTAAGATTTCTGAAAAAGAAGCCGAAGCAGCTCTCGAAGATTTTAATCAATATGAAACCATGCATGTGTCCTGTCTTGTAGAGGTCGGCATGAAGCTTATCGCCGAGAAAAAAGGCGAAGAAGCCGCTAAAGAATACTTTGATGCTCATTCCGAATATTTTGACGAAGGCAAATTTGAGCGTCTTCGCCGCATTACTGGCTACCTCGTAGGTACTCTTGATCGCTGGAATGATGCTAAAAAA
Source organism: Candidatus Nanosyncoccus sp. (assembly GCA_045578285.1). Taxonomy (GTDB): domain Bacteria; phylum Patescibacteriota; class Saccharimonadia; order Saccharimonadales; family Saccharimonadaceae; genus Nanosyncoccus. Next base: position 22,644 of record JAZNJY010000001.1, on the reverse strand, counting down.
GCCGAGGAAAAGGCTCGCGTCAAGCACTCTGTCAATTCCGCTATCGATGACGCCGCTCGCCTTGCCGCTCTCGAAACTCAAGCCATGGAGCACAACATTGCCTACGCCCACTAAATATGGTATTATATAATTAATGCCGAGTTGGAATATACATTTAGAGGCTGGTAATCGTATAGCCAAGAAACTCCGCTTTAACAAAAAAGAAAAGCAGGAGTTTCTTTTTGGCCGTCTCGACGAAAAAACCGCAGCAGAAATCGCGAAAAAAGCTTGCAAAATTAATGCTGTCCAAATTTCCGTGGAGGATATCTTGGATGTCGACGCTATTCTGAAACGCTCCGATCTAAACGACGACATCAAAAATGACGACTACATTTTTTACTCAGAAGAATCTCTCAATAATCTTCTCGAGGACATGATTGAAAGCTTTACCAATGATTATCTGAGGGAAGACCATGCCTGAACTTCCAGAAGTTGAAACTATTCGCCGTGGCCTCACGAATTTTATCGTCAAAAAAGAATTAAAAAACACAAAAATCCTATGTGAAAAATCCTTCATTGGGAACCCGGTCACTGGCACTGTTGAGAACATTCGTCGTTTCGGCAAGGCACTCGTCATTGACTTAAGAAACAATATCTCTCTCATGATTCATCTTCGCATGACTGGCCAACTTATTTACGATAGCGCCGCGAAAGACGCCAAACGTTACGCCGCTGGCCACCCCAGTGACAATTTTACCGCCGCACTTCCAAACAAACAAACCCGCGTAATTTTGGAATTCAATGCAGGCACACTTTATTTTAACGATCAACGTAAATTCGGCTTCATTAAAGTCTTGCCCACTAGTGAAGTAGAGAACGACCCATTCATCAAAAAACTTGCACCCGAACCATGGGTAATGTCAAAAGACGAATTTTATGAAAAACTGCAGCGTCACAAAAATTCCAGCATCAAAGCTACGATTTTAGACCAAACCATCATCACTGGCCTTGGCAATATCTATGCTGACGAGGCGCTTTTTGCTGCCAAAATCCACCCTATGCGAAAATCTGGCAGTATTACCAGAAAAGAAGCTGAGTTGCTCTTAGATTCCGCAAAGACCGTCATGGAAAAATCCATCGCCTCTGGCGGTTCTACCATGGCAACTTACGTCAAAGCCGACGGCACCAAAGGCGATTATCTCGAAAAATTCGCTCAGGTTTTTCGTCGCGAAGGGAAGAGCTGCCCAGTTTGTGGCGCCAAAATCGTCAAAATTAAAGTTGCAGGCCGCGGCACTCACGTTTGCCCGCACTGCCAAGAGGAGCCTCAAAAATGATAAAAGTTTTTTATGGCGACGATCGCGTAAAAGCCAAACAAGAAATCTCAAAACTTCTCGGCAACGACTACGAAGTGCTTGATGGCCCAGAAATTAACACAAACGATCTTCCGTCTATTTTTCTTGGCACTACACTTTTTGCTAGCAAAAGGAGCATCTTAATTCGTGATTTTACCACTAACAAGCCAGCCTACGATGAACTTGAAAAATATCTCAAAACCCCGCACGATATCATTTTATTTGAAACCAAGCTCGATAAACGCACTACGAATTACAAAAACCTTAAAGATAAACTCGAATTTAAAGAATTCAAGCTTCCCGAAACTCAAGATTTTCGTGTGATTTTTGACATTTATCGCACCGCCAAGACGAACGGCAAAAAAGCCATCGCTATGCTGGAGCAAATCAAGCCAACCGAAGACCCAATTAAATTCACTGGCTTGCTTGTTTCTCAGGCACTCAAAGATTTTGCCGCCCGTCCAAACGGCCCAAAAGAGAAAAAGGCCCTTAAACTCCTTGCCAAAATTGATCTCGAAATGAAAACAACCAAGGTTGAACCTTGGTTGCTAGTGGAATCTTTTTTGCTAGAACTCTCTACTTTGAGCTGACGCTTTTAAGAAATGCGTGAAGCGCTGCCTTGCGGCGTGAAGCTGTGTTTTTCTTTAAAAGATCTTTTTTGACAGCTTTGTCATACTCAGATTGCGCCTTTGCCAAAGTTTTTGCGTTCGGATTAGACTTAAAAGCCTTAAGGGCAGTTTTAATGTCTTTCTTGATTTCCACATTGTGTTCTGTGCGCTTCGTCGCCTGACGAGCGGCCTTTTTGGCAGATTTAATAATCGGCATTTTTTTCCTATATAGATTAAAAATTAATGACTTATCTTTATTATACATCATCTTCTCTAAAAAGTAAAGAGTTAATCAAAAACCACAGTTGTCAAAAACGAACGCTTATGCTAATATGAAAAGTAGAAAGGTAACACATGCCTGATCAGGATCAAACAAATAGCACTACACCACAAGATAACACTGTCGTCTCGCCGATTGTGCCGCCACTAGGCTCCGCTGACACTCCAGCAGAGAATACTGATAGTGCCGAGCAGCCAGCTAGTAATGTTTCCGAAGGCCTCATGAACGAGGTCGCGGATAGGATCTCTAATGTTCACAATATTTTGATTGCCTTATCTTCTGATCCTTCGGTGGATGAGCTCGCCGCCGCTATCGGCATCTCTATGTGTCTTGACCGCATTGGTAAGCGCGCCACCTCTATTTATTCTGGTCGCACACCAAATGTTTTGGAGTTTTTGAAGCCGGAAAACACTTTTGAAACTTCCGCTGATGTTCTTAAAGATTTCGTAATCGCCTTAAACAAAGAAAAGGCCGACCACCTTCGCTATAAGTTAGACGGCGACTACGTTAAGATTTTTATCACTCCATATAGGACTCGCATCGGCGAAGAAGACCTTGAGTTTTCTTACGGTGATTTTAACATTGAATTCGTACTCGCTTTAAATGTTCCAAGCGGCGTAGATTTAGACGACGCTCTCCGTGAATATGGTCGCGTCATGCACGATGCTTCCGTCGCAAACATCACTACAGGCAACCCAGGCAAATTTGGTGACATTGAATGGAGCGACAAATCCGCCAGCTCCGTCTCCGAGATGGCTGCAAGGCTGCTTTATAACCTCGGTGGTAAAGAAGCGCTTACTGGCGAAGAAGCCACAGCGTTTCTAACCGGTATCGTTTCTGCTACAGATCATTTTTCCAATTCCAAGACTAGTGCTGTTACCATGCAACTCGCTGCTGAGCTCATGAAATCCGGCGCCGACCGTCAACTTATCTCCGACAACATTACATTTGACTCTGACAACATGTTCTTCTCGTCATCTTCTAGTGGTTTTAAGCCAGAAGAGAAGAAGAAAATTGACTCATCTCTCGTCGTGGACCACGAAGAAGACGAATTCTCTTTGGCAAAAGTTGAGGCCGAAAGGGCCAAAGAACAGGGCGAGACTCCAGCAAACGAAGCCCCATCTACATCAGTAGCCCCAGAATCTCCGTCAACTGAGCCAGCTTCCGAAGATTCCGGCATGTTGGCAGATCTTCAAGCCGTAGCTGATGGTTTGGCTAACTCCAACGTTGCTACTCCAGAATCTTCCATGGAGCCTCTTCGCATTGATTCCGCAGGGAACGAAACCGCATCTGAGCCAGCCTCAGGGCTAGCTTCGGCCGCCCCAGCCGAACCAACCGCTGAGACCTCGTCATTTATGACTTCTGCCCCTGAGCCAGTAAACTTGATGAATACCACAAAACCAGAAACCACAATCGCTCCTTCATCAGATTTTCTTTCTAGTGACACCAGTGAAGGCTCTAATAAATATGGTCAAATGCTAGAGGATGCCCTCGCTGAACCGGGCGGAGTTGCAGCTAACCCAGCCACGGTTGCTGCGCCTATCGTTCCAACCGAGCCGGAAATCAACGGCGTTCCAGAGATAAATTATGCTCCAGCGGCAAACGAAGAGCTTCTCCCGCCGCCACCAGCCCCACCAGTAGATTTAAATAGCACTATGCTGCCGCCAACAATGCCTGCGCAGTAATATTAAACAACTCTTGATTTTATCATCAAGATGCGCTATAATAGTGAATATTGAGTGGATTCGTAGCTCAGTTGGTTAGAGCGCTGCCCTGTCACGGCAGAGCTCGCGAGATCGAGTCTCGTCGGATCCGCCAGTATAGAAAATAAAAACAAGGCCAAAGGCCTTATTTTTATTTTCTATTATTTGACGGACTCTGATGAGTCGCGAACGTAAGTTCGCCCAGCGTAGGAGGGAAGTAAAGATAAAAACTTGTTTTTATCTTTACTAACCGACGCCCGCTGGTCTGTTTTTGCCTTTGGCAAAAACAGTGACTCGTCTTCATAACTTTACCTTTGGCAAAAACAGCGACTCGTCCCACCTATCTCCACTATTGCCATTTCTTTATATCTGTGATATAATGGCACTTAATATGGCAATTAAAGTTACTAGAAAAGATCAAGGTGAGGCGAACGAGAACATCATTCGTCGTTTTAACCGCAAAGTTCTTCAGAGCGGCATCATGCCTTTGAAGAAATCCCAACTCCGCTTCAGCAAGCCAATTTCTAAGCGTGAGCGTCGCCTTAAAGCCATCATTCGTGAAGCTAGAAAGGCAGAGAAAACCGAGCGCATTAAACTTGGTCTTAAATAAGAAAATCTCCCCCAGGGGAGATTTTTGATGCTATAATTATTACAAAGGAGAAACAATGATCATTTTATTTGGTTTAGCAGGTTCCGGCAAAGGTACTCAGGGCAAAGCTCTTTCGGAATTTTTTGGTTGGCGTTGGTTGTCTGTTGGACAAGTTATCCGTGATACTGGCGAGTATGCAAAAATAGTAGAAAAAGGCGAGCTTATCCCAGATGAAGATGTAATCAAGCTCATGAATAAGCAAATTGAAAAAGCTGAAGCTGACGGTTTTGACGTAATCTTGGATGGTTATCCACGCACTGTAGCTCAGGCCGAATACATCGCAGACCACATGGCAGACAAAATCGATGGCGCCATCATCCTGGACGTTCCAAAGGAAGAGCTTTACAAAAGACTCGCCCTTCGTGGTCGTGCCGATGACCAAGAAAGGTCCAGTATTGACCGCCGCTTCGAGATTTTTGAACAAAATATTTGTTCAATTTTGCCGCTGCTCGAAGCCAAAAATATCCCAATCGCGCACGTAAATGGCGTTGGCGAAATCGGCACCGTTACTGGTCGCCTCATTGCTACAGTTAAAGAATTTAACCAAAATGCCACCCTTCAGAAAAACGATGTCAACGGTGGCGAAATCGAAAAAAGTTACGGAGAATAAATGCTAAATATTACAAATACTACACCAGAAAAATTGCAAGAAAAAATCACCGCCATGAGGGAAGGCGGCAAGATTTTGGGAAACCTACTACGCGACCTCAAAGAATACGTTAAGCCAGGCATGACCGGCAAAGAAATTGATGCTTGGGTGCGTAGTGAAATCGTAAAACGTGGCGCCAAAGTTTCCTACGACATGCTTGAAGAAGAATTTCCAGGTGCCATCTGTATTTCAGTCAATGATGAATTGGTTCACGGTGCGCCTAAAGATGAACCGCTCGAAGAGGGCGACAAGGTTTCTTTTGACCTCGTGATTTATTACAAAGGTTATCACACGGACTCAGCTTTTACTATGATAGTTGGCGACAAAGGCTCCCCAGCTGTCAAAAAAATGATTTCGGTCACAGAGTCCTCGCTCTGGGAGGGAATCGAACAGGTTCGCCCAGGCGCTCACATCGGCGACATCGGTGCTGCCGTTGAGAAAGTCCTAAGAAAAGGCCATCTCGGCGTTATCGAAAATTACGTCGGCCACGGCATCGACAAAGAAATGCACAGTGCGCCAGAAGTTCCAAACTACGGCAAGAAAGGTCACGGCTATGTTTTGGAGGAGGGCGACACTATTGCTATTGAGCCAATGTCGTGCCTCGGTAAGCCAGCCAACTATGTAGATAAAGACGACAACTGGTCCGTAAAAATGAAAGACGGTTCCATCGGCTGTCACTGTGAGCACACTGTCCTTGTTACCAAAGACGGCTACGAAGTTTTGACTCTGCCGGATTAGTGTGCTACAATAAGCTCATGGATAACGACAAGCGCTTTGTTACCGGCCTAGACGTAGGCACGGAAAATGTTCGTACAATTATCGCCGCCGTAAATAAAGACGGCGCCGTTACTGTGGCGGGTTATAATGAGGGCAAGACCGCTGGCATGCGAAAAGGCGTCCCAGCTAATCTTACTGGTCCAGCTAGTTCTATCGATAAAATGCTCGGCGAGGCCGAACGCATGAGCGGCTACGAAGTCCGCAGTGCCTATGTTTCTATCAATGGCTCACAGATTCTCTCCACTAAGACTGAAGGCATGATTGCCGTTGGTACCAACGAACACGAAATCAACGAGCAAGATTTAGACCGCGTAGAAGATGTCGCTGTTACTGGTCGCATTCCAGCCAACCGCGATGTTCTAGATGTCGTTCCTCTTGAATACGCTCTTGATGGCCAGGGTGGGATTAAAGACCCCCTCGGTATGTCGGGCGCTCGCCTAGAAATGCGCGCCAATGTAATTTCTGCGCTTACTCCAAATTGCGAAAACCTAAGAAAAGCCACCATGACTGCCGATGTTGAGGCAAAGCGTCTTATTCCGAGCGCAGTTGCGGCCGCAAAAGCCGTCCTCACAGAGCGCCAAAAAGAAAACGGCGTCGCCGTTATAGACATGGGCTCTGCTACTACCTCAGTCGCTGTTTACGAAGAGGGCGACCTTCAGTATGTTGGCGTAGTTCCGGCTGGCTCCAACAATATCACAAATGACCTCGCTATCGTTCTCGCCATCGACCCAGAAATGGCCGAAGAAATCAAAACTCGCTTTATTACTGGTTCTTTCAATCCGGATAAAAATCCTATCATTCGCATCGGCAAAGAAGGGAAGACCGAACGCGCCTTTGAACGCAAAGAAGTTGAAGAAGTTGTAAAAGCTCGTCTCGATGAGATTTTTGCCGAAATCCGCAAGAAGCTCAAATCCGCCCGTTACGACCGTCGCTTGCCAGAGGGTGTCATATTGACTGGTGGCGGTGCCAAGATGCGTGATATCGAAATTTTCGCAAAAGATGCTCTAGAGACTTCTGTCAAGATCGGCATCCCACAAGGCTTTGGTGGCGTTTCTGATGCTATCGCAAAGCCAGAGTATGCCGTTGCTGCTGGCCTCGCTCTTATTGCAGCCGAAGAATCCGCCATTGCTACTCCAGCTACCAAAAAACCAGCGAAGGGAATCAAACTTCCAAAGGCTCCAGGCCTCCTCAAAAAAATCTTCTCAAAATTCTAGCTTAACTTTTCTTCCCACCCACCATATAATATAACCATAATCCACTGTGTTGCTAAATAGTATCTGAATTAGACTCCTATTTTTTTCCGTCCACCCTTCTCTTCCGTCTATTTTTCGCTAAACGTCAAACAATAGCATTTTACAAAATCTTATATTATGTAAGTGGGTGGTTGATTTTTGAGCTGGTCTATGTCTATAATCTCCTAATTTAAAATAAAGGAGTTTTATGGCAATAAAAGCTGAAATGTTCGTAAAAGAATATAAAATCGACGTAATCTGGGTAAACAATAAAGAATATATTTCGTTGACAGATTTGGCAAGGTATGCGGATGAGGATGAGCCGAGGTTGCCAATTCAAAACTGGATGAGAAACAAAGATGTGATTTTTATCTTGGTCTGTGGGAAGGTATAAACAATGCCGGTTTTAAAGGTGTCGAATTCGACGCCTTTAAAAACGAAGCTGGCGCTAATAGGTTTAAGATTTCTCCTCAAAAATGGATTAAGGCGACTAATGCTACCGGGATTATTTCAAAATCTGGTAAGTATGGCGGCGGGACTTACGCTGTGCCAGATATTGCTTTTGAATTTGCATCCTGGCTTAGTCCAGAGTTCAAATTGTATGTAATCCAAGAATTCCAGAGATTAAAAAAGAAGGAGGCTTATCAAAACAGAATTGACTGGCAAGCAAATCGGATATTAGCAAAGGTTAATTATTTAGTGCAAACGGATGCAGTAAAAAGTTTCATCGTGAACGGCTCACTAAACTAAATAACATTGCAATTAGACAAATGGAACTTTTCAGAAGTAATAAATCCTTAGGAGAATTGAATTAGAAAGACCCCAAAACTCCCCTTGCCAAAAACCGCCGCAAGGTGTATATTAAGAACATATAAAGCGAGGAAAAATTATGCCAGAAGTTAAACCGACAGAGGTAGAAAGCAAAGCAAGTATTAAAGTAGTGGGTGTTGGCGGTGCCGGTGGCTCCGCAGTGGAACGCATGAAAGAAGTGGGACTTTCTGGAGTTGAGTTTGTTGCTATCAATACGGATGCGCAGGCTCTTCATCATTCTACGGCAGATATAAAAGTTCATATTGGTAAAGGCCTAGGTGCAGGTGGTGACCCAGAGAAGGGTCGCGAAGCCGCCGAGGAAGGCCGCGAGGCTATCGACAAAGCTCTCGATGGCGCAGACATGGTCTTTATTACGCTTGGCGCTGGTGGTGGCACTGGTTCTGGCGCCGGTCCAGTTGTTGCTGAAGAATCTCGCAAAAAAGACATCCTTACTGTGGGTGTAGCTACTAAGCCATTTACCTTTGAAGGCGCTCGTCGCCGCGCTAATGCAGACCTCGCAATCGACAAGCTTTCTCGTCAGGTTGATGCTCTTATCACTATTCCAAACGATAGATTACTTCAGACTATCGACCCTCGCACTCCTCTTCTCGAAACCTTCAAAATCGCCGATGATGTCTTAAGACAAGGCGTTCAGGGAATCTCAGAACTCATCACCGAGCATTCGCTCATCAATCTAGACTTCGCCGATGTTAAGGCTATCATGAAAAATGCTGGCTCTGCACTTATGGGCATTGGCCGCGCTTCTGGTGAAAATCGCGCCGTGATTGCTGCTCAGCAGGCCGTAGAATCTCCACTTATCGAAGTAAAGATTGAAGGTGCTCGTGGTGTACTATTTAGCGTTGCTGGTGGCTACGATATGTCTATGAGCGAAGTCCAAGAGGCTGCTGAGGTTATTACAGGTGCTGTTTCTCCAGATGCAAACATTATCTTTGGTGCGTCTATTCGCCCAGAGTTAGAAGACGAGATTGTCGTTACCGTAGTGGCTACGGGTTTTGATTCCGACTATTATAACGAACCGGTCGTAGAAGAAACTCCAGTTGAGACTGTTAGTGCCCCTACTGCCGAACCAAAGGATTTCGCCACCGAGAATAAGTCAAACATGTGGGACTCCATCAAGAGCGAGCCAGAGCCAGAGCCTGTGGCGAGCGATGACGAGATGGATGTGCCGCCTTCACTTCGTGAGCGTCTAAGGAGTAAAAAGAAAAAAGATTAAGGAGCAAATATGGATTTCAACTTCCGCATCGGTGATAGCAAGGTTCTAGAAAGTCGCGAGACTTTAGATGGAAAGATGATTCGCCGCCGCCGGGAGGCTACTGATGGTCGTCGCTTTACTACTTATGAGCGCATAGAAATGCCTCAACTTACCGTAAATAAGCGTAGCGGCAACAAAGAAATCTATGATCGGGACAAGCTCCTACTCGCAGTCAAGCGCAGTGTGGGCAAGTTCTTTAACTCTGAATTAGAAATAGAAAACGTTGTAAATCGTGCTACTGATATTCTATATAGTTATGGGACTGATCAAATTACCTCAAAACAGATCGGCGAGGCCGTCCTTGACGTCCTTGCAGATGTTAATGAGGTCGCCTATGTCCGTTTCGCTAGTGTCTTTCGTGAGTTCAAGACTCTCGAAGATTTTGAAAACATCTTAAAAGAACAAAAAGGGAAGAATTAATTTTATGCGGGTGGTATGTATTTTTAGAGACAACGAAGATTATACGAGGAGTGTTACAGACTGGCTTGAAAATTTCCGTCGCCAAACTGGCAAAGAAATCGAGACTATGAACCCAGACGAAAACACAAGTTTTTGCGAAACTTACGATATTGTAGAGTATCCTACCATTATTGCACTTGGTAATAATGGCGAAGTCTTATCTATGTGGCGTGGTCGTAACCTGCCATTGATAAATGAAGTTTTGTATTATACAATATAAACATGAGCGACAACAAAGACAAGAAACCAAAAGTCTTTTTAAATAAAAAACGCAAAACTTACCTTCGCATGCTCCGAAGTATCGTGGGCGCAACAATCCTAATCATTGTAATCCTGATTGTGCTTCAACTTTTTGGTATCAATGTAAGTTCCATGTTGGCTGGCGTCGGCATCGCTTCTATCGTAATCGGCTTTGCTCTTCAGGATGCCATGAAAGACATCTTCCGTGGTCTCGAGATTGTCTCCGATAATTATTATGACATCGGCGACGTCATTAAATACGGAGAGAATGTCGGGCAAGTTTTATCAATCAATCTTCGCACGACTAAGATTCAAGATATCAATAGTATGAATATTGTATCTATTGCCAACCGCAATATCAATCAAGTAGAAATCGTCTCCGAATATATTTATCTTCAAGTGCCGTTACCATACGAAATCAAACCAAAAGCTGCCGAGCTCATCATGAATGAAATCGCAAAAGAAGTCGGCGCACTAGAAAACGTAAAAACTTCAGATTATCAAGGGCTTGCTCAAATTGCCGGCTCCAGCCTTAATTACCAGCTCGTGATTACTTGTGATCCTATGAATAAACTTGCGGTTAATCGTGCTGCGCTCGGCAAGGCTACGGAAATACTTGCCTCGCATAAGCTCCGCTTGCCTTATACTAATTTGACTCTCAGGAGCGCTGACAAATCCGACAAAAAATAGCCCCCATTTCTGGAGGCTACGGGTGGGGGTTAGCAAAGCTCTACATTATGATATCTCGCCATCAGTTTGAGTGTACGCTTCAAGGAGCCGCGTATTGTGTGTAGCATGTCGGAAAGCTCCGGATACTCGTATTTTGCTTCTCTTAAAACCGGCATCAAAAGCTCGTGTGTCTCGCGAATATTTTTTACAATCGCTTCCTCTGACAGAGTCCCCTCAGCGTCGTTTAAGTTTGCATTTCTATCAAAGGCTTTACAAACAATCGCTTCTCTGGATTCCAAAAGTTCGTTAAAATAACGCCTCTTGGTTTCGACTTTTTCTTCGCCCTGAAGCGGACGAATCGTCATTAGCTTCACTCCGCGTTTTACTACATCGTTTACTGGCAAAGCCGAAACTGGAATATTGCATTCCTCGCACACATCATGAAGCAGAATCGTCGCGATAATCTCATCAGTCGCCCCCTTACAGGCAATTGCATCGCAGGCCATCGACAATGGATGCACTATATATGGTGCCCCGCCTTGTCTAGTTTGACCGTCGTGCATTCTTCGCGCGAACACTAAGGCCGCTCTAGACTGCTCAAAGCCAGGCCCATCCAGCCTCCCGCGTAGATACGTAAACATTGTAGCCTCATTCGGCTCGTAGATATTTTTCATACTCATTTACCACCTTTCTAATGTACTATAAATCTTAATCTATCATATCATATTTTTTATTTTTTTCAACTATATTATAGAGTACGTGTGGTATAATAATAAATATGAAATACAGAGCAGGAGAACGCCGAAAGGCAATTGAATACGAAAAGTCTATCACTGAGTGGTGGAAAAAGAACAAAACCTTCGAAAAATCAGTCGAGTCAAGACCGATTGACAAATCTTATGTGTTTTACGATGGACCACCGTTTATTACGGGCAATCCACATCACGGTACGCTCCTTAGCTCTATCGTAAAAGATGCCGTACCTCGTTTTTGGACCATGAATGGCTACCGCGTGGAGCGTCGTTGGGGATGGGACTGTCACGGTCTTCCAGCCGAAAACTTTGTTGAAAAACAACTTGGCATCACTGATCGTCGCGACATCGGTACTAAATGGAGCCTCGAAGATTACATTACTAAGGCTCGCGAATCCATGGTTGCTAACTCTGAAACTTGGCGCTCTACTATTGACCGTATCGGTCGCTGGGTGGATTTTGATAACTGCTACCGCACCATGAATAAGGATTTTATGGAGTCGGTATGGTGGGCATTCAAAAAGCTATACGAAGCCGGCAAAATCTACGAAGGCCGCAAAGTATTAATGTACGACACTAAGTTTGCTACTCCTGTTTCTAAAGCCGAGGTTACCATGGATAACGACGCTTATCAAGTTGTCACCGACCCTTCTGCCTATGTAAAATTCAAATCCGATGAAGGATATCTCCTTGCCTGGACTACAACTCCATGGACTCTCCCTGCCAATATGTGTCTCGCAGTCAATCCAGAGCTAGACTACGGTATATATAATATAGACGGCGAAAAATACATCGTTGCACTCTCTCGTGCCGAAAAATTGTTCGGCGAAGACATAAAACCAGAACAAGCTTTCAAAGGCGAACACCTAGTCGGCAAAAAATACGAGCCAATCATTGAAGTCGCTGACGAGCTTTTTGATCTTGGTCTGCGTGGCGACAAGGGAACCGTCATCAGAAAAGACACTTACACAGTACTCCCAGGTGATTTTGTTTCCGCCGATGATGGTACTGGCATTGTCCATATCGCTCCAGCCTACGGCGAAGATGATTATGCTCTTGCTGGCAAATATGAAGTTGACTTTGTCGATTGTCTAGATGAAAACGGTTATTATCTAAAAGAAATGGCTGAAAAACTCCACGCTCTCGGTGTTCGCGACACAGATGAAACCGGCATCCAGGCTTGGGCTGGCAACAAATTTATTGCCAAATGCCTCGAAAAAGCTGGCATCATCTATAAGATTGAATATATCCAACACGAATATCCATTTAATCCACGCAGCAAAGAACGTATTATATATCGTGCATTCCCAAGCTGGTTCTTTGATATTGACGGCCAAAAGAAAATCATGCTCGAAGAAAACGAGAATATCAATTGGTTCCCAGCACATTTGAAACATGGTCGTTTCGCTAAAAATATCGAGCAAGCTCCAGACTGGAACCTGTCTCGCGATCGTTTTTGGGCTACCGCCATGCCGGTCTGGAAGGGCGACAAGGGCTCAGTAAAAGTCATTGGCTCCTACGAAGAGCTTGCGCAGCTTTCTGGCAAGACTCTTGATGACTATCATCGTCCATGGGTTGATGAAATCACCTTCGATATTAACGGCGAGCACTTTACTCGTATCGAAAAAGTTTTGGACTGTTGGTTTGAATCCGGCTCGATGCCATTTGCGCAGCTTCACTACCCGTTTGAGAACAAAGAAAAATTCGAACGAAACTACCCAGCCGATTTTATCGTCGAATATGTCGGTCAGGTTCGCGCTTGGTTCTATTATGTTCACGCTGTAAACACTGCGCTAGCGGAAATTGGTGCTTTCGGCAAAAAAGCTGCCGCCGGCCACAAGAATGCATATAAAAACGTCATTACGACTGGTACTTTGGCGGGGAACGACGGCCGCAAGATGAGCAAATCTCTCGGCAACTACACCGACCCAAATCTCCTCATGGATCAATATTCTGCCGACTCGCTTCGCTTCCTTCTGCTTTCTAGCCCGGTTCTCTCCGGCGAGGATTTTGCTCTTCTTGACAAAGATGTCTCTGACGTCAATCGCAAACTTGCCATGCTCTGGAACGTCTACGACTTCTTCACCACATATGCTGAAATAAACAGTATAAATTCGGAAGGGCTTGAGAATAGTGCTATTCGAGGGCTTCCGGAGGTTACGACCGAGGATGAGGGCGCGAGCCCCGTAACGACGGGCGCGAGCGACCCGTCCCGAGAAAGCACCATTCCAAGCCCTTTGGATGTATGGATTGTTTCGCGTATGTATCAACTCCGTGACGAAATCACCTCTGGCATGGAAGAGTATAACATTCCGAAGGCCCTCGAAGGTGTCTTGCCGTTTATCGATGATTTATCAAACTGGTTCGTACGTCGCTCTCGTCGTCGCTTTAGCAAGAATGAAGACGAGCAAGATAAGCTCCAGGCCTTTGCGACATTGCACTATGTTTTAATATACACGACCAAACTCATGGCTCCATTCACGCCATTTCTAGCTGAGGAACTCTACCAAAAGATGACCGGCAGCGAAGAGTCTGTCCATCTCTTGGACTGGCCAGCCGCAGGGAATATCGACACGGATGTTATTGAAAAAATGGCCGAAACCCGCAAGATCATCACTGATGCGCTCGCTCTTCGCATGCAAAGGTCCGACACCGAGGCTCAGATTAAAGTCCGCCAACCTCTTTCTAAGCTAGTCTATGCTGGCGAAAAACTCGATGATTTCTACGAGCAAATTATCGCCGACGAGGTCAATGTTAAAGAAGTCGTCTATGGTGATGAGCTCTTCCTAGACAAGACCCTCACTGATGAATTAAAGAAAGAAGGCTACGCTCGTGACCTCATCCGCGCAATTCAGTCTGCCCGCAAAAATGCTAAGCTAGACATGGATGACCGCATCAAGCTCTCCCTCTCTGTAGATATACCAGAAGGCTACGAAGACTTGGTCAAAACCGAGGTCCTAGCTGACGAGCTAATCAAAGGCGGCAACTTCGCCCACGACGAAATCGCTAAAGTAAACGGCGAAAACATCACTATTTCTTTGGAAAGAATCTAGTGCAGACAAACAAAAAACTCAGTTCTTGAGTTGCCGCAGTCACGACGAGGACTAGCGAGCCAGCCCCGCGACGGCGGGCGCTGGCGAAGCGCAACGAAAAGAACTGGTTTTTTGTTTGCCCAAACCCCTGTTATACTTGACAAAATTCGAAAATAAAGCATAAACACTATTGACTTTTTTGCCAATGTGTGCTATACTCAAAATAAGTTAGAAAACAAAACAAACATTCTAACAAATAAAAATAAAAAACAAAAAGGAAAACAAAAATGGCGGAAAGAACACATCAAACAACAAGATTTGAGTATTACAGTGGAGAAGCTACCTATGTCTCGCCAGCAGAAATTAGCGACGAATCTCTAGCAAGAATCAAAAACCGTAAAATCGGTGCAAAACTCTCCGAAATCGTCTTTGGATAAAGACAACAACTCGCAGTAAAACAAACATAAACAGAAAGGAGCAGTACTTTGAAAGACAGCATATCAACTTTAACAGAAAGGATTACCGATGTAAGATACTTTGAACCTATCTACAATCTAGCCATCATAATTATCGGTGTCTTCTAGTGATCCTACTGAAGCACAAACATGAAAACCGAACATCTGTTCGGTTTTTCTATATGCAAAAAATTTGACCAAATTAAAAGCTTGTGCTAAGCTTAAAAGCAGAAAGGTCATCAAAAACTATAAAATGGAACAATATCTTGTCGAGCGCGACATTCTAGCCAAGGTTGTAGATACGCTCATTTCTCAAAAATATCCGGGTGAAACTCCGGAAAATATCAACACCATCCGCGAGGACGGCATACACAGGTTAGACAATGTGATCAGTGACAAAATTTTCGGCAGCCTAGACACCGAGCAGACGAAAGAAATTAATAAAATTTTTGATGACCAAGAAGAAGATCCAACTGTTTTCAGAGATTTTTTCAAAAAAGCGGGAGTAAATCTCGACCAAAAAATTAACGAGGCGGTTCAAGAATTTAGTGCCGATTTCTTAGGAGATGAAAATGGCCGGTAAGGAAATAATCTATGATTTTGTAAATAATACCGTAGAAACTTCTGACGGAGACGGTACCAATAGGTCCATTATGTATGATTTTACAAATGACGTCGCAGCGCCAAAAAATGAGGCGCCAAAAGAAGAAACGACAAAAACGCCAGAGGTTGTCGATAAGGCTAAAAATCAGCAGCGCGGCGAAAAAACTATAGACGCGATGGATCGTGGCGAAAAAATCGCGCGCCTAGAAGAGCTTAAAAAACAACTTGCCGCTCTCGAAGCCAAACAAGCCGAGATTGAAAAGAGAATCGCTGCCCTAGAAGGGAAAAAAGATACACCAGCTCCGGCTGCAGAAGATGCCCCAACTCCAGCTCCAACCCCGGAAAGTAACCCAACTTCAGAAAACACCCCACCTCAAAATGACACCCCAACTCCAATCATAAAGGTTGCGCCAAAAACC
Source organism: Candidatus Nanosyncoccus sp. (assembly GCA_045578285.1). GTDB lineage: Bacteria > Patescibacteriota > Saccharimonadia > Saccharimonadales > Saccharimonadaceae > Nanosyncoccus. The sequence goes on along the minus strand of JAZNJY010000001.1, from coordinate 6,703 downwards.
GGCGAATACCCATCTCCAATTATTGAGAAGGCCGACCAGCAGTCGTCCGCAAACATTCTACCAACAACTGACGAATATCCATCTCCGGCTATCGAAAGGGAAACTAAGAAAAAGGCCAAGAAAAACAACGGCATCAAGAGATTCTTTGCATCGGTAGCTGCTATCTCGCTTGCTGGCATCCTTTCGTTTGGATTTGCTAAGCAAAAAGAAGCTGGCGCATCTAGACCGCAAACGGCCACTGAGCAAGATGCTGGCACAGCCACACCATCCGAAATCGAAAAAGCCGTCGACGAAACTATCGCCGAGACAGCGGCCGACTCCGGCGAAAAAGACCAAGAAAAATCATACGACTATGGCTGGTGGCAAAAAAGACAAAAAGAAATCTACTTCGGCCAGGATTGTTTGGATTGTTATGACAACCCAGAACTCACCAAGGAGAGAATCCTCGAGGCGACCAACGGCGGAATGCCTGAAATTTTAGCTGCCTATGTTAAAACCGAAGACGGCGGCTTTACTAAGAAAGAACAAGAAGAGCTCGGCATCTACAATATGAGCTACGAGGAGCTTGATGACTATCTCAGCAACACGAATGATCTTGATGCAGCTGTCATCAAGCGTAAGATAGCCGATATGATAGCCGACAAAGTGAACGGAAAAAATACCATTATAGATTATGAATCCGTAAATGAACCACAAAAATCCTTCTATTTGAATAAAAACTCAGACGGCGATCCAACCCCAGAAAACATGAAGCTATACCTTGATGACTATGTGGAGCGTCATGGCTCTAAACAAGCTCTCATCTACGAAGTAGATGATAACGGCAATAAAACCTTACTTTGGAGGCTTAACCTAAAATGTGGTCTCCAGCCAACTACTACAATCAAAAGAAGCTATAAGAAAAAGACTCAAACTCCGCCGCAAACCATCATCACACCGGCGCAAACCCCAGAAGCAACTTCAATCGTAACCCCAGCCGAAATAAAAGAAGATGTGCCACCAGTCACTATCCAGACTCCTTTTGAATTCGGTCCAACGGGTGGTCCAATCGCTACTCCAGACTACGTCGTTCCGGACACATTCACTCCAACCCCGGCCCCAGGTGGTGGTTCTAGCTCGGAAACTCCACAAGTTGAACATGCTGAACCTAAAAACTACGAAAATATGACTCGTATCGACAATCAAATCGCCGAAGATATCGCATCAAACATCCATAGCAACGAGGTTAATATCGAGAGAACCGAAAACGTCGAAGCAGTTGAAGAAAGAACATCAAGACCAAGTTCGGAATCCTACGAAGGGACAGAAGCGAACATCGTCCAAAACGATTCTTCAAGAGAGGCGGAGACCATAAGCCAGTCATCAGAGTCCTCTGGCTCTGACGCATCGGAGTCTACGGTAAACACCGTAAGTAGCGAAAATAATTATAGCGAAGATCGTGGTGGAGCCAACGCTGGCAACGCTGAATCAAATCCAGTAGAGTCTGACACCGAAGCTCAAGAAAGAGCGGATCGAGAGGAAATTGAACAAGCCAGCGGTTCGGAAGTCAGCGACATTTTAGCAGACTTAGGTATTAACTAACGGGTAGGCAAGAAAGGAAAACATGAAGAAAACTCAAAAAATCACAAAAATTTCGCTCTCAATCTTGGCCGCCAGCCTCAGCTTTGCTGCCGGCGCTAACGCTTGGGGTCCAGACCGTCAAACCTTTACTATGGAAGAGCCAGCCAGCTATCCAACTTTCAACTCAATCACGAACAACCCGACTATTGGCGACGAGCGCGACTTCGTTCGTGTTGGTGAAATTCATTCGGATGTCACCAACCTTAAAAACGAAGTTGAAGTTATTCCTGGTAAGCAATACATGGTCTACGTCTATTTCCATAACGACGCATCTTCAACCTATAATGATTCCGCGCATAATAATGTCGGCGTAGCACTTGGTACTCGTATGTCCACTGCCTTCCCGACCGTCCTTACTGCTGGCGAAAAGGGAACTGTCTCAGCTACGATTACTGCAGACAATTCCAACCCGCATGCAGTTTGGGATGAAGCCTATTTTACCACTAAGACCAATAAGGTTCTTTTGAATTATGTAGCTGGCTCCGCAAAAATCTATAATGACTGGGGCGCAAACAATTCAACCATGCCATCTTCACTTTTCACCGAAACCGGTAGCCTACTTGGTCTCAATGCTCTCAATGGTGTTATTCCTGGATGTGAAGAATATCATGGAGTTGTCACCTATGTCGTAGAGGCAAAAGAACTTGCTGGCACCGTCACGAAAACCGCCGATAAAACTAATCTTGCTCCTGGCGAAGAAGTTGAATTTACGCTCACTATCAAAAACGCCGGCGATACCGCACTCACGAACGCCACTATCAAAGATTCTATGCCGGAAGGTCTAACCTTAGTCCCTGGCAGTGTGCGTCTCAGCGCAAATGAATCTAGTACTGAGGATGTTCTTTCTGATAACATCACAGCTACGGGTTATAATCTTGGCAGAATTGGTACGGGCAATACGGTTTTCATTAAGTATCGTGCTAAAGCTGGTACGGATTTTGACTGTACTGGCAAAACTCTCAAAAACACGGCTACCTTAATTTACGATAGTGAAGTTGCGTCGGGCGATTCTGATACCGCTTCTTCCGAGGTGACGGTCAAAAAGACTGAAGGCTGCGCTACTCCAGAAAAGCCAGAAGAACAACTACCAGACAAAATCGTCGAAACCGGTCCACTAGAAATCGTTTTGGCAGTCGTTATTATTCTCGCCATCGCTGGTGCAGGTTTCTACTTCTGGCGCACGCACCGCACTCTAAAGAATGTCGAAGACAAAGTTTCCGGCAAAGACGATAAAGACGGCGAAGATACCAAAACCGGCGAAGACTCTTCCCAAAAACAATAATTTGTGATATAATAGCACAAGTTATTAACAAAAGGATAAATATGAAGAAAGCAGTTATCCTCGTTGGCGGGAAACAATATCTCGTCGAGGAAAAAGAGACCCTACGGGTGGACCTCCTCCCGGAAGGAACCAAAGAGCTCGAAACTGATGCTTTACTCGTAATTGATGGCGACAAAACTACAGTCGGCACTCCTACGGTAAAAGGCGTAAAAGTTTCAGCCAAAGTCGTAGCCGACAAGGTTGCAGGTGACAAAGTTCGCGTTATTCGCTACCATAGCAAGAAACGCGTTCACAAAGAGACTGGTCACCGCCAGAAATACTCAGAGATTGAGATTACAAAAATCGCGTAGTAGTTTACAAGAACAAACAAAAAACAGTTTTTGAGTTGCCGCAGTCACGACGAGGACTAGCGAGCCAGCCCCGCAACGGCGGGCGCTGGCGAAGCGCAACTCAAAGAACTGTTTTTTTGTTTGTTTATGTGTTATAATTATAAGCATGATGAGTGCGAAGGTAATATGTGTTACAAATCAAAAAGGCGGTGTCGGCAAGACTACTACTGCTGTTAATTTGAGCTATTATCTCGCAAAGGACAAGTTTAGGACTCTCCTCGTTGATTTTGACCCACAGGGAAACGCCACTTCTGGTCTTGGCATCGAAAAAGACGACAAGCTCGGTGTCACCATGACTGAAGTCGTTTTGGGTGCAGCCGAAATGAAAGATTGTATCCGTAAAACTAAATACAAAAAATTTGACCTTGCTCCAGTCACTCCAGAGCTTGCTAACGCTGAAGTTGAAATTACCAGTCAAAAAAAGAAATTCACCCGTCTTCGCGACGCCATCAATAGCATAAGGGAAGAGTATGACTACGTCATCATTGATCTTCCCCCAAGCCTTAGTCTCCTTACAGTTAATGGCATGATTGCATCGGATTATCTTTTGCTCCCAGTACAAACCGAGTTTTACGCTCTGGAGGGAGTTGCACAGCTTCTCGAATCCATGAAGCTCGTCATGAAGCAGGCCAACCCAAATCTTAAACTTCTTGGTGTAGTCGCCACCATGTACGATAAACGTACCAGCCTCTCCACTCAAGTTTTCAAAGAAATCAAAAAATACTTCAAAGATTTAGCGTTTAACACCACCATCCCAAGAAACGTCCGCGTAGCCGAAGCGCCAAGTCACGGCGTCCCAGTTGGCGATTACGACAAATTTAGCAAAGGCGCTCGCGCGTACAAAGATTTTACGAAAGAATTGGAGGGAAGAACAAAATGACAGCATTAAAAAGCGGACTCGGACGCGGATTTGAATCGCTCATTCCTACCGATTTAGTTGATGAGGAATTCGACCTTACTGCTTCCGAAGAAAAAGGCGACCTAAGGCAACTCAAACTCGAAGAAGTTTTTCGCGATGAAGAGCAACCACGTCAGGAATTTAGCGAAGAGGCCATTAATGCGCTTGCAGCCTCCATCAAAGAGCACGGTGTTTTGCAGCCAATCGTTGTTACGAAAGAGGACGGCAAGTATAAAATTGTCGCCGGCGAACGCCGTTGGCGCGCGTCTAAGATTGCCGGACTCAAAAAAATCCCAGCCATCATTCGTACGTTGGATTCTCAGAATCGCCTCGAGCTCTCCATTATCGAAAACGCCCAGCGTGAAGATTTAAACGCCATCGAACTCGCTACGGCTTATGCTAAGCTGAAGTCTCAGTTCAATATGTCCGCCGAAGATATTGCAAAAAAAGTTGGTAAGTCCGAAGCCTCCGTGATAGGTACCATGCGTCTTCTGAATCTTCCAGACGAAGCCAAAAAAATCATGGTCAAAGAAAAACTTACCGAAGGTGTAATGCGACCGCTCGTCTCTCAAGACGAAGCCACCATTAAAAAAGTTTTACCGAAAATCATCAAAGAGGGCTGGACTGCCCGTAAAGTAGAGCGCTATTTTAGCGACAACAAGAAAAAATCTAGCGCCGCCCTCATGAAACAGCGCCTCAGTCACAAGGATGAAGATTCGCTTTCGGAAAAATACGGCATCGCCGTTAAAATCTCCGGCAAATCCCTCACCTTCAAATGCAAGACGGACAAAGAACTCAAAGATTTAATTTGCAAACTAAATCATTTCTAAGCGCATCCTAAAAAGGCTGAAAATTTTAAAAAATAGTGATGGAAAGCCGGTACTGAAATACCGGAAGGCTTCCATCAAATTATTTTTTCAAATTTTCACCAAAGATGCGCTTAGAAATGAATTAGTTTTTGATATAATTAAACTATGAAAGATTCTGAGCGAATCAAACACGCTATCGAAATTGCTACTAAGGCTCACGAGGGTCAGTTCAGAAAAACTGGCGAGCCATATATTATCCATCCTTTGGCTGTGAAAAAAATCCTCGAAGAATGGGGCATGGACGAAGATACCATTATCGCCGGTATTCTTCATGACACTGTAGAAGACACTAATCTCACTTTGAGTGACATCAAAAAGGAGTTTGGCGAATCGGTCGCTTTTCTGGTTGACGGCGTCACAAAACTTTCCACCGCTAGAAACGGCATGCGCGACATTGACACTTATCTCCCTAAGACCAAAGATAATTTTTTGCGACTAATGATTGCGCTTGGGGATGATATTCGTGTCCTAATCATTAAACTTGCTGACCGCTTGCATAATCTCCGCACTTTAAGCGCTCTTCCGCCAGACAAACAAAAGAAAATCGCCAAAGAATCTCTTGAGGTCTTCGCGCCACTTGCCGACCGTCTTAACATGGGGCGTCTTCGCGTAGAAATGGCGGACATCTCCTTTAAGTATGTCGACCCGAAACGCTACGATGAGCTCAAAGATTTGATCGAAAAACGCAACAAATCCGCCGCTCGTTCGCTCAAAAAAATCGAAGAAGAAGTCTCTGCCGCTCTCAAAAAAGAAAAAATTCATTTCGAGATTTCTGGTCGCGTCAAATCTGTCTATTCGCTTCATAAAAAACTCGCCAAGCACAACCAAAATATTAATGAAATTTACGACCTTACCGCACTTCGCGTCATTGTTGATGACGTCACGGATTGCTACCTTACACTTGGCGTCATCCACTCTCTCTACACGCCGATGGGTGGCCGCATCAAAGATTACATAGCCATGCCAAAGCAAAACGGTTACCAATCTCTTCACACTACCGTCATCACCAAAGATAAGCACGTGGTCGAGTTCCAAATCCGTACCAAAGAAATGCACGAATACGCCGAACGTGGTCTTGCTGCCAGCTTCTATTATAACGAACAAAAACTCACCGAAAATTACAAAAAAGGGAAGATTGAACATCTCCCAACCAACCTTCTTTGGATAACAGAGCTACAGACTACGGCCGCACGCCTTCGTGAGGGCAAAAAAGTGGATCTCAAAAAACTCAAACTCAATCTCTTCGCAGACAAGATTTTTGTTTACACCCCAAAGGGCGACATTATTGACCTTCCCAAAGGTTCACTGCCGCTAGATTTTGCTTACCGTCTACATTCTGCTATCGGCGACCATGTGATTGGCGTCAAAATCAACGGCAAGATGAGCAACCTAAATCACAAGCTAGAACAAGGTGATATTGTAGAAATCTTAACTTCAAAAAACCAAACTCCAAAATCTTCCTGGCTAGACAAAATCATCACTCCGCATGCTCGCCAAAAACTCATGCGCGCCATTAGTCTTGGCGAAAAAAATCGCATCAAAAAACCAATTCCGCCTATCAAAAAGAAATAGGGTATGCTATAATGATTGTGTGCCGTTATGGCGTGTGCCGATGTAGCTCAGTTGGTAGAGCAGCTCATTCGTA